>NZ_JBPXMT010000008.1:0-406759 GCF_051842835.1 Microbacterium sp. A93
TGCTGTAGATGAAAGACATCCTCCGAAGAACCCCACCCGGTGCGCTACCGGATCCCTACCCGACTGCTACCCGATCGCTACACACCCGCTACCGAGAACCCCGTCTATACATCGATCCGATCCAGTCGGCCGTCGAGCTCCCGGTGAATCCGGGCCACCAGGTCTGCGGTGACCTCTCGCTGACTGGCGGGCGGATGCTCAGGCGCGGCCAGGGCTGGTTCCTCGGTGCGTGAGGTGCAGCGAGCCAGGATCTCCGGCACGGCATCCTCGGCACGGGTCTCGCCCTGGTGGTGGAGGGAAGGGTCGGCCCTGACCAGCTGCGGCCAGGTCGCGGCTTCGCTCAACCGGGCCACCGTCTCCGGGTCGTCCCCGTAGGCGTCCTGCACCCATTCGTGGGTGCGGGCCGAGCGGGCGGCCCACTTGAGGTAATCCAGTTCGTGGACCATCCGGCCCAGGTCATTGGACCAGGCCCGTTGGGCGTCGCGGACCTCGTGGGCGGTGTGCTCGGCGGATTCCCGTTTGAGCACGCCCTCGAGGACAGTCACCGGACGCTCGGCCGGTGGGGTCTCGGTGAGCAGGCCCCACTCGTCCGGAGAGTGCGCCTCGTGGTCGGCCCCGAAGTCGACGTAGGCGTGGTTGGCCTGGCGGCCGCGGGTCATGGCCACGTAGAACAACTCGCGGGACAGTCCGGCGCTGACCACGGCGTGGGCAGAATACACGGTGACGCCCTGGGAACGGTGCGCAGTGGTCGCGTACCCGAGTTCGGTGGAACTGGCGAGGTAGTCCGGGTCCAGGGTGAGCACTCCCCCGGTGGTCTCGTTGCGTGCGGTCGCGGATCCGTCCGGGTTGATCCCGGTCAGGGTCAGCCGGGTGCCGTTGGCGATGAACGCCCCGGTCTCATCGCGCAGGGACCGGTCGTTGCGCCGGGCCAGCACCAAATCCCCGGCCCCGGCGGTGGCCTCCCCACGCAGGGTGACGGTCTGCTCGACGTCCACGTCGCCACTGGTCACGAGGTCGGCCTGGGCGCGGGTGTTCAGATCGGCCACGGTGGCGTTGTCCGAGGCGATGAGGATGGTGGAGAGCCCGGCCCGTTTGTCGGCCAACCACGCCGAATAGGCGGAGTCGGCAGCGTCCTCCCCGGGTGCCCCGTGGATCCGGTCGTTGGCGGCGTACTCGTTGAGCACGGTGGGGTCTCCGGTGCGCAGGCGTAGGGAGGCCTCCCGTTCCCACTCGTTCCGGAATCGCCACACCATGTCCAAGCGCTCCGATGCGGCCTTGCGGTCCATCCAGCCCAAGAATCCGCCGGCGTCCACGGCTTCCAGCTGGGCCGGGTCCCCCACCAGCAGGACCTTGGCCCCAGTGGCCTCGGCCTGGCGGGCCAGTTCGGCCAGCTGGGCGGTGGAGACCATGGAGGCCTCGTCCACGATCAGCAGCTGGTTCTCGGCCAGGGTGTAGCGGGCCTGGGCGGCGTGCTGTTCGGCCAGCTTCGCAGCCAGGCGTTCAATGCTGGCGGCGGTGCGGTCGCTGGTGCGGCGGGCCTGGAGTTGGTGCAGCCGATTGGAAAGTTGCTGGACGCGCTGGGCGCGGCGGGCGGCCCCATCCCCGACGGACTCGTATAGCCACTTGGTGGTGTTCTCGGTGACCACCCCGAGCTCGTCCCCGAGAACCCCAGCGGCCACCGCCGAGGGGGCCAAACCCACCACGGAGGACGGCCCGTGGGTTTCCGACCACAGCTGGGCGACGGCGGCCATGGTGGTGGTCTTGCCGGTTCCGGCCGGGCCGATGATTGCCTGCACCGCCCTCGGGGAGGACAGCACGGCTGCGGTGGCTTCGGCTTGGTCTCGGCTCAGCGGGTGGCTGGCGCTGGTGGTCACCTGCGCGACCTGTTCGGTGATGGTGTCCGGGTCCAGGTGCGGTCCGGCCGCCTCGGTGGCCCGACCGATGAGGTAGGCCTCGTCGTCGATGACCTGCCGTGTGGTCCACAGTCCGGCTTTGCGTTGATGGTCGAACACGGATTGGCCGTGGTGGGCGACGGCCGGGTCCTCGGTGTCCGGGGCGATGGAGCGGGTCGGGGTCAGCTGCACGGCCTGGGCAACGGCGGAGTCCACGAGCCGGTCGGTGGCCGCGTGCCGGTCGGCGGCGGTGCGGTAGCGGACCAGGCGGGTGATGCGTTCGGCCGAGGCGGTCACGTTGGCCCGGGTGAAGGTGGCCCGCCGGGTGGCCGCGTCGGCCAACGTCCAACCGGCCAGCTGATGGATCACGTCGTCCGTGAGCTGGTCGCCGGTGATGGTGGTGTCGGAGTGGCCGACGGCGTTGGCCACCACGGTCGCCGGGTCGTGGCCGGTGGCCAGGGACCGTTCCCGCCAGCCGACCATCTTCTCCGCCAGCGACAGGGACTGGTCCTGCTTCGGAGTGCGGGTTTCCAGGGTGGCCTGCTGGCGCAGTTGCAGCAGAATGGCGGCCGGGGGTCGCTGGCCGTGGGTAGTGGTCCAGTCAGCCACGAGTTCGTCGGTGCGAGCCTCAATGGCCCTGCTCCGGGTGGAGAACTCCTCGATCAGGCTGTCCGGGACCCCGGCCAGCTCGACCCGGTGGCCGATGGTGTCCGGCTGGGCGGACACCTCCTCGGCGGTGGCCATGGACAGGGCATCGGCCAGTTGCTGGCCGTCCTCGGAGTGGGACTCAGGCAGGGCGCCGATCTGCTGGTGGAGCCGGTCGAACAGCAGCGAGTTATAGGTCTCGGAGATGGCCACCACGTGCCGGTGCAAGGTATAGCTGTCCAGGGTGGCCCACTGGCCGTCCAGGACCCGTTGGACCCGGTTGGAGATCACGGTGTGGGTGTGCAGTTGCGGGTCTCCGGCCCGGGAGTCCCAGTGGTCGAACTGGCTGGCCACCAGCCCGGCCACCGGCACATGCGCAACCCCACCGTGTCCGGCCCGGGATTGCAGGACGTTGGCCTCGACCCAGGCCAAGGTCTCGTTCATCGCCTGCTCGTGGGTCTGCTGGATCTGGCCCTGCAGCGCCGGTCCGGCCACGGCCCACAGGGCGGACACGGACTTGGGTACAGAGAAGGTCAGGTCGAAACCGGCCACCGCCTCCCGGGTGGCCTTGGCCGCCCGCCCAATGGGGGTCTTCGCATCCGCCGGGGTCATCTGGCTGGCTATCGGGGCCCGGCCCAGCAGATGCCCGGTGTCCGGGTCGCGGGCTTGTTCGTAGAGCATCACCGCATCCACGCGGGTGACCTCTTGGCCAGCCGTCAGGGAGGTGCCAGCCAGCCCGGAGCCGACCCAGCGTCCAGCCGGGGCCTTGGCCTCGGTGTAATAGGCGGTCAGGTCTTGGCGTCCGTGGTGGCGGTGGTCGCCGGTGGCCACAGAGTCTAGGTAATAGGCGATGGACATCTTTGAAATCGAAACAGTCACCGGACACCCCCGACCGTGGCCGCCTGTCCGGTCACCGGGGCTCGGCCACGGTTGCCGGTCGGGGTGGTCACGGCCTGCCGGAACCGGGTCCAGGTGGCCAGGATGTCCCTGTCAACGGCGGCGGCCGGCTGGCTACCAGTGGCCTTGTAGAGCCGCTTGCACAAGGTGTCCCACTGACGGACCAGGCCTTGGAGTTGCTGGCGTTCGGTTGCGGCCAGCTCGGCGGCCTCGGACAGCTCCTGGTACCGGGCGGCCAGCTGGCCGTATTCGTCTTGCAGGGTGGCCAGCTGTTGGCGCAGGCCGGTCACCTCTGCCGTGGCCATCCGAGCCTCGGCCGTGGCCGACCAGTTCCGGCGCAGCGCGGACAACTCCCTACTGACCGTGGCCAACCGTTCCCGGACACCGGCCGAGTCGTTGGCTTGGCTAACCAGGGCCCTGGTCGCTGACCGCCGCGCCTTTGCCAACTCGGCGCGCAGCCGGGCGATCTCGCGGTCACGAGCCCAGAGGCGGCCACGGCTCTGGGCCAGTGCCGTCTCGGTCTGGACCAGCTGGGCGGACACGACGGCCAACAGGTCCCGTGCGGTCGCCCTCTTGCTGGTGGTCGCAGCCGGACGGGTCCGGCAACGGGAGCCGGCCTTCTGGCAGGCCGCATCGCAGAACCGCTTGTTCTTCCGGCTGCCCTTCGGCAGCCGCTTCCCGCAGCTCTCGCACCGCCGCCCAACCGGCGCAGCGGGCTGGCCGTAAGCCTGGCGGCGGCAGTCCTCGTCGCAATAGCGACGGTTCGCCCGGGCGCCCCCAGGCAGCGGTTGGGTGCAGTTCTGGCACCGGCGCACGGTGTTTTCCATGCCCCGAGTTCGTCGCCGGCTGGGGTTCGCGTATGTCAGAAACCCGGACACAATGTCTGAGAGTGCACCTTGGTGCCAGAGGTGTGATGACTGAATGACCGATCTGCTCGTCGAGCAGATCGGTGGGCGGGTCAGTAATGACGGGCTTCGGGCAGGGCAGGGGTGCTGCCATGTCCGCGCCAATCGACTTGAAGGCGCAAGTCGCGTTCAGCACTCAGTCGGAGACGGTGATTGCTGTGCATTCCTGCGCAGACTTTGCCTCGACTGGGGAGACACGCGAACCGGTAGACCTATCTCGGTGGAGTGCGGACTGACTTCTGGACAACCCCGGACACTCCCCTGGCTGGTGCACCTGATCCATTTGGATCACCTGAGCCTAGAAACACCCATGCAACCCGAGGTGCCAGATCACGACTCAAAGCCGAGCTAAGGGGTGCCCGGTCCGGCCTCGAAGGTTCGGCATTCCCTTCCTTCCGAGACGGGCACCGGAGGGCAGGGACGTCTCACCAGATTCTGCGGGCGTCACTGCCTCGACTACCGGGACAGGTCCGGCCGATCGCGGTCCAACTCGATCTGGTTCAGCTCCTCCACCAACTCCCGGTGCAGCGGCCGAAACTCCCGCATGAACTTTAGGTCGATGCTGATCGGGCTGGGCTCGTCCTCCGAGTCCTCGTCCTCGTCCGTTGAGTCCTGATCCTGAGGTGTCAGCATCTCGGCCCCAACGATCTCCTCTGCCTGCGCCCTCGCCGCGTTCAGCCGCCCGACCTCCTGAAGGCAGGTCTCGCCCTTCGGGTCCGGGCCGGCGATCTGGACCAAAAGATCCCCCACGCTGGTCTCTGCGTCCTCCCCCAGCGTCGTGAAGTACGCCTCAGGGTCCGGGATCTGGGCGTACTGGGTCGGGGCGAGTATCTTCCAGGTCTCCTGTGCGTGCTTGCCGTACTTGTTCATTGCGAACCTCCGCGAGTTCCGGATGAGGAATCAGGGTTGTCGTCGGCGTATCCATCCCCGGCCAGGCCATCCTGGCGCAGGGCGCGGATCACGGTGGACCGACTGACTTTGAACTTGGTGGCGATCCGGTCCAGTGACCACTGTTTGTCTTCGCGGAGCCGTCGCGCCTCGCGCACATCATGAGGTTGCAGACGCATGGGCCGGCCGCCCTTGCCTGAAGCTGCGGCCAGTCCGGCCATGGTGCGTTCGCGGATCAGCTCCCGCTCCATTTCCGCTACCGAGGCGATGATGTTGAACATCAGCCGGCCCTGTGGGGTCGTGGTGTCGACGCCCTCGGACAAGGAGCGGAATGCGACGCCGCGCTCCTTGAGCGAGTCCAGCAGTTCCACCAGGCCGCGCACGGTCCTGCCTAAGCGGTCGAGCTTGGTGACCACCAGAGTGTTTCCCGGCTGCAGCGCCCGTAGGCACTGCTCCAACTCCGGGCGAACCATCGTCGCCCCGGACTTGCCCTGATCCGCGTACACCTCATAGCAACCAGCGGCCAGCAATTGCTGTCGCTGGGACACCAGGCTCTGCTCCGCGGTCGACACCCTGGCGTACCCCAGGGACACACCCTCGGGAACAAGAATCGGTTCCTCGGCGTCCACCAGTCGTTCCGGCCGGTTCATGCGCCCTCCTATCGGGTCAGAATCCGTCTCAGACCCTCGGGGCGAGCATACATATTTCGTACTTGGTTTGTGACCACATCAGGGGCTCACAGCCGCGTGTCAAAACAATGCGTCGACAAACGGTCGTTTATGGACGCCTTGACAACGAGACGCTGCCCTAGTCGCTTGAGCGGTGCCTCAAAGACCACAACAGCCCCCGTCATCGAGGACTGCCGATATGACCGTGGAGCACGCCCAACAAGCGCGCGTGGCATCCTGAGCAAATGAATCAATCAAGAGCAGTCGCCGAAACGGAGCGGCCGGATACCGATCCTCCCAAGGATCAAGCCGCGGCGCCGTCTGCCGGAACGCTCAAAGCGAAAGAAATGGCTTCGGCCGGCGGGCGGAAAATCAGACACAAGGCCTCGGGTGTCCTCGTGGTATGCGTCGTAGTTGTGGCGGCCCTGCTCTGCGTTGCGCCGACGGTAGTCCTCGCCGTGTGGCCCCCCGGATGGAGCGACTTCACGGTGTTCATTGTCGATCTAACCCTCGCTGTAATTGGCCTGGGAATTGCCTACCGGGCTCCGGACGGCAAACCTAGACACGACCTCCGATCCCTGCTCACCCTGCGCTTCGCTTCGGTACTCCTGGGCTTTGCAGCCCTCGGCCGAGCAGGTGCAGCCATCCTTGATCCAACCGCCCAATTACTGGAGTCGGCTCCTGAAGGCCTCGTGACATGGGGGCCCTCATTAGCACTCTTCCTCGTTCTCGCAATCATCGCTGGAATGAAGATCAATAAGGATCTTCAGAAACTACTAGAGGAGCGGGAAGCCGATAGCCGGCAGGTAATTGACGAATCACTGCCCTGAGAATGCCACCGGGTTTGAAGCGACGACTAGAGCGATATCAAACGGATGTCACTTCGCTATCCGTTGACTATCACCCTCGGGGGACACGGGTGATCGATGGGCGTCATGTGGTGTCGCTAGGACGCGACCGACACCACCCGCAGGGCAACCGCTATTGCAACGGTTTTCGCCTATGCGCCATTGCCGTGCCGGTCGACATAGTGGCTGCTTTGGTCTGCGGTCAACCGACCGTCCCCAAACATATCGGGCGTTTTCGTGATGTATCTAGTCAGAACAGCATCTCGTGTCATTATTAGAGTGTTCAAGCAACTTCAAACAGGAGCCATGGCCTTGTCCAGAATCCCCTCTATAACGCTGACCGTGGCTGCTGCAATGGTCCTCCTTCTCACGGGATGCGCCGCCGATGTGAGGTCCGCAGGGACGTCGGATTCCTCCCCTGCGACATCTGCGACTGCACAGAACACCGAAGTTCTGCGAGACGACGCCGACATTGAATTGGATGCGCTGGTTGCTTCCTGGGAGGAAGCGACCAGCGAAACATGCTTGATGGACCTCAGGACAGAGCTGCTATCTCATATTCGTAGTGCTGTTTACTGCGGTGCTGAAGAGACTGAGCTGTTTTTAACGTTCGATAATTCTGTTGACCATCAAGTCTTCCTGAACGGATACGAGGAAGACGTTCAGGAAGCGGAAGGAAGCGCAGCGGTACTCGACGGTGGAAGTTGGGTCTTTGGCCAGTCAGATTATGACCTAGAGAACTTGCAGCCTGTGATCGGTGGAGCGATTCTCCATCTTGGTGACACGGAAAGCGAAACACCAGAACCAGAAGAAAGTGCCGAAGGTGACGCCGGCGAGAGCGAGGAGGTGTCACGGCCGGCATGTCAGTCGGTCGAGCACGCTGGAGCCTTCGTCAGTTTTTGGGATGACTATGTCAACGGCGCCACGGAAGATGAGCGCTCTATGGCATACGGACTCCTCAAGATGGTTCTCGAAAGTGAGAGCGACGAGGATTCAGCTCAGCAGCACAAGAGCCCAGTGGGGTGCTCGGGAAGCGTGGAAATCGCAGCCCTTGAGGCGTGGGTGGGCATGCTAGAACTGGCCAACCTGACGCCAGACGGCGTAAACGCTGAGGACCTCACTCAGGTCGCGGATGCCGGAGATGAATACTTGAAAGCTGTCGGCAGAGAAGACCTCGAATTTGCGCGCCCTTGACGTCAAGAGGCAAGAGGGCAGATCAAGCTAGAAGACGCGGCTTTCTGGGATCATCTCTCCGAATCTGGCAAAGAGCAGTTCTTGGCCTTCGAATACCTACCCCAAGCGTTCGTCCGTCATCACGAAGGGCTTAATGGTTTTGTTCACCAGCACCCAGACCTTACGTTTTTCGTTCTCAGTCAACTCATGCCGCTGGTTGAACCCATCAAGAAGGAACTTGTAGTCATTGTCTCCGTTCGCCCGATTGAACTTGTTCGCAGGAAATGCTCCGTTCTCCCACAGGTAGGCGAGCACCCCTCGTGAGAAGTACTCGCTCGTGAGATCAACGCGATCGCCGGCGGCGTATGCAGCTCGCAGCTTCAAGAGCTGCTCGAGCACGTTAACGCTGGTGTTTAGCTCATCGACCTCAAATAGGCGGATGCACTGACTTCCGATCGGAACCAGAGACTGCTGAGTTTGCCGGTTAAAAATTGTGTAGAGATAGAGAAGTCCGGTCTTGCCGCAGACGCAGATTCCGGTCCGGCGCTGGTCTTCCTCAACGCCGACTACTTGCCACTCTTCGACGGCGTCCGACCAGTTATCCGATAGCGATGCGTCGATGACAGCGCCGCGCAACGTTCCGAAGTTGTGTGTATTCATTCGCACCTCATAGAAGGAATCTAGCCTAGGCACCTGCTCCAAGTACGGGCGTTAGTAGTCGACCTATCCCTCCCCTCTGATGGTTACTGCTCGGAGCGCGCGGCAATCATGATGACAGGTTTCCCTCAAGAGGATGATTCTCTTTTCTGTGACGACTGGGTCGACGAGCCACGACGGGATCTTCCACTCAGGGCAACATATGCTGGCGGGGTGAAGATCATCGGCCACATCGAACAGCTCCCGGAGGACATGTCCGGAAGCGCGCCATCCCAGGTCCGGGAGCTATCCATGGAAGCCGAGACCTACGAGAAGGCCGTAGCCGGCCTGCGCGATCAAGTCCCCGACGGCTGGCGTCTCATGAACCTGCGTCGGGGTAGCGATTAGCGGTCTCGGCGCACGTCCCACCAACCGAGGGCTTCTTGTCGCTTCTCGGTGTCGATCGCGCTCCGAGGCGTTTCACCGCTGCCTCATAGGCGCGAGCGTGACGCTCGGACCGGGGCTTGTAGCTCGCGCGGCCGCGGCGATCGAGCACTCTAACCAGGACTTCCATGGCCAGTTCGAGCCCACCGTCGTTCACTGACCAGAACCCGCCCAAAATTCCTCGGGAGCTCGCAAGCAAGGCCGTTCCCCGATCACGGTCCACCCAAAGGCGCCAGCTAGGAAGGACCAGTGCGCTGATTATGGGGAGGGGAATAGACACGACTGTCAGCCACACTCCCCCCAGCGATCGGCCATTCGCCCTCGAGAAACAGGCCGACTCCGAGCAACACAGCACCGGCCAGTATCCCCAGGGTTCAGTTGCCGAGAAAAGTCCGGGCCGCCCGCCCTCCGCGCTCAGGCCTGCGGATCTTTGCCCACTCTGCTCGGTAGATGGTGGGCAGTAGGCAAGGCGCTAGCCACCAGGGGAGGCGCTGTGCGGAGCCCGTGTTGTTCGACATGTTGAGTCCTTCGGGTTATAGGCGGTCTCTGGCCGCCCCGGATTCACTCCCGGGACTTCCACACCATGTCTGCAACTGGGCTCCTACGGCATCTGCGAGTTCACCAACATCAAAACCCTATGGGTCGGCCCCGTCGCCGAACCGACCAGCTGACCGGCACACCGAACCCCAGGTCCGGTGTCCCTTCTCCCAGGGAGGCCACTGGACCTGGCTTCTCCCGCTCCTTTCCCCTTCCGTCACAAGAGACCCCGATGACCAAGATCCAGGCCCAGACCAACTCCGTGGACGCGGTGATCCTGCGCCCGGCTCAACTGCCGACCAAGGACCGCGGCAGCATCATTCCAATTTCTTCAACGACTCATCCCAGATCGTCCTCGTCATGAAGATCCCCTTGCTCTCGCTTATCCCGTCGGTGGCACCCCATAGGTTCAGCCATGGTGCTACCCACCACTCACCGGCTTATCCCTTCTTCCCAGAAAGCGGGGATAGCACCGTACACATCAACCAGAGCAGGAAGAATGGGAACAACAACAAGATCGATCGCAGTCCGGTTGGCCACCGATGGGACCCCGCTCCGCATAGAGTTGGACGGCTGCACCTTCTCGGTGGCCGCCCAGCCTGTTCGCTGGTTTGAGAGGCGCAAATGGTGGATCGAGGAACACCGCATCGAACGAGGTAGAGGCGCCGGCATTGTGGATCACGAAGTGTGGCGACTTCAGGTGCAGCTGGCTCCTCGGACACCCCTGCACACAATCGACGTACAGCACTATGAATACTCCGGGCGCTGGGAACTCATCCGGATCCACGACCACGGACAGTACCGGGCCAGGGCCTGATGGATCGGACTGTGGCCCTTCCGACCCAGCCATCACCGACGGTGTGATGACCATGCCCTCATTCGTGGCGATCGCCCCTGTCTTGGAATTAGAAGTCGACCGGTAGCGGCATGTTGCACCATGTCCAACCGAAGTAAACACCGTCGGGATTGGTAGCAGCTGACGCGTCGAGGGGCGCTTGCGTTCCGCAGACAGGCTCGGGAGGAAGTCCGCCAAAGATGTCTGCGATGTCGACGATCACGGTGGGGGCGTGCTCGGAGCATACGTACAGGGCGTTGATTGCGCAGTGAATGGTGCCGGGCTCCCGGCCTGGCTCCAAGTAGGCGTGGGTGATGACTTCTGCAGCCTTCGACCAAGCTAGGACCGTGGCCTCACGCATCATCGTCGGCGTGATCAGTTGGGTGTAGGGGTTGCCCACGGTCAGTTCTGGGTGTTTGTCGGCTAGAGCGAACCAGTCGATGCGATGGTCGATGCTGGTGGCCCAGCGGGGTACCGGGTCGGATCCTGGGTGTATGAACCAGGTCCGGTTGAGTTCGCTGCGCAACCACTCAGGCACGACGGCAGTTGGGTTGAGGTAGTCACCAGTGTGGGAGCCCGAGAGTGGAGGTCTGGCTACGGCATTGCGAACTTCTATGACGGAATGCCACTGGTCACGTGACCATTGCTCGAAGAATTGCTGCGGGGTGTCGCCGACATCGTTGACGGTCAGTAGCCACGACAAATGTTGAGCGAGGTCGTTTGCGCGATGCTGGTCGTTTGTCATGGTGGTCCTTCGGCCGGTGTGGGTAAGGGTGCTATTGAAGCTGTTGGTCCGTCCAGTTCTGGATGACGTAGCCGGTTTTGTCCTTGGTGACTTGGAAGGTCATGTACTTCGGTTCAGGGGTCAGTGTCCATCCGTGATCGTTCTGCCAGGTCCAGGAGGCGACGACATAGTAGGTCGTGGTGTCGCCCTGGGGGTAGGTGTCGGTGACCTGCACTTCGGGTCTGCTGGTCGCGTCGTGTTCGGCGGCTTCCCACCAGTCTTCGGGCAGAACGGGTTTGGCGGGGGTGACGAAGATGCTCTTGTACTCGTCCACGAACAGTGGCAACGCTCGGCGGTATCCGTCGGTGGGTGAGATATCGGTGGTGGTGTCCCAGGTGGTCATCACCTCGGCCGCCGTGTTCACCAGCTCATCGGCACTGAGCCCTTTACGCTTCAGCGCTGCGGTCGGGGCTGCCGTAGGCGTTGCCGGCGGCGCGGTCGTCGCTGGGGTGGCGGCTTGCCACGCTGAGCTTGTTTCGGTGGTGGACGGGGAGGACGAGGGGGCCGCTGTTGTCACGGACGCGTCGGTGGGGCCTGCGACATGGGGGGCCAGCGGTCGGCTGAAGAGGGCGACGATCCCCACGATCAAGATGGTGACGACGGTGATGACGGCGACGAGGGCGATGGTGAAGCGGGCTGAGCGCATGAGTGGATTAGTCCTGGGTGGTGGCGGGTAGGCGGATGTATCCAGGGACCTCGCTGATGGGCGTTCGGGTCACCGAGTAGGTGTTGGGGGTGTCGAGGTTGTAGTGCTCGATGATGGCGTTGTCGCCTTGGACGGCTGCGACGAAGCCGACGTGTCCGTAGCCGCCTCCGATGTCGACGTAGCCCCACCAGGCGATGTCTCCGGGGCGGGGATCGCTGGTGTGGACGCTTACTCCGTCGACTTGGGTGAGGATGTCTTTCCAGGATCCAGCCCCGGATTGGCCGGGCCCGTAGCCGACGCCAAGGCTAGCGAAGGTGAACGGGGGTTGGCCGCCCTGATCGGGGGGCCATCCCATGGCCTGGTTGATGCGCCACATCACGAAGTCGGTGCACTGTCGCTGGGTGTGGCCGAAGGCGCTGCGGGCATGGCCCCAGCCGTCGACTCCGACTGGCTCTCGGTACGGGTAGTCGTCTTCGCCCACCCCGTCGATGCTGATTTCGCCAAGACTGTTACAGGCATCGGCCCCACCGGTCCCCCCGGCAGCAGTAGTGATCGTCTGGACGTACTGCTGAGTCTCCTGGAACGGGGGAATGCCGTTGTGCGCCAGGACGGCTCCGGGTCCGGCGTTGTACGCCGCCAGGGTCAGACGGATCGCCTCGTTCCCATCACCGGACAACGAAGACATCTGGTCGTAGAGATGCTTCATGTACCGGCCCTGGGCTTCGATGGCGGCGTGGGGGTCGAAGGGGTCTGCCCCGTTACCCCATTGAGCCCACGTGGCGGGCATGAACTGCGCGATGCCTTGTGCGCCGGCCGGCGAGACCGCCTCCGGGTTCCACCCTGATTCCTGATCGATCTGAGCGGCCAGGACACTGGAGGGGATCCCGGAATGGGCCGAGGCCTCCGCGATGGCCTGTCGATACTCCCCCGGTATGGACTCGTCGCCGGTTTCCGGTCGGCAGACCCCGCCGGCTGAAGCCGGGCCTTCAAACATCGAGAGCGTCAGTAGCAGCAGGACGGTGCTGAGGACCAGGCCCAGCAGGGCTGCCCCCAGGCATCCGGCACCGGCGGCGGTCTTGTACGGCATTGGAGCTACATTCCCTCGATGACGTGGGCGGTGGCCTGCAGGTAGGCCTGTCGGGTGGAGTTTGAGAGTGATTCCCAGACGATCTGGCCGCCGTCGTCCAGGGCCCGGTCGAAGGGAATGACCGTAACGGCCCGCACTAGGCCCTCGAGGGTGTCGGTGATGTCCTTCAGCCGCTGCGGTGATGCGGTGCGTGGCTGGGTGATGATCGCCACCGCGTTGTCCAGTTTGTCCCCGTGCCCCTGGTTGCGCAGGGCATCGATGGTGGTGAAAGCCCGCCGGGCGGCATCTTCCTTGTTGGCAATCGCAATGACCAGCACATCCGCGACGTCGATGGCGGCCTGCCAGGTGGGTGCCGTGGAGGCGTTCCCGGTGTCCACGAGGGCCAGGCCGTAGAACTGGCGCAGAGCGGCGTGCATGGTACGGAAGGCTTCGGCGTCGATGACTTCGGTGTTGCCGGCTTCGTTTTGGGATGCCAGGACGTGGAACTTGTTGTCCCCCTGGGGGCGGACATAGCCGGCAAGCCGGTCGGCGTGCTCGGGGGTCGTGAAGTCCGCGATCCGGTCCAGCAAGTCCAGTGCAGTATGGGAGTGGGCGGCGGGCAGTGCGCGGTCTGCCAGGTTCCCGGAGTTCTCGTTGTTGTCCCAGGCCAGCACCATGCCTCCGCGGACGCGCCCAAGGGTGGCCCCGAGCAGGTAGGTGGCCGTGGTCTTGGATGCTCCGCCCTTGATGTTTACCACGACGGCGGTGCGGTGCCCGGCCAGGCCCTTCTGGATAGTGGTGTGCAGATGCCGGGTGTGCTGCTCGCCCCTTCCGGGAGCGATGGACAGACCCACGGCATTATTGAGTGTTCCTCGCCACCCGGTCCGCGCCGGGCCGAGGGCCTGTCGACGGGTCTGTGTGCGGGTCGCGAAGGCCTGTGCGGTCGACATCGGCCGGTCCGCGTCCACCGTGCCCGGGAGGTCCTGGTCAAGGTGCGGCACCCAGGATGGGTCGCCTGTTGCGGCGTCGTGGGCCACGGCTGAGGCCACGTCGCTGTCCGCGGTGGTGTCCGTGGCCGGGGCGTAGCGGTGGGTGCGGACACCGGGCAGGTCGCTGGTGATGGTGACGTCGTGGCCGGCTCTGGTGGCCACGGCTTGGCCGATGGTGTCCAGGCTGGCAGGGGTGACCGGGGACAGACGGCCGGCCTGGTCGTCCAGGTGCCACTCCGTGTATTCCAGCAAGTAGTCCGGGACGTCCGTCTCCGGTGCCGGGCCAAGATGGCCCTCGACCAGAGCCCATGGTCCAGTGTCGAAGCTCGGGTCAGTCTCGTGCTGCGCGGACAGCCCCAGCACGGGGGTGGACTGGTGCGCCCGCCCGGCGATCAGTGCCATAGCCTGCTCCAGACTCCCGGCCGGGACGCGGGTGCCGGTGCGGTCGACCAGGGTGACCTTGGCGGTAAGTTTCACAATGCTCGCGGCAATCATGGGCCGGCTCCTCGGATTCGACGGGGGATGTGTGTCACAAACAGTTCGGTAATCCAGGACGGGGAGTGTGTCGCCCCGTGCGGAACGATCGAGGTGGCCACCGGACGCCTCAATTCCAGCGCCGGTGGCCACCACGTCGTTCACGTCAGTGCACGCCCGGGGCCAGCCACGACAGCACCCTGGGTAGCAATGGCTGCGCGGACCTCGGCGACAGCCTTCTCGATACGGACCGGGTCGAACCCGGTGAACCGTTCAGTGGGCGACTCAATGACCGGTATCTGCTGGAACCCATCAGCACGGAGCGCTGCCAGCTTCTTCGGGTTCTCGTCCAGGTCAATGAACTCATAGGGCGCGTCCCTCTTGTCCAAGAGTCGGGTGGCGGCCTGACATTGCACGCAAGCCTTGGTGCCGTTAACGGTGATCACGTTGTCCTCCGCGGGAAATAGTGCCGGCTGGGTGATCATGCTGTCCTCAGAACGGGTTCTCGTTGATGACGGCGTCCGTCTCGTCGATGGCCGTGGTGATGAGCTCAATCAGGTCCTCGACGTCGAGGTCCTTGTCGGTGGTGTTGTCCAACCACCAGCCGGCACGCGTCAGGGATTTGACCGCTTCAACGACCTGGTCGGCCTCGGCCCGGTCCGAGTCGGTCTCATCGGATCCAATGATCTCGGTGAGCACCTGGTCCCGGTTACGGGTCGCCCACGCGATCTGCTTGTCCGACCCAGTCAGTTCGGGCAGCCCGTGCTCTTCGTCGAAGGTCTGGGCGTCGATGAGCTGCTGCCGGTTCTCCCGGTTTCGTTCTTCCCGGTTGGAGGACCGGAAGCACTTGGAACAGACAAGATTCTTGCCGAGGCCGAAGGCCTTGGCCTTGCGCTTGCCGGCCAGGGTCGAAGCGAGGTCTTTGGTCTCGATGTGGCCGCAGGTGAACCTGATCGGGAACTTTGTCGGGATTGACATGGATTGTCCTTTCATCGGTTGTCCCAAGTTCGGCCAGCTGGGTCACCGCGTGTGTCGGCTGAGAGATCCGCGGGCTGGGAATCAGGCGACGGGCTTGAGGCCGGCGCGCACCCGGCGGACATCGATGATGACGGGGAGGTCGGAGACGCTGGCGGCGAGCCGGTCTGTGCTGACCTTGGTGTAGATCATGGTGGTGGACACGTCGGCGTGGCCCAGTAGATCGCGGAGGGCAAGCAGGTCGGGGTTCTTGTCGTAGTACTCGGTGGCGAACCGGTGCCGCAGGGTGTGGGCAGACCAGCCCGGATCGAGGAGGTCCGTGATGCGCTGGGCGATGGATCCCGGCAGGTAGTGCCCGGTGGGGTTCTTGCTTGAAGGGAACAGCCAGCCGGTGCTGACTTGGTTGAGCGGTTCGACGAGTATGGGGTGGATCGGAACGAGCCGGACATGTCCGCCCTTGCCGGTAATGCGCAGCCCGGAGCCGATGATGTCATTGGTGTGCAGGGCAGCGATCTCCGAGACCCGTAGCCCTCCGTAGGACCCCAACAGCAGCATGAGTAGGTCGATGTGGCGGGTGCAACGCTCGGAGGCTTTGCGGAGAACCCCGTCCGGGGCCGGGCGAGGAAGGCCGCGCGGTACGGTGATCCGCGGCAGATCCCTGGCCGGGTTGGCGGCCGTGTGACCGGTCGTGACGGCCCAACGGTAGAACGTACTGATCGCGTCAGCGGCGTTCTTGCGCGTGGAGGGCGACTTTCCGATGGTGAGCAGCCACGCGGCCAGGTCCTGGACATTGAGGTCCCAGGGGCTGGCACCCCGGTCTTGCGCCCAGGTGATGAGTCGGGTCGCGTAGTGGACCCGGTTGCGGACTGTCTGGGGTCTGCGGTGCGAGAGCAGCCAGTCACGGTAGGCCGGCACCAACAGTTCTTGATTCATTCGGGATCACCTCGTTCTGAAACGAGACTGCCCGATTATTACCTCATCGTCTACCGCATGCTCTCAGCTTGTGAATGACGCGCCGTATATGGTCACTTGTGGAGTGGACGAGATCCGGATGACGCGGTCCAGCGAAGCACAGTCGTCAGGAGCCAAGTTCCGCCGCCAACGCCGGTATACCAAAGGAACACAGGGTCTCGAAGGATGGCGAACCAGCCGATAACCCCGAACGCCAGGGCCAGAAGCGAGACAGCCTGGATGAGGCTCAGCGTGAAACTGATCGGTCGCGTGGCGATGGCTACCAATATGGCGGCGGCCGCGCCGAGAGCCGCGATGTACAGCCAGATCATGTTGGGTTCCCTCCTGGGTTGTCGTAGCCTTGCTCATGGTCGCATCAGCCACGAACGAGTTAGTCGTTTCTTATTCCATCCGTATCAAGTTCATGGCCTGTTGTTCATCGGAGGGCTTTTAGCGCACGGGCGGTGTAGGTCAGCCCTGCGCGACGCAGCGCGTCGGCCGGGATACCTTCCGTCCAGTCCGGGGGTCGTCCGGTCATGGGCAGAGGTGTGGACACGCGCGCTGCGGCGTCCAGTTCGTCGGCTACTGGATCCCAAGGGGTGGCAACCTCAAGCGATGTCTCGGTGACCTCGACTCCGCATGTGAGACCACGGGCAGTCAGTACCTGGCGCACTGTGGCGGTGTAGGCCTCGCGGTAGGCAGCCTGGTCCCGGTCCCACAGTTCATAGATGGCGTCGACGCGTGCGCTAGCTTCGACGATCTGCTCCTCAGTGAGACTGTCGTCCTGCTCGTGTTTGATCGCCTTATCGCGCTCTTGGCCCCACATCCCTTCCAACCCGAAGTCGTAGAACGTACCTTCAAAGTCCACGACCAGGCGCACCGGCCCTGTGCGGAAGCGCAGCAGATCGGCATCTTCGTGGCCGGCGGTGCTGTAGACGATTTGACGCACGTAGTCGGCTTCCCACGATCCGGGTCGGCCGGCCAACAGGGTTTCGATCCCCCCGGCGTTGGCGGCCACGGTGGTTATGACCTGGCAGACGATCTCTGCAAGGTCGACCGGCTCTCGGTGTTCGTTCGGAGT
The DNA here is from genome assembly GCF_051842835.1 of Microbacterium sp. A93. Lineage (NCBI taxonomy): Bacteria > Bacillati > Actinomycetota > Actinomycetes > Micrococcales > Microbacteriaceae > Microbacterium > Microbacterium sp. A93. The sequence continues at coordinate 17,335 of NZ_JBPXMT010000008.1, forward strand.
TCCTCGTCCGATGACGCGCGTACTGCTGGCAGCGGCTGTAAGGGCCTCGATTGCTGCGGTGATCGGGTCTGGGTCAGTCTTTGCCTCGGTTCCGACGGGGTTCATGACTCCTCCTTGGCCAGGATTATCGTCAGGTGCTGCATGAGGGTGTTCAGGCCCAGCAGAACACGGACGTGGATTGGCGTGCTGGCGTTATCCACAGGCCAGGAACTGGACCAGTAATCGAAGGGTTGCTGGTTCGAGTCCAGCCGCGGGAGCTTCTTCTGGCCCTCGTCCCGCATCGCGGGGCGGGGGCCAGACTCGTATTGGCACGTTCGTCGTTTTCTCCCGCTCCCGGATTCCCGCCAGGGAACCTTGACACTCCAGGAGACGAGGCCTGTACTGGTTCGATCAGGGGAGCAGACGACTTCCCCGGCCCTGCGAAGGAACTTGATGGCTGGGACGGATGACGAGAAACCCGTGACGCCAGAGCGCAAGCCGTTCTGGAAGCGGCCCGTCACGTGGATCGCCGGAATCGTGGTCGCAGCCCTGGGCACTGTGCTCACAGGAACCTTGGGGAGCTTTCTTGAGGACAACCTCCCGGCGCTTCCCTCCACGGGCGATCCGGTCGCGGTCAGTCGCGTGTCGACGTACCGGTCGGACCTGTACGGCAACGGCGTGGCTTTTCCTCGGGGAACCACTTTCGGAGACGCGGCCCTCGCCGATCTGAACTCGATGGGTGCCGAATCCACGTCCTGGTTGGAACAACGTGGTGGCGCGGCCCTCGGTTCGGTGTTCTTCCAGATCGTGCTGACCGGCAACCGCACCGATGGCGTGCGGATCCTCGGGGCAGAGGCCAACGCGGAGTGCGGACCTCCTTCTGACGGTCTCCTCTTCAGCAGTCCGCCGGCCGGTGCTGAGGAGTCCATCGGACTGTATTTTGATCTGGACAGTCCGAACAGCCGCGCCCTGTCTGCCGCTGATCCCTCCCAACCGTACTTCCCCGCCAACTCGATCTCTCTGACGGACGGAGAGTCATTGGTCTTGCTGATCGAGGCACATACGGACCGGCAGTACTGCGCCTTCTCGATCGACCTCTCCGTCTTGGACGGGGAACGAGCGTCTGTCCAGCAGGTCACGCTTCCCGAGGGCAGGCCGTTCGAGGTGACGGCGTTCATCGAGGAGTCCCGGTACGAGCAGGTCTACTTGGGAGGGGTCATCTGTTCGACCTGGGTCCAGGCGAATGAGGCCTACTTCGCCGGGGGCCTCGACGGTTCACAATGCACCGGACCGTAGACGGGTCAAGCACACCTCATCCACCGACTCACCCGAGAAGCAAGGCCGAGAGGGCCGCGCCGGCCCCTGCCAGCGCCGCAGCGGCGCGCTCCCGCACGCCGTGGGCGCCGAAGGGTTCGATCGAGGTCGCCAGGTGGACGGCGTCGCGGGCGGACAGCCTCACCGGGAACCGCTCGGCACCGATGGTCAGGGCCGCGGTGCGGCCTCGGCACCCAGAGCGTGCTGGTTCCCGGGAGACGGAGACCTCGACCCAGTGTCCCCCGCGGCGTATCCGGCCGGAGTAGGTCCACGGTCCGCCCGCGCGAGAGGCCGTGAGGGCCCCGTCCGCCACGGCGGCCGGCGCGTCCCAGTCCGAGAGTCCCACGAAACCGGTGACCGACGCCGGCCGCCCGGCCTCGGTGGGCAGCCAGACCGTGATCCGGGCGAGGGCATCCCGCGAGGACAGCCGCTCCGTCCAGCGGGCCCCGGGCGGAGGGTCTGTCATGGCGGTGCTCGTGTGGTCCGCGGGCACCCCGCCGCGATCCGGGCCGGACAGGTAGGCGACGGCGTCCCGGTATCCCATCCCGATCAGCGTCTCCGCGTCGATGCGGCCCAGATAGAACTCCGGGTCCAGGGGCAGTGGATGCGCCGGCTTGATCACGTGCAGGACGAATTCCCGGCCGGCGGCCTGTGCCACGGCGAAGTCGGCGAGCAGCGCCCCCGTGGCGCTCATCTCGATCATGTGCACGTACTGCTCCAGCGGCCCGAGTCCCCAGTACGGGGAGTTTCCCACGCACCAGATCAGCCACACCTCCTCGGCGCCACGGTCCAGTGCCTCGGTGACGTTGGCATCGCGGATCCAGGCGGCATCCGTCCAGACCGTCTGCCCCTGTCGGAACGGGGTCATGAAGATCGGCAGGCTCATCCCGGCCGCCAGCAGATCGGCGTCCACCGCTGAGGCGTCGAGGGCCACGCTGGTCTTCCGGGTGAAATCGGCGACGTTGAAGGAACCCTGGATCGAGGATGACCTGATCCGGTCCACGTCAATCCCCAACGCAGGGAACACCGAGGTCGTGATCCCGGCCGGGCTGCTCAGGGCAGGCAGGTTCCACGGACCCCGCAGGTAGTCCGCCATCGGCAACGGGGCGGCGAAGTCGCGGACCCGGACCGTGCGCCAGCGGCGCATCAGCTCGTCGGCGCGGACACCCGAGAGGAGGGCGGCGCCGTTGAGGATGCCCCCGGACGTGGCATCCACGTGCGCGAAGTCCAGCCCCTCCTCCTCCAGCGCCTTGAGGACCCCGGCCTGCCACGCGACCCGCATGCCGCCCCCGGCCAGCACCAGCGACCGTTTCATGGCCGTCAGCCCGCCCGGTGTCCCGGCAGAATGGCGGCACGGCCGGCCACCCGCTTCGCATAGGCCGCCACGAGCCCGGCCGAGAGCAGATCGAAACCGGCGACCGCGAGCGCCCGGGGGCGGAAGACCCCGCGAGCAGCGCCGGTCCCGACAGCGGCCACGGCGCCGACCTTCTGGGCGGCGGCCCAGACGAGCGTCACGTGGGGCGGGGACTCCTTGAGGGTGGCGTGGGTCAGCGAGCCGCCGACCACCACCATGAACAGGCCCACCGTGGCGAACAGCTGCTTGGAGGTGGCGGTGCGCTCGGCCCCCACCAGGCCCAGGACGAACCCCGGGGCCACGGCCTGGACGGCCCCGGAGAGCACGGTCACGGCGCCGATGCCGCAGGCGGCCAGCCGCAACGGGTCGCTCCCCCGGGACGGCGGTCCTGCCGCGAACAGCGCGGACGGTGCGGACGGTGCTGATCTGGTCATGACAATCCCTCCCAGAGATGGACGGCGCTCACCAGGAATCCCATCGCGGCGAGCCAGTAGATGACGGTGACGATCACCCGGAGGGCGTTCCGGCGGTTCCATTCGATGATGAGGCGCTGCACCTCTGCGTCCTCGGTGATCCCTCCGGAGAGCAGACGGGTGTTCACCGAGGCGATCGGCGTGACATACCACCCCACCAGGAAGACGTAGCAGCCGGCGGCGATCCAGGCGAAGGTGACGGGGAGTGGATGTCCCCAGCCGGACCACACCAGCAGTCCGCCCGAGACCAGGAAGGGCACGGACATCGCCTTGAGGAACCGGGTGGCCACGCTGATCGGCACCTCGAAGAAGCCGTGCAGGGTGTCCACGGTCAGGAAGCCCCACGCGGGGCGCAGGAACATCCACACCACCAGTTGCAAGCCCATGTAGAAGGACGCCGCGAAGGCGGTGAACAGGGCGTTGGCCAGCGCCAGCCAGACGATCACGGTCATCGCGGCACCGGCCGTCCGGCCCACCGTCCGTCCCGCCGCGGCGGGTCCGGCCATCCCTCGCCCCGGCCCAGGTGGGCGACGCTGTCCAGGCCGTCGCCGCCGTCGGGCACCCGGCCGTGACCGTACTGGAACCAGGACTCGACATGGTCATCCAGTACCCCGTGGGAGTCCGGGATGTAGACCGTGAACAGGGGCTGGCCGAGGGCTTCCGCCCCGGCCAGTCCGGCCAGTCCGGCCACCTGCGGCAGGGGGCCGAAGTCCAGGCGGGCACGGGCGGCCCGGCCGAAGGCGACATCGGCGGTGCCGGCGAAGTAGATGGTCGACTGGTACAGCATCCCGCGGAAGGTGCAGAAGTTCACCGCCCGGATCTTCACCGGCAGAGCGGTGGCCGGGGGGCGGTCCATCTCCACGAGGGCGCCCTGGACCCCGTCGATCTCATAGGCGCTGGAGACGGTGGCGTCCGTGACCCGGAAGTCCAGGCTGGCCTGGTGCTTGGGCATGCCCCAGATGCCCTTGCCGCCCTTGACCGAGACCTCGGTGCTGACGGGCAGGTCCACCACGTACTGGCCGAAGTCGAGGCTCTTCTGCAGCAGCAGCGGGAGCAGTGGCGGGGCGGGCCGGGCGCCGCGCGTGACGGCGATCGCCAGGGAGTACTCGATGTAGGCACCGATGTCTGTGGCGAGGTAGTTGATGACCGTGACCATCAGGATCCCTTTCCCGCCCGGCAGCCGGACGGGGTGCAGCTCCGCACCGGGGAGCAGTGCCGCGGCGGATGGTGCATCGACGGGGAACGCGGCCATCAGGACCGGGGAGGGCTCGGAGTTCACCGGCAGGATGTAGTCGATGCCGTCGACGGCGGCCATCGAACCGTCCACGCGCCGCTGGCGCGCGGGGACGACGGAGGGCATGCGCCGCAGGACAGCGCGGACGGGAGGCAGCAGGCTGATCATGATCGAAGCTCCTCGAGGATGGTGGGGTAGACGTCGCGCCAGGCATTCCGGCCGAAGATCATGTCCAGGTGCCCGTACCCCGGGATCAGGTGCAGCGCGTCCCGACCGGGACGGTGCCGCGAGAAGAACTCGAAGCTGCGGGTCTGGCTGTCCGGCAGGAAGCACCGGTTCTGTTGTCCAGCCATGAAGACGAAGCGCGCATCCGTCCGCGGTGCGCGGTCCACCAGGCTGGCGGGGATCTCCGGGACCGCGCCGGTGGGGACCAGATGCCCGGCCGTGGCACACCGGGCCATCTGGTGGAAGAACGACAGGGGCGCACCGGCGAACTCGCCGGTGATCCAGTCGTGGGTGGCGTCCTCGAGGTTCTCGTGTGACCACAGCGCCGGCCGGCCGCTGCCGTAGGTGAAGCTGACCATCCGGCACACCGTGTTCTCGCATTCCGGGTGGGTGGCCCGCACGCCCGCCCGCACGAGGCGGGAGAAATACCCGTTGGACTTGTACCCCCACCGTGGCGAGAGCGAGGGGGTGAACGCGTCCAGCAGCGGGAGCATCCGGGTGATCTTGGCCTTCGAGAGCACCGGGAGGGTCAGGTGCAGGGAGACGGCATTGGTCACGACCGTGCGGACCTGCGGCAGCAACCCGGAGACGGCGGCCATGGTGAAGGACGTGGAGCCCTGGCAGTGCACGAACGCCGCGAGGGTGTCCGCCCCGGTGGCCTGCAACACGTGCCGGACGGCGGCCGGGTGGTCGTAGGCCGCCGCGTCGTCAAGGGTCCAGGGCACGGGGTCCAGATCGATGGAGGCCCGCCAGTTGGGCATCCAGACGTCCCAGCCGTCATCGAGCAGGGCATCGACGAGGGACCGGTGCACGGGAGGCCGGAAGATCTCGGCACGGACGCCGGCACCGTGGACGAGCAGCACCGGGCCCCGCGGCGCCGGGCCGAGGTGCGGGTTGGTGACGTGGACGAGGCTCAGGGGCAGTCCGTCGTCGGCGGTGAACGGGATGACCTCGGTGGCGTGGTCCCGGCGGGTGGTTGCACGGGTCGATTCGGAGACGGCTTCGTCGGCGCGCATCAGGACTGTCCTTCCGGTAGATCTTGGTTCCCGGCGCCCCGGTGGCCCCGGCCCGAGCGTGAGATGACCACCGGATCCTCGAGCAGGCGCATTCGCGGCAGTCCGGCGGCCGGCACCGGTATGGCCCGCCCGCCGGGTGCTGACCGGATCTCCCAGTCGCTCACCACGGTCTCCATCAGCAGCGGGTACAGGGTCAGCTCGCCGTCCGGGGACAGGTGCATGCGGACGAAGCCCTTGCCGCCCTCGTAGGCCAGCCCGGTCATCTTCAGGTCACCCATCTGGCCGGGTGGGGCCATCACGAGATGCAGGGCGAAGGCCTCCGAGCCTGCCAGGCAGCCGGCCACGGCCACCACGCCGAGGACGGCGGGCAGGGGCAGCTGCGCCACCTCGGCCATCCCGATGACGAGGAGGAGGACCCCGCCGGACACCATCAGCTGCACCACCAGGAACAGCAGTGACTGCCAGCTGGACGGCGGAGCCCGGCGCAGGCCGGCGATCACCATGAACAGCGCGACGGGGAGCCCGTAGACCCAGCCGAGGATGGCCAGCGCCTCCAGCAGGTCGGTGTTCCGGATGGCCGCCGGGAGGCTCAGGCGGCTGGTGATGGCGATCCCGGCCGCCAGCAGGATGAACAAGACGACGTGGGCGGCCCCCATCCAGAACCCGAACCACGGATTGCGCAGGGGCAGCCAGTGCCGGTCGAAGGGGTTGAGCAGACGCCGGTGCAGGGCCCGGGCTTCCGTCCGGGTGGGGTAGACCGCCGGCCCCAGGGCGTACGGCGTGTGGTCCGGCCTCCGGCGGCGCATCCGGGATTCCTCGGGCGGCAGGATGATCGTCTCAGCCAGGCGGTCCGTCCCCATGAGATAGGCCCCGCCCAGCCCGCAGGTCACCAGCTGGGTGGCCCCGGGTTGTCCGTCCCCGGCCGCGGCCCCCTGCGCCTGCTCGGCGTACCGGGCGTAGTGGTGTTTGTCCCCGCTGATGCGTAGCCGGACGGCGGCACCGGTGGGTTCGAGCGTGCCCGTGGCCGCGTCGCGCCGGTTCAGCAGGTAGTTGTCCTCGAAGAACGCCAGGGAGTTGAACGCATTGGGGTCCTCGGCGGTCGAGGCCCACGTGGGTGAGGCCGCACACAGGATGATCGCGTCCCCAGGCGCCAGTCGGGTGGTGACCGCCTGGTGGAAGTACTCCAGTTGGGGGCGGTCGATATACGAGCCGAGCTGGCTGTCCAGTCCCACCAGCCACCAGCCAGGCTGTAGCCGGGCGGCGAAGTAGCTGCGCGACTGCAACGTCTGCCAGCGGCCCACCGCCTCGCCCTGGCCGAACATGCGCATGAAGGACGTCAGACCGTCGTACCAGTCGTGGTTGCCGGGCAGGGCCAGCAGGGCGGCCGTGGCGCTATCGCGCGGGGCTGCATTGGGGGTCCCCTCGGTGGGATCGGCGAACGGGTCCGCCGAGGCGGCCCGGTAGGGCCCGACCATGCGGTCCTCATAGGCCTGGCTGGACGCCGTCGGATAGACGAGGTCACCGCCGAGGATGAGCAGCTGGGACGTGGGCAGGTCCACCGTCCCGTCCCCCGGGGTGGTGGCCGTGAGGCGCTGCTGGCACAGTTGCATCGCCACGGTGTAGGTCGCGTCGAAGCCGTCGCCCAGATCTGCCACGAAGTCGATCCACCAGTGCCCGTCGGCGGACCGGAATCGATCCACGTCCAGCAGCTGCTGCGGCATCACGGCCTGGGTCTCGCGGCTGTCCGCATAGGAGGCGAAGGTCTGGGCCACGAGGACGCGGACGCCGCTGCGCACCAGCTCGGGCGGAGACAGCCAGCGCACCTGTCCGCGGGGCCTGAAGCCGAGAGCCGACTCGAACCGGGCGAGGGCGCCGGACCTCACGGCGCACCTGCGGTCCGGGACGGGGCGAGGTAGGTCTCCCACAGCGAGTCCAGGAACAACCGGCCGAAGCGGAGCAGCCCGGCCCCGCCGTCCGGTCCGCTCGTGGTGAAGGTCGTGAGCTGCTTCGCGAAGTCCAGCGGTTGGATGTAGAGGATCCCGGCCCCCAGCACCGTCGGGTCCTGTGGCTTCAACAGGGGCGTCTGCACGGGGAGCAGCGGTTCCGGGGGCGGCACGTGGCCATCCAATACCTGGACGTAGAGCGTGGTCGTGTCCTGCCAGACGTCCAGGCCCGGGCCGTCGTGGACCTCCTTGAACCCGACGAACGTCAGCGCCACTCCCCCGGGGCTGGTGAGGAACAGGCGGTAGAGCATGAGTCTGCGCGTGGCGTCCTGCTGCATGAAGAGGTTGAACCACCCGCGCTCAACCTCGCACCGGCCGCCCAGAAGGTCCGCGTCCAGGTAGCCGGTGGCGACGCCGGGGTGTGCCGGGTCGGCGACGAAGCCGTCCACGTCCCCGGTGGTGATCGTCAGCTCGAACATCATCCGCTGATCGCGCAGCCGGGCCTGCGCATTCGCCTGCCGGGGATCGCCCAGCCCGAGGGCGAAATTCCCCTTCATGCGTTCGGTGAAGGAGACGCGCGTGGGCACCCCGCCGGAGGGTACGACGCCGGCCCCCGCGCCGCCGTCGTGCCCCTCACCCGGGTGCCGAGAGACGCCCGCCGGCCGGGCCGCCGCCCGGACCACCGGACGCGCCCACAACCCCTCGAGCATCCGCTCGCTGGCCCGGTCCGCACAAGCGGCGATGGTCAGCGCGGGATTCGTGCCGACGGGCCCCGGCATGGCCGATCCGTCCACCACATGGAGCCCGGGCTGTCCGTAGACGGCGGAGTAGGGGTCGCAGACGCCGACCCCCGCATGGGCACCCATCGGGGCACCTCCCAGGGGATGCACCGTGATGACCCGCTGGGCCATCCACAGCGGGTTCTCCCGGTAGTCGGCGCCCAGCTGGTCAGCGAGGTCGCGCATGGTCGATTGGACGCGGTCGAAGTAGACGCGGGAGGTGGACAGGGTCCAGTCGACGGCGAGCCGTCCGTCCCGCAGGAACATCCTGCCGTCCGGGATGTCCCGGCCCATGCCCAACAGGGGCAGCGAGGTCTCGGAGAAGCTCCCGGTGCCCAGGAGCGCGGCCAGATCGGAGGAGATGTCGGTCCGGTGCCCGCCGAACAGCCGGTTCGCCACGATGCGGGCGGCGAACTGGGCGAGCCGGGGAACGGCGGAGCGGATCTGGGAGGCCTCCATGAGCCAGTTGATGAACCCCGGGTAGCCGGCGTCCTCGATGTAGTAGCCGCGTCCGGTGCTGCCGTCGCCGTCCGCCGCGTCGCCGACCCGGATGGCCGTGGTGATGACGGGGCCGGTGCTACCCAGCATCCGCCGGGGTCCCTGCAGGTCCGAGGCCAGCTGCGTGGCGTTCATCAGGAAGCCCATCAGGTCCCCGTTGCCGCTGAACCGCGTGCCCAGTGCGTGGCTGAGTCCCGGCAGGGTGGCCCGGTTGCGCAGCAGCAGGAAGGTGGTGCCGAAGGTGCCGGCCGCGAGGATGAGCCGGGAACAGCGGATCACCCGTTCGGCGAGGTCCGCCGTCGCCGAGGGCTGGTCCGGGGTGTGCACCACGTAGCGGACCAGCCAGGTGCCGTCGCCGTCCCGGCGGAAGGTCCGGACCTCGTGCAGGGGGCGGATGTCACAGTTCCCCGAGGCCTGCGCCGCCGAGAGGTAGGTGTGGTCCAGGGTGTTCTTGGCACCCTCGTTGCAGCCGATGTCGCACTCCCCACACAGGGTGCAGGTCCGCCGGGGACGGCCGTGGTAGTTCCCGTAGTCCGGTGCGGGGATGCCACGGCCGGGTGCCGGCACCTCCCCGGAGCGCGAGGCGAAGGTCACGGCCAGCGGCGGTCTCTCCACGCTCAGCCCCAGAGCCCGAGCCGCTCCCTCGAGCGCCTCGGTCTTGGGGGTGTCGGTGTAGGGGTACGTGGCGGTGCCGATCATGTCCTCGACGCGCTGGTAATGCGGTTCAAGGTCCTCGCGGGTGAGAGGCCAGCTCTCGTAGCCGCCGCCCGGCAGGGGGGACTCGTTGACGAACCAGTGTTCGTCCTTGCGCAGCAACACATTGGCGTAGATCAGCGAGCCGCCGCCCAGTCCGCTGGAGACCAGGCTCTCGAGGCCTCGCATGGTCCACGCGTTGAAGAGCCCGTGGAGCCCGGCGCTGGGGTCCCAGAGGGCCTGACCGAACTCGGACGGGGTCCGGGCGAAGCTTCCCGGCGGGTAGGCCCGGCCCCGCTCCATGACCACCACGTGCTTGCCCTGCTCGGAGAGCCGGTGGGCCGCGACCGAACCGCCGAAGCCGGAGCCGACCACGACGGCATCGACGAAGTCCTCCGCAGGTGGGGAAGAGGCCCCACCACCATCCGCACCGCCCATGGGCCTGTCCCTGCTCCATCAGCTGGGCCACACGGCCTCTGTATTGCTGATATCGGCTACCAAGGAGTGAAAGAGAAACGACAAAAACACGTGACTGAATGGGCCTCAGCATACGGCGGAGGAGGGCGGGGGAGACAGGTTCGGCCGCCTGCGGGATGACCGCCCGACGTGGTCCGACGGCGGGACTCTCATCACCGCTTCACCGGCCTCTCATCTGCGGCTCATCCGGTTTTGGCACACTGAGGCCATGACACAGCACACCGGAACCCAGCGCACGTACACCAAACCCCTCATGATGACCGGGGGCGGCATCCTGGCCCTGGCGCTGCTGACCGGTTGTTCGGTGGCCGATCCGGGCAGTTCGGACTCGGAGACCAGCACGGCCGCGACCGCCGAGTCCTCCCCCGCGACCGCCGAGACCTCGCCGTCCTCCTCGGATGAGGCCGGCACTCCGCCCGCTTCCGGCTCCTCCGCTTCCTCCAACGCCGAAGGCACCGCGACCGGCGAGGACCCGGTGTTCGCGGCCATCGATGCCCTGCTGGCCGAGCACGCCGACGCCGTCATCGTGCAGATCGACCTGGACGACGACGACTCCGTCTACGAGATCGAGGCCGTGATCGGCGACCGCGTGGTGGACTTCGACGTCCGCGCCGACGGCTCGGTCCGTGAGGACGACGACGACCGGGACGACGACGACATCCGCCGGGCCCAGGAGGCCACCGTCACGGCCGAGGACGCCGCCCGTGCCGCCCTGGAGGGCCGCGACGGCCAGAGCATCGACGACATGGAGCTGGACGAGGACAACGGCACCCTGCGCTGGGAGATCGACCTGGACCGGCAGGGTGGTGATGACGGAGACGAGCTCTACGTCGATGCCGCCACCGGTGAAGTCACCCAGGACAACTGACCCCTCAGTCCCGGGCGCGCAGCGAGCGGCGCTTGGCCTCCAGGTCCATCAGCTGGCGGTTCAGCGCGGCGAACTCCGCCGGGTCACCACCGGGACCCAACCGCTGCAGACGGCCCATCAGGTCCCCCTTCTGGTGGGTGATCTGCAGTTCGAACAGTCGGTTCATGATGTCCCGGCAATAGCGCACCAGGTCCTCGTCCGTGCGGGCCGGCAGCGGGGTCACCGCGAGCTCGCTGACCAGCGGCGCCAGCTCGGCAGGGACCTCCTGACGCACCTGCTCGACCCACTGCGAGGGGGTCGCCCCGGCCATGCCCGCGGCGCGGATCCCGGAGTGGAGCACGGCCAGCGCCGGCACCTTGAAGTCGGCGGCGTAGAAGGCCTGCCACTGCTCGGCGGAGAGCAGGATGGGCTGCTGCAGCACCACCTCGAGGGCCTCCTTCTCCATGCGGGCCGCCGGGTCCCGGGTGTCCGGGCGCTGGAAGCCGGGCCGGCCCTCCCCCGGTGCCCGGCCGGCGTCGTGCCCCGGCTGTGGTTCCCGGCGGTTTCCCGACGACGGCCCGGTGCCGGAGCGCTGCGCGTTCTGGACCGCGCGGTGCACGGTGGCTGGTTCCATGCCGAGCCAGCCGGCCAATTCCCGCTCATAACCGGGGCGCACCACCGAGTCGCGGATACCGGCGACGATGGGGGCGGCGTGGCGTAGCGCCCCGGTGCGGCCCTCCACGGTGTCGAGGTTGAAGTTCTTCATGCCGGCCTTGATGGCGAACTCGAACAGCGGTCGGCGGGAGTCGATCAGGGCCACCACCGCCTCGGGGCCTTTCTCCTGACGCAGGTCACAGGGGTCCATGCCGGACGGCTCCACGGCCACGAAGGTCTTCGCCAGGAACTTGCTGTCCTCCTCGAAGGCCCGCAGTGCGGCCTTCTGCCCGGCCGCGTCACCGTCGAAGGTGAAGATGATCTCCCCGCCCGTGCCGTCGTCCGAGATCAGCCGGCGGGCGATCTTGACGTGCTCGGAGCCGAACGCGGTGCCACAGGTGGCCACCGCCGTGTCCACACCGGACAGGTGCGCGGCCATGACGTCGGTGTAGCCCTCCACCACCACGAGCTGGCGCTTCTTGGCCACCTGCCGTTTGGCCGCATCGATCCCGTAGAGCACCTGGGACTTCTTGTAGAGCTGGGTCTCGGGGGTGTTGAGGTATTTGGGGCCCTGATCGTCCTCGAAGAGCTTGCGGGCGCCGAAGCCGATCGTGGCACCGGTCATGTCCCGGATGGGCCAGATGAGCCGGCCGCGGAAGCGGTCGTAGATCCCCCGCTGGCCCTCGGAGAACAGGCCCGTGAGTTTGAGCTCGTCCTCCCGGAACCCCTTGCGCTGCAGGTGTTTGAGCAGGTTGTCCCAGCCCTGCGGGGCATAGCCGACGCCGAACTGGGCGGCGTGCTCGGAGGTGAAGCCGCGGCCGGCCAGGAACTGCTGTCCGGTGGCCGCCCCGGGGGTGCCGAGTTGGGAGCGGAAGTACTCGTCGGCGATCTTGTTGGCCTCGAGCAGCCGCTGCCGCCGGCCGACCTGCGCCTGGTCCGGGCCGGTGCCGCCGTCCTCATAGTGGAGCTCGATGCTGGCCTTGGCGGCCAGCCGCTCCACTGTCTCGGCGAAGGTGGAGTGCTCCATCTTCATCAGGAACGCGATGACGTCCCCGGACTCACCGCAGCCGAAGCAGTGGAAACTGCCCACGGAGGGCCGCACGTGGAACGAGGGGCTGCGCTCGTCGTGGAAGGGGCACAACCCCTTGTAGGACCCCACGCCGGCGCTGCGGAGCGTGACGAAGGCGTCCACGATCTCCTTGAGGTCCGACCTCTCGCGGACAAGGTCGATGTCCTCACGTTTGATCAGGCCTGCCATGGATCCAGTCTAGGCCGGTTGAGGGCTGCTCCGACCCGACCGTCCACAGGCAGGGTCCGGCGGAGTCGGGGTGGAGCTACACCGAGGCGGAGGTGCGCTCAGGCTGGGCGGTGACCGGGCCGGCGTCGTGCGCCGTGCTGGCCCCCATGCCGGTGCCGCTGCCGCTGCCGGCGGTGTCCGGAGACCGGTCCCTGCGCTGGTCCCTGCGCATGGTGCGCATCCCCGAGACGGCCAGCCCGCCCAGCGCCCCGGCGATCGCGAAGCCGAAGAAGCCCCAGGGGTAGGCGATGCCGGCGGCCATCATGGTGCCACCCATGATCGGTCCGGAGATGGCGCCCAGGCGGCCCACCCCGGCGGCCATGCCGAGGGCGGTGCCGCGGACCTTCGGCGGGAAGTTGGTGGCGGCGAAGGCGTAGACAAGGTTCTGCGCGGAGAAGACGAAGCAGCCGGTGAGGAAGATCATCACGTAGATGCCCAGCAGGGGCAGCTTGATGGCCAGTGCGGCCAGCAGGATCGCGGAGCCGATGAACCACAGGATGGCGGCGTTGCGCGGGGTGATGGCGTCTCCCACCTTGCCGGCGATGAACAGGCCGATCACGGCGCCGGCGTTGAGCACCACGAGGAAGCCCAGGGAGTTGCCGAGGTCGTAGTCGGCGGCGCGCATGATCTGCGGCAGCCAGGTGTTCAGGCCGTACACCAGCAGCAGGCCCATGAAGGAGGCGAGCCACATGAACACGGTGTTGCGGCGGTACTTGGTGGACAGCAGCAGTGCCGCGCCGGTCTTCTCGGGCTCAGCGATGGCCCCGGAGCCCGCCGGGGTGGCACCGGCGAAGGCGCGCTCGGGCTCCTCATCGATCTCGACGCCATAGTGCGCGGCCACGATCCGTGCCTCGGCAGTGCGCCCCCTGGAGAGCAGGAAGTCCGGGGACTCCGGCAGGTAGCGCCACATCAGCGGCACCAGGACGAGGGCGGGCAGCCCGCCGATGAAGAACATCTCGCGCCAGCCGGAGACGGTGTTGGCGGCGGCCCAGATGGCCAGCAGCGCGGTGATGACGGCGCCCACGTGGTAGCCGGTCATCATCAGGGTGGTGGCGTTGGAGCCCTTCCTGGCGCCCGCGAACTCGGTCACCATGGAGATGCCCGTGGGCAGGCAGCCGCCCAGACCCAGACCCGCCAGGAAGCGCAGCACGCCGATGGTGGTGGCGTCCTGGGCGAAGCCCGTGACGAAGGTCAGGACGGAGAAGGCGATCACGGCGCCGATGAGCAGCTTGCGGCGGCCGAACTTGTCCGTCAGCCAGCCCATGCCGAGGGCGCCGACCATCATGCCGACCAGGCCGACGGTCGCCACCACGGTGGCGGTGCCGTTGTCGATCCCCATGGCTGCATCCGAGGTGAGCATGGGCATGATGGCGCCGAGGACCACGGCGTCGAACCCGTCCAGCAGCACGGCGAACCAACACAGCGGTGCCACCCAGGCACGGCCGCGCAGAACCGGCGGCTGGGGCGTTCCGGACCGGCCGGGGCGGGTGGTGGTGGACGTTGACATCGGGCCTCCGAGACGGGATACGGCGGTGGTGGTTTGAGGGGGTGGTTTTGGACGGTGCGCAGGCGCTGGAAACGAGTCCTGCGTCATGACCGTCCATGACGGCGCTCACACGATCGTTGAACACCTTACCGTACGTATACGAATCTTTGTAGTCGAGGTCACAGCAGGGCGAGACGCCGCCCACGGCCAGAGGATCACGGCACCGCCCGAGGATCACGGCACCGTCAACTGTCGATCGGCTCGGCGTGTCTCGACGACTGGCGCTCTCGTGATGCGGGGGCTGATGCGGGGCTGAAGCGGAAGCTGAGGGAAGCTGATGGAATGGCCTCATGGACTTCGCAATGGACCCTGAGATGATGCCCGGGCTCGCAGAGGCCGCCGAGCTGGCCCGGACGGCCCGGCGCGTGGTGGTGCTCTCCGGCGCCGGCCTGAGCGCCGAGTCCGGTGTGCCCACGTTCCGGGACGCGCAGACCGGGCTCTGGGAGCGCTACTCCCCCGAGCAGCTGGCCACCGAGGACGCCTACCGGGCCGATCCCGAACTGGTCTGGGCCTGGTACCAGTGGCGCGCCCGCCTGGTCCGCTCCTGCGCACCCAACGCCGGACATCACGCGGTCGCCGCCTGGCAGCGGCGGCTGTCCGGTTCCCCGGGAGCCGGCACCGGGCACGACGCCGGCCCTGCGGGCTCTCGTGGCACGCTCACCATCGCGACCCAGAACGTGGACGACCTGCAGGAGCGGGCCGGGGCCGAGGTGATGGCCCACCTGCACGGTTCCCTGTTCGACTACCGCTGCGCCGACTGCGGTGAGCCCGCCACACACGACCCCGGCACGGCGACTGCCGACACCGCGGGCGCCGGCGGTCCGGGGTCGACCCCGGACCTGGAGTCGCTGCTGCGGATCGCCCCGCCCCGGTGCGCGGTCTGCGGTGACGGGATGCTCCGGCCGGGCATCGTGTGGTTCGGGGAGATGCTGCCGGCCGATGCCCTGGCGGATACGATCGCCGCCCTGGAGGACTGCGACCTGGCCGTGGTCATCGGGACCTCGGCCACCGTGCAGCCGGCCGCCTCGCTGCCGTACGCGGCGCTGGGAGCCGGCGCGGCCGTCGTCGAGGTCAATCCGGAGGTCACCGATTTCTCGACCGCCGCCACCGTGAGCCTGCGTGGCCTCGCCGGGCAGGTGCTGCCGGCGCTGGTCCCGGCCTACGATGGACACCATGGCCCCTTCCGCTAAAACCGGCACCATCATCGAACCCACCGTGGCCGCCGTTCAGGCGGAGTTGGCCGCGCTCGAGGACGCTGGGATGCGGGCCGCGAACGAGAAGCGCGGGGACGACCACGGGGTGAACCTGTCGAAGCTGCGCGGGGTGGCCCAGGCTGCCAAGACGGATCCGGCGTCCAAACAGCAGCTGGCCCTGGACCTCTGGGCCACCGGAGACACCGCCTCGAGGCTGGTCGCCCTGCTGCTCGTGTTCCCGAAGAAGCTCGGGGCGGAGCAGATCGACGCGATGATCCGCGAGGCCCGGGCGCCCAAGGTCCATGACTGGCTGGTGAACTACGTGGCCAAGAAGTCACCACACCTGGAGGAGCTGCGGAGGACGTGGACCGAGGACACGGACCAGCTGGTGGCCGCCGCCGGCTGGGATCTCATCAGCCACCAGGTGTACAAGAAGCCGGAGGTTCTGGACCTGCCCGCACTACTGGACACCATCGAGGCCCGGATGAAGGATGCCCCGAAGGACCTGCAGTGGTCCATGAACAACACCCTGGCCGCGATCGGGATCGAGGCCCCGGAGCTGCGGGGGCGGGCGGTGGACATCGGCGAACGCCTCGAGGTCCTCAAGGACTACCCCACTCCCCCGAACTGCACGTCCCCGTTCGCCCCGCTCTGGATCACCGAGATCGTGCGGCGCAACGAGCAGGCGGCGGCCGCAACGGGGTGATGGCTTGCCGCCCGTCACGGTGCGCACCCTGACGCCACGGCCAGGGCGTCGCAGGCTTTCCGCATGGCGTCGTCGCTGAGACGGCCCAGCCTGTGGGTGAGCACCTGCACGGGCAGGTCCGTCACGGAGTCGAGCTGGGCCACGCAGGGCCGGTGAACCGGCTCCTCCCCGGGCTCCAGCAGCAGCTCGCTCGGCAGATTCCGAATGCTGGTGCTGCAAGGGGCCACGATCGCGCGGCGGCGCCCCTGGATGGCGGCGTCCCGGCTGATCACCACCACCGGCCTCGCCCCGGCATCCGAAAGATCGGCCCACCAGAGTTCGCCCCTCGCCGGAAGTTCCATGCTCACTGCCTGGCCGCGGCGTCCAGGAAGTCAGACAGGCTGCCCCACTCGTCCACCGAGTCCGCCGGACTGTCCCGATAGGCCCTCCGATACGCACGGTCGACCTCAGCCGATCGGTGCTCGCGGAGAAGCGACGTCAGCGCAGCTTCCAGCAGCGATGCGTCCGTGCCCTGGCCGTGGAGGCGGCGTGCCCGCTCCAGCAGGTCCCGGTCCACCGTGGTGCTGATCCTCACCTTGGTCATGCCACGATCATGCCACTGTGATGCCATGCACGCCAGGGGTGGTTCTTTTGGACCGTCAGACCCAGCTGCGGCGGAACGGCTCGCCGCGGACCAGGGTGGAGTGCCACTCGATGGCCGTGGAGTCCGTCAGCGAGGCCACCTGATCGATCACCACGCGGCGGCGGGCGGCGTCACCGGCGGCCTCGCGCCAGTCCCCGGCGAAGAGGGGGTCCAGGTAGCGGTCCCCGGAGTCCCAGAACAGCTCGACCAGGTCGGTGAGGATCTCCCGCTGGCGCACGTACAGCGGCTGGCGGGCCTCGGAACTCATCACGTAGGCCGCGGCGATCCCCTTCATGGTGGCGATCTCGACGTCCGTCTCGCCGGGCACCACCACGTCCGCCTCATGGCGCGTCAGGGGCTCGTTGCCGAAGACCTCGCGGGTGGCGTCGAAGGCCGCATTGGAGAACCGGCCGATCAGCTGGCTGGTCATGTCCTTCAGGGCGGCCCGGGAGCGGCGGGTCCCGTCCGCCTGGCGCACCCATACCGGGGTGGCCTCGAGGCGGGCCAGTGCGGCCTCGATCTCGGCCGGGTCGGTGTCCGGCAGGTACCACTGGCGGGTGCGTTCGATCACGAGGGTCCGGTGATCCGGATCGGCCAGCCAGTGCAACTGGAACTGCCCGTTGACGATCCCGTCCTCCACATCGTGCACGGAGTAGGAGATGTCATCCGCCAGGTCCATGACCTGGGCCTCCATGGACTTCCGGATCCCGGTCACGCCCCGGCGGAACCAGTCGAAGACCGGCAGGTCGTCCAGGTAGACGCCGAACTTCCGGCTCTGCGTCCCGGCGGAGGTCAGCGGCGCCTCGTCCCGCGTCCAGGGGTACTTGCAGGAGGCGTCCAATGAGGCCCGGGTGAGGTTGAGTCCGGCGGAGGCGCCGTCCTCGAAGAACTTCTTCGTCTCCAGCCGGGCCAGCAGCCGCAGGGTCTGGGCGTTGCCCTCGAAGCCGCCGATGTCCTGACTCAACGCATCCAGCGCCTTCTCACCGTTGTGCCCGAACGGCGGGTGGCCGAGGTCATGGGAGAGGCAGGCGGCGTCCACCACGTCCGGGTCACAGCCCAGGGACCGGCCCAGTTCGCGGCCCACCTGGGCCACCTCGAGCGAGTGGGTCAGCCGGGTCCGGGCGAAGTCGTCCTCATCCGGGGCCACCACCTGAGTCTTGGCCCCGAGCCGGCGCAGCGCCGAGGAGTGCAGGATACGGGCACGGTCCCGCTCGAAGTCTGAGCGGTAGGAGCTCTTGGTCGGCTCCGGCAGCCAGCGTTCACGGTCGGAGGGCCCATAGCCGGGCAACCCGGCGGGCCGGCCCGCGTAGGGCGGACGCCCCTCCGGGCCGAAGAGCACCGCCTGGTGGTGGCGGACCGTCGGGAATCCCGGGACCGACGCCGGCCCGGTCGCCTGATCACCCACCGGAGACGTCCAGCTCGGCCGAGGCGATCATCGCCTTCTGCTCGGCGTTGAGCTCCCGGGAGTCCAGCCAGCCCTGCGGCAGGTGGGGGCGTTTGGGCGAGCCGGCGCGCCCGCGCGGGCCCTCGGCGTCGGCCCCGGGATACGGAGCGTCCGGGTCCAGCTCGTCCAGCAGGACGCGCAGGGTGGCCAGGTCCGGGACCTGGGCGAGGCGGGCCCGCAGCTCGCCGCCGACCTGGTAGCCCTTGAAGTACCAGGCCACGTGCTTGCGGACGTCCCGCAGGGCCTTGCCCTCATCCCCGCCGAACGTGTCCACGAGCAGCTCGGCGTGGCGGTAGAACGTGTCCGCCACCTTTGCCAGCCCGGGCCGGAAGCGCTCGTCCGAGCCCTCGAAGGCATTCTGCAGGTCACCGAAGAGCCAGGGCCGGCCCTGGCAGCCGCGGCCGACCACCACGCCGTCCACCCCGGTGTGCCGGACCATGGCGATGGCGTCCTCGGCGGACCAGATGTCCCCGTTGCCCAGCACCGGGATGTCCGGCAGGGCCTCCCGCAACCGGGCGATGGCGTCCCAATCGGCCTTCCCGGAGTAGTGCTGCTCCATGGTGCGTCCGTGCAGCGCCACGGCGGCCACACCCAGCGAGCGCGCGGCGCGGCCGGCGTCGAGGTAGGTCAGGTGGTCCTCGTCGATCCCGCGGCGCATCTTGATGGTGACCGGGATGTCCTTCTTGGACGCCTCACGCACGGCGGCGCCGATGATGGAGGCGAAGAGTTCGGACTTCCACGGCAGGGCGGAGCCGCCGCCGCGCTTGGTCACCTTGGGGACGGGGCAGCCGAAGTTCAGGTCGATGTGGTCCGCGCGGTCCTCCTGGACCAGCATCCTCACGGCCTGGCCGGTGTGGACGGGGTCCACGGAGTAGAGCTGCACGGAGCGAGGGGTCTCGTCCGGGTCGTGGTGGATGATGCGCAGGGACTCGGCCCGGCGCTCCACGAGCGCCCGGGCGGTCACCATCTCGGAGACGTACAGTCCGCCGCCGTACTCGCGGCACAGGCGGCGGAAGGCGTTGTTGGTGATGCCGGCCATGGGGGCGAGCACCACGGGGGTGTCGATGGTCAGCGGGCCCAGCCTCAGGGCGGGCAGGTTCAGGCGCTCCGGGGTCTGGGCCGTGGATTCGTTGCCTTCGGTACGGTGCGGGGCGTCAGTCACGGCGGTCATTCCACCCATTATCCCAGAAGCCGCGGATTCTCGCGGGCCGGAGGTGGAGGCCCGGGCAGACTGCGGCAGACACCACAGCCCAACACTGGAAGAACGCAGGTCGGTGTGGTGTTGTTCAAAACATGAAGAAGATCGGATTCCTGAACTTCGGGCACTGGAGCTCCGTGCCCGGCTCTCGCACACCGGACGCCGGCGCCACGCTGCGCCAGACCATCGAGATGGCCGTGGCCGCCGAGGAGGCCGGCATGGACGGGGCCTGGATCCGGTCCCACCACTTCCAGAACATGCTCTCCGCACCCTTCCCGCTACTGGCGGCCATGGGCGCGGCCACGCAGAGCATCGAGCTGGGCACCGGGGTGATCGACCTGCGGTACGAGAATCCGCTGTACATGGCGGAGCAGGCGGCGACGGCGGACCTCATCTCCAGCGGTCGGCTCCAGTTGGGCGTCTCCCGGGGCTCCCCCGAGGCGGCCCGGGACGGCCAGCACCAGTTCGGCTACGACCTGGAGCCGGGCCAGTCCTGGTCCGAGCTGGCCCAGGCCCGGGGCCACCGTTTCCGGGAGGCGATCTCCGGTGCGGAGGTGGCCCACGCCGATCCGGACTCCGGTTGGGCGCAGCCCGGCCAGGAGATGTTGGCCATCCAACCGCAGTCCCCCGGCCTGGCCGACCGCATCTGGTGGGGCTCCGGCAACATCGTCTCCGGTGTCCGGGCCGGCGAGCAGGGCTACAACCTGCTCTCCTCCACCCTGTTGCTACAGGATGACGGCCGTCCCTTCCACGTCCAGCAGGCCGATCAGATCGCCCAGTATCAGCAGGCCTACGCGGCCTCGGGGCACACCACCGGCGGGATGACCGCCGTGACCCGTTCGGTGTTCCCCCTCGTCTCCGCCCAGGATGACATGTACTTCGGCGGCCGCCGCGAACGTACGGACTCCTCCGGCCAGCTCGAGGGCGGCAAGGCCCGCAGTGGGCCGACGTACTCCGGCACGATGGACGAGGTCGCGGAGCTGCTGCGCACCGACGAGGCCGTCCAGGCCGCGGACTACCTGCTCCTGGCCAACCCCAACCAGCTCGGGGTCGAGTACAACGCGCACCTGTTCACCCAGTGGGTGGAGCTGGCCAAGGCGCTGGGCTGGAAGTAGGACACCAACCCCCATCTGCCGAATCGTCGCTGCTACCACATAGTGCATCTGCCTGTACTATTGTGCAGGTATATGCACTATTTGAAAGGGTGTGAAACAAGTGCGCCTGCAGAACCCGATCTCAGCTCTCACCCCCACCGTTGACGCTGCGGTACTCCACGTCCTGTCTGGCGGCGACGCCGCCTTCACTGCGCCCATGATCCACCGGCTTCTTCCCGAAGCACATTCTGAAAGTGGGGTACGGCGGTCGTTGGGGCGCCTCGTCAAGCAGGGCATCGCGCTGGATCAGGTTGCCGGCCAGACCCACACCTACGCCCTGAACCGACAACACCTCTTGGCTGCTCCGGTCATCGCTATGGCCAGATCTCGGGACACCCTCCTTCAATGGATACGCGAAGAGATCGATACCTGGTCGTTTACCCCACTGGACGTACGAATCTTCGGCTCCGCCGCACGGAACGAGATGGGAGACGACAGCGACATCGACCTCTTCGTTGTCCTGCCTGAACAGCTTGATGCCGGAGAACCTCAGGACTTCGTCGCCAACCTTGCTGAGAAGGTCACCGCATGGACCGGCAACGATGCCCGACCACTCGTCTATGCGAGCAACGACGTGCGGGCTGATCCCCTGATGAACAACATCGCAGCGGATGGACTCAGGGTGTTTCCATCCTGCCGGTGGCTAGAAGATCACCTGCGGGTCGCGAGAGCCGCATCATGAAGGGAGACGCCGGTGACGAGGTCCGGAAAGGAAGACTTGCCAAGGCAATCCAGTTCCAGGACCATCGCGGGGCCGGCAACCTGCTGAAGAAGGCAGACCATGAATCGGCCCGAAATCTGGACCTCCTCCTGGGCGTCAAGACACGGGCTGGCTACGGATACGATTCAGTCTCCGTGGCTCAGCTCAGAAGGACCATGCGTTCCATGGATGCCCTGGTCGAGTTCGCGAGGCAGGGGACCCGATAGGTCAGCCTCCCCCGGTAACCTGATCCCATGGAGTTCTGGCTCATCATGCTCATCGTCTGCGCCGTGGTCCTCGGTGTGGGTGGCTGGGCGTCCGTGGCCGCGATCCAGCGCCACCAACTCCACGGCCGGCAGGAGCGCTGGAAGGCCTTGGAGCACCGGTTCCACCAGGTCACCCTGGACGCCGAGCGGTACGAGCGCAGCCCCACCGACGCCCTGGCCGCACCCGGCTGGCTGGACCGCTCCAGCCCAGTGGTCCGCGGATTCTCCGGAACCCTCAAACGCGCCCAGCGCGACCGTGCCGAACTGGAGCGTTCCGTGGCCCCCGCCCCGGGCCGCGCGGGCCGGGAGATCACCAGCGGGAGCCAGGGGCCGGCGTCGCGCCTCAATCCGACCGAGACGGACCTGCAGGAGTTGGAACTGCTCGTGGAGCGGCTCGAGGACGCCTACCGGGACACGGACCGGGCCGTGCGCACCACGGGCTGGAGCTCTCCCGGCACCCTGCAGGTGGCCCACCCGCAGTTCCTGCTGGACCCACGGTGGGGACGGCCCGCTGTGCTCCCCCGGCTGGGCGCACTGGAGGCGAAAGGCACGCAGACCCCCGTGCAGACCGTCAAGGACTTCCTCGACGCCGCCTATCCCCTGCGCCGGGCCACCGCCCTGAAGGTGCTGCGGGAACGCTCCGGAGGCGCCGGCAACGCGTATCGGGCGCAGAAGGCGCTCGAGCAGCTGATCCAGACGCGGCGTTACACCACCGACCGCCACGGCTTCCTGTGGCCCGGCTCCACCGTGATCGAGCACTGGGGCGTCTACCGCACGTTGGGGCGTGAGGCCGATCTGAAGCCTCAGGACGTCCCTCCCGTGGAGGTCGCCAACGCCCTGTGGGCCCTGTTGCCCGAGGACCGGGGACTCCCGGACGAGGAGTTGCTGGCTCTGGCGCAGGAGCACCTGGCCTTGACGCCCGGCTTCGCCTCCGGGCTGACGCAGAGCCTCAACGAGGGCATCGCGCGGGGGTTGAAGGCCCTGCCGGAGAACGTGCAGCGGACCCTCGGCGAGGTGGCGCCGAACGGGGTGCAGCTGCCCGCCGCCAAGGCCAAGATCCACCAGCTGCTGGTCGAAGGATTGCACGAGGGTCTGATCACCGGCCGCCTGCAGCGCCACCCCGATGGGCTCGTCCGCCGGCTGCGCGTGCAGTGGCCGAGCACCTATCGGCGTTGACCGTATGGCGTCGAGGGGACGGAGTGCTCAGCGGCTCGGCCGGGGAGCCCGCACCGGGGCGGGAGCGGGCACGGTGCCGGCGCCGGCACCGCCCGCCTGCACCGTGGTGGCCACGGCCACCGCGATGGCCGTGGTGACGGGGATCGCCAGGACCAGGCCGATGGAGCCCACCAGGATCCGCACGATCTCCTCCACAAGCTCCCCGGACATCAGGGTGTCCCACAGGCTGCGGTCATAGAGGGAGACGACCATCAGCACGGGCAGGGCCGCACCGGCGTAGGCGAAGGCGATCGTGTAGACGGTGGAGGCGATGTGGTCCCGGCCGATCCGCATGCCGGAGCCGAAGAGCTCCCGCCGGCCGGCCAAGGGGTTCGCGGCCCGCAGCTCCCAGATGGCCGAGGCCTGCGTGATCGTCACGTCGTTGAGCACACCGAGCCCGGCCACCAGCAGACCGCACAGCACGATCCCGGACAGCCGCACCTCCGGGGCCACGGTGGCCAGGATGTAGGAGTACTCGTCCCCCAGGCCGGTGAGGTAGGCGGCATCCGTGCCCCACAACGCGAGCACGGCGGTCAGGGCCAGCCCGATCAGGGTGCCCAGAAGTGCCGTGGTGGTCCGCAGGGAGAAGCCGTGGGCGAAGTACAGCACCACGAGCATGATCAGACAGCAGCCCACCAGCCCGACCCACAGCGGCGGTCCTCCCTCCAGCAACGCCGGGATCATGAACACGAACATCACCGCGAAGGCCAGTCCCAGGCCCACCACGGCCCGTAGGCCACGCCACCGCGCCACGGCCACCACCACGAGTGCGTAGAGAAGCGCCAGCAGCACCACCGGCACCGTCCGCTCGAAGTCCACGAACACGAAGTCGCTCTGGCCGGCCTGCCCCTGAGCCTCGCCGCCCGGCAGGCCGGACAGGTCCAAGGCCTTGAGCCGGTCCCCCACCCACACGTCCATGGAGGCACTGATGGAACTCGGGATGGGCACCAG
This sequence comes from Microbacterium sp. A93, assembly GCF_051842835.1. NCBI lineage: Bacteria > Bacillati > Actinomycetota > Actinomycetes > Micrococcales > Microbacteriaceae > Microbacterium > Microbacterium sp. A93. Next base: position 41,113 of record NZ_JBPXMT010000008.1, read on the forward strand.
CGCGCGGTCCGTCCCGCCGCCGTCGGGGTCCATGACGGCGTCCACGCACTGCACCTGGGCCGCCGCCGGGTCCCCGACCATCCCCCCACCCGGGGTCTCCACGGTGCCGACCTCCGGCCCGCAGTCCCGCGGTTGGACCGCGGTCACCGTGCCGGTGACCATGCTGACGCCCTGGCTGGTGCCATAGGGGTCGGCCAGGGAGAGTTCGCGGTGCGATCCCGAGGGCCACAGGGCGATCATGGCGGCGATGAGGACCACGGTCAGGGGCACCAGGATCGCGGCCAGCACCACCACCACGCGGCGACGACCGGAGCCGTCCGCGCCGGTCAGCGCCTCATCGGCTCCGGGGCCGGCGGGCAGCCCGTGTCCGTGCCCGGCGTGCCCGTGGCGGCCGTCAGCTGCCGGCGCAGTGGCCTGGGATGGCTCAGGCGGCCGGGGCTGCGGCGGCATCAGGTGGCGTCAGTGGCCCAGATCCGGGTATCCAGCAGGACGCGGGCGTGTCCGCTGGCGAGAAGCCGGTCCAGGACGGGGGCGAGGACGTCCATGGCGTCGTCCACCTCGAGCTGCACCGGGTACTGGGCGGTCAGCAGGGCCAGCAGGGAGACGGCCGCCGTCTGGGCGTCCGCGGCGGCCAGCTCCGGGTTCCACCCGAGCAGCACATCGGTGGGGTCCTCCGAGCGCTCGGGTGTGTAGGAGATGGCGAAGGCGTCGATGCTCCCACCCTGCGCCTTCGGGGCGGACCGCAGGACCACGGCCCCGGAGGCACCGGTGGCCGGCCCGAGCAGCAGCTGCTGGGCCCGTCCCACCGTCATCTCGGCCGGGTCCCAGCCGTGGGTGGCCTGGTAGAACGCGGCCACGGCGCGGGTCAGCTCCACCGACCCGGTCGCCAGGTCCTCCACGGCCAGTCCGGTCCCGTCCAGTTCGGGGGCCTTGATGACCCCGGGCCCGACGGCGATGCGCCGGGATCGCTGCAACGGCGCGAATCCCTGCCCCGCGAGGAAGGCCGCGGCCGGGTGGTCGGCCGGGTTCTCCACCAGGTGCGAGGCGGCGTCTGCCGGGGTCTCGGGCAGCTCCGTGGGGACCACGGCGAAGCGCGTCTTCAGCTCGCCGGTCACCACGGTGCCGGCGGACCGGGCCTCGGCCGTCTCGGCGCGCAGTGCTGCGGTCAGTGCTGTGGCGATCCCGCGACCGCGTTGCTCGCGGGCGGTCTCCGCGTAGAACCAGAGCCGTTGCGGGTGCACCGAGGAGGCGTAGACCACGGCCGCCGCCACGGGGATGCCCTCGTCCTCTGCCACGAGGCAACGGGCCCAGGGCTGCCCCTCGCGGCTCTGCCCCGTGCTCGAGGGCCGGAGCATCGCCCGGTCCTGGTGCTGCTGGGCGTCCGTGGGGTCGCCCCAGAGCTCCAGCAGGCGCAGGTCGTCGCCTTCAGCCCACGGGCGGAAGGTGACGCCCGCTGGAAGCTGCGGGCCGGCGTCGGGAACCGTCATGGTGTTCTCCCCCTACTTCGCATCGCTTCGCATCGCTTCGAGTTACTTCGAGAGCCGCTCGAAGAGCCAGCCGCGCACCTGGTCCAGTGCCACCCGCTCCTGCGCCATGGAGTCGCGTTCGCGGATGGTGACGGCCTGGTCCTCGAGGGAGTCGAAGTCCACGGTGATGCAGAAGGGGGTGCCGATCTCATCCTGGCGGCGGTAACGGCGGCCGATTGCGCCGGCGTCGTCATAGTCGATGTTCCACGCCCCGCGCAGTTCATCGGCCAGGCGTTTGGCGGTGGGCACCAGCTCCTCCTTGCGGGAGAGCGGCAGCACGGCGGCCTTGACCGGGGCCAGCCGCGGGTCCAGGCCGAGCACGGTGCGCACGTCCGTGCCGCCCTTGGTGTTCGGGGCCTCCTCCTCGCGGTAGGAGTCCACCAGGAAGGCCATCATGGCGCGGGTCAGACCGAAGGACGGCTCGATCACGTAGGGGGTGTACCGCTCCCCCGAGGTCTGGTCGAAGTACTGCATCTTGGTGCCCGAGCCCTCGGTGTGGGAGTTCAGGTCGAAGTCCGTGCGGTTGGCGATGCCCATCAGCTCGCCCCATTCGGAACCGGCGAAGCCGAACTTGTACTCCAGGTCGATCGTGGCCTCGGAGTAGTGGGCGCGTTCGCCGTCCGGGACGTCGAAGCGGCGCATGTGCTCCGGGTTGATCCCCAGATCGATGAACCAGTTCCAGCAGGCCTCCACCCAGGTGTCGAAGTGCCCCTTGGCGGCCTCGGGGTGGGTGAAGTACTCGATCTCCATCTGCTCGAACTCGCGGGTGCGGAAGATGAAGTTGCCGGGGGTGATCTCGTTGCGGAAGGCCTTGCCGATCTGCCCGATGCCGAACGGCGGCTTGCGACGGGAGGAGTTGACCACGTTGAGGAAGTTCACGAAGATGCCCTGGGCCGTCTCGGGGCGCAGGTAGTGCAGGCCCTCCTCGTTGTCCACGGGACCCAGGAAGGTCTTCATCAGGCCGGAGAAGTTCTGCGGCTCGGTCCAGGACCCGCGGGTGCCGCAGTCCGGGCAGACGATCTCGTCCATGCCGTCTGCACCGCCCTCGGGTTTGCGGCCCTTCTTCTTCTCGAAGCCCTCGATGAGGTGGTCCTGGCGGTGGCGCTTGTGGCAGGAGGTGCACTCGACCAGCGGGTCGGTGAAGGTGGCCACGTGGCCCGAGGCGTTCCACACGGGCGTGGGCAGGATGATGGCGGAGTCCAGGCCGACCATGTCCTCGCGGCCGCGCACGAAGGTGTTCCACCACTGCGTCTTGATGTTGTCCTTGAGCTCCACGCCCAGGGGACCGTAGTCCCACGCCGAGCGGGAACCGCCGTAGATCTCTCCTGCCTGGAAGACGAAACCGCGTCGCTTCGCGAGGGAGATGACCTGGTCGAGGGTGGTCTTGGGGGCCATGGAGGCATCACATCCGTGTCTGTTACTTCGGCCGCTGGCGGCGGTCGGTGCATTGGGGCTTGCGAAAGGGTACCGGCTCAGTCTAAGGGCCGTGGTGCCCTCGGGTGTCCACGCCCCGCGAGCGCACCCAGGCCGTGAAGGACTCGATGCCCTCCACCACGGCGGCGTTGCGGAAGGAGTGGAAGAGATCGAAGGCGTGCTGGCCGTAGGGCAGTTCCGCGAAGACCACCGGCTCGCGGGAACCCCGGCGCAGGTGCCCGACGGCGGCCCGGGCCGTTTCGATGTGGGCCAGGGAGTCCCGTTGGCCGTGGGCGATGAAGAACGGAGGAACGTCCCGCGCGTCGTGCCCCTGGGCCCCGCCGTCCGATGCCGGGCCACCCACCTCGTAGTATCCGCCGTACCAACCGTAGAGGGCCACGGCCGCCGTCACGGAGGTGTCCGCACCGGGGCAACCGGGCTGGAAGCGGGGTTCGTTCTGGGTCAGAGCCGCGAGCATCGTCAGTTGGGCGCCGGCCGAACCGCCGGCAAGCACCACGGTGGTCGGGTCCGCACCGTACCCTCCGGCGTGTTCGCGTGCCCAGGCCAGGATCCGCTTGACGTCGTCGAGGTGGCCATACAGGTCCGTCTGCGGCCGGAGCCGGTAGTCCGCGCTGATCGTCACCCAACCCTGCGTGGCCAGCCGGAACACCAGCGCCCGGCCCTCGAAGTTCTTCCGACCGGAGGTGAAGGACCCGCCATGCAGATACACCAGCACCGGGGCGCCGGCCGGTTGGTCGGGCTGGTGGTCGCGGCGGTGGAAGAGGTCCAGCCGATGGCGGCGGCCGTCCGGCCCATACGCGAGGTTGCGGTGCGCCCGGACGGTGACCGGACAGAACACGAACGGCATCAGCACGATACGCAGGACCGGGGTCCGGCGCCGCAGGAGCCCGGCAAGCCCGGGGTCGATGTGCTGCCACCAGTCCGGGCCCAGGCCGTCATCGAGCGCCTGGCGCACCACGGGACCGGTCAGGGTGCCCCGCCAGACGATGACCAGCAGGCCGGCGACCAACGCCAGGTTGAGGCCCCAGGCCACGGCATCGGTCGGTGCCACGGGTCCGCCGTCCAGGGCCGGCAGGACGGTGGACAGGACGATGAGCCAGATGAACAGGAAGGGTGCCTCGTTGTAGGCGACGGAGACGGCGAAGCCGAGGCGGGAGAGCCACCCCGGACGGCGGGGCGCCACCAGGGTGAGGGAAACGAGCGCCGCCTGCGCGAGGAACCCGATGAGGAATCCGATGGACATAGCGCCCGCACGGTACCAAGGTCGGAGGGCCCGGAGCGATGTCTCGTCGTCGTTCGGGGTGGGAATGGCGGACGGACAGCTCCTGGCCGGTCCGCGGAGGGTTCCGGCGGTGCCGGGCTGGTGCACCGGCACGGTACTTCGGGCCACAATGGAGTCATGTCCGCACATCCTGCCCCTGAGAACCACGGAAACCACCGTCAAGCCCCCGATGCTCCGGCCGCCCACCCCGCGCCGCTGGAGATCCGCGACGAGGTGATCCGCCTGGGCCAGGCCCTCAAGCTGGCCAGCCTGGTGGAGGACGGGGCGGATGCCCGGGTGGTGATCGAGGCCGGCCTGGTGCAGGTCAACGGCGATCCGGAGACCCGCCGTGGCCGGCAGCTGCGTCACGGTGACGTGATCGAGTTCTCCGGCGAGGCCGTGAAGGTGGTCCCGGCCGGGCGCTGACCCTCGCGTGCGGGCGGCGCTGCCGGGGACCGGGCTATTTCACCGTGTAGTCGAGGAATTCCCCCACGTGCCGCAGCTCCTGCGGCCCGATCCCGTGGCCGATCCCCGCGTAGAGCACCTTGGTCATGTCCACGTGCGCGTTCATCCAGGCGTGGGTGTACTCCACCTTGTCCTGCGTGATGACCGGGTCGGCCTGGTCCCGACCCCAGAAGACCTTCGGCCGGGCGGCCTTGACCGCCTCGTCGTCGAAGAAGCCGGCCAGGGGGCCGGTCCCCGCGCCCACCCCGGCACCTTGGGCGGGGTCCGGGTCGATGGCGAAGCCGGAGAGCCCGACGATGCACGCATAGGCCTCCGGGTCCAGGCGCAGCAGGGAGGTGGCCATGGCCATGCCCATGGAGAAGCCCAGCAGCGAGGTGGACTCGAAGTGCGGCCGCTGCGCCGCGACCCACCACTGCAGGTCCTCGATGGCGGCCCGCACGGCCAGGGGATCCGAACCCATCTGCGCGTTCAGCGGGAACCACGTGTACCCGCCGTGGTCCATGACCAACGGCGCCCGCACGGAGGCGAACGTGAACTTCTCCGGCAGCTCCGGCACGATCCCGAACAGGTCATTCTCGTCCGCACCGTAGCCGTGCAGGATCACCAGCAGGTGCGTGCCCGCGCGCTCGGCCTCGGGCCGGGACCAGCGGACGAACGGCTCGGTGGGCCCAGCCGGGGTGGATGCAGGGGATGGTGCGGGGTTCTGTGGTTCGGTCATGGATCCCAGCGTAGGCGAGGACCGAACTGACCCACGGGTAACCCGGGATCTAGGATCGAGACATGTCTGATGCCGTATCCACACCACACTCGACCGCTGCCCTGCACCCGGTCCACCCCTGGCGCCGCTATGTGGCGCTGGGCGACTCCTTCACGGAGGGCATCGGCGATCCGGACCCGCACCACCCCGGCGCCCACCGCGGATGGGCGGACCGGGTGGCCGAGGAGCTCGCATACCGCGTCCGGGAGGGCGAGGACTTCTCCTACGCCAACCTGGCCATCCGCGGCCGGCTGATCGCGCAGATCGCTGCCGAACAGGCCGGGCCCGCGCTCGACCTCCAGCCCGACCTCATCACCCTGTGCGCCGGCGGCAATGACGTGATCCGTCCGGGCGGGGACCCGGACGGATCACGCTCACCCTGGACGGGCTGGTGGGCCGGCTGGCAGCCAGCGGCGCCACCGTGGTGCTCTTCACGGGCCCGGACATCCGGGACACCCCGATGATGGGGCGGATCCGGGGCAAGGTGGCCATCTACAACGAGAACGTGCACACGGTGGCCCTGCGCCACGATGCCGTGGTGGCAGACCTCTGGGCGCTGCGGGAGCTCACGCGCAAGGAGATGTGGGCGGCAGACCGGCTGCACTTCTCCCCCACCGGTCACCACACCATCGGCGCGATGGTGCTGGAGACGCTCAACGTGCCCCATGACCTGGTGCCCTTCGAGCCCAAACCCGCGGTGCACCAGAGCTGGCGTCAGGCCCGGACCGAGGACGTGCACTGGGCCCGAGAGCACCTCATGCCCTGGGTGCTGCGCCGGTTGCGGCGCCAGTCCTCCGGAGACGGCCTGGCAGCCAAGCGCCCCCTGGCCGAGCCCATGTTCGGTCATCCGATGGTCCAGGGCACCGACCCTGGCGAGTAGAGGACCGGCGGCGGGCACTGCCATGACGCGGGAAGCGGTGGGATAATTTCCAGCGGAGGGAATCGTTTCGAGATGGGGTCTCCGCACTCGAGGTGGGGACCAGGAGGTCATCATCATGCCCCCGACTGCAGATGTCCGGTCCCTCCCGGCAGCGGTCTTGCGGACACTGGGCGAGAGCCCGGTCGCGGACCGTCTGGCCGCAGCCCAGCGGTTCGCCTACGGGCCGATCCTCAGGTGGGTGCGCCACAGTCCCTTCCGCACCGATGTCCTCGGCCACTCCGTACACCCGCCACTCACCGATATCACGCTCGGCAGCTGGATGGGTGCTTCCATCCTCGATCTGGCCGGGGGGAGCCAGTCCCGGCAGGCCGCCACGCTGCTGGTCACGACCGGTGTGCTGGCGGCGGTGCCCACGGCTCTCGCCGGCGCGGCAGACTGGGCGGAGACCAAGGGTCCGGAGCACCGGATCGGTGCCGTCCATGCGCTGGGGACCGATGCCGCGCTCTTCCTGTTCGCGGGCTCCCTCGTGGCGCGCCTCCGGGGGCGCCACGCTTGGGGGGCTGGTCTGGCGGCCGGCGGAAACGCCGTCGCGTCAGCGGCCGGATTCCTCGGCGGACACCTGGCACTGGCCCAGGGCACCGCTCGCCGCACCCGGCCGGCCCCGCTCGAGTCCTGACCGACATCCATCCCGTCCTGCGGCCGGACGGCGTGTTCCTGGTGGTCGTTCTTCAGGCGGGGATCCAGGGCCGGGAGCATGGGCGGGGAACCCGGGCGGGGATCCAGGGCCGGGAGCATGGGCGGGGAACCCGGGCGGGGAACCCGGGCGGGGAACCCGGGCGGGGAACCTGGTGGAGGACATCAACGACCACACTGATCCTGCCCAGCCACAGTGATTATTGCTGTGGCAGGGCAGGATGGGTGTGGCTGGGCAGGATCGGTGTGGCTAGAGCCCCAGGATTCGCGTCATGTCCGCGGCCACCTGGTCCAGATCCGTCAGGAAGCCGTCGTGGCCGATCGGCGAGTCGATCATGTAGACCGGGACCTCGCCGGGCAGCTGCCGCGCCAGCTCCTGGGACTGGCCCGGGAAATACAGGCGGTCCGACTCCACAGCCGCGATGAACGGCGCAGCGGTGATCCGGGCCAGCACCTCGGCCTCGGTGCCACGGCCTCGGGAAACGTCATGGCTCATGAGTGCCTCGGTCAGCACGAGGTAGCTGTTGGCGTCGAAGCGCTTGACGAGCTTGGCCGCCTGGTAGTCCAGGTAGGACTCCACCTGATAGCGCCCCAGCCGCCGCAGCGACTGCCCGAAGGGGTCCTCCTCGGCCTGGGCGCCGCGGCCGAAGCGGCCGTCCATGTCCGGTTGGGACCGGTAGGTGATGTGCGCGATCTTGCGGGCGATGCCCAGGCCGCCGTCCGGCGTCGGGCCCGGGTAGTAGTCCCCGCCGCGGAAGTTGGCGTCCAGCGTGATGGACTGGATCTGGGCCTGGGCGAAGGCGATCTGCTCGGCGGTGGAGTGCGCGCCGCAGGCGATGACGGCCATGCCGGCCACGCGCTCCGGGTAGGTGGCGGCCCACTCCAGGGCGCGGGCCCCGCCCATGGAGCCGCCGACCACGGCCTGCCAGCGGTGGATGCCCAGGGCGTCGGCCAACCGGGCCTCGGCGTGCACCGAGTCACGGATGGTGGTGAACGGGAACCGCGAACCCCACGGGGTCCCGTCCGGGTCCAGCGACGACGGGCCGGTGGTCCCGTAGCAGCCGCCCACGATGTTGGGGGCCACCACGAACCACCGGTCCGTGTCGATGGCGCAGCCGGGCCCGACGATGCCCTCCCACCAGCCCTCCTCCGGGAGGGCGTCGGAGGAGGCCACGTGCGTGGATCCCGTCAGGGCGTGCAGCACCAGCACGGCGTTCGAGCCCGTGGCATTGAGCGTGCCCCATGTCTCGTAGGCCAGTTCCACCTCGGGCAGGTGGCCGCCGGTCTCGAAGTCCAGGGCACCGATGCGCTGGGTGTGCAGGCCCCCCTCGGGGAGGGCCGTGGCCGCGTGCTGGGCGGTGATGGCGGTCATGCTGTCGACTCCGTCCCTAGGCACTCACGTCGGCAGCGGCGAAGCCGTTGTCGAGGTCGGCGAGGATGTCCTCGATGCTCTCCACGCCCACGGACAGCCGCACCAGGCCGGGCGTGACGCCGGCGGCGCGCTGCTCGGCCTCGTTCAGCTGGGAGTGCGTGGTGGAGGCGGGGTGGATGACCAGCGAGCGGACGTCGCCGATGTTGGCCACGTGATGGTGCAGGCTCAGCGCGTCCACGAACCGGGCGCCGGCCTCGCGGCCGCCGACGATTTCGAACGACACGAACCCGGCGGGGCCGGCGGGTAGGTACTGCTGGGCCCGCTCATACCAAGGGCTGGAGGGCAGGCCCGGGAAGATCACGGACTCGACCAGGGCGTGGCCGTCCAGGTACTCGGCCACCCGGCGGGCGTTGGACACATGTCGCTCCATGCGCAGGGAGAGCGTCTCCAGGCCCAGGTTCAGCAGGAACGCGTTGAAGGGGCTGATGGCACTGCCGAAGTCCCGCAGCAGCTGCACGCGGGCCTTGAGCACGAAGGCGAGGTTGGCCCCGAGGATGCCGTCCACACCGAGGTCCCGGGCGAAGACGATGCCGTTGTAGGACTCGTCCGGGGTGTTGAACCCGGGGAACTTCTCCGGCTGCGTGGCGAAGTCGAAGGTGCCGCCGTCCACGATCACCCCGGCCATGGCCGCGGCGTGACCGCCGAGGTACTTGGTGGCCGAGTGCACCACGATGTCCGCGCCGTGCTCGATGGGACGCAGCAGGTACGGGGTGGCCAGGGTGTTGTCCACGATCAACGGCAACCCGGCCGCGTGGGCCACGTCCGCGATGGCGCGGATGTCCAGCACGTCCCCGCGCGGGTTGCCCAGGGTCTCGCCGAACAGGGCCTTGGTGTTGTCCCGGATGGCGCCCTTCCACTCGTCCAGGTTGTCCGGGTCCTGCACGAACGTGGTGGTGACTCCGATCCTGGCCAGGGTGTGTTTGAAGAGGTTCTGGGTTCCGCCGTAGAGGGAGGCGGAGACCACGAGGTGGTCCCCGGCGCCGGCCACGTTGAGGATGGACACGGTGGTGGCCGCCTGGCCCGAGGCGAGCAGCAGGGCGCCCACGCCGCCCTCGAGTGCGGCGATCTTGCCCTCCACCGCCTCCTGGGTCGGGTTGCCGATGCGCGTGTAGATGGGGCCCAGATCCTTCAGCGCGAAGCGGTCCGCCGCGACCTCGGCGGACGGGAAGTCGAAGGAGTTGGACTGGATGATCGGCAGCACGGTGGCGCCGTAGGGGTTCTCCTGCGGGATGCCGGCGTGGATCTGCCGGGTCTCGAAGCCCCAGGCGCTGGCATCGGTGGCGTCCGTGGCCGGGGTGGTGGGGGTGTCAGTCAAGTGACGGCTCCTGTCAATCCAGGGCCACCCGCGGGTGCCAGCGGGCGTGATCCGTCAACCCGCTGCGCCGAGGTGGCCGCGCTTGCAGATGCCGGTCGGCACCTGCCTGGTCCTCACCCGGGGCACCCCACCGCGAGCTGGAGGGTTGCCGGCCAGCAAGCCGGGGCTTGATGCTGGCACTCATGACCTCAATCCAGTGTGCCAGATCGGCCCGGACGATTCATCCCCCTACGTCGCAGAGCGACATCAGGGCGACATCAGGGCGACTCGGGGATGAAACCAGGCCAGGGCTGTGAGGTGCGCCACGTTTCAAGTGAGGTTAACCTAACCTGTCCGAGGCCTAAGAAAGTGCGACGATATGCACATGATGCGCTTGGATCACGTCTCGTACGCCGTTGGACCCGAAGAAGGCCTTGCCGCCACGGTGGCCCGTCTCGCCGATGCCCTGGGCATCGAGCGGGTCAAGGGCGGTGTACACCCCCGCTTCGGCACCCGCAACGCGATCTTCCCGCTGCGCAACCGCCAGTACCTCGAGGTCGTTGAGGTCCTGGACCACCCCTCCTCCGTGAAGGCCCCGTTCGGTCAGGCCGTCCGCGCCCGCTCCGAGATGGGCGGCGGCTGGATGGGCTGGTGCGTGGCGGTGGATGACCTCGCCCCGTTCGAGGAACGCCTAGAGCGCCAGTCCGTGCCCGGCAACCGGAAGTTCCCGGACGGCCGCGAGCTGACCTGGCGCCAGATCGGCATCAAGGGTCTCATCGCGGATCCGCAGGTGCCCTACCTGTTGCGCTGGGATGACCACACTGAGGAACTGCACCCCTCCCAGGCCGCCGAGCCCCAGGCCGAGCTGTCCTCGATCACCATCGCCGGCTCCCGGGACCGCGTCCGCGATTGGCTGGGCATGTCCGATCCGGAGGAGATGGTCGGGGACCTCAACGTGGTCTTCGAATCCCCCTCCGGCACCCCGGGCCTGCTCGAGGTCACCTTCGAGACCCCCCAGGGCACCGTCACGCTCTAAAAACCTTTCGTTTTCAGTCGAGTCGGGGGGGGGGGGGGGGGGGGGGGAAAAAACCCCCCCCCCCCGACTCGACTGAAAGCCGGGGGTGAGAACGGATCAGGTCCCGAACAGGCCGGCCGCCGCCAGGAGCGGGTAGGCCACGAATCCTGCGGCGTCCAGCAGGAAGTGCGCCACCACCAGCGGCATCACCCGCCGGTACCTGAGGTAGAACGCCCCGAAGACCAGCCCCATCAGCAGGTTGCCGATACCCGGCCCCACCCCCTGATACAGGTGGTACGCGCCGCGCAGCACCGCACAGAGCACCACCACGGCGGTGGGATTCAGGGGAACGACGGCGCCACTCACCCAGCTGCGCAGCCCACCTTTCGCTCCGGTCGGGTCGACGGATGTACTGACGGGCAGGACCGGCTGCGCCCCGGCCCGCAGCTGCTGCAGGTAGCCGAGCCGGTCGAACAGCCAGGCCACCACGATCACCTCCTCCAGCAGTCCGTGGCGCAGCGCGGAGAACAGCAGCACCGGGGTGGTCCACCAGTACTCGTTCAGCGCACTGCCGACGATCGCCGTGGTGAGCCCCGCGGCCCGGCCGGCCGCGTAGACGGCCACGGTGCCCAGGCCCATGGCGAGGAACAACCCGATCCCCCACGCCGCGTCCCGGCCCGGACGCCGGAAGTCCAGGCCGAAGGCACGGAACGGGTCGCGCCCACGGATCCACACCAGGTGCAGCACCAGCAGCACCGGCACCAGGGCGAAGCCGATGTCCAGCAGCTGATAGGTCAGGTCGAAGAACTGCCGGTCATCCAGCGCCGGGTTCAGGGTGGTGGTCTGTCCGGACAGGGGCGCCTGCGTCCACTTGTCGATCAGGTTGACGAGCGCGTAGACGGCCGAGCGGCCCAGGGACAGCGCCAGCACGATCACGATCTCCCAGCGGACGGTGCGGGCCGAGGGCGGGACGGTCTGGGCGGGCGGGGATGGCCGGGCGGTGGTGGTCACCGCACCAGTGTAGGAACCCCTGCTGGCCGGCAACCCCACCCGGCCGCGCTAGCGTGGATCCATGACCTCCGCCCCGAGCCCCGACGACGTCGCCACCGCCCGGGCGGGCGGTGGCCACGGAGGCCTCGTGGCGCGCCGGGCCCATCCGGTGAGCGGCCGGCGCAGGGCCCGGGATCCGTGGCCGCGGCTGCGGGAGGCGGTGCTGCTGGAGGCGCTCCAGGCCGGAGGGAAGGTGCTGGACGCGGGCCAGCGGCAGACCGTGCGGCTGCTGACCGGAGGATCCGGCACGGTGGGCCGCGGGGTGTACCTGCACGGCGGGGTCGGGCGGGGCAAGACCTGGATCGCCGGCCAGTTCTTCAACGCCCTCGAGGTGCCGAAGATCCGGCTGCACATGCACGCGCTGCTGGGCCAGGTGAACCAGGTGGTGGCCACGGCCCAGGCCGGGACCCCGATCGGGATCGACGACGCGGTGCAGCACCTCATCGGCGACGCGCGGCTCGTGTTCATCGACGAGTTCCACGTGCATGATGTGGGCGACGCCATGCTGTTGCGCCGCGTGGTGCCGGGGCTGCTGGCCCTGGACGCCGGGTTGCTGCTGACCTCGAACTACCCGGCGGCCGAGCTGCTGCCCAACCCGCTGTTCCACCACACGATGGCCCCCGTGATCGAGATGATCCAGTCACACCTGCGCCAGTGGCGGATCCCGGACGGCGTGGACTATCGGCCGCTGAACGCCGGGACCGGAGGTTTCGCCGCCGGCTCCTGGACGACGGCGGCCGGTGCGGCGGGAGCGGACGCCGCCGGGCCGGCGTCGGTCCCGGTGGGGTTCAGTGGGACCCGCTCCCTCGAGGTGACCGCCGCCGATCCGGTCACCGGGGAGCTGGTGGCGAGTTTCGCGCAGCTGTGCGAGGCGCCCGTGTCCGTGCAGGACTACCTCGGCCTGACGCGGACGTTCTCGTACTGGACGCTCACGGAGGTACCGGGGCCCGAGGAGATCGGCCCGCAGGCGTTCCAGCGCCTCGCCTTCCTGGTGGACGTGTTGGTGGATGCGGACCTGCGGTTGGACGTGACGGCGTCCATGCCGCTGGACGAGTGGGCGCGGGCCGAGCGGCTACCGCGGGATTCCGGCCGGTTCCTGAGCCGGCTCAGCCTGCTGGGGTGACCGGAGCCCTACACGAGGTCCCTGGGGATGCGCCGATGCCAACTCTGTGAATACACGCGGGGGTCCCCCCGCTGGGCGTCCAGCTCGTAGGCATCCAGGTTGGCGTCCACCACGAATTCGGTCGGGGTCGAGGTCAGCACCGTGTTGGTGGTGACCAGCGCCCCCCAGTCTGTGCGTTCCACGCGGCGCACGGTCTTGATCTCGCCGCGGACGGAGTTCACGTCATTCCAGCGGAAGCTGTACCATTCCTCGGTTCCGCGCCGGAACTCGGTGTCCGTGTCCTCGTCCCGGCGGCGCCGCACCGGTCTCCAGCTCATGGCGCTGGATCCAGGTCATGCCCAGGACGTGGATGTTCTTCGCTGCCATCACTCACAACCTCTCGTCGGAGTCGGCTCGGGGAGAGCCTGCCTGCCACGGTAGGCACGGCAGTGGCCCAGACACCATCCGGCACCCGATCGCCACCTGGGTGGCACCTGTGCGGCACTGGTGCATCGTGTGGCGATCCCCATCTCCGCAAGCAACTTGATCAAGTTGCTTGTAGGGTTTGAGGATGGCTACCGACCCGCATCCTGACCCGCTGGCCGATTCGGCGCCGACCGCGGAACTGTTGGAGTCCCTGCAACCGATCCTGCGGCGGATCCTCGCCGAACGCACGCTGTCGCCGGGCAAGATGGGCATCCTGAGGCACGTGGCCGAGAACGGCCGGGCGAGCACCGCAGAGCTCGCGTCAACCGTCCAGGTCAGTCCCCAGGCCATCTCGCTGGCCACGCGGGAGCTCGAGGGCCTGGGCCTGATCCGGCGCGTCCCGGACGAGACGGACCGCCGCCGGATGTGGGTCCACCCCACCGAGGCCGGGCGTGGCCGGCTCGGCGAGGAGACCCTGGCCGGCCGTTCCTGGCTTCATCAGGTCATCCAGGATCGCCTCACGCCGGCCGAACGGCAGACCCTCACCCACGCCATCCCGGTACTCCGCAAGCTCACCGCCGCCGTTGACTCCGAGCCGCCCCGTGGTTGAGACCCGGCGCCTGGAGCCGGCGCTGATCTACGCCGCCCTCTCGACGGCTGTGGTCAGCTCCCTGGGCATGCTCCTGGTGCCCACGATCGCCGAGGCCATGGGCGTGACCGTGAGCACGGCCCAGTGGATGCTGACGATCAACCTCCTCGTGGGCGCCATCGCGACCCCCGTGATGGGCCGGCTCAGCGACGGACCGCGCCAGAAACGGCTCCTGATGATCTCCCTGTCGGTCATCCTGCTCGGCTCGGTGGTAGCTGCGCTGGCACCGAACTTCACGGTCTTCCTCATCGGACGGGCCCTGCAGGGACTGACCTACGGCATCGTTCCGGTGACCATCGCCCTGGCCCGCCGGTGCCTGCCCGCCGCCAGGGTCCAGACCGCGATCTCCGGGCTGTCCGTGACCGTTGCCACCGGACTCGGCATCGGCTACCCGCTGACCGGGATCATCGCCGGACTCCTCGACTACCGGTTCGCCTTCTGGTTCGCCGCCCTCTTCGTGGTCACGGCCCTCACGGTGGTCGCCCTCGTGGTACCGGGCCACCCAGACGGCGAGACACCCAGGACCCCCTTCGACCTGACCGGGGCCCTCCTGTTGGGCGCCGGTCTCGGAAGCCTGCTGCTGGGCATCAGCGAGGGCCCCACGTGGGGCTGGACGGCACCGTGGACGATCGTCGTCCTCGTGGTCGCCGTCGCCGTGCTGGCGGTGTGGGTCCGTTGGTCCCTGCGCGTGCGCCATCCGTTGATCAACCTGCGCGTCTTCGCCCACGGCGAGGTCCTGTTGGCCAACGGCTCGGCCATCGGTCTCGGCGCCGCCATCTACATCGGCCTCTCGGTCTCCAGCCTGGTGGCCCAGGCTCCGGCCGATACCGGGTACGGACTCGCCATGCCGGTCTTCTGGGCAGGGTTCGTCATGCTGCCGCTGTCCGTGGGCAGTTTCCTGGCCAACCGGATCGTCCGCCGGGTCTCCCGGCAGGTCCCGCTCACGGCGCTACTGCCGATCGGGGCGGGACTGACCGCCGCCTCCGGCACCCTGCTCTGGCTGGCCCACACGCAGCTGTGGGAGGTACTGCTCGGCATGTTCCTGTTCGGGCTGGGCATCGGCTCCAGCTATGCGGCCATGCCGGCTCTGATCGCCCGGAATGTGGCCGCAGAAGGACTGGGCAGCTCAGTCAGCTTCAACCAGGTCCTGCGGACGATCGGCAGCTCCTTCGGCACCGCCGTCTCGGCCGCGATCCTCGCCGTCACCGCCGCCCCTGACGGCCAGACCACCGATGCGGGCATCACCGGCACCTTCGGGCTCGGAGCCGTCCTGTGTCTGGCGGTGTGCCTGGCCCTGGTCACCCATGCCGTGGTGCGCCGCGTGAGGTGAGAGCCGCCGCACGCTCCCCGGAGACTCAGCCCCAAACGACCGTTGACCCGTCCATCTCCGGGGCATGAGCACGTGATGCTCGCGGGGATGGACGGGTCAACGAGGGGGTGCGGCTACTCGGTGACTCCCAGCTGCTCCATCACGATCTCGCGCACGCGGGCGGCATCGGCCTGACCGCGGGTGGCCTTCATGACGGGGCCGATCAGGGCACCGATGGCCTGCAGCTTGCCGGCCTTGATCTTGTCCACCACGCCGGGGTTCTCGGCGATGGCGGCCTCGACCGCGGCGTTCAGGGCACCGTCGTCCGAGACCACGGCCAGGGAGCGGGCCTCGACGATGGCCTTCGGGGAGCCCTCGCCCTCGGCCACGAAGCCGAGGACCTGCTTGGCGATCTTGTCGTTGATCGTCTTCTCGGCGATCAGCGTCTCGACCTCCACCACGTCTGCGGGGGTGACCCCCAGCTCGGCGATGTCCTTTTCTGCGAGGTTGGCCAGACGGGCGATCTCGCCCATCCACCACTTGCGGGCGGCTGCGGCCGAGGCACCGGCCTCGATGGTCGCGGCGATCTCGTCCATCACCCCGGCGTTGACGACGTCCCGGAACTCCTCGTCCGAGAAGCCCCAGTCCGCCTTCAGGCGCCTGCGGCGATCTGCCGGCGGCTCGGGCAGTTCGGCCCGCAGGCGCTCGATCCACTCGGCGTTGGTGTGGATCGGCACGAGGTCCGGCTCCGGGAAGTAGCGGTAGTCATCCGCATCCGACTTCGGACGGCCGGAGGTGGTGGTGCGGGTGGCCTCCTGCCAGTGGCGGGTCTCCTGGGTGACGGTGCCGCCGGAGGACAGGACCGCGGCCTGGCGCTGGATCTCGAACGTCACCGCGTGGGCCACGGCCCGGGTGGAGTTGACGTTCTTCGTCTCGGTGCGGGTGCCGAACACGGTGGATCCGTGGGGCATCAGTGAGACGTTGGCGTCGCAGCGTACATTGCCGCGTTCCATCCGGGCGTCGGAGATGCCGAGGTTCTTGACGATGTCCCGGATCTGGGTGACGTAGGCCTTGGCCAGTTCCGCGGCCCGTGCGCCGGCCCCGGTGATCGGCTTGGTGACGATCTCCACCAGTGGCACGCCGGCACGGTTGTAGTCCACCAGCGAGGAGGCTGCGTCCTGGATGCGGCCGGAGGCCCCACCCTGGTGGGTCAGCTTGCCGGCGTCCTCCTCCATGTGCGCACGCTCGATCTCCACGCGGAAGACCGTGCCGTCCTCGAGTTCCACGTCCAGCCAGCCGTCGTAGGCGATCGGATCGTCGTACTGGGAGGTCTGGAAGTTCTTCGGGGTGTCCGGGTAGAAGTAGTTCTTCCGGGCGAAGCCGCAGACCTCCGCGATCTGGCAGTTCAGGGCCAGGCCGAGCTTGATGGAGTAGTCCACGGCGGTGCCGTTGACCACGGGCAGCACGCCCGGCAGGCCGAGGTCCACCGGGGTGACGCTGGTGTTCGGCTCGGCCCCGAAGCCGTTGGGGGCCGAGGAGAACATCTTGGTCTTGGTGTTGAGCTCCACGTGGACCTCGAAGCCGAGCACCGGCTCATAGGCGGCCATGGCCTCGTCGAACGTGAGCACCTCATCGGTGACGGCGGCCATCAGTTCTCTCCTCCTGCAGTGGTGGGGGTCAGTTCCGGGGCCTGAGCCCAGAACGGGGTGCCCCAGGACTGCTCGAGGCGGGTCTCCAAGGCTGCGGCGGCGCGGTACATGGTGGCGTCCCCGCGGGCCGGGGCCAGGAACTGGATGCCGACGGGGAGGCCTTCGGACAGGCCGGCAGGCACCGAGATGCCCGGGATGCCGGCCAGGTTGGCGGGGATGGTGGCCACGTCGTTGAGGTACATGGCCAGCGGGTCATCCAGCTTCTCCCCCAGGGGGAAGGCGGTGACCGGCGACGTCGGCGAGACCAGCACGTCGACCTGCTCGAACGCCGCGTCGAGGTCGCGCTGGATCAGGGTCCGGACCTTCTGGGCGGAACCGTAGTACGCGTCGTAGTATCCGGCCGAGAGGGCATAGGTGCCCAGGATGATGCGCCGCTTGACCTCGTCGCCGAAGCCGGCCGCACGGGTGGCGCCCATGACCTGCTCGATGGTGCCGCCGCCGTCGGGAACCACGCGGTTGCCGTAGCGCACGCCGTCGAACTTGGCGAGGTTGGAGGAGACCTCCGAGGGCATGATCAGGTAGTAGGCGCCCAGGGCGTAGCCGAAGTGTGGGCAGGAGACCTCGGTGATCTCGGCGCCGGCCTCCTTCAGCACCTCCACAGCCTCCTGGAAACGGGCCAGCACGCCGTCCTGGTAGCCCTCGCCCCGCAGCTCGGACACGATGCCGATGCGCAGGCCTTTCAGCTCGCCGTTGCGGGCGGCCTCCAGCAGTCCGTCCATCGGCTCGGGCAGCGAGGTGGAGTCCTTGGGGTCATGGCCGCCGATGAGCTCCTGTAGGGCCGCGGCGTCCGCCACGGTGCGGGTCACGGGGCCCACCTGGTCCAGGGAGGAGGCCATGGCGATGACTCCGTAGCGGGAGACCGCGCCGTAGGTGGGCTTGGCGCCCACGGTGCCGGTGACGGCGCCGGGCTGGCGGATGGAGCCGCCGGTGTCCGTGCCCAGGGCCAGCGGGGCCATGAAGGCCGCCACGGCAGCGGCGGAGCCACCGCCGGAGCCGCCGGGGGTCCGGTCCAGGTCCCAGGGGTTGCGGGTGTCCCCGAAGGCCGAGTGCTCCGTGGAGGAACCCATGGCGAACTCGTCCAGGTTGGTCTTGCCCAGGATCGGCAGCCTGGCAGCGCGGATCCGCTCCACCACGGTGGCGTCATAGGGACTCATCCAGCCCTCGAGCATCTTCGAGGCGGCGGTGGTGGGCTGTCCCACCGTGACGATGAGGTCCTTCACCGCGATCGGCACGCCGGCCAGCGGGTGCAGGGCTTGGGCGTCGGCGCCACCGGCGGCGCGGATGGCGTCCACCTCGGCGGCGACGGCGAGCGCCTCCTCCGTGTTGACGTGGAGGAAGGCGTGGATCCCGCGGCTGCCACCCCGGCTGGAGCCGTCGGAGCCGTCGGGACCGTCGGCGGCACCGTCCACGGCGGTGATGCGGTCCAGGTGCGCCTGGGTCAGGGCCACGGAGGTGACGTCGCCGGCACGGAGCCGTTCGGCCATCTGCAGGGCGGTCAGCCGGATCAGTTCGTCGGTCTTCTGCTCAGCCACGTCCGATCACTCCCCGTCCAGAATCGCGGGGACCTTGAACTGGCCGTCCTCGGCGTCCGGTGCCATGGCCAGCGCCTGCTCCTGGGTCAGCATGCCCGTGGGCACGTCCTCACGGAAAACGTTCTGCAGCGGTATCGGGTGGGACGTGGGAGGCACGTCCGCCCCGGCGACTTCGCTGACAGAGGCGATAGCATCCATGATGACGTCGAGCTCCCCGGCCATGGTGGCCAGTTCGTTCTCGTCCATCCGGATGTGGGCCAGCCGCGCCAGATGCGCGACGTCCTCACGGGTGATGGCAGACATGAAACTCCTGCGGTTGAAGCGGGGTGGGTGGTTCGGTCACCCAGTCTAGTGCGGCGGCCGGCACCCTCCGGATCAGTACGGGCTCAGAGAATGCGGCGGTAGACCCAGTACAACGGGTCGTCACCGTCCGTGGGCTGTTGGCCGATGTCCGAGAGGCGCCAGTCCCGCTCCGGCACCCGCACGAACCCCTCGGTCTCGTAGAGTCGGTGCGCCCCGGCCATGGTCATCATGGTGGTCAGCACCACGGCGTCCACGCCCTCGAGTTGTTCGGCCCGGTCGATCGTGGCCCGCACCAGGGCGCGGGCCACCCCGCGGCGCTGGACCCCCGGGTCCACCGCGAGCATCCGGAACTCCAGTTCGCCCTCGCGCGCGGTCTCGGACATCGGCATCCCCGGCAGGGTCAACACCACGGAACCGGCGACGACGGCCCCCGCCTCGGTCTCCACCTCGCCGACCAGCACCCTGGCCTGGCGGGCCCGGTGGGCCACGTCCTGCAGGTGCTCGATGTACTCGTCCGCCGGGTCGATATGACCACCATCCACATAGGAGTTCACCGTGAGGTGGGCGATGGCCTCGTGGTCAGACTCCCGCGCATCCCGGACGGTGACCCCTTCAACGCGGGAGGACGGCTGAGGCCAGCCGGCGGACCGAAGGGCCGGGTGCAGGTCCGCCGTGGGGTCAGCAGTGAGGTCAGCGGGGGCGTGGAGATCGTCATGCGGCACGGCAGAGATCCTACGCCGCCCCTCGAGGCCGCCGGGTGCGGTCTCGGGTAGCTTAGATAGCACACTAACTATTGTGACCGTTCGGGCCCGTCGGCACCGCGACGAGGACACATCGAGAGCGAGCATCATGAGCGGCAAGGCCTACTCCGTGACCTCCGACAGCACCGGCCTGGGCTTGGGCTTCCGGTTGCGCTGGCGTCTGGCCTACATGGTCACCTTCGTCACCGGTTCCGCCAGCCGGCAGGGCACGCTGGATCCGAGTGCGCAGTTGCGCCTGGACCGCGCACGGCGTCTCCTCGCTGGCTACGAGGCGCAGGGCACCGAGCCCCCGGTCGCACTGACCCGGCTCGTCCGCGGGACCTGAGAACCGAGCGCCCCCCGGCATCAGCCCCGGCGGGCGTGCAGGAACGTCCTGAAGTCCACCGGCGCCGTTCCGGTCACCCGCTCGATGTCCCCGCTGACCACGTCCAGCTCGCCCGCGGCGATGGCCGTGTAGGTCGAGACCCAGGCATCAGCCTGCCAGGGCGGCGGGTTCCAGGCCTTCCGGGACTCGTAGGCCTCCTCCACGGTCTCGTCCTGGAAGCGCACCGGGTGCCCCTCCACCTCGGTGATGATCCGGGCAACGTCCTCGAAGGTCAGGGCCTCGGGGCCGGTCAGCCGGTAGGCGTGCCCCTGATGCGGCGCGGGGTCGCGCAGGATGTGGGCTGCCGTGCGGGCGACGTCGTCGTGGGCCACGAAGGCGCACCGGCCCTGCCCGGCCGGACCGCGGATGATCCCGTCCTGACCGACCACGCCACGGGCCACATCCATGTAGAAGCTGTCCTGCAGGAAGGTGTACGCCATCCCCGAGGCCGCCAGGTCCACCTCGGTGTCCGCATGGGTCCGGGCGAAGGTGAAGGTGGCCTCCGGGCTCGCCCCGAGGAAGGAGGTGTAGACCACGTGCCGCACCCCGGCGTTCGCGGCCGCCGCCACGAACTCCTCATGCTCGGCCTCCCGGTCCTCGGATTCGGAGGCGGAGACCATGAACACGGTCCCGACGCCGGCCAGGGCCTCGGTGACCGCGTCGCCGTCCCCATAGGGCGCCCGGTGCACGGTGGCGTTCGGCAGCTGCGGCGCCTTCTCCGGTGTGCGGACCAGCAGACGCAAGGGCACCTGGGCGTCGGAGAGCAGACGGGCCACCCGCCCGCCGAGTTGGCCGGTGGCCCCGGTGACGGCGATAGGCGCTGGGATCTCAGGGGTCATGAACTCACCTTAGGCCTCGCAGCACGGGCCGTCCTAGCCCAGGATCATCGGGAGCAGCGAGAGGGCGAATCCACACAATCCCGCCCCGGCGATCGCGCCGCCCAGGGCCAGGCACACAGCCGTCAGTGGCCGGCGGGCCTCCAGCCGCATGCGGGACGGGTCACGGCGGCTGACGTAGGCCACGCAGTCCTCCCGCCCGAACAGCCGGCCACGCTCGGCCCGGTGGAGGCTTCGCCCGTGGAAGTCCCCGGCCGCGAACCAGCGGGCCAGGACCATCCGGGGTTGCTGCACCACGACGATCTCCACGGGGACGAAGACCGCATCAGCCGAACGCATCAGGAGGCCGAACAGCAGCAGTGGCACCCCGGCGATCAGTCCGATCCACGCGAGGACTTCCCCCGCCATCCCGGCGCCGTCGATTCCGTTCACGGTCCAAGATTAGTCGCATCCGGCGGTGTCAGCCGATCTCGAGCAGGCCGCGCAGGGTGGCAAAGGCCTCGGGGACCACGGTGTAGTGCGCCCACTTGCCGCGTTGCTCCCGGGTGAGCAGGCCGGCGTCGACCAGCTTCTTCATGTGGTGACTCACGGTGGACTGACTGATGCCCAGGTCCTCGGTGAGGTCACATCCACAGACCGCCTCGCACCCCTGGGCCGCCACATGTGAGAGCAGGCGCAGGCGCATGGGATCAGCCAGGGCCTTGAAGCGCTCCGCCGAGCGCTGGGCATCCCCCACACCCAAGGGGCCGCTCGACAGGGAGCAACAGCCGTCGGCCGAGCGGTCGAGGTTCACAGAGGTGGTCAGGGCCATGCCAGCATCTTACATTGACGCTCATCGATATGTCCCGCTAGTCTTCACTTCGACCTTGATCGATATGAAAGCGGGCCGCACCGTGAGTTCCCCGAGTCCGACCACCACCTCACCCGTGGCTCAACCACAACCCGTGGCGCAACAGATGTCCTTCCTGGACCGCTGGCTGCCGGCCTGGATCCTGGTGGCCATGGCAGTGGGCCTGGCCCTGGGCCGGTTCATCCCGGGTCTGGACACGGCGCTGGAAGCGGTGAAGATCGGTGAGGTCTCCCTGCCGATCGCCATCGGCCTGCTGGTGATGATGTACCCGGTGTTGGCCAAGGTCCGCTATGACGAGACCCACCGGGTCGCCGGGGACAAGCGCCTGATGGTCACCTCACTGGTGCTGAACTGGCTCGTGGGTCCAGCCCTGATGTTCACCCTGGCCTGGCTGATGCTGCCGGACCTGCCCGAGTACCGTACCGGGCTGATCATCGTCGGCCTGGCCCGGTGCATCGCCATGGTGTTCATCTGGAACGATCTGGCCTGCGGTGACCGGGAGGCCGCCGCCGTGCTGGTGGCCATCAACTCCGTGTTCCAGGTCGTGGCCTTCGGCGCCCTGGGCTGGTTCTACCTGCAGGTGCTGCCCTCCTGGCTGGGACTGGCGACCACCTCGGCCGACTTCTCCGTCTGGGCGATCGTCCTCAGCGTCCTGATCTTCCTCGGCATCCCGCTCCTGGCCGGCTTCCTGACCCGCCACTTCGGCGAGAAGGCCAAGGGCCGCACCTGGTACGAGGAGACCTTCCTGCCGCGGATCGGCCCCTGGGCCCTGTACGGACTGCTGTTCACCATCGTGCTGCTCTTCGCCCTGCAGGGCGAGGCCATCACCTCCAACCCGTGGGACGTGGCGCGGATCGCCTGGCCCCTGCTGACCTACTTCGTGCTGATGTTCAGCATCTCCCTGATGGCCTCCAAGGCCGTGGGCCTGAACTACGCCAAATCCACCACCGTGGCCTTCACCGCGGCCGGCAACAACTTCGAGCTGGCCATCGCCGTGGCCATCGGCACCTTCGGCGTCACCTCCGGCCAGGCCCTGGCGGGCGTGGTCGGCCCGCTGATCGAGGTCCCCGTGCTCGTCGGCCTCATCTACGTCTGCCTCTGGGCCGGCCGCCGGCTCTTCCCCGGCGACCCGACCGTTCCCACCGCCCCCTCCATTGATCGGCTCCCCGCATGAACACCGAACACCCGACCACGTCCACCCCCCAGCCCTCGGTACTGTTCGTCTGTGTGCACAACGCCGGCCGCTCCCAGATGGCCGCCGCCTACCTCCAGCACCTCGCCGGCGGCCGAATCGAGGTCCGCTCGGCCGGCTCCGAACCGGCTGACACCGTCAACCCGGCGGCCGTTCAGGCCATGGCCGAGGAGGGCATCGACATCAGTGCCCACCGTCCCCGGGTCCTCACCACGGAGGCGGTGCAGGACTCCGACGTGGTCATCACCATGGGCTGCGGGGATGTCTGCCCTTTCTTCCCCGGCAAGCGCTACGAGGACTGGACGTTGGATGACCCGGCCGGCCAGGGCATCGATAGTGTCCGACCCATCCGCGACGACATCAAGACCCGCATCCAGAGGCTCATCGCAGAGCTGCTGCCCACCCCCGTTCGAGGGGACCACCATGCCTGAGACCACCGTGCGCGAGACCACCATCCGGTGGGGCACCGCCCCGGCCCCCACTCGACGGTCCCGCCCGTCGGTCAGTCCGCCGTCCTACCCGCCGGCCGGTCCACTTCTTGTTGTTGAGTCCCAGATGTTGAGTCCCGTCCCGCCGAATGAAGGACCAACGATTGGTCCCCCCAGGCCACACTGAGCCCACCCAACAGGCTCCAGAGCGGCAACTTCGGCCCTCATACCGGCAACTTCGCGGAGGCCGGGGACCAATCGTTCGGCGCGCCGGTGTAGGCCGCCGCTCAGGCCAGTGCAGACCTTCGCTCGGGCCACCCCTCACACCGCGGGCTTGGAACGTCCGATCACGGCCTTGGCCCTGCCGTAGGTCTCGGCGTCCTTGGCCACGAAGTGCCCGTCTGAGGTGACCACCGTGGGCACGGTCTCATGACCGTGGTGGTATTGGCCGACGCGGGCGGCGGACTCTGGATCGGCCCAGATGTTGACCCAGTAGGGCACGCTCCGGCCCTGGGAGCCCAGTTCACGGATGAGGCGGGCGCAGAACTGGCAGCCGGGGCGCCAGTACACCACCACTCCCCCGGCGGTCAGATGCTCCTCCACCCCGGAGACGGGGCGGGACTGCACCTGGGTGGTGGAGACGAAGCGCACCGCGGAGAACAACAGGATGGCCGCGGCCACGTAGTTCAGCGGCCCCCGGCCGATCAGTCCCCAGACCACAAACAGCGCGCCGAGGGCCAGCATCATGGCGGGCAGGAACCAGGCCCGGGCGAAGAGTCGGCGCATGGCCTCAGCTCCCCGCAGCCTGGCCGGGGGCCGGTCGCGGGAGGTGGAACTCCCCGGCCGCCCAGGACGGGTCCAACACCCCGGCCACCGTCCAATCCGGGTGGTTCGTCCCGTCCCCGGAATCGGGCCGCCGCACCGGCGCCCCGGCCTCCTCGGCAATGAGGACCCCGGCGGACCAGTCGTGCTCCTGGATGCCGAACTCGGCGTAGGCGTCCAGCGTGCCGTCCGCCACCATGCACAGGTCCAGGGCGGCCGAGCCGATCCGCCGCAGGTCCCCGAAGTGGGGCAACAGCTCGGCCAGGGCCCGCAGCTGGAAGTCGCGGCGCTGGCCCGCATACCCGAAGCCGGAGGCCAGCAACCGCCCGGAGCGGCCGACGATCGGCCCATGGATCCGCACGGGTTCTCCATCCAGTCCGGGCCCGTCCACGGTGGAGAAGGCCCCGCTGCCGGCGGCCGCATACCAGGTCCGGCCCAGGGCGGGCGCGACGACGGCCCCCGCCAACCAGCGCACCTCGCCCGCGGCGTCGGTCGCGGCGTCGGTCGCGGCGTCGGTCGCGGAATCAGGAGCCTCCGGGCCGGCTGGGCCGGCTGGGCCTTGGACCGCCACCGAGGTGCAGAACTGCGGCACGCCGCGGATGAAGTTGGTGGTGCCGTCCAGCGGATCGATCGACCAGCGGAAGCCCGAGGGATCCGCCGGCTCCGTGTGTCCATACTCCTCACCCGAGATCGCATCGTTCGGGCGGTAGGCCGTGATCACCGCGCGCACCGCCTGCTCGGCCCGGCGGTCGTAGTCCGTCACCCAATCCGAGCCCGAGGACTTGGTGACCGCTCCGAGCGAGTCCTGCGTGGCCGGCGTCGGGCCCAAGGTCCTCTCCGCCAACACCGCGGCTCCGGCCCGGGCCGCGGCCCGGGCCACGGCGAGCAGTCCCTGACTCATGATGCGTCCTCCTCTGGTTCCTGCGCTGGTTCCTGGTCTGGTTCCGGCGGCCCCTCGGCCAGCAGTGTCCGGAAACCCTCCTCGTCCAGCACGGTCACGCCGAGGGATTCGGCCTTGTCCAGCTTCGTCCCGGCGTTCTCCCCGGCCACCACGTAGTCGGTCTTCTTCGAGACCGAACCGGAGGCCTTGCCACCGCGGATGATGATGGCCTCCTTGGCGGAGTCACGGCTGAAATCCTCGAGGGATCCGGTCACCACGATCGTCAGACCCTGAAGGGTGCGTGGGGTGTCCGCGTCCTGCTCGTCCTCCATCACCACGCCGGCCGCGTGCCAGCGTCCGACGATCTCCCGATGCCAGGGTTCGGCGAACCAGTCGATCACGGCCTCGGCGATGATCGGTCCCACGCCGTCCACATCGGCCAGGCGCTGCTGGGCAGCGGCGTGGGACCCCTCGGCCGCCGCCTCGTCACCACCGTCCGCCGCGCCGGTGGCCTCGGTGGCCAGTGCCTGCAAGGCCTGCAGGGAGCCGAACGCGGTGGCCAGGGAGCGGGCCGCGGTCGGGCCCACGTGGCGGATGGACAGGGCCACCAGCACGCGCCAGAGCGGCTGGGTCTTCGCCTTGTGCAGCTCCTGGAAGAGCCGGCGGGTGTTGGCGGTGGGCTCGGACGGTTTCTTGGCGGTGCCCTGGGTCCAGAAGTACGGCTTGAGTTCCCATGCACCGGAGGGTGCCATCTTGCCGGTCTCCGGGTCCCGGGCGCGCTTCTCCCGCCAGACCATGACCTCGGCCAGTCTCGCCTGGATCTCGGACAGCTGCTCCGGATCGTAGGGGTCCTTGAGGTTCTTCTGCTCCGTGTCCGAGAGCTCGAAGAGCTGGGCGTCCTCGGTGATGAGGCCGGGGCCTTCGGGGCGGACCTGCTGGTCGTTCTCCGCCGGGTCCGGGCCCGGGCCGTTCGTCAGCCAGAGGGCGGCCTCCTCGCCCAGCGCCTCGATGTCGAAGGCCCCGCGGGAGGCGGCATGCTCGATCCGGCCGGTGAGCTGGGCCGGGCAGGATCGGGCGTTGGGACAGCGCAGGTCCACGTCCCCCTCCTTGGCGGGGGCCAGGGCGGTGCCGCAGGAGGGGCAGTCGGCGGGCATCACGAAGGGCCGCAGCTCGCCCTCTCCGATCGGTCCGGCCGCGGCGTCGCCCGGGACCTCCTTCTTGCCCTCGCGCAGCGGCATCACGGGTCCGACGATCTCCGGGATGACGTCCCCGGCCTTGCGCAACACCACGGTGTCCCCGATCAGCACGCCCTTGGCCTGGACCACGTCCTGGTTGTGCAGGGTGGCCATGGAGACGGTGGATCCGGCCACCAGGACCGGTTCCATCACGGCGTAGGGGGTGACCCGGCCGGTGCGGCCCACGTTGACCCGGATGTCCAGCAGCCGTGTGTGGACCTCCTCCGGCGGGTACTTGTAGGCCGCCGACCAGCGGGGCACGCGCGAGGTGTGACCCAGTGCCCGCTGCAGGGCGAAGGAGTCCACCTTGACCACGATGCCGTCGATCTCGTGGACCAGGCCGTGACGCTGGGCACCGTTGTCCTCGATGAACTGCAGGATGCCGGTGTCATCGCCCCCGTGGCCCTCGAGGGTGTCCACGATCCGCGTGTACGGACTGGTGGGCAGGCCCCAGGACGCCAGCAGTTCGTAGGTGCCGTACTGCGACTCGGCGTCCAGGCCCGTGTGGGCACCGATGCCGTGCACGAACATGCTCAGGGGCCGTTTGGCCGTCTCGGCGGGGTCCTTCTGGCGCAGGGAGCCGGCCGCGGAGTTGCGGGGGTTCGCGAACGGTGCCAGTCCCTCGCCCACCCGCTGCTCGTTGAAGGCGCGGAAGTCCGCGCTGGGCATGAAGATCTCCCCGCGGACCTCCATCTCCGCCGGCCAGCCGGAACCGGCGAGCTGCTGCGGGATGTCCTTGATGGTCATCACGTTGTGGGTGACGTCCTCCCCCGTGGTGCCGTCCCCGCGGGTGGCGGCCCGGACCAGGACGCCGTCCCGGTAGAGCAGGTTCACGGCCAGGCCGTCGATCTTGACCTCGACCAGCCAGCGGGGTCTCGTGCCGGGGGCGATCTTCTCGATCGAGGCGGAGGTCTTCTCGTACCAGGCGCGCAACTCCTCGATGGAGAACAGGTCGTCCAGGGAGTACATCCGGGCCAGGTGGGTGACCGGGGCGAAGGCGGTTGAGACCTCGCCACCGACCTCCTGGGTGGGCGAGTCGTTGGACACGATCTCCGGGTGCAGCGCCTCGAGGTCCTCCAGGCGGCGGTAGAGGGCGTCGTACTCGGCGTCCGAGACCTCCGGCGCATCATTCTGGTAGTACGCCGTGCGGTGCTTGCGGACCACGTCCACGAGGTCCTCGTACTGCTCCCGCAGGGCCTCCGGGGGGATGTCCTTGGACTCCGGCTGGACGGCGGAATCGACGTCGGGGTCGATGTTCGGGTCGATGTCCGGGTCGGTGTCCGGAACCTCGGGGGTGGTCTGCTCGGTACTCACCGGTCCAGCCTAGCCGCGTGCTGCGGCTCCGGTCCCGAGGACGGCACCCTCGGCGTCCAGTGCTTGAACGCCGGTGTAGGCGGCGTCCGCGGCGGCCGCAGGCACCGGGATGGCCGTCTCGAAGCCGTCCCGGTCCACCGTGGACTGTTCCGTGGCGCTGGCTGCGTCCTGACCTGTCACGAGCCGCCACCGGGCCACCTCGGTGGCCCCGTTCCAGGAGACGAAGGCGACCGGGCCGCCGTCGTGCTCCTCGCCGCCGTCCTGGACCACCACATCCGGGTCCGTGGCCGGATGGCCGGTCCAGTCGAACCGGTAGGCGCGGTAGCTGCCTCCGCCGCCCTCGAAACCGGCCCCCATGCACTCGTCACCGTGGCAGACGTCGTAGATGAGCTCACCCGCCCCGGTGTACTCGGAGTAGTGGGGGCGGGCACCCCAGCCGATCAGCATGTTGCCGTTCGGCAACTGCTGCGCATTGGCCATGGACCCGGCCTCGCGCTGGGCGGGCGGGAGGTACTCGGTGGCCACCTCGGCGGTCATCGCCTGCTCGTCCAGACGCAGGCGCAACCCCCGGGAGGATTCGTCGCCGGCACCGCCGTGGGCGTGGTTGTCGAACAGGGTCAGGGTGCCGTCCGGGCGGCGGTGCGCATCATGTTGCCACGCGAAGGTGGCACCCTCACCCATCTCGAAGTCGCTGGCCGAGCCGCCCAGGGTCCAGTCCACCGCCCCGGTGGTGCGGTCGATCCGGTACACCGCGTTGGTGTGCCGGGCGGAGACCAGCAGGGAGCCGTCTGCGTCCTCGGTGATGGAGTTGATGTGGAAGTAGTCGAAGGGTTCGGCCTCGGTACCCAGTTCCGCCGGCTCCTCGCCGTCCCCGGCGTCCTGATCCACCTCATCCTGTTCCTCGTCGAAGTCGAGCATCGTCTGGTGCAGCGGGACGTGGTCGATCGCGCTCCATTCGAAGAGCACGTCCCCGGTGGCGATGTCGATCTCCTGGATGACCGCGTCCTGGAGATGACCGTCCTCGGGGCCGCCCAGCTCGCTGAGGTCTGCCGGGGTGGGGTGGTAGGCGGCGATCAGCATGGTGTGCTCGCCGGTGATGGTGGTGTCATGGAAGTCCGCGTGGCCGGGCCCCAGGGTGCCGCCGGTGGTGACCCGGGCGATCTCCTCATAGGACTGATCGAGGATGCGGATCTCGCCGTCCCCCATCCCGCCCTCGCTGGAGCCCGAATACACCGTGAGCACGGGTTCCCCCCGGTACTCCTGGACCCGCAGGTCGAAGGGATCGTCCTCCCTGTCCTCGTCCGAGGCGGGTTCCATCCACACGAGCTCGCCGGAGGCGTCGAGGATGACGGACCCGTCCTGGGGTGTCTCGGATCCGTAGTTGGGGCTGATGAAGGTCAGCTCGTCCGTGTCCCCGTACTCCTCCGTCCAGGCCGGGCCGTGGGTGATCTGGACGGCAGGCGGCTTCAGGTCCGGCCGGCTGACGAACTCCTGATGCGGTATCGGCTGCTTGTCAGGCAGCACCTCCTCCACCAGGCCGCAGGACGAGGCGGCCAGGATCATGGCACCCGAGACGGCTACTGCGCCGAACACCCGGGCGGCTCGGCCCCGGCGTGAATGCTGCCGCGCACCCATGGTTCAGACCTCCCCTGCTGCCCCGGACGCCGAGTATCCACCGGCCTCGTCCCGGAGCCGGTCCAGGTCCTTCAGCGCCGTCCAGCGGCGCCCCGACTCGATGACGCCCTCCCGCTTCCACCGGCTCATCACCCGGGACACGGATTCCGGTGTCGAGCGGGCCAGCCCTGCCAGGTCCGACCGGGTCAGCGGGACCTCGAGCATCATCCCCTCGGCCCCGCGGTCCTCACCGAGTTTGTCCGCCAGTCGCAGCAGGGCGGTCGCGACGCGCTGCGAGACCAGGTCACTGGTCTGCCCGCTGATGTCGGACTGCGCCCGGGTCAGGCGGGCCGCGACGTCGTCCAGGACCGTCAGACCGACCAGCGGGTATTCGGTCAGCACCTCGCGGAAGTCGCGCTGGTCGATCCGCAGCGTGCACGAGCCCACCAGCGCGGAGGCGGTCTGCCGGTGGTACGGTTCGCCGAGCGTGGTCATCCCACCGAACAGCTCGCCGGGGACCATGATGTCCGAGACGGTCTCGACCCCGGCGGCGGTGCTCTGGGAGAGTTTCACCCGGCCCTCGGCCACCACGTAGAGGGCGCCCGCCGGTTCGCCGGCCTGGTACAGCAGGTCCCCCGCGGCCCAGGAGTCCGTCCGCATCCGCCGGTCGATCCCGTCCAGCTCAGCCTCGCCCATGCCCCGGAAGTAGGGGGCCCGGGACAGCACGTTCAGGCGCACCGGCCGCGGGCAGTGATGGGGCGGGGTGATCTCACGGAGCGGGATGGTGCGGCGACCCTGCGTTGCCGGACCCCGTTCCGTCCCGACGTCCTGGAATGCCATCGTGTCCTCCTGTCGACCCCTTCCGGCAGGCTACCTTGCGGAGAATTGACGCGCATCATGTCGCTTCCGAAGCCGTCTGCCTAGCGTAGGAGTACGCCCCCGGGAAGGCCCCGGGGACGCCGACGCATCAGGGAGCACCTCGTGACCACCACGAACACCACCACCCACACCCTCTTCCGCGCCGAGGGCTTCTCCTGTCCCTCCTGTGTGGGCAAGATCGAGAAGCACGTCGGCAAGCTCAAGGGCGTGGAGAACGTCAAGGTCCACTTCGCCACCGCCCGTGTCGAGGTCGACCACGACGAGTCGAAGACCACGGTGGACGACATCGTCGCCGCCATCGCCAAGGCGGGCTACACGGCCGCCCCGTCCGCCTTCTGACCTCCCGCCCATCCCGCCTCCTCAGAAAGGACGCCTCTCATGAACAGGCTCCAGACATGGGTCCGTAGCAGCTGGTCCGTCCCCGCCATCTCGGGCCTGCTCATCCTCCTCTCCTTCGGCGTGGAACGACTGGACGCGGGCGCCTGGAACTCCGTGGTCGGCCCGCAGTGGTGGATCGATGCCGGCGTCCACGCCCACGGCTCTGGGCACGCCTTCACGCTGGCCAACCTGTTCATGCTGGCCGCGGCGGTCGTCGCCGGCTACGGGATCGTGGTGAAGGCGGTCCGTGCGCTCTCGGTCAAGGTCATCGGCATCGACCTGCTGGTGTCCATCGCCGCGATCGGTGCCATCCTCATCGGCAACTTCTGGGAGGCCGCAGCCGTCACCTTCCTGTTCGCCATCGGCCACGCCCTCGAGGCGGCCACCCTGAACAAGACGCGCTCGGCACTGAGCGAGCTCGTCGCCGTCGCCCCGGACAGCGCCGTCGTCATGCGGGACGGCGAGCAGGTCGAGGTCCCGGCCCACCTGGTGCGGATGGGCGAGATCGTGCTGGTGAAGAACGGCGCCAAGGTGCCCGTGGACGGACAGGTGGTCTCCGGCACCGGTGCCATCGACGAGGCCTCCATCACCGGCGAGTCGATCCCCGTGGAGAAGGCCAAGTCAGACCAGGTCTTCGCCGGCACCGTCTCCCGCGGCGGCTTCCTGCAGGTGCTGGCCACCGGCATCGGCGCGGACACCACCCTGGCCCGCATCATCCACCGCGTGGAGGAGGCCCAGGATGCCAAGGCGAAGACCCAGGCCTTCATCGACCGCTTCTCGAAGTGGTACACCCCCGCCGTGATCGTGCTGGCCCTGGCCACCTGGTTCATCACCCAGGACGTGGTGCTGGCCCTGACCCTGCTGGTCATCGGCTGCCCCGGCGCCCTGGTGATCTCCATCCCGGTCGCGATCGTGGCCGGCATCGGCCGTGCTGCCCGCAACGGCATCCTCATCAAGGGTGGGGAATACCTGGAGACCTCCGCCAAGATCTCGGCCGTGGCCGTGGACAAGACCGGCACCCTCACCGAGGGCAGGCCGCAGTTGACCGACGTCGTGGTCCTGTCGGCCGAGCTGGACCGCACCGAGGTGCTGCGCTGGGCTGCGGCCGCCGAGGCCGGATCCGAGCACCCGCTCGCCAAGCCGATCCTGGACTCCGCCCGCGAGGCCGGTGTGGCCCCGCAGGGCATCCCCGGCCACGTCACCCCGGTGCCCGGCAAGGGGATCGTCTCCGACGTCGGCGGGCAGCGGGTGCTGATCGGCAACCCGCCGCTGCTGGACCAGTACGGCGTGAGGGACGACGTCGGCGCCGGCCCGGCAGCTCAGGAGCTCGCCGCCGCGGGACGGACCCCCATGATCGTCGCCGTCGACGACCGGGTCATCGGCGTGATCGCCGTCGCGGACCAGATCCGCGAGGACGCTCCGGCCATGGTCGCCCGGCTGCACGATGCCGGCGTCAAGAAGGTCGTCATGCTCACGGGCGACACCCGTCTGGTGGCGGAGTCCATCGGTGCGAAGACGGGGATCGACGAGATCCACGCCTCGCTGCTGCCGGAGGACAAGCTGGAGGCGGTGGCTCAGCTGCAGCGGGAGGGTCACACCGTGGCCATGGTCGGTGACGGCGTGAACGACGCCCCCGCGCTGGCGACGGCGGACATCGGTGTGGCCATGGGTGCTGCTGGTTCGGCCGTGGCCGTGGAGACCGCGGACATCGCCCTGATGGGCGACAACCTGATGAAGCTGCCCGAGTCGATCAGCCTGGCCAAGCGCACGGTGAGCGTGATGAAGCAGAACATCGTCATCGCCCTGGCGACCGTGGTGGTCCTGCTAGCCGGTGTCTTCGCCGGGGGCGTGACCATGTCCGTCGGCATGCTGGTCCACGAGGGCTCCGTGCTGGTGGTGATCCTCAACGCCATGCGCCTGATGCGCAACGACCAGAACTCCACGGCCATGTCCAAGGAGCTGCGGAAGCCGAGGCGCCAGCAGGTGCAGGAGGAGGCGGGCGCGACAGCCGTCGACGCCTGAGCACCGGATACCGACAGACGCACTACACCCCGCCGCAGGGCGGAACCCGGCCCTGGGCCGACCACGGATGATGTGACAAGGAATGCAGGAGGAGCAGATGTCGAAGGTATTGGTCTTCGCAGCCTATGGCGGAGCGGAGAACCAGGAGATGGTCGAGCGCGAGGTACCGCAGCCGGGCCCCGGCGAACTGGTGGTAGAGGTCAGGGCCGCCGGCGTGAACCCGGCGGACATCACGATGCGCTCCGGCGGCTTCGGTACCCGTCGGAGCCTGCCCTCCCCGATGGGGCTGGAGGCCTCCGGCGTGGTCACCGCCGTGGGAGAGGGCGTGGACGCCTTCGCCGTCGGTGATGCCGTGCTCGGGCAGCCTGCCGCGGGTGAAGGCACCTTCGCGGAGCACGCCGTGCTGGATGCCGCCAACACCGTGGCCAAACCGGAGGAGATCCCCTTCGCGGATGCGGCGGCCATCCCGGTCGCCGGGTCCACCGCCTATGACGTCACCCACCAGATCGAACTCGAGGCCGGTCAGACGCTGCTGATCCTGGGAGCCGGCGGCGGCGTGGGACTGATGGCGGCCCAGATCGGGAAGGTCCACCAGTTCACGGTGATCGGGGTGGCCAGTGCGTCAAAGCGGGAGTTGGTGGAATCCACCGGGGCCACGTTCGTCGAGTCCGGTGACGGCGCTGCAGATCGGGTGCGTGCCGTTGCCCCGGACGGTGTGGACCTGGTGGTCGACCTGGTCGGAGGGCAGCCGCTGCGGGACATCGCCGCGGTGGCCAAGGACCCGAAGGGGGTCATCTCCACCGTGGATCCGGACCTCGTCGCGGAACTGGGCGGAGCCGCCGTCGTGCGGACCGGCGGGGCGCTGGCCAAGATCACCGACGTGATCTCCTACGGCCTCGTCACCCCCAACGTGGGCCGGCGCTTCAGTCTGGCGGACGCCCAGGACGCGCTGGCCATCGTCGAGGACGGCCACACGGCCGGCAAGCTGGTGATCATCCCCTGACGCCTGGGCCCTTGGAGCGCCAGGGCCATCTGGGGCCGGAGGAGTCCTCCGATTCCACGCACCGACGGCGCCCTTCCAGGGGCCGTGTGCGTGGAATCGGATGACACCCCCGAGGACTCTCAGTCCTCGTCGCCGAGGGACTGGTCCAGCAGCGGCAGGTCGTCCGGGGTGATCAGGTGGGACGTCACGGCGTGCTCCACGAGGCGGGCCCGGCGGTTGGTGGCCAGTTTGCCACCACCGCCGCGCAGTCCGGCCACGCCCACCCGGTCCAGCTTGTCGCAGACGTTGTCCAGCTTGCGGTTGAAGCGGGTCAGCGGCCAGCCCAGGCGCTTCGCGGCGTTGGCGGAGGAGGGCACGGTGGAGAACCCGGTGCCGCCGCGGCGCAGGATCGGCTCGGCCAAGGCCACGATGATGGCCTTCTGGGACGGGGTGAAGACCACGGGGCCGATGGTCGTGTCCCCCACGGCTTCACTGCCGTTGGACTGCTGCAGGAAGGACGGGCTCTTCAGGTGCACGGCGAATTCGTAGGTGGTGGGGCCGGCGGTGAAGACCACGTTGAGCTGGCCGAAGACCAGGGGGATCCGGGATCCCGGCGAGACCCAGGCCTGCATGCCGCCGGAGGAGTCGGCCACGGTGGCCGAGATCATGGTCCCCACGTTGGACAGCCACCACAGGCCGCCGATGCGCTGGATCTCCATGAAGCGGCGGTGCAGGTAGGGGTTGTCGTCGATCTCGAGATCGCCCTCACGCCCGATGGTGAAGACCGTCTCCGGGGAGACCTCGTACCACTCGCCCACGAAGTCGAGGGAGAGCTCACCGGCCCCCTCGCCGTCCGGCAGACCATCATCCTGGACCGACTGGACCGATCCGTCCCGACGGTCCTGTTCCCCCACGCTCATGACCACTCCCCCTGATTCATCGTCACAGTCCCATGATGCCCGTCAAACCTGTTCTTCACCCGTATTGAGACAGGACCTATTCGAGACACCCCACGGTCGGATCCGATTGTTTGCCGTTGGACCGGATCACCACCACCTCGATGCAGGTGCGGTCCCCCTCCAGCACCGCTGTGCTGGCCGTGGCCTCGTCCGCGGTGGTGATCCGGCCCTTGCCGGTGGCGGTGGTGGTCCGCCACATGTACGTGTCGCCGTCCTTCGGGTCCGGGTTCTCCCACGTGAAGACGGCTTCCCCACCTTCCTCGCTGGCGATCACGCCCTCCGCCGCGGTCACAGGATCCTCAGGTTCCGGGACCGGCAGGCCCGGGGATTCGCTGATGAACGTCGGGTCCGGGTCCTGGCGCGGCTGGACCGCGAGGTTGTTGGCCAGCCACACGGCCCCCACGATGCCCAGCACGAGCACCACGAGGGAGGCGACGATGCCGATCTTGTTCTCCGAGACCCATGCCGCGGTCGGTGAGGATCCGGTCTTCTCCTCCACCCGGTGCGCGGTGGCGCCGTCCGGCTCCCACTCGCCGCCCGCGTCGGGAAAGGTCCTGACAGGCCGTTGCGGCGCACGGGACCCGGCCCAGCCATTACCGACCCGGCCGCCCATGATGGTGGGGTCGTCATCCGGGGTGCCACCCGGGCCCGGCCGCATGACCGTGGCGCCCTCGATGTCCTCGGGGCTCCGCGGCGGCCCGGAGGGCGGGGGCATCGGCGGGAAGTGGCGGGAGGTGTTGGTGGAGCCGCGGTCCGGATCGATCGAGACGATCTGCCGGACACGGGTGGCGTCACCGCCCTCCTCGGTCTCCTCGTCCTCTGCCTCCAGCGAGCCGGACTCGTCCATCACCTCGAAGGGGGTGACGGACAGTCCCAACTCGGTCTGGACCCGTTGCAGGGCCAAGGCGAAGGAGTGGGCGGAGGGGAACCGGGAACCGGGGTTCTTGGCCATGGCCGTGGCCAGCACCAGTTCCAGGGAGGCGGGCATATCCGCCCGGTTCAGCGGCGGCAGCGGCGCCTTGGCGATCCGGGAGATCAGTTCCTTCTGCGAGTTGTCCGCCCCCGGACGCACGAACGGGGACCGCCCGGCCAGCAGCGTGTACAGGGTGGCCCCCAGGGACCAGACATCCATGGCGAAGCCGTCCTGGCTGCCACCCGCGAAGGCCTCCGGGGCGGACCACGGGATGGACATGCCGGCGTCGTCATCCAGCATGTCCGTGGTCCCGGAGATGCCGAAGTCCGTCAGCGCCGGACGGTTGTAGTCGGTGGTGAGGATGTTGGCCGGCTTGATGTCCCGGTGCACGATCCCCGCACGGTGGGCGGACTCCACGGCCGAGGACACCTGGATCCCCAAGGCCAGGACCTCATCCACGCCGAGACGTGAGCGGCGGTAGCGCACGTCCAGGGAGGGCCGGGAGCAGTACTCCATGGCCAGGTAGGAGTGGCCGTCCTCGGTGATGTCCGCCTCGTAGATCGTGACGATGTACGGGTGGGAGGACAGCTGGGCCATCAGGTTGGCCTCGGACTCGAAGGACTTGCGCGCCCGTTCGGTCTTCAGCCCGGAGAGCAGGACCTTGATGGCCACCTTGCGCCGGGGGCGGTCCTGCTCGTAGAGGTAGACATCCGAGAAGCCGCCGGAGCCGAGCAGGCTGACGTACCGGAAACCACCGATGTGCGGCGGCGGTGCCGGTGGGCGCTTTGCGCTCACAGCAGCCCCTCGAAGCGCAGCGAGACGCCGTCGCCCAGATCAGCGATGTCCCCGTCCAGGACCATGAGCGACTCGCCCTGGCCCAGCCGCCGCGGTGGCTGCCCCTCCCGGATCAGCACCGTGCCGTTCGTGGCCTTGAGGTCTCGCAGCTGCACATGCCAGCCCTCCAGCACCACCTCGCAGTGGGAGCGCGAGATGTCTCCATTGGGGCTGCGGACCTGCACCATCCGGGGCATGGTGCCGGAGCCGACCCGGTGGGCCTGCGGCTGGCGGCCGACCACCGCCGGGCGGTCCAACTCCACGACTTCACCGGTGGACATCCGGATGCGGCCCAACGAGGGGCGGCGCACCTGCTGGGCCTCACCGCTGAGCGACTGCCCGCAGATCCCGCAGGTCGCGCTCGTCGGCGGGTTGGCGTGGCCGTCGGAGCACTGGCGTGCCAGCACCACAGGCCCGGTCGTCGGTGGCGGAGCCAGGGCCGGGGCGGGGGCTCCGGCCGGCAGGTCCGCCGGATCCAGGTCTGATTTCATGACGGTCTCGCCGTCGTGGTCATCCGTCACGGTGGTCGGTGTGCCGGCCACTGCAGGGCCCGACGTCGGCCCGGCCGGTGGCATGGCCGGGGCCGGGACGGGCGCGGCGCCCGGAGCCGACGGCGAGAGCACGGTGTCCGCGTCATCCGCATCCTCCACGTCCTCCACGTCCTCCACGTCCATGGACCGGGCGCCGTGGTCATCCTCGAAGGACGGTGCCGGAGCCACCGTCATGTTCAGGTCCGCCGGCATCTCGACCATCGCCTCGTCGGCCGCCTCCGGAGCCGGCGGGGGAACCGCCTTGCGGGCCGCGGCCAGCCACGGCACCGAATCGATGAGTTCCTGTGGTCCCGGCACGGCGCCGGCGGACCGTGCCGGCTGTCCCGTGGCGGCCTCCGGGGCAGCCGCCGGGGCGGCAGGGGAACCCGGCCGAGCACTCGACGGTGAGCTGGCGATGGTCTGGTCATCGACATCGTCCTCGACGTCCTCGGTAGCGCTCTCCGCCGTGGTGGCGGATTCAGGCAGGCGCTCGGGCACCATGGTGGCGTCGTGGTCCGTGACATCGTCTGCGGCAGGCGCCGGCTCGGGCTCGGGCTCGGGCTCGGGCTCAGGCTCAGGCTCAGGCTCAGGCTCCGGCTCGGCAACGTCTGCGGCAGGCTCAGGCTCCGGCTCGGCAACGTCTGCGGCAGGTTCAGACTCCGCAGCGCCGTCTATCTCGCCATCCACCTCCGGCCCGGCGACCTCAGCGGTGTCGGACTCCTGCTCCTCGTGAGGCGCGACTCCGGAGTCGTCCGCGATCTCCGAGACAGGGTCGGCAGCTGCAGCAGCCTCCGTTTCA
This sequence comes from Microbacterium sp. A93, assembly GCF_051842835.1. Lineage (NCBI taxonomy): Bacteria > Bacillati > Actinomycetota > Actinomycetes > Micrococcales > Microbacteriaceae > Microbacterium > Microbacterium sp. A93. Next base: position 78,542 of record NZ_JBPXMT010000008.1, read on the forward strand.
CTTTCCGCTTCTGGCTCTGGCTCTGGCTCTGGCTCTGGCTCTGGCTCTGGCTCTGGCACCACGGCTACCGCCGGGAGGTCCTCCGCGGGATCCTCCTCTGCCGGAGCTTCTTCCGCCACCCTGTCGGCGGGGCACCCTTGACCGAGGTCGGCATGCAGTGACCCCAGCCGGACGGCGCCAGACTCCAGGGGCAGGTTCTCGACGTCAGAGACGGCGTCGTCCACGAGCAACTCGAAGGTGCCGATGTCCCGGAACACCCGCTCGTTCCAGGTCGCCACGCCGGTGCCGTTCAGCTCAGTATCGCTCCCACGCGTGGTGGTCATGCGCAGGGACACCTCGCCACGCAGGATCGCGTGCACCGAGGTCCCCTCGCGGAAGGACACGATCGCGAAGGAGGGCAGCCCCGTCAGGTCCAGCCGGCCCGACAACACCGTGCCGAGCAGCTGCTCCACGCCGGGGGTACCGGACAGCAGGTCCCAGGCCACGGCGGCCGTCTCCTCGCTGGCGTCTGCCGGCAGCGCCACGAGGCAGCGTCCGCGCACCAGGCCCAGCCAGCCTCCCGCGCTGTAGCGAACTCGCACCGTCTGACTCATCGGCCGTCTCCCCTTTCGCCGGATCCGTTCGATCCGTCCCCGTCTGGACCCGCATCCGGATCCATGCCAAACACGCGTCCGCCGCTGACCATCCGTCCGCCGCTGCCGCCGTCGAACCGGGGGCGCGTGATCTGGTGCTCGTCCTCCTCATCCGGCCGCGGCGAGGTGGTGACCCGCTCGCCCTCGGCGTCGGTGTCCTCCACATCCACCACGATCACGGTGATGTTGTCCCGGCCACCGCCGTCCAGTGCCAGCCGGATCAGCGCGTCCACGGCGTCCTGCGGAGAGTGTTGCTCGGCCAGTTGCCGGCGGATGTCTTCGTCAGAGACCTCGGAGGTGAGGCCGTCCGAGCAGATCATGAGCCGATCCCCGTCATGCACGGACAACATCCAGAAGTCGGCCTCGGAGGCCTCACCCGTCCCCAGTGCCCGCGTGATGACATGACGGCGGGGGTGGTGGCGGGCTTCCTCGGCCGTCAGATACCCGTCGTCCACCATCTCCTGGACCTCGGAATGGTCCACGCTGACCTGCGCGAACTCCCCCTCGGAGAGTCGGTAGGTGCGAGAGTCCCCCACGTTGAAGACCATCCAGTACAGGCCGTGCAGTTCCCGGACGATCGCCACGCCGGCCAGGGTGGTCCCCGCCCGGGATCCCCCGACCCGGCGGATGGCGTCATCGGCGGTCACCATGAGTTGTTGCAGCTCATCGGCCGTGAGGTCGTTGCGGACCTCCTTGATCCCGGCGGCCAGGGTCTCCACGCAGATCCTGCTGGCGACCTCGCCTGCCTCGTGGCCACCCATCCCGTCCGCCACGGCGAAGAGGTTGCCCGTGACCACCAAGGAGTCCTCGTTCAGCTGCCGGCGCAGGCCTCGGTGTGAGCCGAAGCCGTAGTTCAGCCGGAACGGGCGTTGGGGCGCATCCCCGCTCATCTCCAAGGTCATGCAGCCGACACCGTGAAGGAGCGGTCTCCGAAGTGCACGGTGGCGCCCACCGGGGCCAGCACCGGCTGCCCGGGTTCCAGTCGCTGACGCTCGCCCCCTCGCGGGGTCACCCCGGAGCCGTTCGTGGAGTTGCGGTCCGTCACCCAGACACCGGTCGAATCCACGATCAGGTGCAGGTGGGTCTTGGACACGGAACGGCCCATGTCTGCGAACGGGATCAGCAGGTCCACGCTCTCCCCCGCGGCCGAGGCGGGGTTGCGGCCCACCAGGCCCGAACCGGCCAGCACGTGCTGCTGGCCGTCGTCGAACCTCAGCTTCACAGCGGACGGCGCGTCAGACACCTCACTGCGCAACTGGGTGGAGCCCATCTCCTGGTCGGGATCAGCGGGATCTGCCGCGCCGCCGACCACCACGACCTGGCTCTCCTGATAACCGGAGGAGGACTGCCCGGCCCCGGACGTCGCCGGCGCTGACGGTGTGGCCGTACCGGCCGACGTCGGGCTGGGGGACGGTGCGGCCGGTGCGTGAGCCGCCGGCTGGAGGGCCGGTGGGGCCGGGGCGTGGCCGGGCGGTGCGGCCTGCGGCGGCTGCGTTGGCTGCTGCGGTCCGCCCGCGGGGGTACCGGCTCCGGGCACTGAGGTGATGGGACCGGCCGCGACCGCCGGGTTGAAGGCGGGCCAGCGTGAGGCCGGCGGCACCGAGACGCCGGTCTCGGGGTGGCCGGGGTCCCCGGGCTGCAGCGCGCCGGGGGCAAAGGTGGACGGGCCGAAGAGCCCGCCGGTGGTCAGCGGGTTGCGGCCGGCGTTGACATCCACCACGAGGGTGCGGGCCACCTTGTCATGCCAGCCCTGGCGCTGGTGGTTCGTGTCCCAGAGGTTGGACAGCAGCATGAGCACGGGGCCCACCACGGGAACCAGCCCGCTGACGGAGATGATGACCCACCGCAGGAAGATGGGGCCCCAGCCGGCGGCGGTGCCCTCCTCCGAGGTCACCCGCAGTCCCAGGACCAGGTTGCCCGGCGTCTTGCCGGCGGAGGCCTGCCAGCCCCACAGCCACACCGTGTAGGCCAGGCACACCACGGACGTGACCAGCATGGCCATGGTGTAGGTGGCCAGCGCCTGCTGCTGGGCCACTCCGGCAGAGTCCAGCACGGCGGGGAAGGTGGCACCGGCGACGATGCCCACGGCGGCCGCCGGCAGGATCTGGTCGATCAGCCAGGCCGCCAGCCGCTTACCGGCCGGGGCGTTGACCAGGTTGAGGGTTTTCTGCACGGGGTACCTATTCCTGTTCCTTGCGAGCTTGCTGGTCCACTGTACGGACAGACGGGGTGCCCTCGCCACGCCGGGCATCCCGGGTCTGGCGTTCGGCGGTCCGGTCCCCCCGGCGGCGTTCGGCCTGACGGTCCCGGGCCACCTGACGCTGCAGCTTCTTCGCCCGGCGGCGCCGCTGGCGACCGGCCCGGGCCTCGAGCATCAGAGAGCGCGGCGAGTACTTGGCCCGGAAACGAGCCCAGCCACCCACTGAGTCCCGCATCCCGGACAGGTTCTCGTCCACACGCGCCCAGTAGTCGGCCACCTGTGCCTCGCTCGGTTCCCCGGGGCCGAAGACGGCCTGGTCCGCGCGGCGAGCCAACAGCGTGGTGGTTGCGGCCACCGTCGGGAAGGTCCCGGCCAGCTGGCCGGCATGTTCGCGCCGGGTGCCCGAACGCTGGGGCTCGGAGCCCAGGTCCGTGGCCAGGGACAACACCTCGGACCAGCCACCCGAGACCTGTTCGGCGGGGGTGTCCGCGGACCGGCGGCGCTTGCGCCGACGCGTCTTGAGGATCGCGATGATGATCAACGGGATCATCAGGATGATCAGCGGGATCAACGAGTAGACCACGATCATCACGAGCTGACCCCACTGGTCCCACCAGGAGCGGTCCTCCTGCTCGGCGTCCTGGGGTTCCGGTGCCGTGTCCGGGGGCAGGTCGGCCTGCTCCTGCGGCGGGGGCGGGGGCTGGAGCACCTGAGGCTTCGGTGTGGACTGGGGCTCCTGCTGCGGCGGGGTGGGGACGTTGTCCTTGTCCGGGGTGGGATCCAGGGCGACCCAGCCGATGTTCTCGAAGTTGACCTCGACCCAGGCGTGGACGTCCTTGCCCTTGATCTGGACCGGGCCCCCGTCCGCGGGATAGTTCTCCGGGTAGAAGCCCATCACCACGCGCGCCGGGATGTCCAGGGAGCGGGCCATCAGGGACATGGCCACGGCATACTGCTCGTCGTCCCCGATCCACTGTTCGGCATCCAACAGCTGGGTGACGCGGCCGGCGTAGTGACCGGAGAGTGAGGTGACCTCGCCCTCGCGGCCGTTGGAGAACGCGCCGGACTCATGCAGCGTGGAGGCCAGACCGCTGGCGATGGCGAAGGGCTGGTCCTGGTTGCCCGTCAGCTCCGCGGCCTTCTCCGGCACGATCTGCGGCACTCCGGTCAGCTCCGGCATGACGATCTCCCCGAAGTCCTGACCCTCCAGGTCCTCGGGGGCCACCTGCACCGGGAAGACCACGTCCGCGGAGTAGGAGTCACCCTGCTGCAGCGGGATGGTGGACAGCGCGGTCTCGTTGCCGTCGTTGTAGTACAGGGACTGGGAGAGCTGATCCGCGCGGGGTCCCTGGAGTTGGGCGCCGTTGAGCTTGCCGCCGCCGGGCAACCATACGCCGCGGTAGGCCTCGATGGAGATGTCCAGGGTGCCGGAGGACCGGTTCGGGATCTCGGTGTCCGAGGTGCCGGTGAGCTTGGAGGCGTCGCCGACCGGCGAGAAGTTGCCGCCGGACTGCGGGTTCACGTTGTAGACCATGCCGTCGTAGGCATCCAGGGCGGCCAGCCGGACCCGCTGGCCCTCCGGCAGCCCGTCCACCGTGAACAGCACCTCCTCGTGCTCGTCTTTGACGTACTGGCGGAACTTCATCAGCGGGCTCGGGTAGTCGAAGAGCTCGATGGGAGGGTCCACCACGTCTCGCAGCACCTTGCGGTCCTGTCCCTGCAGCAGCAGCGGCGAGGCGGCCGACGTGAGCAGTCCGGCCACGGCCAGCACGGCGGCTCCCATGCCGACCCGGCGCCACAGCATCTTGCGTGCGGTGGACGGATGGGACACGGTGGTCGTACCGGCTGACTCGGCGGACGAGTCCGCCTGGGTCCCCTGCACCCGCATCCGGTGGTGGCGCCAGGCCAGCCAGGCCACGGAGGCCATCACCAGCACCATGCCGCGGACCAGGGCCATGGGCGCGTCCTTGGTGCCGAACATGATCCCGACGGCGGCCATGGCCAGGACCGGGATGATGGTCCAGTAGGGCAGGCGGACCCGCCACGCCAACAGTCCGGCCACCAGGGCGGTGAGCATCCCGGAGAGGTACGGCGCCACGAGCATGCCGCCGTTGATGCCCACGGGCGCGGCGACCGTGAGGATGTCCTTCCACGCCGTGACGGGCCCGGTGACCAGGACCATCAGGGACTCCAGGCTGGGCAGGAACCCGACGGCGGCCTCCACGGGCGCTGCCAGCGCGAAGCCGAACACCAGGTAGGTGAGCACGGCCGCACCGGCGGTCTTCCAGACGTTCCAGTGCAGGTGGGCGCTGGCCAGGGCGAGGCCCAGCCCCAGCACGATGCCGCCGAAGCCGGCCAGGATATAGCGCCAGCCGCCGGCGAAGGTGTCATGGAAGCCGAGCACGCCGAGACCGAGCAGGATCACCAGCACGGCCGCGTCGATACCGACCTGAGCCCAGGTGAAGCCGGGCCGCAGGCCCCGGGGGCGGGGCTGCCTGGGCAGCTGGGGAGCCGCCGCGCGGGCACCAGTCTGCTGGGTGCGCTGGGTGCGCTGGCCGCGCTGGCCGCGCTGGCCGCGGGCCATCATGCTGCCGCCTTCCGCAGGGCCAGGCCGAGGTCCTGGAGGTCGCCGATCGAGATGACGGTCAGGTCACCGATGTTGGCGCGCTGGGTCTCCAGGCCGTGGGCGCAGCGGATCGCGAAGGCGCGCACGCCCGGAGGCACGTTGTTGGTCGCCTTGCGCAGGTCGCCGGCAGTCGGCTGGTCGCCGGTGATGAGGAAGAACACGGAGGCGTTGGGGACCTGGTCCGCCGTCTCGCGGGACACGTCCACGCTGGTCTTGCGCAGCGGCTTGCCCTCGATCCGGGTCATGTCATCCAGCATGTTCCGCCCCGTCTCGGTGTGGACCGGTCCGGCGTGGGTCCGGATGGACAGGTTGCGCTGTTCCTTGAAGGCCTCCAGCCCGATGGAGGCCGCCACGGAGATCGCCAGCTCGAAGTCGTTCTCCGTGGCGTATTCGGAGGTGTTCGTGGACAGGGCGATCGCGAGGTGGGCGCGCCGGGTCTCCTCGAACTGACGCACCATGAGCTTGTTGGTGCGGGCCACCGTCTTCCAGTGGATGTGCCGGCGGTCATCCCCCGGGACATAGTCGCGCAGGGCGTGGAAGGAGACGTCCGCGCTGGACAGGTCCTTGGTGGGGAGGCCTTCCAGATCGCGGATGAACCCGGCCGAGGACCCCTGCAGCGCCGCCGTGCGCGGATGGACGAACAGCTCCTCCGGCTCGGTCCACTTCAACTGGCGGCGCAACAGGGACAGCGGGTCCTGGCGCACGGAGCGCACCGGGCCCACCGTGATCACGGCGCGGCGGTTGGTCGGGATGGTGAAGAGGTCCTCGTGCACCGCTGCCGGACGCATGCGGGGCAGCTGGAACACGGCGGTGGCGCGGCCGACCGGCAGTTCCATGGCGGCGGGCATCAGCGCCTTGTCCGCCGTGTTGGTCACCTCGATGGCGCCCACGGCGCGGTCCCCCACGGCCACGCGGGAACGGGCCAGGTCCAGTTCCACCCGGTAGGAGGACCGGCCCAGGATGAACCCGATGGCCAGCAGCAGCAGGAAGACACCGACCAGTCCGGCGATGAGGGCCTCCGCCCACCCGAACACGAGGCCGACGATCCAGGCCCCGACGGTGATACACAGCACGAGCCACCCCAGGGGGGAGACGACGTCCAGGACGGGTTGGATCTTCCGGCCCCACCAGCCGGTGGCGGCCTCGCGGGCCGGCTCCGTGCTGACGGCCGTGGACTCGCGCAGGCGCCGCCAACGGTTCTGCAGCTGGTCGGTGGTCCGTTGCGCCCGTTGCGAGCGGCGCGTTTGAGGTGATGACTCGGTGCTCATGCGGTGCGGTGAACCCTCAGGCGCCGGTGACGGAGGAACCGCCACGGTAGACGGTGTCCTCGTTCGCGTCATCCGCAGCGGCCTGGCCGTTGGTGGACGGCGCGGCTCCGGCCATGGCGGCGGCCGGTGCCTCGGTGCGGTGCTGCGGGGCACCCACGGTGGCCAGGACCCGGCTGAGCACGGCCTGCGGGGTGGCACCGGCGAACTCGGCCTCCGGGTCCAGGACCAGACGGTGGGTCCACACGTGCGGGGCCAGGTCCTTGACGTCATCCGGCAGGACGTAGTTGCGGCCCACCGAGGCGGCCCGCACCTTGGCGGCCCGGACCATGGCCATGGCGCCGCGCACGGAGACGCCCAGGCGGGTCTCATCCGCGGCGCGGGTCTCCTCCGTCAGTTCGGCGATGTAGTTCAGCACGGCACCGTCCACGTGCACTGTGGTGCCGAGCTCCGTCATGTCCCGGATGGCCTGGGTGGTGATGATCGGGGACAGGGCACCCGAACGGTCCTTCTGGGCGGCGCCGGAGAGCAACTCCACCGTGGAGGCCCGGTCCGGGTAGCCGATCGAGGTCTTGATGAGGAAGCGGTCCAGCTGGGCCTCGGGCAGCTTGTAGGTGCCGGCCTGCTCGATGGGGTTCTGGGTGGCGATGACCATGAAGGGGTGCTCGTTGTTGTACGTGACGCCGTCCACCGTCACGCGGGACTCCTCCATGACCTCCAGCAGGGCCGACTGGGTCTTCGGCGAGGCGCGGTTGATCTCATCCGCCAGCACGATGTTGGCGAAGATGGGGCCTCGGTGGAACTCGAACTCCTGCGTCTTCTGATCGTAGATGGTCACGCCCGTGACGTCCGAGGGCAGCAGGTCCGGGGTGAACTGGATGCGCGAGTGGGTGCCCTTGACCGTGGCAGCCAGCGAACGGGCGAGCATGGTCTTACCGGTTCCGGGGGCGTCTTCGAGCAGGACGTGACCATCCGTGAGCATGGCCGTCAGGACCAGCGAGATGACGTCCTCCTTGCCCAGGATGGCCTGGCCGACGTTGTCCGAGATCTTCTCGAACGTCCCGGCAAACCACTCGGCCTGTTCGGTGGTCATGGTCATGGGTGTTACTCGCTTTCGTGGTGCGGGTGGAGGCTAGAGACGTGTTACAGCGGCGGACTGGGTACTGAGCGGCAGTTGTTCGCCGGGCGGTGTGTCACCAGGCGTTGATCCGCCCGGAATCAACCACGTGGTTTCCATTCTGGTAAATCCTCGCCCAGATCTTTACTCCAGACACCTTCCCGTGATAACAACCTACGTCCTGCCGCGCGGTCCTACTCGATCCAACTGAGATCGTATGGTCGTACGTACCGAATCGGTGATCGCCACCCTGGTCTGACCAGCAATGCACCGTGTACGTCGCCGGGTTGACGTCCTTGAGCTCTACATTCAGGTTGTAGCAGCTGATATTGCATTCAGCATTGCTGACCGGGGCGCCCCGACGCACAGTGGCAGAGGGATTCGGTGGCGGGGGCGGGGCCGCGTTGGATGTCGCACTGCCCGTCCAGGATTTCGCCTCACCCTCGCTCGGAGTCGCCGTCACCGTGATGGTGCGCCTCTCCGAGTAGCCGGTGCTCACGCTCTGCGAACCGTCATTGGGCGTGCTGCCGGAGCCGGAGATGGACACCGTGACGGTGACCGGGCGACCGTTCGCATAAGACGACGCATTGGAACCCCAACTGAAGTTGACCTTCTTCTCCCCGCCGGAGGCCTTGATGTTCGAGGCGTTCGTGACCGGGCCGTAAGCGCTCTCCTGGTTGGAGGCACTCGACGCGTCGCCGGCGCCGGCGGCGTTCAACGCCCGCACCTTCACCGTCACATTCTTGCCGTTGCTGCCCACGTTGATGGTGCTGCCCGAGCCACCCAGGCTCTGCCAGCTGCCCCCGCTGACCTGATACTGGTAGCCGGTGATCGGCGAGCCGTTGGCGGAACCGGCCGTGAAGTCCACCGTGATCTGGTGGTTCGATCCCGTGGCGTCGATCGACGGCGTCGAGGGGGCCTTCGGCCGCCCATAAGGCGTGACCGCAGTGGACTTCGATGACGTCTCGGAGGTCCCGACCCGGTTGGTCGCCTCCACCGAGAAGGTATAGGAGGCGGTGGTCTTCAGGCCGGTGACCTGCTGCGAGGTGCCCCCGGTCTTGACCGACTTCAGGAGCGAACCACCCTCGAAGACGTTCAGCGTGTAGCCGCTGATCTTGGCGCCGTTGGCGTTCGGCGCCTTCCAGCTCACATTGGCCACGCCGCCGTTCACCGCTGATTCGGCGCGGGAGGCCGAGGGTGCCAATGGCTGCATCGGCTTGCCCGCGGGGGTGACCGAGGACGACCAGCCGGAGAACTCGCTGGGCCGGTCGGCATCGTTCACGGCCTGGATCCGGAACTGGTAGGCGGTGCCGTTGGTCAGCCCCTCCCACGTGGTGGAGGTGCCGGAGACGGACTTCTGGGACACGCCGTTGGCCGGGGCCGGGGAGATCTCCACCGTGTACGCGGTGATGGGAGAGCCGCGGTTGACCGGGGCCGTCCACGTCAGATCGGCCGTCTTGTCCTCGTCGGTGCCCTTTGGCGGGGCCGGGCGCTCGGGCTCCACGTCCGGGCGGGCCGGGGCGGAGGCCACGGAGGGATCGGACTCCCCGACCTCGTTCGTGGCGGTGACGGTGAAGGTGTACTCCTGGTTGTTCGTCAGCCCGGAGATGGTGCACGTGGTGGCGGCGCATTCCTGGTTCACGCCGCCCGCCGTCACGGTGTAGCCGGTGATGGCAGCGCCGTTGTTGGCCGGGGCATCCCAGGTGAGCACCACCTCGGAGTCACCCACCGAGTCGATGCGCGGGACGCCGGGCGCCTCAGGGGCACCCTTGACGTTCAGGGTGATGGTGCCCACGACGTTACGGTCCGGGTCCTCCGTCATGTCCTGCACGGTGTACTGCACGGTCATCTGTCCGACGAGGTCTTCGGATGGGGTGACCACCACGGTGTCGCCGGAGATCGTGGCTTCGCCTTGCGATGGTGCGGCCTCAGCGCCGACGAGCTTCAGCGAGCCCTCCCCCTCAAAGGGGTTCACATCATTGGCCAACACCGGCACGGTCTCGGACCGGCCCTGGTGGGCGTCCGGCACGGTGTCCGGATTGGCCACGGCCAGCGGGCGGTCCGAGGCGTTCACGGTGAGGGTCACCTGCGCGGTGACCGGATCGGACTTACCGTCCGTCACCGTGACCTGCACCGTGCCGCTGGTCCCCTTGGGGGTCTTGGCACCGGCCGAGGCCGTGAGCACCGAGCCCTCGAGGTTCACGTCGATGCCCTCGATGGAGGACTCCCCCACCGCGAAGGTGAGGTTCTCGGCGTCGTCCGGGTCCGGATCGGACGCGGTCTGGGCCAGGTCGAGGCGGGCGGGATCACCGCCGGCGGCCACCTCCATGGAGTTGGACTGGAACACCGGTGGCTTGTTCTCATCCGGGCGTGGGAGCACCGTGATCGGCTGCGTCAGCACGGCCTTCAGGCCTTCGGCATCGTCCGGGCCGGAGCCGTCCGTGACCTCGAAGGTCACCGAGGCCGCGCCGGAGAAGTCCGCCGGAGCCGTGAAGACCAGCTCCGTGGCGGAGCGGACCAGCCCACCCTCGGACTGCGGCGTGGAGGACACCTTCGACTCCTCGGTCAGCCGCGGCGACTTTCCGTCCCGCACCACCACGAGGTCGTCCAGGTTCAGCGACAGCTCCTCGCCGGCCGTCACCTCGATGGGGGCGTCCGAGCGCAGGATCGGACGGGCCTCGCCGGCGCCGGGGATGATCACGAATGCGTAGGAGGAGAGGTCATCGGTGTCCGTGAGCCGGTAGGTGATCACCTGCGGGTTGGACTGCACGGGCACCACCAGTTGGTGGTCCTCGGTGAGCGTGACACCCTCCGGGTTGTCCGGCAGGTCCACCGTCAGGTCATCCGGCGTGCCGTCCGGATCTTCATCGTTCTTGAGGATGTCCACCGTGACCTCGTCCTGGTCCACGGTCTCCTGGAAGGACACGCGGTCGTCCCGGGCGATCGGGGCGCGCAGCGGGGCGTTGGGATCAGACTCGACCGTCAGGGTGCCCGTGTCCTGGCCGCCGCGGCCATCCGTGATCGTGTACCGCACGGAGGTGAAGCCGGCCTCGGCCGGGGAGGTGAGCAGGATGCGGCCGTCCACCAGCGCGGCGTCGGAGCCCTCGGTGGCCTCCAGGGTGTCCACGAACTTCAGCTCATCGCCGTCCGCGTCCGTGTCATTGGACAGCACGTCCACAGCCACCGGACGGTCCGGGCGGACCCGGATGGAGTCGTTGACCGCCACGGGCGGGGTGTTCTCCTGGGCCACCGGGGCGATCCCGACCATCACGGTGCCGGTCGAGCGGGCCCCGAGCCGGTCCTCCACCACGTAGGTGAACACATCGGTGCCGGTGGCGCCGGCCGTGGCCGTGTACTCGATCGAGTTGGCGGTGACCTTGGCCGAGCCCTTGGTGGGCGGGGTCTCCAACTGCACCAGGGACACGGAGTCCCCGTCCGGGTCGATCCCGTCCAGCGGGATCGGCATGGCCACGGTCTCTCCGGAGAACACCCGGCCCTCCACGGTCTCGGGCGACGGCGGGGAGTTGTTCTCCAGGTCCAGCTCGTTGATGTGGAACGTCACGCGGGCGGAGGCCTGCTGTCCGTCCGGCCCGGACACGGTGTACACGGCGGAGACGGTCTTGGCCTCATCCCCGGCCCGGAAGCGGATCTTGTTGTCCGAGACGGACACCAGGCCGTCGGCCGGGTCCACTCCCTCGGCCAGCTCGGGCTCCAGGGTCATCTCGGCGTTGTTGGGGTGCACGTCGTTCTCCAGCACCGGCACGGTGACCACGTCGCCGGCCCGCACCACGGCGGTGTCCGGATTGGGGCGCGGCGGCTCCATCGTCTCGGGCGCCGGGATCGGGATGACGGTGACCTCGCCCTGGGAGGCGGCGGTCCCGTTCGTCACGGTGTAGGAGAAGGTGATCGGCCCGGTCATGCCCTGCTGGTCGGTGATGCGCAGCACGGCGTTGCGTTCCACGGACACGTTGAACGGCGCGTCGTCCGGAACGTCCACCTGCTGGGCCACCAGCACGCCGCCCTCGGGGTCGGAGTCGTTGCCGAGGATGTTGACCAGCACCTCGCCGTTGGCGGGCAGCAGGGCCACGTCACGCACGGCCACCGGCGCCCCGGTGTTCTTGGCCGGATCCTTGACGTCCACCCGGATCAGCCCGGGCGCGGAGGACGGGCCGTTGGTGGCCACGTACTTCAGGTAGAAGGTCTTCTCCTGGTCCGAGCGGAAGGACACCGTGCCCGTGTCCGAGTTCATCTGGGCTTCGGCCCCGGAGACGGGATCCACGTGGGCCAGCCGCAGCTCGCCGCCGGTCGGGTCGAAGTCATTCTCCAGGGGCGAGAAGGTGGCCTCCTCCCCCACGTTCACGGTCACGTGGTCCGTGGCGGTGATCGGTGGGGCGGCGCCCTTCGGCAGCACCTCCACCACCACGCGCCCGGTCGCGGACTCCCGGCGGTCCGAGACGGTGATCTCCAATTCCTTGGTGCCGTCCGTCTTGCCGACGTCCTCGAAGGTCAGCACGCCGTCCGGGCGCACCCGGACCACGTCCCCGTCCTCGGAGACCGCACCCATCAGCTGGAGGTCGTCCCCATCCGGGTCCTGCCAGTCTGTGAGGATGTTCTGGGAGACCTCGGTGCCGGCCTGGACCCGCAGGGTGGTCACCCGCTTCTGCTCCGGCTTGGTGTTCTCGTCCTCCGGGACCACCCGCACGGTGGCCTGGGCCTGGTCGGTGCCACCGCGGCCGTCGTCCGCGGTGTAGGTGAAGTTCGAGGAGCCGGAGGCATCCGGAGGGACCACCATCTGGAAGCCCGTGCCGTCATAGATCCGCTGCAGGGTGCCCGTCTTCGGCTGGTCCCCGGAGAGTTCGGCGGTCAGCAGGTCCCCGTCCGGGTCCACATCGTTGAACAGCACCGGCAGGGCGGTGGTGCGCCCGGCGCGGACCCCGAAGGAGTCATCCTGCGCCACCGGCCTCTGGTTCTCCTCCTGACGGTCGGGGAGTTCGATCGAGTCGGTGATCTCGTCCGACTCCTCCTCCTCCTGCTCGCCCTCGCCCTTCGGCGGTTCCAGGTCGGACCAGTTGTTGACGATCTTCATGCCGTCCGCCACCAGCCAGGTGTTGCCCTGGGAGATGTCGTTGAGGACCACCACGTCCCGGTTGACCCGGAAGACCATCTGCGCCTCGGCCGGCATCTCCGGGATCCGCTCGGTGGTGTCCCGGGAGTCGTCATCGCAGTCCCGGTGGTAGAGGCCCGAACCCTGCCAGGCGGCGTGGGTGCAGTGGCCCACGCGCACCGGCTGGATCGGGCTGCCGGTCTCCTCCACGGGCGTGTACTGGGCCTCGCCGCCCCCCAGGGGCACGGTAGCGGTCTTGTTCGCCAAGGCGACGACGGCCCCGTCTGCCTCCGGACCCGGCGCCTGGAGCTTGCCCTCACCCGGGTCGACGACGGCCGAGGAGTCGCCCTCGGAGGTCACCAGGGTGCCGGAGGCGGCGTCGAAGACGACGCCGGTCTCCCCCACGGCCGAGATCTGCGGCTCAGCCAGCCCGGAGAGTCCGTCGACCTCGGTGGAGGAGATCTCCCGGAAGCCGGCAGGATCGGTCTCCTGGCCGGCGTCGTCCTTCTCTGCCTCGTCTGCCTCGTCTGCCTCGTCTGCTTGGCCTTCTGCTGCCGTCTCGCCGTCCCCGACCGACTCGGTCTGGTTGGCCTGCTCGCGCAGCTCCTCATCCGTCAGCGGTCGGAAGCCCTTGATCAGGTCGGCGTCCAGATCCGCCACCCACACCGTGTCATCCCGGCCCACGGCGGAGAGCACCCGGCCCTCGGCCTCGTACAGCGGATCGGCGGTCTCCGAGGACATGGCCCCGAGGTTCTCCGTGGTGGCGGCGTAGACGCGTCCCTGCTCGGCATCCGAGACGGCCACGATCCTCTCACCGTAGGAGAAGGAGGAGTTCGCCGGCAGCATCGTCTCATCGGAGAGCACGAAGGCGGCCGGGTCGATCGCGGTGGCCGCACCCATCTCCAGGTCCCGCAGGTACACCCGGTCCGCGTGCTGCGCCAGGTCGTACTCGGTCATGGTGGTGGCCACCCCACCGTCCAGGGTCTGCGACTGGTAGTTGAGGTGGGCTACCTTGTTCTCTTCCGTGTTGACCACCCAGACGCCGCCGTCATTGAGGTCCACGTCAGCGGTCTGGAAACCCGGGTAGAGGATGGCGCCGGTGACGGCAACCGCGGAGATGCCGATGAGCGCCGTGGCCTTGAGGGCACCCTGCCGCCCCGCACCGAAACCAGTCCCCACGTTGTTCCCCCGTCAGCGAATATGCCGGGCTGCCGTGCACGTACGGCGCAGTAGCCACTCGGGGGAGTCTACCGGTTCCGCTCACGGCACCAGCCCGCTGTGGCACGGTTCTGATGGGGAGAACTCCCCATGCTGGGCGCTTGCCAACGCCGGGCCGGTCAGGACCGAATCAGTCGACGACGAGTCCGTTGCCGGTGCCGGCTATCAGGATGGACGGACGGATCTCGCCGAAGCCGCGGACCATCTGTGGCGGCTGCGGCACCAGGATGAAACGCTCGTCCGACTCCAGGGCCATGGCGGTCATCGCATCCACCAGTACGGTGCCGGGATCCGCGAGCGAGGTCAGCCGGGAGGCCAGGTTCACGGTGGGTCCGTAGATGTCCCCCAGCCGGGAGAGCACCCGTCCCCAGACCACGGAGACGCGGGACGAGGGCAGCACCTCGTCCTCTGACATGGCCCGGGCCAGGGCCAGTCCGATCAGGGCGCCGGCCTCCGGTGTCTCGGCGTTGAACATGACCTCGTCCCCGATGGTCTTGACCAGGCGGCCACCGCCGATCGAGATGATCTCCGCGCACTTGCTCTCGAAGCGCTGCACCATCTGGGCCAGGGTGCGTTCGTTCATGCGCCGGGACAGGGAGGTGTAGGAGACCATGTCCGCGAAACCCACGGCGCGGGCCAGTGGCAGCGGGGCGTCGTCCTCGGAACCGTCTCGCCCCACGGCGCTGGCCGCCAGCCCGGCCTCCGCTCGGACGGTCAGCCGTTGCAGGGCCGAGTTCAGCTGGCGCCGGTAGGAGTAGGCCATCACCTCTTCGAGGGGTTCGATGATCTCCGGCAGCATGCGCACCACCTCACGGCGGGCCTGCGGGTCCGTCATGCCCTCGCTGATCTTGTTCTCCACCAGCGCCTCGATCTGCCACACCACCATGCGGTCCGTCATCTGGCCGACGGAGCGGGTCAGCGAGATGGCCGTCTCCTCGTTGAGGATGCCGCGGCGGACCAGGTCGATCATGGTGCCGATGGCGTCCGTGTCCAGCTGGGTGAAGGCCCGGTCCTCGTCCTTGACGTTGGGGAAGCCCAGCGCCCGCCAGAGCTTGCGGGCGGAGATCAGCGAGACGCCGAGCTCGCTGGCCATGTCCCGCCGGGTCATGGTGCGGGGGCCGCCCAGCAGTTCCTTCTCCAGGGTGGAGATCGCCTGGGTCCAGGAGCTGGCGTCGTCCGCATCCTGCAGGGCCAGGGCGGCCGAGGCGGTCGTATCCGGCGGCGGTGTACTGCGAGCCTGACGGGTCTGGTCCGCGGGAGGCACCGTCTCCATCTGCGCGGTCCGCGGGATCGGGCCGACTGCGGTCTCACCGGGCGCAGCCTCACCGCGGGCGGTCGCACCGGAGGCGGTCCCACCGGGGACGGCAG
The DNA here is from genome assembly GCF_051842835.1 of Microbacterium sp. A93. Lineage (NCBI taxonomy): Bacteria > Bacillati > Actinomycetota > Actinomycetes > Micrococcales > Microbacteriaceae > Microbacterium > Microbacterium sp. A93. The sequence goes on from NZ_JBPXMT010000008.1 coordinate 94,072, forward strand.
TGCCGGTGAGGCCCTCGAGGAGTTCCCCGAGATCACTGTCTCCGGCGTCCAGGTCGAGGGGTTCGGGCAGCTCGTCCCAGTCGTCGATCGGTGCGGTCTCGTCAGCCACGGTAGGCACGTCCCCTTCCACCCAGGATGCCGTGTGTGTGCGCCCCGGAGGGCGCGTGAGCCGGTGCCGGGGCTGGCGCTGGTGCTGGTGTCCGTGCCGGCCGGTACCCGGGTGACGGCGCTGCGGCCTGCATCGGCGGCTGCGGGGCACCGCCCTGGAGTGAGATCTCCTGGCGCAGGGCGCCGACCTCACGCAGGATCAGTTCCCGGAAGCGGACGGCCTCGGGCATGTTGGCCAGTACCCAGGACCCCCCGGAGCCGTGGTCCACCATCAGGTCACCGGACTGTGACATCCGTTGTCCCCGGCGTTGGCGCATCCGGACATCGTAGACGGAGAGCAGGTGCAGGGCCCTCTCGCGGGAGGCCCCGAAGCCGGCACGTTGGATGATCCGGCGGGTGGTGAGCAGGGTGCGGCGGTTGAACCAGCGCCAGGCGGGGCGCAGGCAACCGAAGAACAGTGCGGCGGCGGCCAGGATCCAGACGAGGCCGACGAGCCAGCCGCGGGCTTCCACCAGCAGCTCGGGTAGGTCCGGCCGGGCCAGGAGTCCCTGCACGTAGCTGGTGGCCAGCGCGATCAGCATCAGCCGCAGGACCGGTCCGGTCAGGGCGCGCGGGTGTGAGCGGGTGCGCACGCGCACCTGTTCACCGGGTGCCAGTTTCAGCCCCACCTCGTCACCGACCTCTCGTTCTCCGTGCCTTCTCCGTGCGTTCTCCGTGCGATCTCAGCGGCGCAGGTGCACCACGTCCGCCGCGGATACCTCGAGCAACGCACCCCTGCGGGTGGCGCCCGGCACCGCCGTGTCCATCTTCCCACGGTCGGCGGGTTCCACGAGCAGGGTGCCCCCGGATCCCAGCCCCCGGGCGGTTCCCGCCAGGGTGGATCCGCCCGGCAGGTGCAGGGTCACCTCGGATCCCAGGGTCGTGACCTGACGCACGACGCCGGCCGCGGCCGGGTGCGTCCCGTCCACCTCACCGGGATGGGCACGGACGGCGCGGTCGAAGTCGTCCAGAGCCGCGGACAGCGCCTTCAGCACGGCCTCGAGCAGGTCCGGAGCCGAGACGTCGGTGCCCTCGGGGAGCCACTCGGCGACCGACGTGGCCGTGGGCACTGGCGGACCGCCTGGACCGAAGTCCAGGTTGAGTCCCAGCCCGAGCACGATCCCGGACTGGTCCGGCAGGACGGAGGCGAGGATGCCGCAGAGTTTGCGTCCATCCTCGGCCAACAGGTCGTTCGGCCACTTCACTCGGGCCGGGACCCCCCGGGCCTGTAGTTCACCGCAGGCGGCGGCCGCGGCCACGAGGGTCACCCAGGTGTAGTGCTCCAGGTCCAGGTCCGGGCGCAGCACCACGGAGACCGCCAGGGCCGTCCCGGGCGGGGTGGTCCAGCCGCGGCCCCGCCGACCGTGGCCGGAGCGCTGGTCCAGGGTGGCCGCCGCAGACAGGTGCGGCCACTGGTCCGGCTGGGCGGCTGCCGCCTGAAGGACGTGGTCCTGGGTGGAGCCGGTGGTCTCCAGCCAGGTGACCGGCGGGGGTGGGGTCGGTGAGGGGGCCATAGTTCAGGTATAGCGTGTGGATCTGGCGATCCGGTAAACGTCTCCGCACGTCTCCCCTGTCTCCGAACCTCTCCGCCGGAGGGTGTGTGGACCATTCGCGTGGCAGTCCGGGCCAGATTTGTAGGGTTCCTCCAAGCGTCCGGCGCGGGTGCAAGTTCTAGACTGAGGCCTTGACCGTGGTCATCAGCGGGTTCCACCCGGCGTGCACCGCGGCACCGCCCGAGGGGACTTGTATGAAAGCACCAAGCGTGCCCCGCCTCGGCAACCGCCCAGACATCCACCGAGACATCCACCCCGACCCCATCCCCACGGAGGACCTGTGACCGAACCGGATCTGACCACCACGGCCGGCAAACTGCAGGACCTGGCCCGCCGCCGGGCCGAGGCCGCACTGCCGTCTGGCCAGCAGGCCGTGGACAAGCAGCACGCCCGGGGCAAGCACACGGCCCGCGAGCGCGTGGAGATGCTGCTGGATCCGGGGTCCTTCGTGGAGTTCGACGCCCTGGCGGTGCACCGCACCACGGCCTTCGGCATGGAGAAGAAGAAGCCGGTCGGGGACGGCCTGGTCTCCGGCCATGGCACCATCGACGGCCGGCTGGTGGCCGTCTACTCCCAGGACTTCAGCGTCTACGGCGGCTCCCTCAGCCAGGTCAACGGCGAGAAGATCGTCAAGGTCCAGGAGTTCGCCGCCCGGAACGGCTGCCCGGTCATCGGCATCAACGACGGCGGGGGCGCTCGGATCCAGGAGGGCGTGGCCTCCCTGGCCCGGTTCGCGGACATCTTCCGGAACAACGTGCTCGCCTCCGGCGTGATCCCACAGATCACCCTCATCATGGGCCCCTCGGCCGGCGGCGCCGCCTACTCCCCCGCACTGACGGACTTCATCATCATGGTGGACAAGACCTCGCACATGTTCATCACCGGGCCGGACGTCATCAAGACGGTCACCGGAGAGGACGTGGACATGGAGACCCTGGGCGGGGCCACCTCCCACAACACCGTGACCGGCACCGCCTCCTACCTAGCCGCGAACGAGGAGGACGCCCTCGAGTACGTGCGCGAGCTGCTGGAGTTCCTGCCCTCGAACAACCTGGCCGAAGGGCCGGTGGAGCCGTTCGAGGAGGAACTTGAGGTCACCGACGAGGACCTCGAACTGGACACGCTCATCCCGGACTCGGCGAACCAGCCCTACGACATGCTCACGGTGATCGAGCACCTCGTGGACGACGCCCACTTCCTGCAGATCCAGGAGCTCTACGCCCCGAACGTGATCTGCGGCCTCGGCCGGGTGGAGGGTCGCTCCGTGGGCGTGGTGGCCAACCAGCCCCTGCAGTTCGCCGGCACGCTGGACATCAACGCCTCCGAGAAGGCGGCCCGCTTCGTCCGGTTCTGCGATGCCTTCAACATCCCGATCATCACGCTCGTGGACGTGCCCGGGTTCCTGCCCGGCACGGACCAGGAGTTCTCCGGGATCATCCGCCGCGGCGCCAAGTTGATCTACGCCTATGCGGAGGCCACCGTGCCGAAGCTGACGGTCATCACCCGCAAGGCCTACGGCGGCGCCTACATCGTGATGGGTTCCAAGAAGCTCGGTGCCGACCTCAATCTGGCCTGGCCCACCGCCCAGATCGGCGTGATGGGCGCCCAGGGCGCCGTCAACATCCTCTACCGCCGAGACCTGCAGGCCGTGGCCGAGGCCGGCGGCGACGTGGAGGCCAGGCGCGCGGAGATCGTGAAGGACTACGAGGCCGAGCTGCTCAACCCCTATCAGGCGGCCGACCGCGGCTACGTGGACGCCGTCATCACCCCCGCCGAGACCCGCACCCAGATCGTGCGCGGGCTCCGGGCCACCTTCCACAAGCGTGAGTCCCTGCCGGCCAAGAAGCACGGGAACATCCCGCTGTGACCCGCCGCAAGCCAGAATCCCCGTCCGAGCCCCAGGAGGACACCATGCACACCGCCACCACGCAGAACAACCCCGAGCTCGTCGTCAAGGGCACCCTTGACGCCGAGGAGACCGCCGCCCTGGCGGCCGTCCTGCAAGCCATGGCCGTCCAGGCCGAGCAGCACCACCATGAGGAGAACGGCAGCACGGACCGGGACCGCACCCTGGACCGCCGCCGCCGGCTGGGGCTATGGGCCCGCCCGGGCTCCGACTCCTGGAAGCACGCCGCCGGCCGACGCTGACCCTGCGGTCCGCTCCCGTCTGTCCGCTCCAGCGAGTAGTCCGATCCCCGAGTGGGCCGCTCCCGTGAGTGGTCCAATGCCGTGAGTGGTCCGATGCCGTGAGTGGTCCAACGTCGTGGCCTTGGACTGCCTCAAGGCCACGACAACAGACCACTCATCGTTTCCTCGTCGCCGACCACGGGTGGCTCCACGAACGGCGCACGCCAGCACACGCACGGCGATGCTGCAGACGGCACGGTCAAGGTGCTGGGGCGTGTCGCCTCAGGCGGAGATGCGTCTCAGGCGGAGATGCGTCGGGAGTCCAGGGCGTGCTGCAGATGGGCGTGGAACCGCGCCCAGCCTGCAGCGCTGAAGACCTTCTTCGTCACGCGGATGACGATCCAGCCGTCTGCCTGCATGCGTAGGTCGCGCTCGATGTCCCGGTCCCACTGGTCCGAGTCGCTGCGGTGATGATCACCCTCGTACTGCACACAGATCTTGAGGTCCCTCCAGACGAGGTCCGGTGTGATCTCCTCGCCGGAGGACAGGATGATTTCGGGGTTGACAAGGGGCTCGGTGATCCCCGCGTCAACGATCTTAATCCTCAGCCTGCTCTCCTGGGGAGAGTCCGCACCCTCCCGGAGCAGCTCGACGAGGGTGCGAGCGCGGGTGATCCCCTTCATCTTGGTCCGAGAGGTGATCGCCGCCTCGATGGCCTGGATCGAGGACCGCGGATGCACACCGGGTTCTCGCTGGGCGCTCGGCCCGTCGGCGGCCTGCAACAGGCTGTCCCCGGCAGCCACGAGATCGGCGTCGCCGATGGTGGTCGCCGCCAACTGGACCCAGGTCCACTCCGGTCCGGTGACTCTGATTCCCCGGTACCTGCGAATCGACGCGTGCAGGGGAAGCAGATGTCCATGCACGCCCCTCCTCCGGGGACGCGGGCCGGCCCTCCGTGCCTTGGACAGGTGGACCGGGCGGATCGGATCGAACGTGCGGGGCAGCCACATGCCCCATACGGCGGCCGCCGTCGCGTGAGAGAAGACCCCCATCGGATGGATGTCCTGCAGAGCGAACAGGTACTCGATGAGATCGGGGCCGGCGGCTCCGCGCTGACGGATGCCCCGGCTGAGGACCTCAAGGCTCGGATGGCGAAGGTCTCGATCCGTGGCTCCCTCGGCACAGGCCTTGCGCGTGGAGAAGCACGTGGAGGGCAGGTCTTCCGGAAGCGGGATCAGACGGGCAGGCATGGGCTCAGCCTCGCGGGCACGCGGCGTGACCGCGAGGCCACGGAAGTCCGGGGGTGGACAAGGTGGTCCACACCGAACCCTGTGCAGGAGCGGACCTTCACTCCTACCCCAGTGCACGACGTGTCACCTGATCGCCTGACGCCCACGGGCGTCAACATCCGTGAGTGACGTGAGTGGTCAGCTGCCGTGAGTGGTCAGCTGCCGCCGGCTTCCACCTCCCGAAGGCAGCGCCAATGGACCACTCAGCGCGGGCAGGGAACGCCTCACACCGTGAGTCGTCAGCTGCCGCCGGCTTCCACGTCCCGAAGGCAGCGCCAATGGACCACTCACGCCGGCGCAAACAGTAGGGTGCTGGCATGAGCGATTCCACCACCGCCGGCACCCGGCAGTCCAGCCCCATCGACGCGCTGGCCGACCGCTACTTCGCGGACACCCTCGCCCTTCACCCGGAGGAGGCCACCGCGCTGGGCCACCCGGGCCGGGAAACCGAGTACTCGGACTACTCCCCCGCCGGCACGGCCGAGGACGACCAGCTCAACCAACGGCTGCTCGCAGACCTCGAGAAGCTCGAACCCGCCGACGAGGCGGACCGGGTCACCGCGGCCGCCCTGCGCGAGCGCATCGGACTGGCTCGGCGGATCCACGCCACCGGTCGCACCGAGCTGAACAACCTGGCCTCCCCGGCCCAGGAGATCCGAGGGATCCTGGACCTGATGCCCACGGCCACCGAGCAGGACTGGGCGCACATCGCCGGCCGTCTCGCCAACCTCCCCGACGCCCTGGCCGGCTACACCGCCTCCCTGCGGGCCTCGCGGGACGCCGGCCAGATCGCGGCCCGCCGCCAGCTCGACGTCGTCATCGAACAGTCCCAGGCGCACTCCGAACCCGACGGATTCTTTCCGGGACTCATCGAGCGCGCGGAGGCGGCCGGCGTCGTGCCCTCGACGTTGATGGCGCAACTGGAGGCCGCCGCGCGCGGCGCGGGCGAGGCCTACCGCACCCTCGCGTCCTTCCTGCGCGAGGACCTGCGGGACATCGCCCCGGAGCAGGACGCCGTGGGCCGGGACCTGTACTCCTTGTACTCGCAGGAGTTCCTCGGCGCCACGGTGGACCTCGAGGAGACCTATGCCTGGGGCCAGGAGGAGCTGGCCCGGATCATCGCGGCGCAACGCGAGGACGCCGAGCGGATCAGGCGCGGTGCGAGCATCGAGCAGGCCCGCGAGGTGCTCAACAACGACCCGGCCCGCCGGCTCCACGGCACCGAGGCCTTGCGGGAATGGATGCAGTCCGTCACCGACGAGGCCCTGGAGTCGATGACCCGCTACTTCGAGATCCCCGCACCCATGGACCGGGTCCAGTGCATGATCGCGCCCACGCAGGAGGGCGGGGTGTACTACACCGGCCCCTCGGAGGACTTCTCCCGGCCCGGACGCATGTGGTGGTCCGTGCCGCCGGGCGAGGACTCGTTCACCACGTGGGAGCAGAAGACCACCGTCTACCACGAGGGTGTGCCGGGCCATCACCTGCAGATCGGCACGGCCATGCTGGCGCAGGACGAGTTGAACAGCTGGCGCCGCAATGGCCTGTGGACCTCGGGCCACGGCGAGGGCTGGGCGCTGTACGCCGAACAGCTGATGGAGGAGTTCGGCTACCTGACCGACCCGGGCGACCATCTGGGCATGCTGGACGCCCAGCGGATGCGCGCGGCCCGCGTGGTGTTCGACATCGGGGTGCACTGCGGCTTCGAGGCCCCCGCGTCAGAGGGCGGCGGGGTGTGGACTCCGGAGCAGGGCTTCGCGTTCCTGAACAAGCACCTCAACGACACCCCGGGACAGGTGCGCTTCGAGTTCATCCGCTACCTCGGCTGGCCGGGACAGGCGCCGTCCTACAAGGTCGGACAGCGCATCTGGGAGCAGATCCGCGCCGAGCACGCCTCGCGCGCCGCGGCTGCCGGAGAGGACTTCGACCTCAAGGCCTTCCACACCCGCGCCCTGCGGCTGGGCTCCATGGGCCTGGACACCCTGCGCTCGGCCCTCGCGTGAGCGCTGGTATGCGCTCGGAACAGGTGGAGCACGACGACGGCGCGCCGGGTCCCGCAGTCCCGCGCCTGGTGCTGGCCTCGGCTTCCCCGGCCCGTGCGCGGATCCTCGAGGCGGCGGGCCTCCCCTTCACGGTGCTCGTCTCCGATGTGGACGAGGACGCCCTCGCGGCCGCCCACCCCCTGGCCGGGCCCGCCGAGACGGCCCAACTGCTGGCCCGGGCGAAGGCCGAGGACGTCGCGGTCCATGCTGACGCCGCCGGGGCCCTGGTGGTGGGTTGCGACTCGGTGTTCGAGGTGGACGGTGTGGCCTACGGCAAACCGTGGGAGCCCGAGGTGGCTCTCGAGCGGTGGCGGATGCAGTCCGGGCGGACCGGCGAGCTCCACACCGGCCACTGGGTGGTGGACACCCGGAGTGGCTCAACGTCGGGCGCGCCGGCCTCCCGGCCGGCCGTCGGCGCCCTGGCCAGCGCCTCGGTGACCTTCGCCGAGGTGGATGAGGCCAGCGCCGCCGCCTATGTGGCCACCGGGGAACCGCTGCAGTGCGCGGGGGCCTTCACGATCGACGGCCGTGGGGCGGCGTTCGTCACCGCGGTGCACGGAGACCCCAACGCCGTGATCGGCCTGTCCGTGTCCACGTTGCGGGTGCTGCTCGCGGACCTGGGGGTCTCGTTGACCTCGCTGTGGGGGACCTGAGGTCTCAGCAGCCTCCACACCCGGAGACCTTGTGGACTTCCTACAACCCTCGACCCGCGGCGCAGGGAAAAAGCCCCGGATCCTGTAGGAAACCCACGGGTCCGTCTAGGCTCGGCGAGTGGGATCGTCCCCGGCCCGCCCAGTGGCCGGATGCCCCACCGTAGACCGACTGCCCCGAAGCTCGTGAAGGAGTCCCTCCCTGATGTCCCTGCAGACGCCGAACGCCGCGACCACACCCCGACCGTTCTCGCGGGTACTCGTGGCCAACCGCGGGGAGATCGCCGTCCGCGTCATCCGCGCGGCCCATGATGAGGGGCTCACCGCGGTGGCCGTCTACGCCGAGCCGGACCGAGACGCGCTGCACGTGCGGATGGCGGATGACGCCATCGCCCTCGGTGGGGCCTCCGCCGCAGACTCCTACCTCGTGACGGACAAGATCCTGGCGGCCGCGAAGACCTCCGGGGCGGACGCCGTGCACCCCGGTTACGGCTTCCTGTCTGAGAACGCCGACTTCGCGCGCGCCGTCCAGGCCGCCGGACTGGTCTGGATCGGCCCGCCCCCCGCGGCGATCGAGCAGCTCGGGGACAAGGTCTCCGCCCGGCACCTCGCCCAGCAGGTGGGCGCGCCCCTGGTCCCGGGCACCGCCGATCCGGTGGTCTCCGCGGACGAGGTCCTGGCCTTCGCGGACACCCACGGCCTGCCCCTGGCCATCAAGGCCGCCCACGGCGGCGGCGGGCGCGGCATCAAGGTGGTCCGGACCCGCGAGGAGATCCCGGAACAGTACGAGTCCGCGGTGCGTGAGGCCACGGCGGCCTTCGGCCGGGGCGAGTGCTTCGTGGAGCGCTTCCTGGACGCCCCCCGGCACGTGGAGACCCAGTGCCTGGCCGACGAGGCCGGGAACGTGGTGGTGGTCTCCACCCGCGACTGTTCCCTGCAGCGCCGCAACCAGAAGCTCGTGGAGGAGGCCCCCGCCCCCTTCCTGACGGCCGAGCAGCAACAGCGGCTCTACGAATCCTCCAAGGCGATCCTGCGCCGGGCCGGCTACGTGGGGGCCGGGACGTGCGAGTACCTGGTGGGCACGGACGGCACCATCTCCTTCCTGGAGGTCAACACCCGGCTGCAGGTGGAACACCCGGTCTCCGAGGAGATCACCGGGCTGGACCTGGTCCGCGAACAGTTCCGGATCGCCCGGGGCGAGGAGCTGGGTTACACCGATCCCGAGGTCCGCGGCCACAGCTTCGAGTTCCGCATCAACGGCGAGGACCCCGGGAAGAACTTCATGCCCTCCCCCGGCACCCTGAGCCGATTCCGCTTGCCCTCGGGCCCGGGCGTGCGCGTGGACGTGGGGGTGGAGGAGGGAGAGACCGTCTCCGGAGCCTTCGACTCCCTGGTGGCCAAGCTGATCGTCACCGGCGCCACACGTGAGCAGGCCCTGGAGCGCTCCCGCCGAGCCCTGGCTGAGATGCAGGTGGCCGGCATGCCCACCGTGCTGCCCTTCCACCGGGCCGTGGTGTCAGATCCGGCCTTCGCCCCCGTGGACGGCAGCCCCTTCACGGTGCACACCCGCTGGATCGAGACCGGATTCCAGAACACGATCCCCCCGTTCGCGGGCACCCCTGAGGCAGCGGACCCCGCCGCGGCCGAACACGGGGACCGCCGATCCGTGACCGTGGAGGTCAACGGCAAACGCGTGGAGGTGACCCTGCCCGCCCTCTTCGGTGCCCTCTCGACCGCGGCCACGGGCGCGAAGACCGGGGGCCGCAAGCGCAAGGCCCGCGGCTCCGGAGGGTCCCGCGGAGCCACTGCCTCCGGGGCCAGTGGTCAGACCCTCACCTCGCCGATGCAGGGCACGATCGTCAAGGTCGCCGTGGCGGTCGGGGACACGGTGGCCGAGGGTGATCTGATCGTGGTGCTGGAGGCCATGAAGATGGAGCAGCCACTGACCGCGCACCGGTCCGGGACCGTGACCGAGTTGCTGGCGGAGGCCGGGGCCACCGTGACGGCGGGTGCCGCGGTCGCGGTCATCACCGACTGACCGGGCGGAGGACCCATGCCGAGACTCATCCGCCGCCTGCCCCAGCCGTCCCAGCTGCTGCCGCTGATGCGCTTCCGGCCGCCCACGCTGAACCGGCGCACGGCGCGACTGGCCTCAGCGGCCGACCTCTGGGACCTCCGCCGGATCGCGCGGCGCCGGACCCCCCGGGCGGCGTTCGACTACGTGGACGGCGCCGCGGGCTCCGAACTGACGGCCCGCCGCACGCGGGAGGCCTTTGAAGCCACCGAGCTGCTCCCGAGGATCCTGCACGCCACGCCCTCGGCAGACCTGTCCACCACGATCGCCGGCGGCCCGTCAGCACTGCCGTTCGGGATCGCACCCACCGGGTTCACGCGCTTCATGCATGCGGAGGGCGAGGACGGTGGCGCCTCGGCGGCCGCGTCAGCCGGGATCCCGTTCAGCCTCTCCACCATGGGCACCCGCTCCCTCGAGGAGGTCGCCAGGGTTTCCGGGGCGGGGCGCCGCTGGTTCCAGCTGTATCTGTGGAAGGACCGGGACCGGTCCCTGGACCTGCTGCACCGGGCCGAGGCCGCCGGCTTCGACACCCTGCTCGTCACGGTGGACACACCCGTGGCGGGACAGCGGCTGCGGGACGTGCGCAACGGCATGACCATCCCACCCCAGCTGACTCTGCGCACCGTGGTGGACGCCTCGTACCGCCCCGGGTGGTGGTTCAACTTCCTGACCACGGACCCGCTGACCTTCGCCTCGCTGAGTGACACGGCCGCCGACCTTCCGACCATCATCAACAGCATGTTCGACCCCACCCTGTCCATCGCGGACCTCGAGTGGATCCGCTCGGTGTGGCCCGGACGGCTCTTCGTCAAGGGCATCCTCACCGCCGAGGACACCCGCCGCGCCCTGGACGCGGGGGCGGACGGCCTCCTGGTGTCCAACCACGGTGGCCGCCAGCTGGACCGCGCCCCCGTGTCCCTCCGAGCCCTCGGCGAGGTGCGCGCGGAGGCCGGGGCCGGCGTCGAGGTCATCCTGGACTCCGGCATCATGTCCGGGGCGGACATCGTTTCCGCGCTGGCCCTCGGCGCGGACTTCGTGCTGATCGGCCGCGCCTACCTGTACGGGCTCATGGCGGGCGGCGAGCAGGGTGTGGCCCGTGCCATCGAGCTGCTGGCGAGGGAAGTCGAGTCGGCGATGATGCTCATGGGCTGCGCCACCGTCGCCGACCTCAAAGGCTCCGGCCAGGTCAGAGCCTCCTGGCAGGCCGGGGCGAGGCGGGAAGGCAGACGGTCCGGGACCGGCACCGGGCAGCACAACGCGCCCCGGATCCCGTCCTGAGCGTCGACCCACTGTCGAGACACGTCCACCATGTGGACAACATTCTTGCCTGCTGGACACCGCCGCTACGCTTGATGGGCCGCCGGAGCAGTCAGCGGCAACAGTCATCATGAACCTTGCCGAGGAGCACCCCCATGTCCACAGATCTGTCCTCCGGAGGCCCCCGCCCGGGCCCGCAGGCTGATGTCCCCGTGAAGGATGACGGCACCGCCGAGCTGGGCGTGCCCCGCTCCCGGATAGTGCTCGCCTCCCTGATGGGCACCACGATCGAGTTCTACGACTTCTACGTCTACGCCACCGCGGCGGTCTCGGTCTTCCCGCTGATCTTCTTCGCGGCCGGTGACGAGGGGGCCGCCCTGCTGGCCTCGATGGCCACCTTCGGCGCAGCGTTCGTCGCCCGCCCGATCGGCTCGATCGTCTTCGGACACTTCGGGGACCGGATCGGCCGCAAGGCCACCCTGATCGGCTCCCTGCTGACCATGGGCATCGCCACCTTCATCATCGGCCTGCTGCCGACGTACTTCCAGATCGGCCTCTGGGCCCCCGCCCTGCTGACGATCATGCGCTTCTGCCAGGGCCTGGGCCTGGGCGGCGAGTGGTCCGGCGCGGCGTTGCTGGCCACCGAGACCGCCAAGGAGGGCAAGCGCGCCTGGGCGGCCATGTGGCCCCAGCTCGGCGCCCCCTTGGGCTTCCTGCTGGCCAACGGCCTGTTCCTGATCCTCACCCTGGCCTTCAACCACGACTCCACCAACCCGGAGATGGGCGGGCCCTTCCTCACCTGGGTCTGGCGGCTGCCGTTCCTGCTCTCCCTGATCATGGTGGCCGTGGGCCTCTACGTCCGTCTCCGCCTGCAGGAGACCCCCGTCTTCCAGCGCGCCGTGGACAACGACGAGCGCGTCAAGGCACCGCTGGGCGAGGTCTTCCGCAAGAACTGGCGCGAGCTCATCCTGGGCACCTTCATCATGCTGGCCACCTATGTGCTCTTCTACCTGATGACCACGTGGATCCTCTCCTACTCCATCAGCTCCCCGAAGGCCAGCGGCCTGGGCGTGCCCTACGCCGACTTCCTGGTGCTGCAACTGATCGGCATCCTGTTCTTCGCGGCCTTCGTGCCGGTCTCCGGCTGGCTCGCGGACCGGTTCGGCCGCAAGCCCACCCTGATCGTCATCTCGGTCCTGCTGGTGCTCTTCGGCCTGACCTTCGGCTGGTGGCTCTCCGCCGACTCGATCGGGCAGGGCGAGGGGTTGAACACCACGCAGATGATGCTGTTCCTGATCGTCGGGATGACCCTGATGGGCCTGACCTTCGGTCCCATGTCCGCCGTACTGCCGGAGCTGTTCCCCACCAACACGCGCTACACGGGCTCGGGAATCGCCTACAACGTGTCCTCGATCCTCGGCGCCGCGCTGACCCCCTTCGTGGCGCAGTGGCTGGTGCTGAACTTCTCGGTGGCGCACGTGGGCTACTACCTGTCCTTCGCCTCCGTGCTCACCCTGATCTCGCTGGTCATCGCGCCGGAGACCAAGACCAAATCCCTTGATTCAGTGCGCGGCCTGGACGCCTGAACCGGATACACCCCACGCCCGACGCCGGCCCGGCACCCACCGCAGGAATCCTTGCGGTAGGTGCCGGGCCGGCGTCGTCCCCAGGTGTTTTCCGGGCAGAGATCACCAGTGATCTCTGCCCGGAAGGCGAGAGGGGCTGGGGTCAGGGGTTAGAGGTATACGTGGAGGCGGCGGGCCGCCTCGGAGATCGATCCGGAGATCGAGGGGTAGACCGTGTAGGTGTTGGCCAGATCGTCCACGTGCAGCTTCTGGCTGACCGCCAGGGCGATCGGGTAGATCAGCTCGGAGGCGCGCGGGGCCACCACCACGCCGCCGATCACGGTGCCGGAGCCCTTGCGGGCGAAGATCTTCACGAAGCCGTGCGTGACATTCTGCATCTTGGCCCGGGCGTTGGTGGCCAGGTCCAACTTGAGGATGTCCGCCTGGTACTTGCCGGAGGCCACCTGGGCCTCCGTCACGCCCACGGTGGCGATCTCGGGCGAGGTGAAGATGTTGGAGGACACCAGGTGCGGTTGGAACGGCTTGACCGCGTCCCCCATCAGGTGGGCCACGGCCACGCGCCCCTGCATGGCGGCCACGGAGGCCAGGGCGAAGACGCCGGTGCAGTCGCCCGCGGCGTAGATGCCCGGCGCGGAGGTGCGGGAGACCCCGTCCACGGCGATGTGCCCGGACTCGTTCAGCCTCACCCCGGCCGCCTCCAGGCCCAGGTCCGCGGTGTTCGGGACGCCGCCGACGGCCAGCAGGCAGTGACTGCCCTCGAGGACCCGACCGCCGGAGAGGTGCACCCTCACGCCGTCCGCAGTACGCTCCACCGACTCGGCACGGGTCTTGGCCACCAGGTTCACGCCGTCCTCGGCGAACGCGTCCTCCAGCACCGCGGCAGCGTCCGGGTCCTCCCCCGGCAACACCCGGTCCCGGGAGGAGACCAGGGAGACCTGGGCGCCGAGCTGGTTGTAGGCGGAGGCGAACTCGGCACCCGTCACCCCGGAACCCACCACGATCAGGTGCTCGGGCACCTCGGTCAGCGCGTAGACCTGCGTCCAGTTGAAGATCCGCTCCCCGTCCGGCAGCGCGGTCGGCAGCTCCCGCGGCCTGGCCCCCGTGGCGAGCAGCACGTTCTCGGCCTCGAAGGCCTCGGTGCCGTGCTCGGTGACCGCCTCGACGGTGGTGGGCCCCGTCAGGCGTCCGGTGCCGATGACCACCTTCACGCCGGCCCGCTCCAGGGCGCGGTGGATGTCCCGGGACTGCTCGGCGGCCAGGTCGAGCAGTCTCCGGTTGACCACCGGCATATCCGCGACGGCGGGGCTGTCCCCCACGTCCACGCCCAACCCGGGGGCCCGCCGGGCCCGCCGCATGGAGTCTGCCGTGGCGATGAGCGTCTTGGAGGGGACCACATCCGTCAGCACGGCGGATCCGCCCATGCCCTTGGACTCGATGATGGTCACCGCGGCCCCCAGCTTGGCGGCCACCATGGCCGCTTCATAACCGCCGGGGCCGCCGCCGATGATGATGAGGGAGGGACGGGGACGCGAATGCAGAGGGGCGGAAGTCACGCCCCCCATTCTGACATGCGGCCCCTCCGGGCCGAAGACGCCGCGGCCACCGTGCGCGCGCGTTCCCGACCCCTCTAAGCTGAGGACGTGACTGACACGACTGACCCCTCCGCCGCCCCGTCCCCGCAGGACTCCCCGCTGGCCGGTGACCACCCCGGCTTCGCCGAGGCCCGCCGGGCCGCCGCCGCCCTCGCCGAGGCCACCGGCGTATCCCGGCACCGCATCGCCGTGGTGCTGGGCTCCGGGTGGGGCGGCGCCGCCGAGCTGATCGGGGAGACCACCCACACCGTGCCCACCGCCGAGCTGCCCGGCTTCGCCGCCCCCTCGGTCCCAGGACACAACCCGACGGTCCGCTCTGTGCGGCTGAAGGACGGGACGCAGGCGCTCGTCTTCGGCTCGCGGACGCACTACTACGAGCACCGCGACGCCGGCGCCGTGGCCCACACCGTGCGCACGGCGGCCGCAGCGGGCGCCGAGATCGTGGTGCTGACCAACGGCTGCGGCTCCCTGGTGCCCGAGTGGGGCCCGGGGACCCCGGTCCTGGTGGCCGACCACCTCAACCTCACCGGAGCCACCCCGCTCGTCGGCGCCGAGTTCGTGGACCTGACGGACCTGTACTCCCCGCGCATCCGGGCGATCGCCCGCGAGGTGGACGCCGGCCTCCCGGAGGGCGTCTACGTGCAGTTCCCCGGCCCCCAGTACGAGACCCCGGCCGAGGTCCGCTACGCCAAGGCCATCGGCGGGGACCTGGTGGGGATGTCCACCGCCCTGGACGCGATCGCCGCCCGGCACGCCGGCCTCGAGGTCTTCGGCATGTCCCTGGTGACCAACGCCGCCGCCGGATTCAGCGGCCAGCCCCTCAGCCATGACGAGGTGGTCCAGGCCGGCCGCGACGCCGGCCCGCGCATCTCCACCCTGTTGGCCGGCATCATCGACCGTCTCTGAAGGACTCACCGCACATGACCGACTCCCCCGCCCAGCAGCCCGTCCACGAGCCCGCGCCCGGTCCCGTCCTCGAACCCGCACTGGTGGCCGCCGCCGTGGAATGGGCACGTCAGGATCCCGACGACGGCGACCGCGCGGTCCTCGAGGCCGAGATCGCCGCGGCGCAGGGCGGGGATGGCACGGCCGCCGCGTCCCTGGCCTCCCGCTTCGCCGGGCCCCTGGCGTTCGGTACGGCCGGCCTGCGCGCCGAGGAGGGCCCGGGCCCGGCCCGGATGAACCGCGCCGTGGTGCGGCGCACCGCGGCCGGATTGGCCTCCTACCTGCTCGGGCGCCTGGACGCGCTGGACCTCCCTGCCACCGCCCCAGCCGCCAGCCCGGCCGTCACCCCGGCCACCACCGCGGCCGTCACCCCGCGCCCAGCGGGTGTCGAGGCGGACCGGAAGAGCCGGCGCCCGCGCGTCGTGGTGGGATATGACGCCCGCCGCGGGTCCCGGGGATTCGCCCTGGACTCGGCGGCCGTCTTTACGGCCGCCGGGCTGGACACGATCCTGCTGCCCTCCGCGCTGCCCACCCCGGTGCTGGCCTTCGCGGTGCGGCACATGGACGCGGACGCCGGGGTCATGGTGACGGCCAGCCACAACCCGCCCACGGACAACGGCTACAAGGTGTACCTGGGTGGCCGGATGACGGACGAGGCGGGCCGCGGCGCGCAGATCACCACGCCGAGTGACCGGGAGATCGCCGAGTGCATCGACCATGAGGCGCCGCTGGACTCGATCCCGCTGGCCCAGGACGGCTGGGCCGTGGCCGAACGGGGCATCGCGGCGGCCTACCGACTGGCCGCCTGCCGGGTGCTGGACCCCGAGAAGACCGCCCACCGGAGGCTGAACGTGGTCTACACGCCGCTGCACGGGGTCGGCGGCACGATCCTGCCGGACCTCTTCGAGGACGCCGGCTTCGACAGGCCGTTCGTGGTGCCGGAGCAGGCTGAGCCGGACCCGGCCTTCCCCACCGTCGCGTTCCCCAACCCGGAGGAGCCGGGCGTCATGGACCTCGCCCTCGCCGCCGCCCGCGCGCGGGGCGCGGACCTGGTGGTCGCCAACGACCCCGACGCCGACCGGCTGGCCCTGGCGGTCCCGGATCCAGCTGCCGAGGGCGGCTGGCGCATGCTCACCGGAGACGAGGTCGGCGTGCTGCTGGGGCGCCACCTGATGGGCCGGTTGCGGCCGGCGGGTGCCGTGGTGGCGAACTCCGTGGTGTCCTCCCGCCTGCTCTCCCGGATGGCGGCCGAGGCGGAGGTGCCGCACGAGACCACGCTGACCGGGTTCAAGTGGATCTCCCGGGTGCCGGGGCTCGGCTATGGCTACGAGGAGGCCCTCGGCTACTGCACCGCCCCGGAGATGGTGCGGGACAAGGACGGGATGACGGCCGCCCTGGTGGCGGCCGAGCTGGCCGCGGAACTGGCAGACCGGGGCCTGACCCTGGTGGACGCCCTCGACGAGGTCGCCCTGCGGTTCGGGGTGACGGCCACCGGCCAGCTCTCGGTGCGGGTGGCGGACCTGGCCCTGCTGGAGTCGATGATGACCGGTCTGCGCCGGGAACCGCCGCAGACGCTGGCGGGACAGGCCGTCGTCGAGACCATGGATCTGGCCGGCGGCTACCGGGACCTGCCGGGCACCGATGCGCTGATGTACACCACCGCGGACGACTCCCGGGTGATCGTGCGGCCCTCCGGCACCGAGCCGAAGCTCAAGTGCTACCTGGAGGTGGTGCGTCCGGTGTCCGCCCCCGCCGAGCTGCCGGCGGTCCGGGCGGAGGCCGCCGCCGGGCTGGCCGCGCTCTCCGCGTCTATCGGCGCGGCCCTGGGCCATTAGGCTGGTGCCATGAACACCGCCGAGCTCGCGAAGTACATCGACCACACCCTGCTCAAGCCCCAGGCCTCCCGCCAGGACATCCTCGCCGTCTGCGCCGAGGCCGCCGAGGCCCAGGTCAAGAGCGTGTGCGTCAACCCGGTGTGGGTCCCCACCGTGGCCGAGGCCCTGGCCGGCTCGGGTGTGCTGACATGCACCGTCATCGGCTTCCCCCTCGGCGCCACCACCACGGCGGCGAAGGTCGGCGAGACACGGGACGCCGTGGCGAACGGCGCCCACGAGGTGGACATGGTCATCAACATCGCCGCCGCCCTGGCCGGAGACCACGAGGCGCTGGTGCAGGACATCCGCGCGGTGGCACAGGCAGCCCATGAGGGCGGGGCGATCCTCAAGGTCATCATCGAGACCTGCCTGCTGGACGAGGCCGCCAAGGAACTCGCGTGCAGCGCGTCCGTGGCCGCCGGAGCCGACTTCGTGAAGACCTCCACGGGTTTCTCCACCGGTGGTGCCACCGTGGCAGACGTGGCCCTGATGCGCCGCGTGGTCGGCCCCGAGGTGGGCGTCAAGGCCTCCGGCGGGGTCCGCAGTCGAGAGGACGCCCTCGCCATGATCGAGGCCGGCGCCACGAGGATCGGTGCCAGCTCCGCCCTTGCTATCCTGAAGACCAACTAGTGATTCGTACCGAAGCACCACGGGTAGCCGCCGCCGCACCGGCCGGTGCCACCGCATGAGGAGACATTGTGATTGTTAACGGAAAACCGATGGAACACTCGGGCCAGGGCCGCTTCTGGGGCAACCTGATCATGACCGCCGTGTGCTTCGTGATCTTCTGCGGATGCCTGTACGCCATGGGCTGGTGGGACCTGGACAGCGTCTGGATCCCGGGTGGGATCGCCATGGCCCTGGCCGTGCTGACCTACCTCATCCCCCAGGAGCTGCTCGGCCGCAGCGACTCGGTGGACCACGAGGTCATCCACGCGGAAGCAACCGACGTCCGCAGCGCGGGCCACTGATCCCGGAGGGGCCCATCCCCCACGTCAACACCCCCGCGGCACCGCCGCCGAGAGCGCGTCCACGCCGGAACACCGGCGTGGACGTTCTGCGTATCGTCTCCATCGTGGCCGTGGTGGCCGGCCACGCCTACGGTCCCCGGCTGGTGGGCGGTGAGTACCTGGAGATCTGGCGGATGCCGCTGTTCTTCTTCCTCACCGGCTACTTCTGGACCCGGGGCCGGCCCCTCTGGTATGAGTTCCAGGCGCGGTGGCGGACCCTGGCGGTGCCCTACCTGATCTGGGCCGTCATCATGAGCGTGGCCGCCTGGGCCTGGACCCGGGACACCCCCGGCGAGTTCTGGGCCCTCATGGCCAACGGCTGGTACGGCGGCTCGGATCAGACCCCGCCCTGGTGGGCCTTCTGGTTCATCTCCGTGCTGTTCTTCGTGACCCTGCTGCGGCGGTTCCTCGAGCGCTTCCCCGTGGCCGTGGCCTGGGGCGTGGCCGTGCTCGGCCTGGCCCTGTCCATGCTGCCGGACAGCCTGCTCGGCCGTACCCCGCTGGGCATCGGACTGGCTGTGCCGTGCTTGTTCTTCGTCCTGGCCGGCGAGCTGTTCAAGTACTCGGTCCAACCCAGGATCACCCGGAACCGGGCGCTGATCGGGGCCGTGTGTGTGGCCCTCGGACTGCTGGCGGTGGCGCTCGGCGTGGAACCGCTGAACATCAAGTTCTCCGGCTTCGGCGATTTCCTGCTCACCCCGGTGGTCGGGGCGCTGACGGCGGCCGGGTTCGTGCTGATCTTCGGAACCGTGGTGGACCGCCTGGTGCAGGGCGGATCCCGGCCGGTCAACGCCCTGGTGCGGACCGGCACGGTGGTGGTGCTGTTCCACGGCTGGCTGTTGCAGACCCTCGTGGACGTGGGGATCCTGGCGGACGGCGCCAAGTTCGCCCTCACCGTGCTCATCAGCTGGGCCGTGGGCCTGGCCATCAACGCCACGCCGCTGTCCCCCTGGTTGTCCGGCGTGCCGGCACCGGACTGGTGGGTCTGGCGCCAGGACCGCCGGCGGGCCCGCCGGGACGAGCGCCGCGCCTCATCCTGATCACCCCGGTCGCCTACGATCCGTTGACATGCCCCCGCCTTCCTGCGCACGCTGGATGTCATCCCGCGCAAGACCTCCGGGTCCCGCGGAAGAACAGTCAGGACCAACCACCAACACTGTGAACCTGACGCCCCAGGGGTTGGCCTTCTTCATGGGCAGCCGCGCCGAGCTGTCTGGCGAGGATCCAGCAGAGCTGCTTTCACCGTTCATGTCGTGCCCGAGGGAGACGACGAATGACCACCTACGAATACGCCACGGATGACCCAGCCTCGGCCCAGCCACGGGTGGTGCCGGTCTCCAAGGGCAGGATCATCGTCAACTGGTTGACGAGTACGGACCACAAGACGATCGGGTACATGTACCTGATCGCCTCCTTCGTCTTCTTCTGTCTGGGCGGCGTCATGGCGCTGCTGATCCGCGCGGAGCTGTTCGAGCCCGGGATGCAGCTGCTGCAGACCAAGGAGCAGTACAACCAGCTGTTCACCATGCACGGCACCATCATGTTGCTGATGTTCGCCACCCCGCTGTTCATCGGGTTCGCCAACGTCATCATGCCGTTGCAGATCGGGGCACCGGATGTGTCCTTCCCGCGGCTGAACCTGCTGGCCTTCTGGTTCTTCCTGTTCGGCTCCATCATCGTGGTGTCCGGCTTCCTCACCCCCCCCAGGGTGCGGCCTCCTTCGGCTGGTTCGCCTACGCGCCGTTGTCCAACACCACGTACTCCCCGGGGGTGGGCGGGGACCTGTGGGTGTTCGGCCTGTTCCTGCAGGGCTTCGGCACCA
This sequence comes from Microbacterium sp. A93, assembly GCF_051842835.1. NCBI lineage: Bacteria > Bacillati > Actinomycetota > Actinomycetes > Micrococcales > Microbacteriaceae > Microbacterium > Microbacterium sp. A93. The sequence continues at coordinate 114,040 of NZ_JBPXMT010000008.1, forward strand.
TCCTGGGCGCCGTCAACTTCATCACCACCATCCTCACGATGCGTGCACCGGGGATGACCATGTGGCGCATGCCGATCTTCACGTGGAACACGCTGATCACCGCCATCCTGATCCTGATGGCCTTCCCGCCGCTGGCCTCGGCCCTGGCGGCCCTGGGCCTGGACCGACGGTTCGGCGGACACGTGTTCGACCCCGAGAACGGTGGCGCCATCCTCTGGCATCACCTGTTCTGGTTCTTCGGTCACCCCGAGGTCTACATCATCGCCCTGCCGTTCTTCGGCATCGTCTCGGAGATCATCCCGGTCTTCAGCCGCAAGCCCATCTTCGGGTACAAGACGTTGGTCTTCGCCACCACCTCCATCGCCGCACTGTCTGCGAGCGTGTGGGCCCACCACATGTATGTCACCGGCTCCGTGCTGCTGCCGTTCTTCTCGCTGATGAGCATGTTGATCGCGGTCCCCACGGGCGTGAAGTTCGTCAACTGGATCGGCACCATGTGGCGGGGCTCCATCACCTTCGAGACCCCGATGCTGTGGAGCCTGGGCTTCATGGTCACCTTCCTGTTCGGTGGTCTGACCGGCGTCATCCTCGCCGCCCCGCCACTGGACTTCCACGTCTCCGACACCTACTTCGTGGTGGCGCACTTCCACTACGTGGTCTTCGGCACCGTGGTGTTCGCGATGTTCGCCGGCTTCTATTTCTGGTGGCCCAAGTTCACCGGCAAGATGCTCAACGAGCGGCTGGGCAAGATCCAGTTCTGGATGCTGTTCATCGGCTTCCACGGCACGTTCCTGATCCAGCACTGGCTGGGCGTGATGGGCATGCCCCGGCGCTACGCCGACTACATGGTGGAGGACGGCTTCACCCTGATGAACCAGTTCTCCACGCTCTTCTCACTCGTGCTGGGTGCCTCCGTGATCCCGTTCTTCTGGAACGTGTACATCACGGCGCGCAACGGCAGGAAGATCACCGTGGACGATCCCTGGGGCTTCGGTGGGTCCCTGGAGTGGGCGACCTCCTGCCCGCCGCCGCGCCACAACTTCCATTCCCTGCCGCGGATCCGCTCGGAACGTCCTGCCCTGGACCTGCACCACCCCGAGCTGATGCCCGCCTCCCCGCAGCATGAAGCCGAGGTCTTCGGAGAACAGGCGGCCGCCACCTGAGGACCACCGGGCCTGAGCGCTGAACTCCGTGTCAGGTCGGGGGTCAGGTCGGCGGGTCAGGCGGGCGGGTCCGGCAGGAAGATCGTCCTGAGCACCTGGGCCGCCCAGTCCAGCAGGGGCAGGTCCACCAGGTCCTTGCCGCCCACCGGCGCCGTCTTGGGCCGCGGGATCATCGCGGCCTTCAGCGCCGGCTTCACGGAGGCCCCCTTGTACATGCGCTTGAGCCGCATCTCCCGCGACTCGGGCAGATCCGCCGGTCCGAACTTCACGTTCGGACCCATCACCATCACCTCGGTGACACCGGCGGCACGGGCCGCGTTGCGGAACCGGGCCACGGCCACGAGGTTCGCGGCCGGTTCCGGCAGCTCACCGTAGCGGTCCTTGAGCTCCTCCACCACGGCGTCCACGGCCGCGTCGTCATTGGCCTGGGCCAGGTTCCGGTAGGCCTCCAGGCGTAGCCGCTCCCCCGGCACGTAGTCGTGCGGCAGGTGGGCGTTCACGGGCAGCTCCACCTTGACCTCGGCGGGCGCCGTGTCCGGATCGCCCTTGAAGTCCGCCACGGCCTCCCCCACCATGCGCAGGTACAGGTCGAAGCCCACACCCGCGATGTGCCCGGACTGTTCGCCGCCGAGCAGGTTACCGGCGCCGCGGATCTCCAGGTCCTTCATGGCCAGCTGCATCCCCGAGCCGAGCTCGTTGTGCGCGGCCACGGCCTTGAGCCGCTCCAGGGCGGTCTCGTTCAGCGACTTCTCCGGGTCGTACAGGAAGTAGGCGTAGGCCCGGTCCCGGCCACGGCCCACCCGCCCGCGCAGTTGGTGCAGCTGGCTCAGCCCGTAGGCATCGGCACGGTCGATGATCAGGGTGTTCGCGTTGGCGATGTCCAAGCCGGTCTCGATGATGGTGGTGGAGACCAGGACGTCGAACTTCCGCTCCCAGAAGTCCACCATGACCTGCTCCAGACGGGCCTCGCCCATCTTGCCGTGGGCCACCACCACGCGGGCCTCCGGCACGAGGTCACGGATCTCGGCCGCCACCTTGTCGATCGAGGAGACCCGGTTGTGCACGAAGAACACCTGGCCCTCACGCATCAGCTCGCGGCGCACAGCGGCGGTGATCTGCTGATTCGTCTTCGGCCCGACATAGGTCAGCACCGGATGCCGTTCCTCCGGCGCGGTGGCCAGGGTGGAGGTCTCGCGGATGCCGGTCAGGGACATCTCCAGGGTGCGCGGGATCGGGGTGGCGGACATGGAGAGCACGTCCACATTGGTACGCATGGTCTTCAGTACCTCCTTGTGCTCCACGCCGAAACGCTGCTCCTCATCCACGATCACCAGCCCGAGGTCCTTGAACTGGATCTCCTTGGACAGCAACCGGTGCGTGCCGATCACCACGTCCACGGAGCCGTCCGCCATGCCGTCCAGCGTCTCCTTGGACTCCTTGGGCTTCTGGAACCGGGACAGCGGCTTGACCCTCACGGGGAAGCCCGCGAACCGCTCGATGAAGGTCTCGGTGTGCTGGCGGGCCAGCAGCGTGGTGGGGACCAGGACGGCCACCTGCTTGCCGTCCTGCACGGCCTTGAACGCGGCCCGGACGGCCACCTCGGTCTTGCCGAAGCCCACATCCCCGGAGATCAGCCGGTCCATGGGCACGGCCGCCTCCATGTCCTGCTTGACCTCGTTGATGGTGGTCAGCTGGTCCGGCGTCTCGATGAACGGGAAGGATTCCTCCAGCTCACGCTGCCACGGGGTGTCCGGGGGGAAGGTGTGCCCGCGGGAGGCCATCCGCGCCGAGTACAGGCGGATCAGCTCACCGGCGATCTGTTTCGTGGCCTTCTTCGCCTTGGACTTGGTGGCGGACCAGTCCGAACCACCCATCTTGGACAGGCTCGGCGTCTCCCCGCCCACGTAGCGGGAGATCTGGTCCAACTGGTCCGTGGGCACGAACAGCCGGTCCCCCGGGGCGCCGCGCTTGGACGGGGCGTACTCCAGCACGAGGTACTCGCGGTAGGAGTCCGTTGCTGTGCCGCCCGCTCCGCCACCCGTGACGGATCCGGAGGCCACCTTGCGGCGCTGCAGCTCCACGAACCGCGCGATGCCGTGCTGGGTGTGGACCACGTGATCGCCCTCGGTCAGGGCCAGCGGATCCACGGCGTTGCGGCGCTTGCGCGCGAGCGTCTTGGTGGCGCCGCGGGCCCCGGCCGCCCGGTTGCGGCCGAACAGGTCCTGTTCGGTCAGCAGCGCCATCTTCGCGGCGGGCACGGTGAAACCGGAACCGGCGACGGCGGTCGTGATGGTCACCTGCCCGGGCTGCGGTTCGGCGCCCACGGAGTCCACCACGACGGCGGGTAGTCCGGCCTCCCCGAACAGCTCGGCCAGGCGGCGGGCCGGCCCCGCACCGTCGGTGGCGACGACGGCCTGCCAGCCGTCCCGGCACCGGCTGACGACATGGGCGGTCATGGCCTCCACGTCCCCGGCGAAGCCCTGGGGCTCGGCCAGGGCCGTGCGCAGGGCGCTGGCCTCCGGCAGCAGTTCGACGTCCGTGCCGAGACTGGTCAGCTGCCACCACCCCTGGAAGTGGCGTTGTGCGGCGGTGCGGGTCTCGGCAAGGGTGGCGAAGCCGCCGGCGCCGGCCTGGCCCTCCAGGCCGGTGGCCGACGCTGTCCCCGTGGCCGAGGCCAGGTCCACCGGGGCGGTACCCCCCATGGAGGCCGTGGCCCAGGCGGCCTGCAGGAACTCCTCGTTGGTGTTCAGCAGGTCGTCCGCGCGGTGGCGGATCTTCTCCGGCTCCACCAGCACGGTCAACGAACCGGCGGGCAGCAGGTCCACGAGGGGCACCATGCCGTCCGCCAGGACCGGGGCGAGGGACTCCATGCCCTCCACGGCCATGCCCTCGCTGACCCGTTCCAGCATGTCCACGGCGCCGGGCAGCGTGGGCATCAGCTCCTTGGCGCGGCGGCGCACGGAGTCGGTGAGCAGCAGTTCGCGGCACGGCGGGGCGTACAGGGTTCCCGGATGACCGGAACCGTCCGCCGAGGTGTCCTCCAAGGAGCGTTGGTCCGCCACCGAGAAGTAGCGCATCTGCTCCACCTCGTCCCCGAAGAACTCGATGCGCAGGGGATGGGACTCGGTGGGTGGGAAGACGTCCAGCAGGCCACCGCGCACGGCGTACTCACCGCGGCGGGAGACCATGTCTACGCGCGAGTAGGCGGCCTCGGACAGGGAGTGGACCACCGCGTCGAAGTCGTGTTCCTCCCCCACGGAGATCCGCACCGGCTCCAGGTCCCCGAGCCCGGCGACCATCGGCTGCAGCACGGACCGGACCGGTGCGGTCACCACCGCCAGTGGTGGCAGCCCGTCCTCACCCGGGTGGGTGAGCCGGCGCAGGATCGCCAGCCGGGTGCCCACGGTGTCCGAGCGGGGCGAGAGGCGCTCGTGCGGCAGGGTCTCCCAGGACGGGAAGTGGGCCACGGCCCCGGGGTCCATCCAGGCGGCCAGATCGGCGGCGAGGTCCTCGGACTCACGCGAGGTCGCAGTGACCACCAGCAGGGTGGCCGGACGGGTGAGGCCGGGGGCCGGCGTCGTGCCTTGGTCTTGTCCTTGGTCCGGTCCTTGGCCCCGGAGGTCCGCACCGGCCCCGGCGAGCAGGGCCACCAGGGGTGCCCTGGCGCCGTCCGGCAGGGAGATCTCCAGGTCTTCGGTGCGGTCCGCGCCGGTGCGCGCGGCAGAGGTGGTGGCGGCCGCGACGGCCTGGTCCTGGAGCAGGGCGCCGAACATTCCGGCCAGCGGGTGGGGACTCGTCATTCACCCCAGCATAGTTGCCCGTTATAGGCTCTTCGCGTGGTGTCCGCCACCGGCGGAGGCCACACCCGACCGACTGAACCACCCACCGAACCACAGGCGCAGCCTTGAAGGAGAATCCCACCATGGCGTTCAAGGAATCCACCACCATCGCCCATCCGCCGGCCGACGTGTTCGCGGCCCTCGTGGACGAGGCCTTCAACCGCAAGGTCACCGAAGGCCTCGGCGGCACGCTGGTCGCCTTCGAGCGTCAGGGTGAGCTGACCGGCCCCGTGTCCGTCACCATGGTGCGCTCCGTGCCCGTGGACCGGTTGCCGGAGGCCGTGCAGAAGTTCGCCGGCAAGTTCCTCGGAGACAAGCTGAGCCTGGAGCAGCAGGAGACCTGGTCCGCCCCGGGCGCGGACGGCTCCCGCACCGGCCAGCTGGTGATCACCGTGGCCGCCGCCAAGACCAACGCGACCGCGGAGCAGCTGCTGCTGCCCGTGGACGGCGGCAGCTCCGAGGTGCGCGTGACCGGAGCCGTGGAATGCAGGATCCCGATCGTGGGCAACAAGATCGCCCAGGCCGCCGAGCCCAGGGTCAGCAAGGTGCTGGGGCGACAGGCCCGCGAGGTGGCCGCCTGGCTGGCCCAGTAGACGTCACCGCCTGGTCCCGCCTGGTCCCGCCGGCCGGTCAGGGCCGGCGGGATCAGAGGTCAGCCGTCAGGCGTCGCCGTCGAACAGGCTGGTGACGGAGCCGTCCTCGAAGACCTCACGGATGGCGCGGGCCAGCAGCGGCGCGATGGACAGCACGGTCAGGCAGTCGAACTGCTTCTCCGGCGGGATCGGCAGGGTGTTGGTCACCACCACCTCACGCGCACCGGACTCGGCCAGACGCTGGGAGGCCGGGTCGGAGAGCACGGCGTGGGTGGCGGCGATGATGACGTCCTTGGCGCCGGCCTCCTTGAGCACGCGCACGGCTCCAGCGATGGTGCCGCCGGTGTCGATCATGTCATCGATCAGCACGCAGGTGCGGCCCTCGACCTCGCCGACGACCTGCTTGGACACGGCCTGGTTCGGCATGGTCAGGTCGCGGGACTTGTGCACGAAGGCCAGCGGGGCGCCGCCCAGACGCTCGGCCCACTGCTCGGCCACCCGCACGCGGCCGGTGTCCGGGGAGACCACCGTGAGGTCCTCCCCCTCGGTCTTGATGCGGATGTAGTCACTCAGCAGCGGCACGGCGAACAGGTGGTCCACCGGGCCGTCGAAGAAGCCCTGGATCTGGGCGGTGTGCAGGTCCACGCTCATGATGCGGTCGGCACCGGCGGTCCGGTACATATCCGCCACCAGACGGGCGGAGATGGGCTCACGGCCCCGGCCCTTCTTGTCCTGGCGGGCGTAGGGGTAGAACGGCGAGACCGCGGTGATCCGTTTGGCGGAGGCCCGCTTGAACGAGTCCAGCATGAGCATCTGCTCCATGAGGTGGTTGTTCAGCGGTGCCGGGTGGGACTGCAGCACGAAGATGTCCTTGCCGCGCACCGACTCGGCCGAGCGGACGTAGATCTCCCCATTCGCGAAGTCATAGGCGCTCATCGGCAGCAGCTCGGTGCCGAGCTCCTCGGCCACCTGTGCCGCCAGCTCGGGGTGGGCCCGGCCGGCGGCCAGAACAAGCTTCTTCTCGCTGTGCTGGGTGATCTCGTTCATGTGTACTTCCTGATTCTTCGTGGGGTGGCCGGCCGGGGGTGGGGAGAGCGACAGGTGAGGCGGGCGCCGGGCTCAGGCGCCGGCGTCGGGCTGGGGGGTGTTGGACAGGCGCGCCTGGGCGGCGGCCTCGGCTGCGGGGGAACCGGGGCGGCGCTCCTCGACCCAGCCCTCGGCGTTGCGCTGCGGCGCCACGGTGAGGGCCAGCGCGCCGGCCGGGACGTCCTTGCGGACCACGGCACCCGCGCCGGTGTAGGCCCCGTCCCCCACGCTGACCGGGGCGATGAACACGGTGTTGGAGGAGGTGCGCACGTGACTGCCGATCACGGTGCGGTGCTTGGCCACGCCGTCATAGTTGGCGGTGATGTTGCCGCAGCCGATGTTCGTGTACTCGCCGATCTCCGCGTCCCCGGCGTAGCCGAGGTGGGAGAGCTTGGAGCCGCGGCCGATCTGGACGTTCTTGGTCTCGTAGAACGCGCCGATCTTGCCCTGCTCGCCCAGTACGGTGCCCGGGCGGAGGTAGGTGAAGGGCCCGACGCCGGCCCGGTCGCCGATCACGGCCCCGCTGGCCTGGGTGCGGGTCACGGTGGCGCCGATGCCCACGCGCGTGTCCACCAGCGTGGTGTCCGGGCCGATCACGGCGTCCTCGCTGATGTGCGTGGAGCCCTGCAGGTGGGTGTTGGGCAGGATGGTGGTGTCCGGCTCCAAGGTCACGGTGGAGTCGATCCACGTGGTGGCCGGGTCCTGGATGGAGGTGCCCGCGCGCATGTGGCGCTGCAGGGTGCGGCGGTTCATCTCCGCGCCGAGCGCCTGCAACTGGACGCGGTCATTGGCGCCCTCCACCTGCCACTGGTCCGTGGTGGTGACGGCCGCGACGCGGCCACCGGCGGCACGGGCGATCTGCAGGACGTCGGTGAGGTACATCTCCCCCTGCGCGTTGTCCGTGGTGACCTGGGCCAGGGCGGTGCTCAGCACGGCGCCGTCGAAGGCGTAGATACCGGAGTTGACCTCGTTGACCTGCTTCTGGGCGTCCGTGGCGTCCTTGTGCTCCACGATCCCGGCCACGGAGCCGTCCGTGTCCCGCAGGATGCGGCCGTAGCCGGTGGGGTCCTCCAGCAGGGCGGTCAGCACGGTGACCGCGTTGGAGCCGGCCTCATGGGTCTGCACGAGTTCGGTCAGCAAGTCGGTGGTCAGTAGGGGGACGTCCCCGTAGGTGACCACCACGGTGCCGGACGGCGCGGCAGCTGCGGCGGGGCCGGCGTCGGGGGCTGCGGGGTGTGACAGGGCCTCGAGGCCGCACTGCACGGCCCGGCCGGTGCCCGGTACCTCGTCCTGGTCCGCGATGACCGGGGTGGTGCCGAGCCTCTCGGACAGGGACAGGATGTGGTCCGCCACCAGGTCCCGCTGGTGCCGGACCACGGCCACCAGCTCCCGCGGGTTCAGCCCCGCCGCGGCCGCGAGCGCGTGGCCGATCATGGACGCCCCGCCGATCGGGTGCAGGATCTTGGGGGTCTTGGACTTCATCCGGGTTCCCGCGCCTGCCGCCAGGACGATGACCGCTGCCGGCGCAGCCGGCCCTGCCGGCTGTGCGGGTGTCACGGGGGATTCGGTCAAGGATCTGCGCTCCTGCTTCGATAGTCCAGTGCTGGTTGACTGCCGCCGGTCAGTCTAGACCTTCGAGTGGGAGGGGTCCGAACCGGGGTGATCGCCTGGAGCGGAGCCCGGTGCTCAGCACGTGGGCTACTCGATTCTCCCGGGGTCCGGTTCCCTACTACGGAGGGCCATACCCGTTCACCGCGTGCTCGGTTCGGTCCCCATGTGCTGGGGGGCAGGGGGATCCTAGTCTGGGCCAATGCACCCAGTCTCGTCCGCATCCCCGCCACCGGTCACTGCCCACCGCCGCTACGCGCCACTGCGCCGTTGGTGGCCTGCCTTTGCCATCGTGTTCGTCGCCACGGTGTCCCTCATCCTGCCCTTCGGATGGGCGCCGATCGTGTCTGCCGCAGAGAACTGCGGGCCGGACGCCAACCGCATCGTCTGTGAGAACTCCAAGCCGGGCTCGTCGTACACCGAATGGGAGATCGAGGGCGCGGGCGACGAATCCATCCAGGGCTTCGCCACGGACATCAGCGTCAACGCGGGAAACCGGATCGATTTCAAGGTCGACACCGATGCCGCCGACTATGACATCGACATCTACCGGACCGGGTACTACCAGGGGCTGGGTGCACGCAAGGTGGCCTCCGTGGATCCGGGCGCCGCCCTGCCGCAGAAGCAGCCCGAGTGCCTCTGGGACGCCTCCACGGAAATGACCGACTGCGGTACCTGGGCCGTGTCCGCCGCCTGGGACGTGCCGGCCGATGCCGTCTCTGGCGTCTACCTGGCCAAGCTGACCCGCAAGGACACCGGCGGCGCCAGCCACATCACCTTCGTGGTGCGCAACGATGGCGTGAAGTCCGACGTCCTGTTCCAGACCTCCGACACCACGTGGCACGCCTACAACAACTACGGCGGCTCGAACTTCTATCAGGGCGGGGCCAATACCCGCGCCTACAAGATCAGCTACAACCGTCCGTTCGCCACCCGCGGCGGGATCGAGGCCCGGGACTTCTACTTCGGTGCCGAGTACCCGATGGTGCGCTTCATGGAGCGCAACGGCTACGACGTCACCTACTTCTCCAACATCGACACCGACCGCCACGGTGACCAGCTGACCGACCACAAGACCTTCCTCTCCGTCGGCCACGACGAATACTGGTCCGGCCAGCAGCGCGAGAATGTCGAAAAGGCACGCGACGCCGGCGTGAACCTCCAGTTCCTCACCGGCAACGAAGCCTATTGGCGCGTCCGTTACGAGAAGTCCCCGGCGGATCCCGCCGGCAACGACTACCGCACCCTGGTCAGCTACAAGGAGACCTGGTCCGACGGGAAGATCGACCCGGCCCCCGAGTGGACGGGCACGTGGCGTGACCCTCGCTTCGCCTCCCCGGCCGACGGCGGCGGCAAGCCGGAGAACGCACTGTCCGGAACCGCCTACGTGGTGAACTTCGGCGACCTTCCGGTGACGGTCAACGACCGTGAGGGCGATCTGAGGCTCTGGCGCGGCACCAACCTCACCAACCTGGCCGCCGGGGCCGATGAGCCCCTGGCCCCACACACGGTCGGCTACGAATCGAATGAGGACCTGGACAACGGCTTCCGCCCCGCGGGCCTGATCCACCTCTCCACCACCACGGGACAGGTGCCCGAATACCTGCAGGACTTCGGCAACGTGGTGACCCCGGGCGAGACGACCCACCATCTCACCCTGTACAAGGCCGCCAGTGGTGCGCTCGTGTTCTCCGCGGGCAGCATCCAGTGGACGTGGGGCCTCGATGACTGGCACGACGGTGACGGCGCAGCCCCGGACCCGCGCATGCAACAGGCCCAGGTCAACCTCTTCGCGGACATGGGCGTGCAGCCCGGCACGCTCCAGCCAGACCTGGTGGCCGCCCAAGCGTCTCAGGACTCCACCCCGCCCACCGTGAATATCACCTCCAAGCCCTCCGCTGCGGTCGCCCACGGCCAGAAGGTGACCATCAAGGGCACCGCCTCGGACGGTTCCGGTGCAACTGCCGGCAAGGTGGCCGGGGTCGAGTACTCCCTCGATGCCGGTGCGACCTGGAACCTGGCCGAGGGGACCACGAGCTGGTCCTTCACCTACGTCCAACAGGGCATGGGGCAGAACACCGTGCTGGTCCGGGGCATTGACGACAGCGCCAACTACCCCGCCTCCGGTACACCCATCACCGTGGACGTGACCGGTCCCTACAGCGTCTTCGGCACCAATACGCCGGGGACCGCCGACGCCGGGGACCCGGAATCGGTCGAACTGGGACTGCGGTTCACTCCCACCACGGACGGCCTGGTGACCGGCGCACGGTTCTACCTCGGCGGCGCCAACTCCGGCCCGCACACCGGATCCCTGTGGTCTTCGGACGGCACGCGACTGGCCACGGCTAGCTTCCCCAGCGGCGGCTCCGACGGCTGGCAGACCACGGAGTTCAATGAGCCCGTGGCGGTGGAGGCCGGCAACACCTACGTGGTGTCCTACTCCGCCCCGAACGGTCATTATGCCGCCGACCCGTACTACTTCTCCTACCGTGGCATCGCGGCTGCCCCGCTCACCGTCGCCGGTGGCTTCGGAGTCTCGCAGGGCGGTGTCTACGACACGAACGGCGGCTTCCCCGCCTCCAGTTACAACAGCACGAACTACTACGTGGATGCCGTGTTCGAGAGCGGTGGCGAGGCACCGTTGTCGGCAGGGACCCCCCGGCCGGCTCACACGGCCAACTCCGTGCCGGTCAACACCGCCGTCAGCGCGGTGTTGACCCGGGACGTCGTTCCCGACAGCGTCGCCATCACCGTCAAGGCCGGAACCGGCGACCGCGATCCGGGCGCACCGGCGGCTGGCACAGCCGTGCAGGGCACCACGTCCTACGATGTGGCCACACGGACGGCCACGTTCACCCCGGGCAAGCCTCTGGCGAACGGGACCCCCTACACCGTGACGCTGGCCGCCCGCGATGCGGCCGGCGAGGTGGTCACCCGTGGCAACACCTGGAACTTCAGGACGGTGTCCGCTGCATCGGAGAACGGCCCCTTCGGGTTGATCGCCGAAACCGTGGTCCCCACGACGGCCCTGGTGGACGATGGCGAGCCCGTGACCCTGGGCACGGCCTTCAGCACCACGGAGCCGGGCACGGTCACCGGACTCGAGTTCTACAAGGCCGCCGGAAACCCCGGTCCGCACGTCGGCGCCCTCCATACCTCGGACGGCACCCTGCTGGCCGAGGTCACCTTCGGCACCGCATCCGCCTCCGGGTGGCAGCACGCACCCCTGGGCACCCCGGTGAAACTGGAGACGGGCAAGGAGTATGTGGTGTCCTACCGGACCATCGAGTACTCGGCCGAGCTCGGCCAATGGGCGGAGCCAACGGCGTCTGGACCGCTGCGGACCCCGGCTGACGCGGGGCGGTTCGTCTACGGCGGGTCGTTCCCTGATGAGACGAGCACCACCAACTACCTGGTGGATGTCCGGTTCACCCCTGATGCGGTCGCGCCGGAGCCAACGCCGACCCCGGAGCCGACTCCCACCCCCGAGCCGACGCCCACCCCCGAGCCGACGCCGACGCCCACCCCCGAGCCGACGCCGACCCCCACCCCCGAGCCAACGCCGACCCCCACCCCCGAGCCAACGCCGACGACGTGTGACGCACGCGATTTCACGGACAACGCCATCGGGTCGCGCCTCTACGAACACGTCCGCTGGCTGCAGTGTGAGGCCATCACGAAGGGCTATGGGAACAACTACTACGGCAAGAACAAGGACATCTCCCGTGGTGAGTCCGTGGCCTTCATCTACCGGTACCTGGATGAGCCCTCCGCCGGAACCGATGAGGCGTTCCCTGACGTTCCGAGGAGTCACACGCACTTCGCCCCGATTTCCTGGGCCGTGAAGAGCGGGGTCACGACGGGTTACGCCGACAAATTGTTCAAGCCGGTCAAGGAAGTGACCCGTGGCGAGTTCGCGTCGTTCCTCTACCGGGCCATGAAACCCGCCCAGGAAGGGACGGTGACGTTCTCGGACGTGAAGGAGTCCAGCGCCCACTACCAGGCCATCTCGTGGATGGCTTCCGAGGAGATCTCCATCGGTTACAAGGACGACACCTTCAGGCCCGGCCGGCCCATCAGCCGTGGTGAGGTGGCCGCGTTCCTGCACCGCTACGACCTGACCTTGGATTGAACGGACAGCACGTCGCAGTAAAAGGGCGGCCGCCCCGATCCCCGTGGAATTCCACGGGGGCCGGGGCGGTTCCGTTGTTGTTCTGAACCGGTCATGGCCATGTCCGCGTCCTCACGCAAGGCCTACGTCGCCTGGGCGACACACAGCCAGGCTTCTCCACAGTCCGCCCAGGGTGGAACCGGCGTCGATGAAGGTCGCCGACCAGTCCCAGGCCGCAGCCTGGCGCGGGGCCCACGTACGAAGAGTCGTGGACTGGCTGTTGGACTCCCGCCCCGGATCACGGAGGACCCCCCGGCCGTTTACGACAACGCCTTCAGCTGGGCCGAGGAAACGGCATCCAGCAAGGCTGGGGCGGCCGAAACCGACCCTGACACACCCAGCCCGGACACACATTTCTTCCTGTGGCCCGATCAAGGGAACCGTGCTGCTCATTAAGCACCTGAGAGGCGGTGGCCTAGGCCACCGCCTCTCAGCAGATATTGGATTGGTGGGCCCGTATCCCCACGGGCTAGTTCCACCGTTCGATCCGTGTGCACCGTCTCATGGGGCCCTTCAAGGATAGGTTGTTGTCGACAGCGGCCGGTAGTGGACCTTTGTCCATACTTTCCTTCGCGGGGCGATCGAGGACATGACGCCGGGCAGTGGCGGTGACCAGTTTGCGGAGCAGGATCGTGGCCCTTCCACCGGCTGGTTCTCATCAGCCTCAGCGTGCCACACCCGGGTTGATTGATGGTTGGCAACGACCACGGGCTCAGTCGTCCACGACGGACGGCGACCAGGCGTGCTCGATGAACAGCTCGGGTTCGGCCGTGGCCTCGGCCTCCAACCGGAAGACGTCTGCATCCCAGTTGGCGTCCTCACGGGGCAGGCCGTACAGGAGCGTGTCCTCGTCCAACCATTCCAGTTGGTCGTCGATGCCCCGGTCGAGCTCGATGACGGTCCGCTCGCCGCTGGCCACGTCCATGAAGGCGACATCCCAGTGCACGCTGCTGGAACCGACCATGTCCCCGTCGTTCCCCCGGCGGACCTTGAAGGCCACTGTGCGCCCGTCCGGGGAGACTGAGGGGCACTCAGCGTTGATCGCCAACGACTCCATGGTCCGCTTCTCGAGGTCGCCCTCCACGAGCCACGTAGTCCCGCTCGAGGCCACGGTGGCGTAGAAGCGGTTGCCACCGGCGAAGGTCACGCCCCAGACATTGCGGTCGACGGCCACCAGCGCTCTACCGTCCACGGAGACGTCGAAATCCTGGAGGTTGCCGTAGTCCCGGCCGTCCGGGCCCTTGACGGTGGTCTCGGTGGAAAAGGAATCGGCCGCGTAGGAGTGCCCGGTGACGAACGCGGTCGTGGCGACCAGTCCGTCGTCGGAGACCCGGGTCCGGCTGGGGATTCCGGCGAGCGGCCACGTGGTGACCGGGTTGCCGTCCACGTCATAGACCTGCGTCTCGAAGGTGGTCGGGATGCCCCGCAGAGTGCGCAGGCAGGATAGGTAGTCTTCCGAGACGTCCACCCGATCGCAGGGCTGGCCGCTGACCTGGCGTGCCCCGTCCGGCTCGGCCAAGGCCACGGAGGACACCATGCCGTAACCCTCACCCGACGCGGTATTGCGGAAGACGATGTGCGGGCCGCTGGGCAGGTCGACCGAGATCTCGGCCGCCGAGGAACCGGTGGTCCGGTGCTCGTAATCCTGCAGGGCCCGGATCCCGTAGATGCCAGCCACTCCGATGGACACCGTGGCCACACCCGCCAGGACGAGCCACTTGGACCGAGAGGACAGTGCGCTCACCTCCGGACCACCAGCCACCAGGTCAACGGCAGAACCATGACGAGCACGACTGCGGCGCCCACCATGGTGGGAACGGCACCAAACAGCACCCACAGGCCGCCGAACGCTGTCGAGGCCACCAGCCGCGTCACCGCGACCACCGTCTGGGCCGCCCCGATGCCCGTGGCGGTGCGGCCCTGCGGGGATAGTTGGCCGGCAAGAGCGGCCAGGACGCCGTCCGTGGCGGCATAGAAGATGCCGAGCAGGAGCAGGCTCAGACCGAGGGCGGCCCAGTTCCCGCCCATGGCCGCGGCCAGGTAGGCCCCGGCCAGGAACAGGTGCCCGATGATCAGGACCGCGGCCCGGGACGTCCGGTCGGCGATCTTGCCCACGGGGATGGCCAGCAGCAGGAAGACGGCGTTGGTGCCGACGAAGAGCAGGGGGAACCACAGTGGATCGAGATGCCCGTGGGACATGATGGCCAGGTAGATGAACCCATCGCCCACGGTGAGCAGACCCAGGGCACCTGCGGCCAGCAGGAGCCGTTTGAGGGGGCCGTTGAATGAGCGCCAGTTCCGGCGCCGACCGGTGGTCTTCGATGCGGCACCGGCCGGCACCGTGGCAGGGTCGGCCGGCGCCGTGGCAGGGGCCTTGCCGAACCGGACGTCGGGGACGAACAGCAGGAGCACGGCCACGCCGACCAGTGCGGCCGCCAGGGACACAGCGAAGACAACGCGGTATCCTTCGGGCACGAGCAACAGGACGACGAAGGCCAGCAGCGGGCCGATGGTGGCCCCGACGGTATCCAGCATCCGGTGGACCCCGAACGACCGGGCGAGGTGCTCGGGTTGGGAGACCTCCTGGATCATGGCGTCACGCGGTGCCGTACGGATGCCTTTGCCGATCCGGTCAAGGCCGACCAGGACGGCGATCCCGAGGAATCCCTGCACGAACAGCAGGCCCACTCTCGTCAACATGGACAGCCCATAACCGGCGACCGCGATGGCCTTGGGCTTGTCCGTCCGGTCGGCCGCGTAACCCGCCGCGATGCGCACCACCGCGCTGACGCCCTGGTGCAGTCCCTCGAGGAAGCCGTAGGCCACCATGGACAGCCCGAGAGCACCCGTGACATAGAGGGGCAGGACTGCTGCCACGGACTCGGAGGAGACGTCGGTCAGCAGGCTGACCATGCCGAGGGCCACGACGGTGGGTGCGACCCGGAAGGCCACCTTTCGGCGGGTGGCGGGGTCCGACTGTCCGGTGCCCGATTCCGGCGGCAACGGTTCTTCGCTCGTGGCGCTCCCGGCGGCATCGACCCGGTCTGCCGGAGGCTGGTCGGGACCCCGGAATCCGGCCAGAGAAATGTACATTCCGTCCCCTCAGTTTCTGGTTCGTGGCGTTGTGGTGAGTGTCAGCGCCGGTGCTGGTGGACTTTGCGTGGGGTGGCCTGAGTCGGGTGGCCAGGTGGAAGCCACCCGACTATCGGACTTCGAAGGAGCCGGATACCGACAGGTCCACCCGGCCGGTTGACGACAACGATGCGGTGACGGTCAGCTCATCCGGGCCGAAGCCACATTGCACCTGAGGTGTTCCGTCATCCAACGTGGGACGGCTGGTCGGCCACGCGAGCGATTCGCAGTGCCGGACGTAGTAGTCGAGCAGAGCGTCCGGGTTGACGTCGCTGAGGGCGTTCACACCGACGAAGACGCGCTGGCCTTGGGTGGCCACGGAGGAAGACTGGATGTCGATGTCGTCGGGGACTGGAACTACGTGCTCGGGGAATCCTGCCACGAGTTCGTGTTCGGCCGCCGCGGCATCTGGGACCTCCGTCAGTGCCGGTTCCCGTTTCGCGGAATCCGGTAGCCGGTAGGGCTCGACCCCGAGGCCGTTGGGCACCTTGGGTTCCTGGTCCGCGCCCTCCGGGGCATCGGCCGCAGGGTTCCACGTGGGGCGGTCGCCAGGAGCGGCAGAATCCTCGGCCGCAGCATCCTGGGAGGCACTGGAGGAGGAATCTCCGGGGGCCGCGCTCCGGCCCGTGCCGGCTTCCGCCTCACCGTGGCCAGCCAATGCGTCCGCGCCGGTGCCGGTACTACCTGCGGCGCCGTCGGTTCCGGGGAGTGCCGTCGAGGTCTGCGTCGTCGGCGTCGACGACGCCGAATGTCCCTTGTAGTCGTCCGCCGCCACCGGTTGGGATGGACTGGCGACGTGGACGATCAGGACGGCCAGCATGGCCAGGACGACCAGGACGGCGGCGCCGGTGGCCCATCGGCGGACATTCATGGGGGCTCCTGGACGGTTGAGACGGACGGTTAAGCAGTGCCGTCCAGCCGGGATACTGTCACGTACCGGGGCTCGGAAGGCTTGGGGTTCCTGCTCTGATGCCAGACTAAGACGGGCCACCAAGCCTTCCCAGAGTGACGCGCCCCTACTGTGGCCTAGGGGCTGACCGGCAATCACGTGATCCGCACAACCCCCTACTCATGCCCCCACGTATGCGGTGTGCAGCGGTACTCGTTTTCCGCGCGGATCACCGTATCCGTGGTCCCACCCCGTTGCCTTCGTCCACCCGCCGTCCTACGTTGAGGTTCGCGGTCTACCCCGTTGACCCCCCTTCGAGGCATCCTGCCGCCTTCCTCATGTGCATGTCACCGTCGAAAGAACCATGACCACCATGAACCTGAAGCCACCTCCGTCGTCGGTTGTCCCCGCCCGCCGGGTGGGCTGGGTCGGTGAGGCCGGCCGTCCCCTGGAGGCTCACGGCCAGGACTGGCGTTGCCCGGCCACAGGACAGGTGTACCGGGAAACCGGATCCTGTTTGGAGTCGGCACCATGACCCTAGCAACACGGCAACCGGTCGATGCCCCGACCCGGACCCACTTGACCGGCAGGCAATGGTCGGGGTGGCTGCTCTTGGTCTACCTTCTCCCCCTGGCCATCCTGGTGCTGTCCGCACGCCTCGGGGACAACGGAATCCCGCAGGCCTTTCATGCGATCCAGCCGTGGCTCGGCGACGGCGGACAGATGCCCGGCCTGCGATACGGTCACCTGGAGGCAGCCGCCAACATCCTCCTGTTCGCCCCCATCGGATTCCTGGTCGCGGGGTCGGTCGCCCGCCGTGCCGGATCCCTCCGTGCCCTGCGGTATGGGATGCCCGACTGGGCTGTGTGGCTGCTGGCCACCTCGCTGTCAGCAGCCGTCGAGCTCGCCCAACTGTTCCTGCTCACGGAACGCTCCGGAACCCTCCGGGACTTGATCTGCAACTCCACCGGCGCACTGGCCGGGGTCCTCGCTTTCCGCATCGTCCAGTCCGCCCGTCACCGGGCCACCCGAAGGAAGATACCGTGAACGATTCGCATCCCCGTGTCGACTTGGCCGGCATCGTCGTCGACCTGATGGACGAGCCGACGGCGATCAACGCCCTGACCACGCGGTCACCCCGACAACCCCCGGTGGCCGTCATCTCGGCCAATCTGGACCACATCGTCCAGTTCGGACGAGAGGGCCGCTGGCGCCGGACCTTGGGGGACTCGCTCCGGCCCACCCACACCGCGGTGGACGGGCGGTCCCGCCAGCTGGAGTGGCTCACCCTGCTGGACGGTGCCCCCGTAGTGGCCCAGGCGGACCGCTTGACAGGCCGGTCTTGGCCGCGACTGGCCGGCAGCGACCTGATCGGCCCCCTATTGGACGCCGCCGAGAAGGCCGGACTCACGGTGGGTTTCCTGGGTGGTTCCTACCTGGTCCAACGGCTCCTGTCCCGCCAGCTGATCCGCACCCGTCCGGGGCTGGTCGTGGCCGGGATGTGGTCCCCGGATCGGTCCGAGCTCGCCCAGGAGGAGGCCTCCCTGCAACTGGCGGCCACCATCGCCGCCGCCGGCCCGGACCTCCTGATCGTGTGCCTGGGCAAGCCACGGCAGGAACTCTGGATCTCCACCTACGGGCCCGCCACCGGTGCCTCTGTCCTGCTGGCTTTCGGTGCCGTCGTCGACTTCCTGGCGGACGCCGTCCAACGCGCACCGGCCGTGGCCAGCGCCCACGGCCTCGAATGGGCCTGGCGGTTGGCCCGTGAACCCCGCCGCCTCGCCAAGCGATACTTGCTGGACGATCCGCCAGGGCTGGTCCAGATGCGGCGCCACAGCGCCCTGCTGCCGGCCGATCCGACCGAGGCGGCCGCCGTGTTCGCCCCGGACCGGACCTTCACGGCCGGAAGGCCGGCCGGGGTGCCCGCCGCCCCACCGTCATCCTCCGACCGTTCGAGAGTCGCCGGACAGTTCGTCCCCCCGGGTCGGCATGCCGATGTTGCGGTCCTGGTCGTCACCTTCAACAACGAGGACCATCTCGGTCGGCTGCTGGCCAGCCTGCGCCGAGAGGCAGAAGGGCTGCATATCCGGGTGGTGGTGGCGGACAACGACTCCACGGACGGTACGGTGGCTGAGCTCAACAGGTACCCTGATGTGGTCCAGGTCCAGACAGGTGGAAACCTCGGCTATGCGGCCGGTATCAATGCGGCCCGCCGCAAGTCCGGTGACGCTGAGGCCGTCCTGGTCCTCAACCCGGATCTGGAGGTGGTCCCCGGAGCGATCAACGAAATGCTCGCCGTGCTGCGGGCCGGGACGGCCCACGTGGTCGTGCCGCGCATCCTCGACACGAACGGGAACCTCACCACGTCCCTGCGCAGGGAACCGAGTCTGGCATCCGTCTTCGGCGACGCCCTGTTCGGAGGCCACTGGCCACAGCGGCCGTCGTTCTTGGCCGAGACCGATGCCGCCCCGGAGAGCTACCAGTTCGGCCACGAAGTCGACTGGGCCACGGGTGCGGCCGTCATGGTACGGTCCGACACCGAGCGGCTGGTCGGCGACTGGGATGAACGCTTCTTCCTGTATTCCGAGGAAACCGACTACTTTCGCCGTGCCCGGGACCTGGGTGCCCGGGTCTGGTTCGAACCGAACGCCACCATGGTGCATGCCGAGGGTGGATCCGGCAACTCCGTTCGGTTGCAGGCGCTGATGACCGTCAACCGCGTCCGCTACATCCGCAAGCACCACACCGAGACCGTCGCCGAGGCCTTCCGGGCCGGCGTGATCCTCCACGAGGCCTTGCGTTCCTACCAACGCCCCCATCGCCGCACACTGGCTATCGTGGCGGACGAGGCCCGGTGGGAAACGCTGCCCGGCCCCACGGCCACCCGCTATCCGGCCAAGGTCCTGGCCGGATTCCCTCGGGGCGCGGTCATCATCCCGGCACACAACGAGGCAGCCGTCATCACTCTCACGCTCCGGGCCCTGGAGCCGGTACTACGCACCGGCAGGGTAGAGGTCATCGTGGTGTGCAATGGTTGTACGGACAACACCGCCGAGCTGGCCGCCGCCGTGCCCGGAGTGCAGGTCTTGGACTGTCCACAGCCTTCCAAGACCGCCGCCATGAACCTCGGCGACGCCCACGCCACCCAGTGGCCGCGGGTGTACCTCGATGCGGACACCGTGATCACACCCATCACCCTGCGCCTCCTGCTGGAGAGGCTGCAGTCCACTGACAACCCGGTCCTGGCGGCTCGGCCGTCCTTCCGCTATGACGACGCCGGAGCGAACAGGGCCGTCCGCGCCTACTACCGGGCCCGGCGCCGGCTGCCGAGCACCAAGGAGCGCCTGTGGGGTGCGGGAGTGTTCGGGATGACCCGTGAGGGCCACGAGCGGTTCGGTGCCTTTCCGGACGTCACCGCAGACGACTACTACGTGGACCAGCAGTTCTTGGACCATGAGAAGGCCATCGTGCCCGCTCCCCCGGTCCCGGTGCGCACCCCGCAGGACATCCGTTCCCTGGCGAAGGTGCTCCGCCGCGGTCACCGTGGACCAGCCGAGCTGCGGGAGGCTCCGGCCGCAGCCGGCGTCCTGGTCTCGGGTCCCGACGTCGGCCAGTCCGCCCCGGCACCGATGACCAGCACCGCCTCCAGCACCACGTGGGAGCTGGTCCGCTCCGTGCGCGGTCCGTTCAGCATGGTCGACGCCCTGTCCTACTCATCGTTCGCGGCTGCTCCGCGGCTGTCCCGGCTCCGGCCGAACAGCACCACGGCGCGCGTCACGTGGGAGCGTGACGACAGCAGCCGCAACGGTGACCCGCTGCCGGGGCCCTGAACCTGAATCCACCGGTCCAGATGGGTGAGTCCTCGGCGGGCTAACCGGGAGATGCCGTCTGATCAGGGAAAACGATGTTTGTCGAGAACATCATCTCCGCTGCCAGAGGGGCACACCGTAGATGCAGGTTCTCCATACCCGGTCGGCGGTCTCCAGCGCCTTCGGTGGTCCGGATCTCGTGGCGGCGACCGGGCTGGTCCCGGCCATGGCCCTGGCGGCCGAGACCGTGCTGGTCAGGCTGGTCAGGCTGGTCAGGCTGGTCAGCGAACATCTACGGCTGCCGGGGTACTTCGGGGCGAATGCCGGAGCCAAGGTCTCCCTCACGGTTCGGATGGACCCGGCCGGCGAGGCCGCCATCGCCATCGTTGGCGACAACGCGTGGGAGACGGTCAAGTACACCAATGCCGTCTTCGATGTGGAGTCCAGCATCTGGCTCTCGGATGCCGAGGTTGGCGAGGTGCCCTTCCCCGCCTCCAGGTCCCGACAGAAGGGCGAGCGCATCACCGGACGGCTGGTGGCCCGCCGCATCCACGAGCTGAGCCCCAAGGACCTGGAGCAGCCGACCCCATTCGACACCCGCCGGGCGTTCTTCACCACCGTGGACGCCGCAGTGATGGCCCTCAACCTCACCCGGGCCGGGGGAACCCTTGCCGGCGGGACCTTCGCCAAGGCCGAGAGTGCGACCTTCCGCGCCAAACTGATCAACGTCCCGGCCCGGTCCAGCCGATATCGGCGCCATCAGGAACCCAGCAGTGGAACACCCGGGCAATGAGGTCCGTCAACCGTCCATGCCCCAACAGCGAGACCCCGCCGAACCCGAAACCACCTACACCTTCTGAACCGGGCTTCAGGCTGAAGGGCCGCACCGCCTCGCTCAGAGACCGCAGTCGTTGCCCTCCAGCCGGTACAGGTGCACCGAGGTGGAGGCCTCGAAGTCATCCGTGAACGCCCCGCCACTGACGGGGACGGTCCGGCCTTCCCCCAGCACCTCCGCGTCACCATCCCGCGCACAGTCGAGGCGGAAATCGATGCGGCCGGGGCGGGTGGCCGAGGCGGTGCTGAGCACATAGAGGTCTCCGTCATGGACTTTGACCGCAGCGTCCGCCGCCCCGGAGATCTCGAGTGCGTCGTCCAGCCACGGAGCATTGAGCACCGGTGCCAACCCGGCCACCTCCTGGTTGATCGCAGTGATGCCCGCGGCCAGGTCTGGACCACAGTCCCGCAGCACGTGGAACGTGGGGCAGGGGCCAGCGAAGCTGTGGCCGAAGTACACGACGCCGCGGGCGCCGTGCACGAGGCTGCTCCAGATCCCAGCACGGATCTCGGGCATCGTGGGCGGGTCCTCCGTGCCAACATCGAAGGGCTGGCCGACCTCCATGAAGGCCCAGACGGGCATGGCCCCGGACGGCTCGATCAGGGACCGGACCCGATCGATCGTCCACCCGTAGTTCGCCGGTAGCCGGCATTCCTCCTCGGTCAGCTCACGCGCTTCGTCCAGCAGCAGTCCGCCCTCGGTGGGCCCGCAGATGTATGGGTCGGTGAACCAATAGTTGTCAACGGAAACCACGTCCTGGGGTCCGCTGACAAACCGGGAGGCCTCGGCGTCGGTATTCCAAAAGGTGACACCCTTGCCGTAGTTCGCGTAGGTTAACCGGTCCGAGTCAACGGTCGCATGCAACCGTTCCTGCACGGTGTGCCCGCACCCGACATCGGGATCGGCACAGATCTCACCCTGCCCGGGGAAGTTTCCGGTCCAGTCGCCGGTCCCCGGACCAGCCCACATGTCCACCTCGTCACCCAGCACCGACCCTCGTGACCTGGGGTCGGCCCAAGAGGTCAGGGCGAACTGTTCCCCTTCGGCCAGGAAGTCCAGCCGCGAATCCGGCGTGAGGTCGACGTAGAGGTTCAGACCCAGGTCCAGCTCATGCGCGGCCTGAGATGGCTCCACGACAGAGCCGATCCACAGGCCCATCGGGAAGAACTCCTCGCTGGCCGGCAGGCCGTCCCGGAAGCGCCCGTAGTAGTCCGCGCCGCCGTCAGGTGCCCGGAGGGACCAGCCGGTCGGCTCGGCGGCCCCGGGGTCCTCCGGTGCCTGAAGAACTCCCGGCCGGCCGGTGGACGGCGTGTCGGCCGCTGGCTGGCCGGCCGGAACGCAGCCCGCGGTCGCCAGCAGGACGGCCCCGAGAAGGCCGGCCACAGCTGCCCGACGGCCGGCCCGCGACTCAGCGGTTCGCCGAGGCGTGAACGCGACGCGCATCCTGGGCACCCTGGTCGGCTCCGACCAGCGGGGCAGCGTCAGCGTTGGCACCCACAGACGCGCGGTTCACGTCTGTGGCACGAACGCCTCGCCCGTCACCGTCCGCCCCCACCTCAAAGTCAGCGGGGCCGTGGATCGGGAGCGGTTGCTTCGCCGTGACGCTTCCTTGGCTGGACGGCGTGCCGTTGTTGTCCAGCGTTCCGGCGTGCGCCGCCGAACGGGCGTCCCCCCGCTGTGTCCCCTTGGAGGGCTGGGACCGGCGCCGGACCCGGTCGATCGACTGGGCCAGGGATACCGCGCCCAGCAGCAGCACGACGCCGCCGGCCCCGAGGACGGCCGTGGACCTCAGTCGGCTGGAGAATACCTCTTCCGGCGGGGTGGGACCGCTCACCGGGATGGATTCGATCAGGTACGAGTCATCTGCGCCGTTGATCTTCTGCACGTCGTTCATGATCCGATCGAATTCCTCGCTGAGGATGACCGCGGCCATCGAGGCGGTTTCGGGACTCTCGGCCGTCACGGTCAGGTTCATCATCCCGGAACCCGTGCCGTCCGGGGGGACCAGGTCGTAGTCCGCGTCCAGCCCCTCCGCTTCGAGGCGGTCGGCGACCTCGACGGAGTGGACCCGGGCAATCACCACCTGGGCCAGCAGTGACGTGTCCCGCCACCGCAGATAGGGATTGTCTTGGTTGACGTCGGCCAGGTCCGGATCTGCCTCGATCTCCAGGTCCGTGGGGACTTTAGGCATGGCCAGCGCGAAGGTGGCCTTGGACTCATAGGTCCCGGGGGCCCAGAGCAGGCCGTAGGCGCAAGCCAGGACGGTCACGAGGACCATGGGAACGGAGACCCACTTGTAGCGCCACATCGTCTTGAGTACTGAAAGCGGATCCATCGTCTACCCCTGTGTCTGTGAGTTGGTCTGTGAGTCGGTCTGTGAGTCGGTCTGTGAGTCGGCCGGGACCGGTCGGGCCGGTGCTGGTCCGGTCTTCGGTGAGACCGTTTGCTTGATGAGCAGCCATGAGGTTCCGCCCAGCCCCACAAAGAAGGGCACCAACAGGGCGAACGTCTGGAACGAGAAGGAGTCGAAGGTGCCGGAGGCCACCACGGCCACGAACATCGCGGCAGCGCAGCTGGCGGCCAGCAACCGAAGCTCCGGGTCCTTGGCGTGCCGGGCGGCCAGTAGTGAGGTGAACGCGGGCACGAGAAGGTAGACGAGCAGGGCCAGGAGTCCGACCACGCCCATGGTGACGGCCGAGAACAGGTACTGGTTGTCGAAGATGTCGAAAGCGCTCCTTGGCATCCACGTCCCGGGTCCGTGTCCCAGCCATGGCCGTTGCACCAGAACGGTCCAGGCCAATGGGTAGTCATCGGTCCTCGCCGAGATCGACGGGTCGGCGTTGCCCGCCGTGGCCGCACCGAGGAGTGTCGAAACCATGCCGGGGATCGCCACGAACAGCCCCACCACGAAGACTGGGGCGATGACCAGCGCCCACCGTCGGGCCAGGACCGGCAGGTAGGGGATCATCACGATCGCCGCTACCACCAGCCCGATCATGGCCGAGCGAGAGACGGTGAACACGCTGCTGAACAGCAGCAGCATTGTCGGGGTCCACCGCAGCCACCTCCTGGACTGGGTGGAGAACAAGGCCCACCACACGGAGAGGGGCAGCAGCATGGATGACACGATCCCGAGCTCGATGGGGTGCATGGTGGTGCCGGCCACCCGAGGGAAGGCGCCCCGTTCCATGAACGGGGTGCCGGACCCGTTGTCCTCGAAGCCGGCCATGAAGGGTTCAAGTGTCTCCACCGGATTGGCCAGGGTCGTGAACTGGATCGTGGCGACGATCCCGCATACGGAAGCGCCAGCCAGGAGCCACCCCACGGCCCGGCGGACGTCCTCCTTGGTGAGCAGGCACTGGGTCACCGCGAGAGTGATCCCCACCCCGGCCAAGACGAGCAGCATCCAACGGTCGGCGGCCGACCGGTCTGCGACGGTGGAGGCCCCACTGAGGCCGGCGAAGAGTGCGGCGTAGCTCAGGCACGCTGCAACCACCCAGACCAACATGGCCACCCGGCCCGGGTGCCGGAACTGCCAGGCGTCGAACCGGCCGAACAGTGCGGCGGTCACCCACATCCCCAGGACGGCCAGTGCCAACAGTTGCGGCACTGCGCCCGAGGCCCCGGCAGGGACCAGCACCAGGTAGGAGGGGCAGGCCACCAGGGTGAACAGCTGCAGGCGCAGCAGGACGGGCACGCCGGGTGACCGACGGAGATCCTGGAGCGTCGGGCCGGGCACCGAGGTGGGTGCCGAGGTGACGGCCATGCGGGCGGTCATCGGAGCGCGTGCTTCTGAAGGCGGTCCAGGACCTCGTTGACCACCGCGTCGTCGGTGTCCGAGTTCGACTGGATGTGCACGGCGATGTGCTCATTTCCGAACGCACCGATGAATTCCTCGGCCTCCTCCGGTCCCATCGGGGTCGGTGACCAGTAGCTGTGGCACCGGGTGGTGCCACGTTGGAAGCTACGGTCCAGATCGGAGCCGAAGTGGCGGACGAAGGTTCCGTACAGGATGTCCTCGCTGAAGTGCAGGTGGTCCGCCACGGCCGCGGCCCAGGGCATTCCCGCAACCTCCTCGACGCGGGCCAGACACTGGCGCAACAGCTCGCCGTCCCAGGAGACGATCCCCGCCACGTGGTCCGGGTAGCTGTGTTGGCCCTGCCAGGGCAGCCCCAGCAGTTGGTGGGCCGTCTGGTGCCACCGGTAGTGGCGTTTCATGGTCCGGGGCACTGCGTCCTCCGCCGTGTAGAGGCGGATGGCACCGGCCCGGCGGCAGGATGCGGCCGTGAGGGGCCGCACCAGGACCACATCGGAGTCGATGTTCACGAAGATGTCCGCTTCGACGTGGTGCGCCATGCCCATCTTGACGATCTGCTGCAGGACCCAGCCACGGACGGGCTTCCACGGTCGACGCCAGCTCAGGGCGGCGCAGTTCAGCGACGATGGCAGTCCAGGGATCCTGCTCATGCGGGCCGCTGTGCGGTCGGTGGCGATCAGCCCTTGGGGAATGGCCTGCTGGTAAGTCCATACCCGCAGCCGGGGTGAGTCGATGGACCGGAACAGTTCCGCGTCGAGACCGGGGACGATCACGTGGTGCACGACGTCCTCCTCGGTGAAGCGCAGGACCGATTCATGGAGCCTGCGGAATCCCGGCAGGTCGGGTCGGTACGAGGGAGTCAGAATGGCGAGTGCGGTCATGGGTGTTCATCCTCCGCGGCGATGTGCGAGATGAGGTGCGGAGCGTTCGAGGTGGTGGGCGGACTGGTCCAGGGTGAGGTGTAGGACGCGCTTCCTGCACGGCGGTCCCGGGACACGGTTCCCCTCCGGACCCGGGCCTCGATGAAATCGGCTGTCATGGCCTGGGTTGCCGCCCAGGACGGCCGAGGGGCCGCCGCGATCCTCTGGGCACGCTCGGCGGCGGCGACGTCGCTGACCCCGACGACGTCGGCCAGTGCCGCTGCGAGCCCATCCGGGGTGCCCGGGGCCCACACGGCGTGCAGCGAGTCCAGGTCCAGCCGGGGGCCAGCCGCGTCGTTGAGGACGGGAACGTTCCCTGAGGCCAACAGTTCACCGGGCACGAGGGACACGTTGGTGAAGGACATCGCCAGGCCCGCTATGGTCCGGTTATAGAGCACGTTGAGCTGATCCGGGGGGACTGAGCCGTGCTGGACCACGGGGATAGTCCAGCCGTGCACGGTATCGCCGACGACGTGGACCGGCTGGTCGGGGCACAGCTCGTGGAAGCGCTCCAGTGCGGCCTTGGCCAAGAGATACCCGCGGCGGTCGACGGTCCTCTTGGCGTAGTAGACCACCCCCCGGCGCGGTGCCGACTGTCCCGCTGGTGCGGGGAGCAGACGGTAGGTCTCGGTGTCGCAGCCGAAGGGGACAACCAGGTCGGGGACCACCCCCACCTGCCGTGCCAACTCCGTTGCGACCATCCCGCCGAGGGCGATGTTCTGGAGCCCAGCGGAGTACGTCGACTCGGCCAGCCCGTAGAGATAACCCCGGGGGTAGAAGAACGGTTCGTAGTCCTGGATGAAATAGAAGGGCACCGCTGTGGTGTTCCGGGCGGCCACGACCTGGGCCGTGGGCCAGCTGCTGGCCACCACGGCGTCATAGCCACCGAACCCGTCGGCCGCGCTGGCCACCCTCGCCGTCAGCCCCGGCCAGGCGCGGCGGATGACCGGCTCGTGGCGGGACACGTCGTCACCAT
Organism: Microbacterium sp. A93; assembly: GCF_051842835.1. Taxonomy (NCBI): domain Bacteria; kingdom Bacillati; phylum Actinomycetota; class Actinomycetes; order Micrococcales; family Microbacteriaceae; genus Microbacterium; species Microbacterium sp. A93. Next base: position 140,881 of record NZ_JBPXMT010000008.1, read on the forward strand.
TGCGATCGTAGAGCACAAGGGTGCAGTCGTGCCCGCGGTCCGCCATCGCCTGCACCATCCGGAACAGTGTCGTGTGGCCGCCAGAGCCGGCGCTGGGCGGGAAGCACACCCATCCGATCCGCAACCGGCCCCGGTCGCGCCCCGGTATCGGCGGCAAGGCGGCCCCGGCACGGACGTCCTCCGATCGTAACGGCAGGGACGGTTCATCCCAGGCGCGGGCCTCGCCGAGGCGCTCGACTCCGCGCCGGGTCAGGTCCCGCATGGCGCCGCTCCAGCCAACACGCCTGATCCGGCCGGCCACGGCCAACACCTTGCTGGTCATCGACATCTCAGAACTCTCCGTTTCTATGCCAGTTCCGCCAGGCGGCGTTGTTCTTGAACCGTCCCCGAATGCGGCGGGCCAGTGAGGCGGATTTGTCCACCGGCCCTCGGGCGTCTTGTGCCCGCCGGAGGATCTTGTCCCGGCGCACGAGGTTCACCCGGGTCGGTTCCAGGTCTAGTTCCCGCAGTCGCCCGAACAGTGGCGACCGGCCCCCGTCCACGTCCACCTCGTGCTCGAGCAGGTCCAGGACTTCTCGGTCCAAGGCCCGGCGGACCCGGTCGCGGGCCGAGCGCGTCCATTCCAGGTCTCCGACCGGGCCGGAGAACAGGGTGTCAAAGGCCAACCGACGCTCCTCCAGGTCGACAACAACGTCCACCTTCCGGGCGGACAAGCTGGCGGGGTGGTCCCGGTGCCAGGCCTGGTCGGCCCCGTGGACATAGCCGACGTCGCTGAAGGACGCGAGCCGGAGCCACATCTCCATGTCGTGCGTGTGGGTGAGGTCCCGCTGCCCGCCCACGCGGTCCACCACAGAGCTGCGCATGACGACTTCGGCAGAGGTGATCACGTTGCGGGCGTCCATGCAGCGGGCCTGCACCCAGTCCGCGCCGGGCCACAGCGTCCATGCGGTGGCCTGCTCGCGGGCCGGCGGCAGTGCCTGGCCGTCAGTGAAATGGATGGGGTGCCCGTACACGAGACCCACGGAGGGGAACTCCTGCGCCAACTGCACGGCCCGCGCCAGGGAACCGGTTGTCAGGAGGTCGTCGGCATCCAGACGTACGAGGAACTCCCCCGTGGCTGCTTTGAGGCCCCGGTTGAAGGCCTCCACTGGCCCTCGGTTCACTTCATGACGGATCAGCTGGACCCGGGGATCGGCGGCGGCCAATCGGGAGGCGACCTCGGCGCTGTCATCGGTGGAGCAGTCGTCCACAATGACCACGTCGACATCAACGCCGGCCTGCTCTGTGGCGCTGGCCACCGCTCCCGGCAGGAACCGGCCGTAGTTGTAGCAGAGAATGACCACGGTGGCCGTGGCACCGGTTTCCGATCCAGTGCTCTGGCGCCCGCGGCCCTGTGAGGCGGCCACACCCGCAGCCGACGTGGCGTGGTCCGCGTGCGGTCTCATCAGAGGGATGCGCCGCCGATGGTTCAGGACGATCTCGAGACTCATGCCATGCCCTCCAGTGGTCCCGGGGACGGCCCGCCGGGCGCGGACCACGCCCCTGGGCCGTGGTCCGACGGGGTGTCGATCGGTTCGTCCGCCCCCAGTTGCCGCGCGGCCGCAAGGCGTGCGGACATCCAGTGCCAAATCGTTGCGGCATAGACCGTCGCCCCGGTCGCGCCACCGAGGAACAGGTCCACGAGTGGCTGTTCGCTCAGCTGGATGACCAGCCAGGTGGTTGCGGCTGCCGGGACGGCGGCGGCAAGCGGCGGCCAGAAAGCGGACCACGCCGCCCGGATATCCGCACCGACACGGTGCAGCGTGTGCGCATAGCACAGGAGCAGCACGATGCTCGTGACCAGTTGGACCAGGGCCGCGCCGTGACTGCCCATGTGACCGATGGCCCACACCAGCGCTGGCAGCAGCAGGATCATCCAGGCGATCTGGAGCCAGAAGACGCGGGCCGATTCACCGCGGGCCAGCAGGTAGGAGGTGGACAGGTCCAGAACGGTCCGGAGGGCGCCAAATCCGCCGAGCAGCATCAGCAGCGGGGCGGCGGCAAGCCAGCGTGATCCGTAGACGAGCTCGATGGTCGGCGCGGCCAGCAGGACGAGCATGAGCCCGGCCAGCACGGCCACCGCCCACACGGGTGCGAGGGCAGTGGCCAGCGAACGGTCGCGCGCTCCGACGGCCACCCGGGAGAAGGCCGGCAGGGAGACCGAACGGACCACTTGGCCCAGCGCGCTCATCGGCCAGTTGGAGATATTGAATGCCAGGAAGTAGAAGCCCAAGGCCGTGGCCCCGACCAACCCGGACACCAGAACCTTGTCCGCTCCCAGCAGTGCCCAGGACAGCAGGTTCGCTCCGGCCACCGGAAGCCCGAAGGCGATCGCCCCGCGCGCCACGGTCCGGTCCATCCCGAACCGGAGGCGTTCTCCCGCGAGAATGAACTGCAGGACCACAGCGACGAACTGGGCCACGACGCGGGACACGGCCAGCGCCATGACGCCCCATCCGGCCATGACAAGGACCACAACCAACACGGTGCCCACCACGAAGTCGGCCAATGCGATCAGGAACACCTGTTTCTGGTGGAAGCCGCGCTGCAACGCCGCATACGGTACGACACCAATGCCGGCGATGAGTAGCGTGACGGACATGACCGCCAGCACCGGCCCGGCCTCCGAGGCTCCCAGCAGGTCGGCGATGGTCTGCGACCCACCCATCATCAACAGGGTGAGGACGGCGGAAATCACCAGGGCAAAAGTTGCCACGGTGGGTGCCTTGTGGCGGTGGTCTGCGGACCGGATCAGGTCGGCGCTGAGCCCGAAGTCGGCCAAGGTCATCATGACCGTCTGCACCGTCAGCACCACGGCGAACAGTCCAAACTGCTCCGGCGTGAACATCCGGGCCAGGAAGATGCCAACGGCGAAAGTCCCGAGCCGTAGCAAGAGGCTGCTGATTCCGCTCCAAGCCAGTCCTCGGCGGATGCCGCCATTCACGCTGGCGTCATCCCGCGCCGCAGCATGGCGCGGGCGGGTGCCCATGGGACGTACGGATCGGATGGTCATGCCACGGCCGCCGGGTTCAGATACTGGCCGGCCACGTATGAGCTCAGTCCGGCGGCGGACCGAGCGAGCGAGACGGTCCGGCGGCCGAGTCCCCTTTGGCTCTCGTGGGCATTGCCGTAGATGTTGTCGAGCAGCAGAGCGGCACGGCGAAGGCTGTAATTCTCCTCCACGAGCTGACGGGACCACTCGCCCCGCCGGCGCCGCTCGGCGGGGTCCGCGGCGAGCTCCTCCAGCAGCGGCAGCAGGGGGTACTCCCCACCGTCGCCGGTACCGTAGAAACCCTGCCAGCTGAAGGTATCCATGGCCTGCGGGGTGGCCGGCGCGCAGAAGCCATCCGCACCGAGCACGATGCCCGGCTTGGCGTGGGCCATGCCGCGCAGCATCGAACTCCCCATGCCCAGCACCACGTCTGCCGCGGCATAGGCCGGGTTCGGGTCCTGAAGGTTGCCCGGCACGAGCACCACACGACGGCCGTGGCGGGCATTGACTCGTTTGGCAGCCGCCTGGATCCGGACGAACTCCGGTCCGCTGCCCACGGCCAACAGAACGACCGGCATCCTCCCCGCCAGACGATCCACGGAGGCAATGGCTGCCATGACGCCGGCGGCCTTGTCCAGGTCTCCAGTCATCCGGCCGACCACGGAGATCACCAGTTCTTCCGGGCCGATCCCGAAGGACCGGCGTGCGGGACCGGGGTCGGTGGGCGCGTTGGCCACCGTGTCGATGGGCGGCTCCATCAGGTGCCGGTAGGGGTGCGCGTCGGCCGCGGACCAGAGCTCGCGCGTGCCGACGATCAGGTCCAGGTGGCGCGGTAGGAACCGCGGGACCTCCATGGAGAGCACCGTCATGACCTGGGGAATCCCGAGCAGGCCGTGTGCACCGAAGGACGCGCCCATGGCCGGCGCCCATTCGTAGGTGTGGACGAGGTCCGCCCGCCACGACCGCACCAGCCGCATGAGGCCGGTTGCCCAGCCCGCTGAGAGGCGCAGCCCCGTGTTGGACAGGGTCAAGTCCAGGCCCAGCTCGTGGGCACGGTCCATCAGCGGGCCAGATGTGGCATAGAGCATGACCTGGTGGCCGCGGTTCTTGACCGCGGCCGCCAGGTCCAGGGCGTTGAGCTGGCTACCGCCTATACCCATATCGTGCGGGCACACGATGATCCTCATCGCCGGGCGACCTGGGGTCCGGGGGCGGTCAGCAGGCCCGTGAGTACGTCAACCACGCGATCCTGCTGCTCCGCCGTGATGTGCGGGAAGATCGGCAGGGACAGCAGACGGTCTGCCGCGGCCTCGGTCACGGGGAAGGAACCGCGTTCCAGCCCCAGGTGCTCGTAGGCCCCGGTCAGGTGTACGGGCACGGGGTAGTGCACCCCGGCCCCGATCCCGGCCGCATGGAGCTCTGACAGCACCCGATCCCGGTCGTCCACCTGGATCGTGTACAGGTGCCACACGTGGTAGTTGCCCTCCGCTTCCGACGGGAGCCAGACAGCCCCGGTCTCGGCCAGCGGTCCCAGCAGCTCGGCATAGCGGTCCGCAGCCGCTCGCCGCAGCCCGTTCCACTGCTCCAGCCGGGCCAGCTTGGCCCGCAGCACAACGGCCTGGACGGTGTCCAGCCGAGAGTTCATGCCCACCGTGCTGTGCCGGTACTTCGTCGGGCTGCCGTGCTCGCCGAGCACGCGCACCCGAGCCGCCAGGCCGGCGTCGTTGGTCACCACTGCACCCGCGTCCCCGGCCGCGCCGAGGTTCTTGCCCGGATAGAAGCTGGTCCCGGCGGCCAGGCCCAGGCTGCCGGCCATGCGGCCGTGCCGGAAGGCACCCTGGGACTGGGCCGCGTCCTCGATGATCACCACACCGGCGCGATCGGCCTCCGGACGGATCTGCTCCACGAAGGCGGTCTGACCGTAGAGGTGGACCGGCATGATGGCCTGCGTCCTCTCGGTGATGGCAGCGGCCGCGGCCTCCGGGTCAATCAGCAGGTACTGCGGATCCACGTCCACCAGGACCGGGACGGCACCGATCCTGCTGACCGCCTCGGCCGTGGCGATGAAGGTGTTCGCCGGCAGGATGACCTCTCCCCCGGCCCTCACGCCCGCGGCCCGCAGAGCCAGCTCAAGAGCATCCGTGCCGTTGCCGACGCCCACACAGTCCGAGACCTCGACGAACGAGGCGAACTCGCTCTCGAAGGCCTGCACATCCGGTCCACCGATGAAGGCGGTGGTCTCGAAGACGCGGCGCAGGCCGGCCTGGACCTCCTCATCGATCTCGCGTTGCTGCGCCCCGAGATCCACGAAGGGGATCGGGGTGGTGTCCACAGCTGGGTCGCTGATCGAATCGTTGATCTTGGTGAGTGTCATGCGATGGCTCCTTCTCGGGCCCATTGCTCCCGGGCCACCACGGACCCGAAGCGCATGGAGGTGAAGTATCTGGCGCTTCCTGCGGCGGACCGGGCCAGGGAGCGGACCATGGTGCTGCGGTCCACACGTTCCAGGGCGGTGTCCACGTAGATGGAGGCCAGCTGTTCGGCTGCGGTGTCCAGACCGTAGCGGCCGGTCACCAGGCGTTGTCCGTAGGCACCCAGGCGGCGACGCACGGCAGGGTCTGCGGCCAGGTGTTCCAGCGAACGGGCCAGATCGCCGATGCCTGCTCCCCCGCGGCCGTACCAGCCGGCGTCGAGGAATTCGGGCGCGGAGTCCTCATCCATGGTCTTCCAGAAGCCGGCCTCGCCGTGGACCACCAGCGGCTTGCCGTGGGCCATGCCCTTCAGTGCGGAGGAGCCCATGCCGAGCACGATGTCCGCGGCCTGGTAGACGGAGGAGGTGTCCAGCTGGAACCCCACGGGCTGCACCACGGTCCAGCCGTGGTGGGCGTTGACGGCCGCAGCCCGGCGCTGCACCGCCTCACTGCCTTCGCCGTCTCCGGCGATCAGCAGCCGGACAGGCCGGGTGGCCGCCATCCGGTCCGCCACGCGGATGGCCTCCAGGACCCCCTGCAGCTTCTCCAGCGCGGTGGTCAGCATCGTCACCGCGGAGATCACCAGGGCCCCGTCGGGGATGCCCCAGCGTTCCCGCGCCGCAGCCGTGGCGGCCGCCCCCGTGGACTGGTGCAGCCCGAGGTCCACCGGCGGCTCCACCAAATGGGCGTGACGGCCCTGAGCGAGCATCCTGCGTTGGAGCTCGGGGGTGCCCACCACGAGCGGCAGGTGGGTGGGCAGGAAGGGCGGCACGTCCATGGCCATCACGGACATCAGGGTGGGCAGGCGCCGCACCGAGCTGAAGGCCGCCTGCAGGCTGGGGCGCCACTCGTAGACGTGCAGCAGGTCCGCCCGCAGGTCCCGGGCGGTCTGTGCCAGCCCGCGGGACCAGGCCAGGGCGGGAGCATCCGGGGCCGGTGCCTGGACCCACTCGAGGTCCGTGTCCCGCAGGATCTCGGTCAACACTCCCGGGGCGGAGTACACCACCGGGTCGTGGCCGTATTTGCGGATGGCCGAGGCCATCTCGATGGCGTTGAGTTGACTGCCACCCATCCCCAGCTGGTGGGGGCACACAAGGACTCTCATGCTCGGCTACCTTTCATGGCGATCAGGCGGGTCAGGGCGCCCTCGGATGACGGCCCGACGTCGGCCGGTTCCGTCCCGCGCAGCGGTGCGGCGGGGGTGCCGGCCCAGGTCTGCCCGGTCGGCACGTCGTGCAGGACCACGGCGCCCATTCCGAGGACGGCGTCCGCTCCCACGTTCAGGTCCTGGCGCACGGAGCTCTGCTGGCCCAGATAGGCCCGTTCCCCCACGCTCACGCGCCCGGCGAGGGTGGTGCCGGCCGCGCAGGTCGTGTAGTCCCCCAGGACATCGTCATGGGTGAGCACGGTCCGGGGCATCAGGACCACGTGGCGGCCCAGCGTGACGTCACAGGTCAGCACGGAGCCGGCCAGGACGATGGAGCCCGGACCCAGGCTCGAGCCGTCACCGATCACCGCGGAGGGATGGATGTGGGTGGTGTATCGTCCCGCGTCCACGCCGAGTCCCGCCAGCCGCTCAACGATCGCCTGGCGTGCCCGGCCCGAGCCCGCGCACACCAACAGCTGCTCGGGGCGGGCGGCTGCGAGCTCGAGACCGCCGAGCACGGGCAGCCCGGCCACCGCGGTGCCGTGCAGCGAGATGTCATCGTCGAGGAAGCCCACCACCTCATCGGCTGCATCGGCTGCGGCGTGACGACCCACGGGGCCGGCGGAACGGATGGAGGCCAGGGTTTCCCGGGCCAGCCCGCTGGCCGCCAGGAGCAGGATCCGGGTCATGGTCATCCCCTCCCTGTGGCCGCGTGGTGTTCCCGCGTGTTGCGGGGGGACTCGGCGGCTGCGCGCAGGCTGTCCGTCACGCGCCGGTGCTCGTCCTCGGTCATGGTGTGGAAGATCGGCAGGATCAGGGTGTGGTCCGTGAGCCGTTCGGTCATGGGCAGGGGACGCACCAGGCCCGAGTGCCCCGAGTAGGCCCCCTGCCGGTGGGCGGCCATGATCCCGCGCCGGGCGGAGATCCCGTCCGTGGCCAGCCATTCGAGCAGCTCCTCGCGGTTCAGCGGGAAGTCCGGCAGGACCTCCACCCAGAAGGACTGGAAGTTGGAGGTGCCGTGCTCGGGGTCCACCGCGTAGCGCAGTCCCGGCAGGGTGGCGAGGACGGCCTGGTAGTCGTCCGCGAGCGCCCGGCGACGGCGGACCATCTCCGGCAGCTTGCCCAACTGGACCAGGCCCATGGCGGCCTGCAGGTCGGTCATCCGGTAGTTGTAGCCCACCTCGGGGTAGCCCTCCTGGACCGGCAGGACGGAGGTATGCCGTTCTGCGGCCGAGACGTCCATGGAGTGCTCCCGGAGCCGGCGCGCGCGGGCCGCCCACTCGGGGTTGTCCGTGGTGAGCATCCCGCCCTCGCCGGTGGTGAGCAGCTTGCGGGGATGGAAGGACCAGGCCGTGACGTCAGCGCCGGTTCCCACGGGCCGGTCCCGATACGTGGACCCGGCGCCGCAGGCGGCGTCCTCGATCAAGGCCAGGGAGTGGCGGTCGCAGAGCTCTCGGATGGGTTCCAGGTCCAGCGGCATGCCCCCTTGGTCCACGGCGATCACGGCCGTGGTCCGGGGCGTCAGGACGGCGTCCAGGGTCTCGGCCGTCACATTGCCGGTCACCAGATCCACGTCCGCGAACACGGGGCGGGCCCCCACATAGGTCACCACGTTGGCCGTGGCGATGAAGGACAGGGAGGGGACGATCACATCATCGCCGGCCTGCACGCCGGCCACCAGCAGGGCCAGGTGCAGGGCGGTGGTGCAGGAGGAGGTGGCCACCCCGTGGGACACCCCGTTCGCGGCGCTGAAGGCCCGCTCGAACTCGACCGTCCGGGGCCCCTGGGCCACCCATCCGGTGGCGATGACCTGGGAGACCGCCTCGGCCTCTTCCGCGCCCAGCCAGGGTTTCATCACGCTGATTCTGCTCATGGTCGGTTGTCTCGATCTCTTCTCGGCAAGGTCAGGTGGTGGCCGGGGCGGCGGCGATGAGGGAGCGGCCGGCGGCCACTTCATCGCGGAGGGGGCGCCACCACTCGACGAGCTGGCGCAGGCCCTCGTCGAGTCCGATGGTGGCGTGGAAGCCGAGGTCGCGTGCGGCGGCGGAGGTATCGGCCAGGCGGCGGACCACGGAGTTCACGGCCCGCTCGGGCCCGTACTCGATCGGCAGGTCCGAGCCCATGACCCGCAGCAGCGCCTCGGCGAGCTCCTGCAGGGACGTCTCGGTACCGGAAGCCACGTTGTAGACGCCTTCGGAGACCGGGCTGGCGGCGGCCAGCAGGTTGGCCCGTGCGATGTCCTCGGCGATCACGAAGTCCATGGTCTGGCTGCCATCGCCGAAGATCAGTGGCGGCAGGCCGTCGTCGATCCTCTCCATCCAGCGGACCAGGACCTCGGTGTACTTGCCGTGCACGTCCATCCTGGGCCCGTAGACGTTGAAGTAGCGCAACATCACGTAGTCGAGGCCGTACATGGCCCGGAAGCTGGCCAGCATGCCCTCGTTGAAGGTCTTGGCCGCGCCGTAGATCGTGTCGTTGTTGTACGGATGGTGCCGTTCCGTCGTCGGGAAGGCCTCCGCCATGCCGTACACGGACGCGCTGGAAGCCGCCACCACCTTGGGTGTCCGGTTTCCCCGGGCCTCGGAGGCGGCGGATTTCCCGACGCCGGCCACCGCCTCGAGCACGTTGAAGGTTCCGTTGACCATGACGTCCACGGCCAGCCGGGGGTCCTCGGCGCACTGGGTGATCCGGATGGCGGCCTGGTGGAACACAGCATCCAGTCCGTCTGGCCCGTCCACCAGCTCACGGACCAGGTCACGGTCGAGGATGTCGCCCTCCACCAGTTCCACCCGGCCCGAGTCCAGGGCGGCCGCGATGTTGGACCGGCGGCCGCGCACCAGGTTGTCCAGCACGGTCACGCGCTGGGCGCCGGCGGCCACCAGCTGGTCCACGATCCCCGAGCCGATGGTCCCGGCTCCACCGGTGACGAGGTAGCGCCCGCCCTGCAGGGAGGAGATACCGGAGTTGGTGATGGTCTGGTCGGTGCTCATCGGGTGGCCTCCAAGGTGCGGGTGGGGTCGGTGTTCTCGGACGGGATGGTGGTGTTGCCCACGGGGACCTTCGCGCCGCCGGCGGCAAGTGATTCACTGGCGGCCTCCAGGACGGCGAGCACCCGCAGGGCGGAGCTGCCGTCCGTGGGGGCCGGCTGCTTGCTGCGGATGGCCTCAGCGAAGGAGGACACCATCAGCCCGAGGGGCTCGAACTCGGACAGTGCCGGGGACCAGGTGTCGCCGAGCCGGTAGGAGACGGCCGCTCCCTTGCGGGAGGCGGCGTCTTCGAGGACCTGTTCCTGACGGCCCAGGTCCACACCGCGGTCGAAGATGCTCAGGCGCTGCTGCGGGTTCAGGTCGTCCCAGACGAGGGTCTTCTTGGACCCGCCGATCACCATCTGCCGGATCTTGGTCGGGGAGAGCCAGTTGACGTGGACATGGGCCAGGGCGCCGTTGGCCAGGGGCAGGGCCAGGTAGCCCACGCAGGACTTCCCCGAGCGCAGCGGGTCGGCTCCTTGGGCGGACACGGCCAGCGGCTGCAGGCCACCCGGCAGGATGAAGTCCAGGATGGACAGGTCGTGGGGGGCGAGGTCCCAGAACACGTCCACATCCGGCTGGACCAGACCCAGGTTGATGCGCACGGAGTCCACGTAGAGGATCTCCCCCAGCTCGCCGGCCTCGATGAGTTCCCGGATCTTCAGCACGGCCGGCGTGTAGCAGTAGGTGTGGTCCGCCATCAGGACGGTGCCGGCCTCGCGGGCGGCAGCCACCATCTGGCGTCCGCGTTCAGTGGTGTCCGCCAGCGGCTTCTCCACCACCACGTGCTTGCCTGCGGCGATCGCCTGCAGGGCGATCGCATGGTGGGTCCGGGCCGGTGTGGCGATGGCAACCGCATCCACGTCATGGCGGGCCAGCAGCTCGTCCACCGAGGTGACCACAGCCGGATTCCCGGTCTTGCGGGAGAGCTCCTCCGCCCGCACGGCGTCCATGTCACAGATGGCCACGAGGTCCCAGTCCGTGCTCATGGCGAAGTTGCGGGCCAGGTTGGGACCCCAATAACCGGCGCCGATGACGGCGACGCGGAGCGCGGGATGGACGGTGGAATCAGCGGCGATACTCATCAGTACGCTCCTTCGGGCTGGATCATGACTTTGAAGGTGCGCCACATGATCTGAAGATCACCTGTGACGGACCAGTTCTCGACGTAGTAGAGATCGAGGCGGACACTTTCGTCCCACCCCAGATTGGAGCGGCCGTTGATCTGCCACAGGCCGGTGAGGCCCGGCTTGATGAAGAGCCGGCGCCCCTCGTGGCCGGCATAGCCAGCCACCTCGTCCGGCAGTGGGGGCCGGGGACCCACCAGGGACATCTCCCCCTTCAGCACGTTCCAGAACTGGGGCAGCTCATCCAGGGAGTGGTGGCGCAGGAACGTCCCGATGCGGGTGACCCTGGGGTCATCCTTGAGCTTGAACAGTGGCCCGGCGCCCTCGTTGGCGGCCACGAGCGCGGCCTTCTCCTGCTCGGCGGAGGCCCGCATGGTGCGGAACTTGTGCATCTGGAACGGGGCACCGCGGCGGCCGGTGCGGGTCTGGGAGAAGAACACCCCACCCTCCGAGTCACGCCGGATGAGCACGGCCAGCACCCCGAAGAGCGGCAGCAGCACCAGCAGGGTCAGCGCGGAGACGATGATGTCCATGGTGCGCTTGAGGAGGTGGCGCCCTCCGTCGAAGGTGGGCTGCTCCACGTGCATCAGCGGCAGTCCCTCCACGGGCCGCACGCTGATCCGCGGTCCGGCCACGTTGGTCAGGGAGGACACCAGGATGATCTCGGTGCGGGATTCCTCGAGGGACCAGCCGAGATCCCGGATGGTCTGGTTCCCGCCGGGCAGCGGCCCCGCCACAATCACGGCGTCGGCGCGCAGCCGGCTGACGGCCGAGAGGACCTGGTGGGTTCCCACGAAGCTGGGGACATGGTGCGAGGCGGTGGAGACCGCCGTCTCATCTTCTGCTGTGACGGAGCCGTCCAGGACCACGCCCACGGCCCGGTAGGCGGCCCCGGACTTCTTCTCGATTTGGCGGAGCACGTACTGCACGTCGGCGGGCTGGCCCACCACCACCACGTCAGAGAGGGCGAATCCGTGGACCCGGCGCCGGTGCAGCCAGACCCGCCAGAGCCAACGGCTCGCCAGCAGGCCGGCCAGACCGGTGGGGAAGCCGATCAGCAGGAAGTAGCGGCCGCCGGTTCCGTTCACCAGCAGGGCGACGATGGCGAAGAGCCCCGCCGTGGTGGCGGTGGCGTCCAGGATCCGCTTGTATTCCGTGGCCCCCACTGCCATGCCGCGGGCCGAGCGGGTGCGGAACACCTGGAGCATGCCGATCCACAGCAATCCGACGACCGCAGCCACCACGGCCGGAGGGCGGGTGGGGTCTGTGAAACTCACCGCGGAGACCTGACTGGCCAGTGCCACGGACAGGCCGACCACGCCCACGTCTGTCATCAGGACGTTGCGCAGGTACCGATTCCGCCAACGCACGGCGGTGGTGGGTAGTCCTGCCTGACGGGTCCCTGTGGCCGCCACCGAACCGCTGCGTGCGGCCGGTTGATGTCCGCCCCCGGTGAACCCATGGGACGGTACGGCGCCGGAACGCCGCCGGGAGCGGCGCGTGGTGGGGACCGTTCCGAGGTGCGGGATGATCACCCGGTCAGTGGTCTGGGACATGGTCAGAGACCGGCCCCATCAGGGCGCGCATCGTTGAAGTAGAACGGCATGTCAATCTCCCACCTCTGCTGGCGGAGGACCGGCCCATGAGAGTGCTGGTCCCCGACCTGGGCCACCGGGGGTGGTGGCCTGTTCGGACACTCCGAGCCTAGGTTTGGGGTGACCTGTTCCACACCCGTATGCGGCTACTCGAATACCCCACGTGGTCCGCGTGCCGGGTACCTACCACTCCCCTACGGGCACCCGCCGCCTACGCGGAATGGCGCAGGCGACACTGGTGCGGTGTCCACTCCGGGGGACGCCGGGGTCTGAGGGGACCACCATTGGGCGACAGGTACCAGGGATAAGCATCACGGCACCTGCCCCACGTGGAGCAGGTGCCGTGATGTCGTGGTCAGTACCGCGGAGGTTGAGCGGACCTGCCGGTGTTCAGAACTGCACGTCCCGCAGTTCGGACCGTTCGGTGATCCCGAGCTTCGTGAAGACCCGGTACAGGTGGCCCTCCACCGTGCGCTGTGAGACGAAGAGCTGCTCCGCCACCTCGGCGTTACTCAGACCCTGGGCTGCGAGTTCCACGATCTCCCGCTCGCGCGCCGTCAGCTCGCCGAGGGCCTGGGCGCCGGCGATGTAGGGCGGGAACGTCACCCCGGCCCGCAGCTGCAGCCGCTTGAGGTGGCGCAGTGCCTCACCCCGGCGGCGCAGGTCACCCGAGTGGTGGTGGAGCAGCACCACTTGGGCCCAGGCGAACGCCGCGGCGAGGATTTCCCCGGCCGTGGCCGACTTTCCGGCGGCCTCCGCCAGGCCCCGGTGGTCCTGTGCGAGAACCGGGTCCAGCACGCGGGCGAAGCCCGCAGACCGGGGGCCGGCCGTGGCGGTGACCACGCCGCGGAACTCCCGCAGCAGTTCCTCTTCCACGTCCGCCGGGTCGCGCCGCATGATCAGGGACAGTAGGATCTCGCGGCGCACCACGGGACTGCCCTGCAACCGTGGATCGTCCAGGACACGGCGCCACAGTGGACGGCTCGCGCCCCCGAGATCAGGGTTCCGGTCCTCGGCGATGCTGAACAGGGCCAGGGACATCAGCCACCAGGATTCCGGGCCGGAGACGGCCCCTGCCGCCCGTTCATCGGCGGTGGGGCTCGGCATCCCGACCGTGACGCTGGCCCGCCGGGGAGCCAGCATGGCCTCGGCCAGCGGCAACAGCTGTAGGGGATCCTGCTGACGCAATTCCACCACGGCGTCCTCGATCCACGGGTAGGCACCCTCCGGGGCGCCGTCCGCGTTCTCCACCATGTGCCGCAAAGCCAAGGCGGTGCCCGATCTCTGATGCCACTGCCGCGGCTCCAGCGTCAGCTGCTCCTCGAGGAGTTCCCGCGCCCGGTCCGCGTACCCGGCGGTGACGTGGGCGAACACGAGGACGGCCAGGCATTGGAGACCGAAGCGCGTGGAGAAGGCGGGAAACCTCTGAGCCATCTCATGGGCGCGCTCGGCGGCCTGGACAGCCGCATCCGGGTCCCCCGCCATGGTCAGCGCCTCGGCTTGGACGAGCAACATGGTCGCGCGCGTGAAGTCCTGGGTGAGCGGGTCTTCGATCACCCGTTGCAGCTGCTCAAGGACCTCCGGTCGGTGCAGTTCAGCGGCGCCGCTGCTGATCAGCTCGACCAAGCTCAACAGCACGGGGGGCGAGTTCGTCGGCTCCGGCCGGCGCTCCCGGAAACGGGACAACAACGGCGGCAGGGCCGCCCAGACATTGGGGGCCTCGCCTGCGCTCACCAGACTGACGGCCAGCAGGGACAGGGCCTCCGTGCGCAGACTCTGATCCGAGGTCTGGACGGCGAGGTCCTCCAACTCCTTGCGGGCCGCCCAGGTCCGGCCGCTCAGGAGCATCAGCTCCGAGGACAGCAGTGCTGCCCGCGGTTCCCGGGACCCGGCCAGGTGGGGCGCCAGGGCCCGGGCGGTCGGCCAGTCCTTGACCTGCAGCGCCTCAAAGCTCGCGTCCATGAGTTGGTTGACCGGCACGTTCTGTCCGCATTCCAGGGCCCAGAGCACGCTGCGAGCTGTCCGGCCCTGTTCGGTGTCACCGCCCGCGGCCACCCACCTCTTGTACAGCTCGAAACTCCGCCCCGGGGCGATGTGGGCCCGCAACACCTCGGCGTGGATCGCCGCGGCCAGGTCCACGCTGTCGCCGGGGCCCGCCTCCCGGAGCAATCCGGCCTCGAGCAGGTCGTGGACGTGCTCCCCGGCGAGGGCCCGCAACAGTGACCGCGGTACGCCTCCGGCCAGGGCGGCCAACTCCAGCGTCTCGCGCTCGCCGGGGATCAGCGCGTCCTGCATCGTCTCCACGGTGTCGATGAGACGCCCGTCCGGTTCCGGGGCGGGACGCAACAGGACCCACGGGGCGGGACGCCCCGGCATGGGCGCACCGCCCGGTGCCCGGACCAGCACCCCCTGGTCCCGAGCGGAGGCGAGATACGCGTTGATCAGCCGTGGATTACCGCCGGTCATCCCGCGGATGGTCCGTGCCGTCCCCAACGTCATGGGTCCGTCCAACACATGCTCGCACTGACGCCGCACGCGGTCCACGTCGGCCGGTTCGAGATGGATGGTCTGCAGCACCCCGGTGTCCGCCAGGGCAGCCAGACCGGACGCCCGGTCGAGGGGGCCGGTCCCCAAGGCCAAGAGGGTCGCCGCCTGGTTCTGGACCAGCTGGGCCAGGACGAAGGCGCTGGCAGCATCCAGGTGTTGCACATCGACCACCACCATCACCGGCGCCGTGTGGCCCTGCTGCAGGGCGCGCAGGACCTCCACCGGGGTCTCCAACCGGTGCAAGCCGATCAGCAGGGGGGACAGTGCCCCGTAGGGCACCTCGCGCAGGCTCGGACTGCATTGGATGGTCTGCACGTCCCCGAGGCGGCCAGACGCCTTCAGCGACTGTTGGACCAGCGATGACTTGCCCATGCCCGGCCCGCCGAGGATCACCGCCCCGGCGGTCCGATTCCCCCGCAGCACGTCCACGAGGGTATCCAGGTGGGCGCCGCGACCGGTCCGGACTGACGGCGGCTGGCGTCCGGTCTGCGGTACGGTCACGGCCGGTGCCGTTGCGGGGTATGGGCGGCAGCCAGGCGGGCCAGGTCGGCACGGCCCTTGAGCTGCAGCTTCGCGTAGATCTGGTAGAGGTGGCCCTCCACCGTCCGGATGGAGATCCCACTGATCCGGGCGATCATGGCGTTCGTCTTGCCAACCACCACGAGCCGGGCGATCTCCTTCTCGCGGCGGGTCAACTCCACCATCCAGGCCGGTTCACCGCCCGGCTCCTCCGGTTCCGGGCCGCTCCGGCGGCCGGCGCCGGCCGCCTCCGTCAGCCGCCGGAGTTGGGGAGCCGTCAGGTCCCGCACCAGCGGAAGGTTGCTCTGTTCAACGTGACCCGCGTATCCCGCGAAGGCCAACAGCTCCAAGGCCTGGAACAACCGCTCCGAATCGTCCTCCAGTACCGAGTGGGCCAGCATCAGGTGCGGCGCCGAGGCGACGGTCTGGGTGCTGGCGGCAGCCTCTGCAAGACGGGGGGCAAGCCACGTCTCGCCGAGGTGGAAGGCCCCGGACACCGCGGCGAACTCCACCGCGTAGAGCCCCTCGGCGGCGGCACGGTCGGCAAGGGCCACCAGCCGCGCCGTACGGGCCTGGGGAGAGTGGATCCGGCCCATGGACCAGGCCAGCAGGAGTTCCGCCATCCACCCGAGACGTCCGAGCGGCTGGCCCTCGTGACCTCGGCGGGACTCCTGGGCGTAGGACTCCATCACCCGGGAGGAGTCCACGCCCTCGGTCTCCCGCGGTCCGTGTTGCCCCTCCGGGAGTTCGGCGCAGACGGCCTTGACCGCCAAAGCCGTCTCCAGGTCCTGCGGACGGCCCAGGCGCTCCAACTGTGCCACCGCCGTGGCGGCTCGCTGACCGGCCCGATCAGGGTGACCGCCCAGGACGTCCAGGACGGCCAGGACCAGATCGGCGTACTGCACCGCATAGGGGTTCCCGTGCCGCCCGGCGAGGACCGCCTCGGCAAGATCCCGGCAGCGGTCCAGCTGCCCGCAGGTGGCCAGCACGGTCAACATGGATTCGGCCAGCAGGGCCCGCTCGAAGGGACCCATCAGGTCGTTGATGATGCCCAGATTCCTGAACCCGGCGAGCTCACGGTCCAACTCGATCACGATCTCAAGGGCACCGGCCTGGTCGTCGGAGAGGGCCAGGGCTTCAGCCCGGATGGCCCGGGCCCGGCACCGGATGGATTCGCGCGTGAAGATGGCGCCATCGTCAGTCTGCGGGTCTGGTTGGTGGTCGTCTGGGAGGGAGTCCAGCAGGTCGAGGACTCGGCGCGCATCTCCGCGCACTGCGGCCAACGCGGCGGCCTGCACGATGAGCGCGGCGGTGCCGCGTTCCGGGGAGTTCTTCAGGACCTCCTCCGCACCCTCCAGGTCGCCCACCATGAACCGTGCCCGGGTCTCGGCCCACGCCAGGTGCATCCTGCCGATCACCGAGGCCGCCCGCACCGGCTGGGCGGTGCCGAGGCCGTAGTCGGAGAACAGGGCCACGGCTTCGGTCGAGTTGCCGATGGCCACGAAGTCCTGTGCCGCCCGGAGCACGCTGAGGTATCCCGGATCCAACATCTCCAGGGTCGCCGACAGTTCACGCTGGCGGTCCGGCTCGATCGCCGCCATGGTCTCCGCGGACTGCACGGCACTCATCTGGGCCACCCGACCGCTGTGTTCACTGCGGATCTCCAAGGCGCCGGACTCCTCCAACTCGTCGAGTTCCGCGGCGTAGCCGGTGTGGATGAGGTCTCCCACCCGCATGGGCCCGCAGATGGTGAGCATCTCCAGGAGGGCGCGTTGGCGCACGGGAAGGCCCCGCAGCATGGCGGAGGGATCCCCGCCGTTGGTCGGGCGCGGCAGCGGTCCAGCGTCGAGGACCCAGTCGGGCCCGCTGCGCCGCAGCTTTCCGGAGGATATACAGTCCCGCGTCAGCTGCCGCAGCCGCTGGATGGAACCGCCGCTGTGCTGCCACAGGACCGTCGCGGCGAATCGCGTCACGGGTCCTCCGGCCACCTCCTCCACCAGGCTCTGGCTGGCCGCCGGCGTCAGCGGCCAGACGGTGATCCCGGTCAGGGTCCCGAGTCGTCGAAGCGCGGCCAGGTCGATCGGCACATCGGTGGAGCGCTCGCAATGGACCACCAGCGTGATGTGGTGGATCTGCGCCAGTTGGGCCAAGACGGTGTTGGTGCCCGCATCGATCTGGTCCGGCTGGGACACGATCACGATGGCCGGCTCGGCGCCGGGAGGGCAGAGGAAATCAGACAGCACCCGCATCATTCCGTGGGGGTGGGTCGGCGGGGCTTCCTGGAGCCCCGAGAGCAGGATGGCCAAGGCGCCGTAGGGCGTGGCGGAGGCAAAGGAGCTGCCGTGCAGACGGAACACAGCGCGGTCCGCCGGCACGGAGGCCAGAGCGGCCTCGATGGTCTCGCGGCGATCGCCGAGTTCTCCGGTCAGGATGGCACCGCCGGGCCCGTCACCCCCGAAGATCGATTCCAAGGCCCGGACCGCTTCGTCCGGGGAGTCCATCCACCGCCCGTTGGCACCGGATTCCAGCCAGGACAGGTCCAGTGCGGGGATCACCGGAACGGACAGCGGTTCATGGCTTGTAGGACCTGACGGGTCATCCGCGCGTGGGGGGCCTGACAGGCCGGGGAGGACCTGGTGGACGGCGGTCGGATCACTTGAGGTGAGCGGGATGGAATGTTGAGGTGCAGCTTGAGACGGAGACGGTTGCATACCCTTTGCCCTTGATATCGACTGTGGCCTCACAGGTGGGGGAAGGTCCTGTCAGGTCACGGTGTGCGAACAGATCAAAAAAGGGAGGGGATTCCCTAAATACGAGATCTTACGGACAGGAATGCCTCAGCGGAAGGGCTGTCGACTGCTTTGACCCAATGTTAAGTCGAGTTCCGCCCATAGGATTCGAACCTATACCACACAGCTCCAAAGGCTGGCGTGCTGCCATTACACCAGGGCGGACCGGACGGCAAGGGGGACCGTCGGGTGGACCGGCACCCTATTCTTCCACAGTGTCCGGCCCCCTACCGAACCTCGCGGAGGGTGCGGACCAGCCACCCTCAGGTGCCGCCATTCCATCGCGTGGAAGCCCTCCCACCCCGTGTTCCGGGCCCGGTCATAGTGGCCGAACAGGCGCGAGATGTGCCGCACGGACGGAGGAATGCCATGTCGGCAGGGATACTCGACCCCACCATCAGCAGGAGCAGCAGGGCCCACGGCAAGACCACGACGCAGCAACGGCCACCCACCGAGGCGCCGGGCTCCGGGCCGCCCCGGGTGGCCGATCTCAGCGGCCTCCGCGTGGGCCTGCTCGAGAACACCAAGCGCCATGCGGCCGAGCTGCTGGACGCGGTGGGCGCTGCCCTGGCCGCGCGCCGGCCTGATCAGCAGCCACTCACGTTGATCCGTCACACCAAGGAGAACTTCGCGATGCCCCTGACCGAGGACCTGGTGGAACAACTGGTCCGGGATTGTGACGTGGTGGTGATCGGAGTCGGCGACTGCGGCTCCTGCAGCGCGGCGGCCGTGGCGGACGGCATCGCCCTGGAAGATCGCGGCCTGCCCGTGGCCGTGGTGTGCACCGAGGCCTTCGACGTCACCTCCCGGGCGATGGCCCGGTTGAAGGGACAGCCCGACTTCCCCTACCTGCTGATGCCGCATCCGATCGCCAACCTGACCCCGGACGGCATCACCGAACGCGGCCGGGATCTCGCGGCCCGGATCAGCGCGCACCTGACGGGCGCGCACCTGACCGGCACGCCCCTGACCGGCACGGCCGCATGAGCACGGACCAGACAGACGCGCAGGCCACCGGGGCAGACGGCACCTCCGTCCCGGAGTCCCTGCTGGACCCGGCGGCCGCGCGGGCCATGGCCGAGTACCTCTTCGAGCGCGGGTGGTCCGATGGCCTGCCCGTGCTCCCGGCCACCACTGAGGTGGTGGCAGACTTCCTGCGGCACACCGACCGTGACCCGGACGCGGTCCTGGCGGAACTCCCCCAGGTGGACCGCCAGGCCACCGTCCGGGACGTGGCCCTGCACGCCGCCATGGCCGGCTGCCGGCCGGAGTACCTGCCCGTGGTGCTCACCGCGTGGGAGGCGCTCTCCCTCGAGCGCGCCGCCCGCGGTGGCGGCTGGCAGTCCACCAGCGGGCCGTCCCCCCTGGTGATCGTCAACGGCCCGGTGCGGCACCGGTTGGGCATCAACTCCGCGGGAGGGGTCTTCGGGCCGGGCTTCCGCGCCAACATGACCATCCCCCGCGCGCTCGGCCTGACGGTCCGCAACGGGTTCGGGATCATCCCCCAGGAACTGGAACAGGCCACCCAGGGCGTCCCGGGGCGCTGGACCCAGTGCATCGGCGAGGACGAGGAGTCCTCCCCCTGGGAGCCCCACAGCGTGGAGGCCGGAGTCCCCGCCGGCCAGGATGCCGCCAGCGTGGTGTTGGTCCGCACCAGCGAGTTCGTGGACAATCGGTCCTTCCGCGGCGCCGAGGAGCTCCTGACGGACTTCGCCGACACCCTGCAACGCATGGGTCCCTGGATCTTCCGCAGCGGGGCGGCCGTGCTCGTCATGAACCCCGCCCACGCCCACGCCCTGGCCGAGGCGGGGATGTCCAGGCAGGACGTGCGCCAGTGGCTCGCCGAGCGGGCCGGGCACACGGAGGCCGAACTGACGCGGGCCGGGAAGGGACTGCGGGACCGCCCCTTCGGACCGTTCGCACCGGATCATTTCCACCCGGCGCTCACCGATGCCAGCCCCGCCACCCTGCCGATCGTGGTGGCCGGCTCCCCGAACGCCGCCATCTCCATGGTGGTGCGCACCTTCAGCACCTGGTCCGGCCGGGCGCTGCCGATCCACTGACGCCGGCGTCGGATCGGCGGTAGGGTCCGGTGCGCTTTCATGGGACGGAAACCCCGGCCCCGGCACGACGACGGCCGGTAACCTTGGCGCACCCGCCGGCGGTTCGATGCCCGGCGGCCACCGGAGGAATGACCCGCGATGAACCAGACTCCACCCGTCGACATCCACAGCGTCCGAAGCAGGCTGCAGGACACCGAGCCCAGATCCGCCAAGCGCACCGCGGCCGCCCGGGTCCTGTCCCTGCTGGATGCCTTCGCCCAGCGCGGGGAGCCCCTGACCCTGACGGAGATGGCCCGGCGTGCCGATCTCAGCCTGACCACCACCCACCGGCTGGCCCATGAGGTCCTGGACTGGGGCGGGTTGGA
Source organism: Microbacterium sp. A93 (assembly GCF_051842835.1). NCBI lineage: Bacteria > Bacillati > Actinomycetota > Actinomycetes > Micrococcales > Microbacteriaceae > Microbacterium > Microbacterium sp. A93. The sequence continues at coordinate 161,561 of NZ_JBPXMT010000008.1, forward strand.
GATGGACGAGGAGGGTCGATACCGCCTCAGCCGCAAGATCCTGAAGCTGGCGAGCGCCTCCACGGAGGACCTGCGCATCCGTGAGCTGGCCCTGCCCCACCTCGTGGACCTGCAGCGCCGGATCGGGCTGACCGTCAACCTCTCCGTGCGGGAGGGGGACGAGGTGATGTACCTGGAGGCGCTGCGGGCCCACCCGAACTACACGGGTCAGAACCGGATGGGCGGCCGGCTGCCCCTGCACGTGACGGCCACGGGCCAGCTGCTCCTGGCCCATGCGGAGGAATCCTTCCAGGAGGACTACCTGTCCCGTCCCCTGAAGCGGTACACCGAGTCCACCCCGGCTCGCCCCGAGGAGATCCGCCAGGCGATGGCCGAGGCCCGGCGGGAGGGGTTCCTGCGCCTCGACGGCGCCCTGGCCCCGGGGGCCGGCTCCGTGGCCGCCCCCGTCCCGGACGCACTGGGCTGCGTGGACGTCGCCGTGGGCGCCATCTACGCCCGCACCCATCCAGAGCCGCACGGCCTGAAGGATCTGCTGCGGGTGACCGCCCGCCGGATCGCCCGGGCGCGGGTGGAACGGCCGGCGTTGGACCCCCGGACCATCGAGTTCAACCGCGGTCAGGCCGGCCTGATCTAGCCACCTCCACGCACCGGACGAGCCCACAGATCGCGCTTTCCAAGGCGTGGAAGATCCAGTGTGGGCCACCTCACACCCCAGCAGACTGTGGGAGTCCCCACACTGCCGAGGAGGTGCCGGTGAAGGCTCGCGTGATGCACTACGGAAGACTGTTGCTGTCTTCCCTGATCTTGTTCATCGCCGTGATCACGGTGTTGTTCTTCCTGCTGGAGCTGGCCCCGGGTGACCCGGTCCAGACCCTGGTGGGAGATGTCCCCCTGTCCGAGGCCTTCCGGGCCCAGATCACGGCCGCCTACGGCCTCGACAAGCCGGTCTGGGAACGCTATGTGCTCTATCTGGGCAACGTGTTCACCGGGAACCTGGGATTCTCCTTCGGCACCAACAACGAACCGGTCCTGGACCTGATCCTCAGCCGGGCCGGCAACACGCTGGCCCTGGCGGTCCCCGCCTTCGTGCTCTCCACGCTGGGCGGCCTGATCCTCGGCTCGATCGCCGCGCGGACCCGCAAGCGGTGGCTGGACGGTGGGATCTCCGGCGGTGCCGTGGCCCTGTTCTCCGTCCCCAACTTCTGGTTCGGCATGCTGCTGATCCTGGTCTTCTCCATCTGGCTCGGCTGGTTCCCCACCCAGGGCAAGAGCCCCTACGGCCAACCAGGGATCGGGCTGGAGTACCTGGTGTTGCCGGTGATCACCATGGCCACCAGCGAGCTGGCCTACAAGACCCGCATCATGCGCTCGTCCATGATCGAGTCCCTCGGGCAGGACTTCGTGGACACGGCCCGGTCCAAAGGCCTGTCCTCCTCCCACGTGTTGTGGCGGCACGCCCTGCCCAACGCCCTGCTGCCCATGGTCACGGTCTCCGGCTACAGCCTCGGCTACATCCTGGCCGGCTCGGTCCTGGTGGAGCGGGTCTTCGGCTGGCCCGGGATGGGGTTGCTGTTCATCGACGCGATCAACCGGCAGAACAACATGGTGATCCTAGGCGTGGTGATCGTCCTGACGGTCGTCATCATCACCGTCAACATCCTGACGGACGTGGTGTACGGCCTGGTGGATCCGCGTCTACGCGCCCAGTTCTCCCCCGCACGGCACCGCCCCTCCCAGGAGGTCACCGCATGACCCAGCAAGAGATCCCCCTGGCCCCCACCGCGGGGCCGCCCGAGCCGATCCCGGAGCCTCAGCCGGCCGGGGCCGGGACCCTCCCACCGCCCTCGGCGACAGCGCCCGGGAAGCCGGCCGGCCGGCGTCGTCCCCCCGGTGGAGCCGAACGCTCCGCCTGGCGCGTGTTCCTGCGCAAGCCGAGCACCCGGGTGTTCATCCCCCTGCTGGGGGTGTTCGTCCTGATGGCCGTCCTGGGCCCGCTCTTCGTGGGCGACCCCGCCGCCACCGGAGCCCCCGAGCTGCTGGCCCCCAGCCCCGCGCATCCCCTCGGCACGGACCACCTGGGCCGGGACTACCTGGCCCGGCTGGTCAACGGCAGCCAGGTCTCCCTGCTGGTGGGCTTCAGCGTGGCCGTGCTGTGCATGAGCATCGGACTGGTGGTGGGCGGGCTGGCCGGCTACCACGGCGGCTGGATGGACACCGTGATGGTCAAGCTGGCCGAGTTCTTCCAGGTGCTGCCCGGGATCGTGCTGGCCCTCGTGGCGGCGGCGCTGCTCGGGGCCAACGTCTTCATCATCGTGGCCATCCTCTCCGTCACCATGTGGCCGGCGGTGGCCAGGATCGTCCGGGCGGAGGCCATGCGGATCTCCCAGCTCGGCTACGTGGAATCGGCGCGGGCCGCCGGGTTCCCCAGCCTGCGCATCATCATCTCGGACGTCCTGCCCAATGCCATGCCGCCGGTGCTGGTGGCCACGTCCATGACGGTGGGGCGGGCCATCCTCATCGAGTCGGGGCTGGCCTACCTGGGCATCGGGGACCCCTCCCACCCGTCCTGGGGCGCGCTGCTGAACTCCGCCCAGGCCTATATGCGGGACGGTTGGTGGCTGGCCGTGGCCCCGGGCCTGTGCATCTTCCTGGTGGTGCTGGCCGTGAACATGCTCGGCGACGCCCTCAACGACGCCTACAACCCCACCGTCGGGAGGGTCAAATGAGAACCACAGACACAGGAGCAGACGGAGCCGTGCCCCTGATCGAACTGTCCGGGCTGAACGTGGTGCTGCCGACCGGCGAGCGCAGTGAGGTCCAGGCCGTGCGCTCCGTGGACCTGGTGGTCCATGACGGCGAGCGCGTGGGCCTGGTCGGCGAGTCCGGGTCCGGCAAGTCCGTGACCGGCCGCTCGATCGCCGGGCTGCTGCCCACCTCCCCCCGCGTGCGGGTCAGCGGGTCCATCCGGATCCGGGGCCGCGAGATGGTGGGCGCCGCCGAGAGGACCTGGGACGAGGTGCGGCAGCGGACGGTCGGGATGATCTTCCAGGATCCGCTGACCTTCCTGAACCCCACCATGAGGATCGGGCGCCAGGTGGCCGAGTCGCTCTCGACCCGGCGCGGTTCCGGCGGGAGCGGTTCCAGCGGGAGCGGTTCCAGCAGGAGCGGCTCCAACCGGCGGGCGATCCGGGAGGAGTCCGTGCAACGGTTCCTGCGCCAGGCCGGGCTGCCGGACCCCGCCCAGGTGGCCGCATCCTTCCCGCACGAGCTCTCCGGCGGGATGCGCCAACGTGTGCTCATCGCCATCGCGATCGCCAAGGAACCCTCCCTGGTGCTGGCCGATGAGCCCACCACGGCCCTGGACGCCACGGTGCAGCAGCACGTGCTGCGCACCCTGGACGAGACGGTGGCCGAGCTGGGGACCTCCCTGCTGCTGATCTCCCACGACCTCGCGGTGGTGGCCGGGATGACGGACCGGGTCTACGTCATGTACGCCGGGCGGATTGTGGAGGAGGGACCCACGGACCGCGTCCTGGCCGATCCACAGCACGAGTACACCCGCGCCCTGCTCCGCAGCGTCCGCAGCCTCACCGAGGCCGACACGGAGCTGTATTCCATCCCGCTGCAGACCCGCCAGCGCTTCGCCCAGGAGGCATCCCGTGCAACTTGAGGCCCTCGATGTCTCCAAGACCTTCCGTTCCAGGCGCACCTCGGCACCGGTCCATGCCGTGCAGAACGCCACCCTGACGGCCCGGCCCGGCCAGTTCGTGGCGATTGTGGGAGAGTCAGGATCCGGCAAGTCCACACTGGCCCGGCTCCTGCTGGACCTGTTGGAGCCCACGGAGGGCTCGGTGCGCCTGGACGGCCGCGAGGTCGGTTCCATGGACCGCACCGAGAAACGGGCCTACCGCCGCAGCGTCCAGGCGGTGCTGCAGGACCCGGCCGGCTCACTGAACCCGCGCAAGCGCGTCTCCCGGGCCATCGGCGAGGTGATCCGCCTGCACGGGATGGCCCGGACCGCAGCCGAGACCCGCCGGCGCGTCACCGAAGTCCTGGAGCTGGTGGGGATGGCGCCCGCCGCGGACTACCTGGACCGCTATCCACACGAGCTCTCCGGCGGCCAACGGCAGCGCGTGCTGATCGCCCGCGCCATCGCCCTGGACCCCCGCATCATCGTGGCCGATGAGGCCGTCTCCGCCCTGGACGCCTCCGTGAAGGCCGGGGTGCTCGCCGTGATGGCGGACCTCAAGGACCGCCTGGGCGTGGGCTACGTCTTCATCACCCACGACCTGCCCGTAGTGCGCAAGGTGGCCGACTACGTGTACGTGATGCGCCACGGACAGATCGTGGAACACGGCCCGAAGGATCAGATCTTCGCCGACCCCTCCCACCCCTACACCCGGGAGCTGCTGGCAGCCGCCCCGGCCCTGCCCTGACTGCCCCGACCCACCCACGTCCGAACCACCCACGTCCGACCCACCCACGTCCGACCACCGTTGAAAGGCAACACACCATGCGAACATCATCCAAGCGAACCACCGGCCTGTGGGCCGTGCTCGCCGCCGGGGCCCTCGCCCTGAGCGCGTGCGGCGGAGGCGCGGCCGAGACAGCGGGAGGCGGCGGAGGCGACGGCGGAGACCGCGTCTACGTCCAAGCGATCGCCGATGATCCCATGGGCCTGAACGCCCAGCTGATCAGCGGCGCCACCCCCTCCATGTTCAGCGCCCAGATCCTGGATCCACTGATCTTCCTCTCCCAGGACTTCGAGATGACCCCGGGCCTGGCGGAGAGCTGGGAGTTGAGCGAGGACGGCCTGGACCTCACCCTGGACATCCGCCAGGGCGTCACCTGGCATGACGGCGAGCCGTTCACCGCCGAGGACGTCGCCTTCAACTTCGAGGAGATCGTGCCCCTGCAGTCCTTCGGGGCGCAGATCGGCGAGCGGCTGGACTCGGCCGAGGTGGTGGACGAGCACACCGTCATCCTGCACCTGAGCGAGCCCTTCGGCCCCATCCTGGAGACGGTGGCCGCCCAGTTCATGGTCCCGAAGCACGTCTACGAGGGCACGGACTACGTGACCAACCAGGCCAACATGGAACCCGTCGGCACCGGCCCCATGGTGTTCGACTCCTACAGCTCAGGCGAGCAGGTGACCCTGACCGCCAATCCGGACTACTGGGGCGGGGAGGTCCAGGTGGACCGCGCCGTCTACCCGATCATGACGGACCCCAACGCCCGCGCCGAGGCCCTGTTCGCCGGTGAGGTGGACCAGGCCTCCGTGGACGTGTCCCAGCAGGACCGGGTCAGCGATGACCCGAACACCCTGCTGATGGAGGAGAGCAACTTCCCCCAGCTCGTCACCGTGATGTTCAACGCCCAGAGCGAGTACCTCGAGGACCCGGAGGTCCGCGCCGCGGTCTTCTCAGCACTGGACCGAGAGGCGATCGTGGACACCGCGCTCAGCGGGATCGGGACCCCGGCCAACGGGTTCTTCCCCGAGACCCTGGACTGGGCCGTGAGCCCGAACGTGGACTTCTCCCAGGACTTCCCGCGGGACGTGGACGCCATCAACAAGACCCTGGACGAGGCCGGCTTCGAGCGCGGGGCGGACGGGATGCGCTTCACCCTGAACGTGCGCTACATCAGCGAGCTCTCGGATGTGGCCGCCACGGTGGAGATGGCCCAGTCCATGCTGGAGGAGGTCGGCATCGGCATCGAGATGCAGGGCACCTCGGGCGCCGTGTTCACGGAGAAGGTCTACACGGAGAGCGACTTCGACGTGGCGTTCCTCCGCTCCACCGTGGGGGCGGACCCCTCCATCGGGATCGTGCGCTGGTACGAGTGCAATGACCAGCGGGCGGCCGCGGCCAATCCCTCCGGTCTCTGCGACCCCCAGATCGACGAGGCCGCCGCCCAGGCCCTGGCCGTGACCGACCAGGCCGAGCGCGGGACGGCGCTCACCGCCCTGCAGGACCGCGCCAACGAGCTGATGTACTACGCGCCGGTGGCCTGGTTCAACGGGGCCTTCCCCACCATCAACACCACGCGCTGGCAGGGCCAGGAGGAGCCCACGGAGATGACCAACCGGATGCCGTGGACCACCATGACCCTGCAGCAGTAAGTCCGCTCAGCCCTCAGCGACCTCCCCGGCCTCGAGCCAGGCCATCTCGGCCTGATCCTTGCGGTCGTGGAGGTCGTTGAGCGTTGCGGTGGCCGTGGCCACGGCCTCGAAGTCGCCGGCCTCGGAGAGCGCCGCCAGCTGCTCGTGCAGGGCCTTCTCCTGCCGGTCCATGGTGGCCAGCTGCTTCTCCAGCTTGGCGGCCTCCTTGCGGGCGGCCCGCTTCTCGGCCGCACTCGGCCCGGTGCCGGAATCCACCCCGGCCGAGCCCTGCCCCGTCCCGGCCCCGCCGGTGCCCGTCCCGCCGAACCCGGCCCCGTCGTCCTGGCCGGCGCGCAGGCGCAGGTACTGCTCCACACCACCGGGCAGGTCCCGGATCTGGCCGTCGCCCAGCAGGGCCAGCTGGTGGTCGGTGACGCGTTCGAGCAGGTAGCGGTCGTGGGAGACCACCACGAGGGTGCCGGGCCAGCCGTCCAGCATGTCCTCCACCGCGGCCAGGGTGTCCGTGTCCAGGTCGTTGGTGGGCTCATCCAGCATGAGCACGTTGGGCGAACCGACCATCAGGCGCAGCAGCTGCAGCCGGCGGCGTTCACCCCCCGAGAGATCGGCCACGGGCGTCCACTGGCGGGAGGTGCCGAAGCCCAGCTGCTCCAGCAGCTGCCCCGGGGAGACGTCCTTGCCGCCCACCTGGAAGGCGTTGCCCTCCCGGGCCATCACCTCGGCCACCCGCAGGTGCGAGACCTCGTCCAGTTCGGTGACGTCCTGGGTGAGGATGGCGGTCTGGACGGTCTTGCCCCGCCGCACCTTGCCGGCATCCGGGGTGAGCTGTCCGTCGAGCAGCTGCATCAGGGTGGACTTGCCGGCGCCGTTGACGCCCACGATCCCCACGCGTTCGCCGGGGGCCAGCCGGAGCGTGACGTCGTCGAACAGCGTGCGCCTGCCGCCGCCGTCGGGCAACGGGACGGAGAAGGTGACGGACTCCAGGTCCAGCACGTCCTTGCCGAGCCGCGCGGTGGCCATCTTCGCCAGGGACACCGAGTCCCGGGGTTCGGGGACGTCCGCGATCACCGCGTTGGCGGCCTCGATCCGGAACTTGGGCTTGGCGGTGCGGGCCGGGGCGCCGCGGCGCAGCCAGGCCAGCTCCTTCTTCACAAGCTGCTGGCGTTTGCCCTCGATCACGGCGTCGGAGCGGTCCCGCTCGGCGCGGGCGAGCATCCAGGCCGCGTAGCCGCCGTCGAAGGGCTCCACCATGGCGTCGTGGACCTCCCACGTGCGGGTGCAGACCTCGTCCAGGAACCAGCGGTCGTGGGTGACCACCACCAGCCCGCCGTCCGTGGCCCGCCAGCGGGACTTGAGGTGCTCGGCCAGCCAGGCCACGCCCTCCACGTCCAGGTGGTTGGTGGGCTCGTCCAGGAAGATCAGGTCGTCGCTGCCGGCCAGCAGCCGGGCCAGGGCGGTGCGGCGGCGCTGGCCGCCGGAGAGGGTGCCCACGGTGCGGGACCAGTCGAGCCCGCCGAGCAGCCCGCCCATCACGTCCCGGATCTTGGGGTCCGAGGCCCAGACGTGGTCCTCCACGTCCCCCACCACGGCGTGCTGGACCGTGTCCTCCGGGTCCAGATCGTCCCGCTGGTCCAACACCCCCAAGGTGGTGCCGCCGCGGCGGGTGACGCGGCCGGCGTCGGGCGTCTGCTGCCCCGCCAGGATCCGCATCAGGGTGGATTTGCCGTCACCGTTGCGGCCCACGAGGCCGATCCGGTCCCCCTCGTCCACGCCGAGGGAGACGGCGTCCAGAACGGTACGCGTGCCAAAGGAGATGCCGATGTTCTCGGCGCCGAGCAGATGAGCCATTCACAACACCCTAGCCCCGTGGACCGGTCCGTGGACGGCCACGGCGGCCACCCCCGTGCGGTCCTCGATCCGGGCGGCGAGTTGGAACGACTCCTCCGCGGAGCGGGCCAGGAACATCACGGTCGGCCCGGACCCCGAGACCTGCCCGGATAGCGCGCCCTCCTCCAGGCCCACGTCCAGCATCTCGGACAGTTCGGGCACCAGGGTGGCGGCCGGCACCTGCAGGTCATTGGCCAGCCGCAGGGCCAGCTCCTCGGCGTCCCCGGTGGTCAGGGCTTGGACGAGTTCCTGGTCCACCTCCGGCGCCCCCTCGGGCACCGGCAGCACCCCCTCGTCCCGCAGCTGGTCCAGCAGGGCGTAGACCTGCGGGGTGGACAGCCCCGTGGTGGCGGGGATCAGGACCAGGTAGACAGGATGGCGGGCCAGCAGCGGCGTGAGCTCATCCCCCACCCCGAGCCCGACGGCGGCCCCGCCCATCACCGCGAAGGGGACGTCCGCGCCCAACGGCGCGGCGATCTCCGCCAGCGCCTGGCGGGACAGGCCCGCCTCCCACAGGGAGGCGCACGCCAACAGCGCTGCGGCGGCATCCGCGGAGCCGCCACCCATGCCACCGGCCACGGGAACCTGCTTGGTGATCTCCAGGTGCACGCCGTGGCTCTGGGCGTCCCGTCCGAGGTGCTCGCGCAGGCGAAGTGCGGCGCGTACCGCCAGGTTGGTGGAGTCCGCCGGGATCACCGCCGGGTCCACGAAGGCACTGGAGGACTCGGAGAGGGACACCGTGATCTCACCGTCCTGGCGGGGCGTGGCGGTGACCTCCTCCAGCAGGGACACTGCCAGGTAGACGCTGGCCACCGGGTGGTAGCCGTCTGCCCGGGGGGTCCCCACGCGCAGCGAGAGGTTGACCTTGCCGGGGGCCTGCGCCGTGACGTGGCTGAAGAGCCGGGTGGTGGAGGGTACGGGCAGAGACACTCAGGTTCCTTCGGTGGGGGCGGGCCGGTGCGCGGCGATGCGGGCGAAGTCCTCGATGCCGAGCACCTCACCACGGGCCTGGGGGTCCACGCCGGCGGCACGCAGGGCGGTCTCGGCCGCGGCCGGGGAGCCGGCCCATCCGGCCAGGGCGGCCCGCAGGGTCTTGCGGCGCTGCGCGAAGGCGGCATCCACCGCCGTGAAGACCTCCTGACGGCTCGCCGTGGTCTCCGGGGGCTGGCGTCGGGTGAAGGCGACCAGCCCGGACTGGATCTTGGGGGCCGGCCAGAACACGTTCTTGCCGATGGTGCCGGCCTTGCGCACCGAGGCGTACCAGGCACCCTTGGCCGAGGGCACCCCGTAGGTCTTGGATCCCGGAGGGGCGGCCAGCCGGTCGGCGACCTCCTCCTGGACCATGACGAGGCCGTGTTCCAGGGAAGGCAGCTCGGCCAGCAGGTGCAGCAGCACGGGGACGGCCACGTTGTAGGGCAGGTTGGCCACCAGCGCGGTGGGCGGGCCGGGCGCGGCCTCGGGCCTCAGGGCGTCGAGCTCGGCGGCACTGACCTGCAGGGCGTCCGCCAGCACCACGGAGAGCCGGTGCTGCGTGCCGGGGCGGTACTCCTCGGCCGTGCGGGCCAGGCGGCCGGCGGGGACGGGATCGATCTCCACGGCGGTGACGGCCGCGGCGGCGTCCAGCAGCCCCAGGGTCAGCGAGCCGAGCCCGGGGCCGACCTCCAGGACGTGTTCGGTGGCCCCGGTCCCGGAGGCCGCCGTGATCCGCCGGATGGTGTTGGGATCGATCACGAAGTTCTGACCCAGCATCTTGGTGGGCCGCAGCTCCAGTTCCGAGGCCAGCCGCCGGATGTCGGCGGCGGAGAGCAGGGGGTTCTCGGGTGCGGTCACGCGCTCCATCCTACGGTGAGGTCAGACGCCAAGGGCCCGCCGAGGCGGGCCCTTGGGGATAAACACGGCCGTGCGGCCGCTGTACTCCAGGCGCGAGGCCGGGGTGGTGTCTAGCGCAGGCCGAGCTGCGAGGAGCAGGCGGGCCAGTGGCCCCAGCCGCCGTTGGCGCGCAGCACCTCAGCGGTGGCGATCTGCTGGGCCGGGGTGGCCTGGTGCGGCAGCGGTGCGTACTGGGTGCCGCCGGCACCGGCCCAGGAGGAGGCCGAGAACTGCAGGCCGCCGTAGTAGCCGTTGCCGGTGTTGATGGACCAGTTCCCGCCGGACTCGCACTGGGCCAGGGCCTGCCACGCGCCGGAGGTGGGGGCGGAGGCCTGGGAGGCCTTCGAGGGCTTGGCGGAGGGGGACGGCGTTGAAGAGGAGGACGTGGAGGAAGTGGAGGACTTCGCGCTGGACTGTGCGGCGCTGCGGCTCGGCGTGGGGGCCGGCGTGGGCTCGGGCTTCTTGGTGCCCACCGCCACTCGGCGCTCCACCGGCTCGCGCACGGTCTCGGTGGCGGTCGCCTCGCGATCGGTCTCCTCGCCGTCCACGGTGGTGACGGTCCAGGTGGTGGACTGCTCGCCGGTGCGGCCCTCGGCCAGCACGGAGGTCTTGCCTTCAGCCAGGTCGTGGTCCTCCACCTTCACGGTCTCGAACGGCAGTTCCTTCGTGGTGGTCTCGGTGGCGGTGTCCACGCGCTGGACGGTCACGTCCACGTCCGCGGTGATCGCGGCGTCGCGGGCCGGGGAGATCGTGTCGTTGTCGTCGAACTGCACCCCACCCTCGCGCAGGGCCTGCTCAATGTTCACGGCCTGGGTGGCGAAGGAGCGGGTGTACGGACCGGAGGTCACGGTGACCACCTTCGGCAACTCCACGGTCACCTGGGAGGCCCGCTCCAGCTGGAGCACGGAGCTGCCCAGATCGGCTCCCGGGCCGGCGGTCTCCCCGGCGGTGACCTCGCTCGCGGCCGGTGCGGAGGCGGTGGCCTCGGCGCCGCGTTGGGTGACCACGAAGGCCATCAGTCCACCGACCACGAGGGCCAGCGCCAATACCTGGGCGATTCCCTTGGCCAGACGGCCCTTCATCACTCGTGCCATGATCTTCCAGACGTCGTCATCTCCGGGCACGGGGGTTCAGGGCCGAAAGCGCAGGCACTGGTTGGCCCGATCCGGCCATTTGAAGGTCAACGATAACGGCTGGATAACGAAGATCTCAAATTGATCACGGTGCGGCGCGTCGATCCCGCCTTGCGGCACTCTTCTGACCCGAGGGAACCGGCTGGTCAGAGGTGTTCAGAAGTAGCCGTACACCCGCCGTGTGTTCTCCGCCACAGCAGCAGCGAGGGCGTCCGCCTCCGCGCCCCGGGTCTCGGCCATGCCACGCAGGGTCAGGGGCACCAGGTAGGGGGCGTTCGGCCGGCCCCGCCAGGGGTGCGGGGTCAGGAACGGGGCGTCGGTCTCCACCAGGAGCAGTTCCTCGCGGGCCTCGGCCAGGGCGCCGCGCAGCTCCTCGTTGGCCTTGAAGGTCACGGGCCCGGCGAAGGACATGTACCAGCCCTGCTCATTGCAGATCCGGGCCAGCTCGGCATCCCCGGAGAAGCAGTGGAAGACCACACGCTCCGGACGGTTCGGGGTGTCCAGCAGGATCCGCACCACGTCCTCGTGGGCGTCCCGGTCGTGGATCTGCACGGCCTTGCCGAGCCGGTGGGCCAGCTCCAGGTGCCAGCGGAAGGCCTCCTGTTGGTCCCCCACCCCCTCGGGCCCGGTCCGGTAGTAGTCCAGGCCCGTCTCCCCCACGGCCCGCACCCGGGGGTGTGCGGCCAGGGTCTCGATCTCGGCCAGCGCGGCGTCCAGGTGCCCGCGCTCGGCCAGCCGGGCGGCGTCGTTGGGATGGATGGCCACCGCACCCAGCAGGCGGGATTCGGCCTCAATCGCCTCGATGGTGAACCGGGCGGACTCCACGTCACAGCCCACCTGGATGGCCCCCACCACGCCCACGGCCTCGGCCGCGTCCATGGCCTGGTGCACGTCCACCGAGACCAACCCGTCCCGGAAGTCCAGGTGCGTGTGGTTGTCCACGACCGGCACCCCCAGTGGCTCGGGGGCCGGCGGGTACTCCAGGCGGCGCTGGCGCTTGGTCTTCTCCTCCGTCGGGGCCCGACGCCGGCCACCAGCCGAGCCGTTCGCCTCGCCCGCAACGGTGGCCGGGTCGGCAGGTTGGTCAGCAGCCGGGGCCGGCCGGTAGGCCTCGGGGACGAGAGGACCGGGATCGGTGTCACGTGCGGCGTCGGTGGACTTCGCGGATACTTCAGGGGCCATGTCCACCATGCTGGCACATGGGGAGATTCGGCCGGATGCCGCCGTCAGCCTGCCGGCTGTGATTAATCTGCCGGGCGTTCCGGAAACCGATCCCCTTACGGCGCAGCGTCGACGTCACCTAGCCGACCAGTGAAGACCGCTTCTGACATCAGTGCCGTCGACTTCTGAAAGCGACACCGCGTGTCAAAAAAATGCGTCGACAAACGGTCGTTTCTGGACTCCATATATTTACAGATGACACCATGGCCCTCCGCGTCCGAATCGGACGAAATTACAAACTCCTCATCTGGAACTGGCTTGAGTCCTGTCCGAGTTGCGTGATGCCCCTCGAAACGTTCGCTGGCGTTTCGAGGCGTTATCAGTGCGGAAGCGAGCCGAAGGCCATCATGCGCGAATGCCTGACCCATTTCGCCCGCGAATGCCGCCGAATCTTCTGAGAAAACTGACCATTGACATGGAATGATTTGATGCCAATGATGGTGTCAACAAACCGTGGAGCGAGTCGAAGAACAACCCTCTGCGAGTTGTCTGACGGCACTGGTCGGCGCGTTGTGATGTCAGTAAAGCAACCCCTTGTACAATCCAATATCGGAGTCAAGAGATGCTCAAATCACTGTCCGCGTCCCTCGCCGCACTTGCGCTCGTTACAACGAGCGTCGTGCCTCCAAGCGCAACGGCGACAGCGGCCCCTGCCGAGGATCCAGCCTTCACCATCGTTGGTGAAGGCGAGATTCCGAAGATCGATGACGAGCATGTGCTTACGGATCTACAAGCTCACGCGGAACTCTCCGATACTACAGAAGAAGCCCTAGTTGACCATCAGACAGGGATCGACCCTTTCAAAGAATTAGCTGATCAAGCCGCTTCAGCACCGTCCTACGTGCATGCAGAGTGGAGACCCAAAGACAGTGATGCACACGCACTGTTGGTCTTCAACGACGACGTGCCAGAATCCATCATTGAAGCGACCAAAGCCACCGGGCTTGTGGTTGAGTTTCGCATAACGGACGCGCCTTCGGCCTCGACACAGCCAGACCTCATCGCCCTGGTCTACAACGAGCTCTACGGACACCCGGAGATTGACGAGGTGTCAGTCTCTATGGAACCGGTCCATGGTGTTATTGAAGTCGAGGCAGCCACAGGGCTCGCGCCAGAAGCAGTGAGTTCAATTGCCGCGCAAGCGCTTGGATCTGCTGCAGCAAGAAACTTGAACGATTCGCTCTCCGGCCAGAAGAGCCCGGAGGTCGCGGTTACTGTGCAAGATGACCTCGATCAGGAGCCGGAGTATATCGGCGGCAAGAATTTTTTGGCAGCGGTTGCACTGCTGGTTTCGTCGTCAGTAATGGCAGCGCCTATGGCATCAGCACGGCACGTCACTGTACTCAGGCCGTAACTTCATATGATGGCGGAACATTCACCCACCACACTCGCATGGACACATCACAGGGTGACGCGAGATGGCTCCGTTCAACATCGGGCGTCCCCAGCCCTCAGTTTCAGATCCGTGCCGGCCACCCACGTGTCGTCTCCGGCTGGAGGACGCCGATCGTCGGAGAATCCGTGTGCAAATATGGAAAGACCACCGGCAGGACATGCGCGTTCGTGTACCGAAACTCGATATGCTCCATTGGCTACTGCGGCCTCACAGCAGCCGACCAGTACATTTCCGACATTGGCGATAGCGGTGGTCCTTGGCATAACGGCGCCAGCGCCCGAGGAGTCCATCACGGAAAAGCACCAATCAACGGAATCACCAGAAGTCTATTCTCGCCCGTATCTTCATTCTCCAAAATGGGTGCATATGTCCACTTCTGAGATTCCTTACGTACGCATTAAGTCGGGATAAGAAACCGGGCCGAGGGGATGCTAGGAATGAAACAAGTCAAACGCAACTTATTAACCAAGAGGTTGGTGTTTCCCCTCCTCGGTTTGTGGTGTGCCACCTCGCTTCTGGCAGCGTGCACAACACCCGATGTCCAATCGGAGGACCAGCCCGTCGACCAGTCGGAAGGCCAGCCCAACGACCCGTCGGACGATGCCCCCACCGACATTCTGACCTTCGATGGAAATCCGCCGTTTTCAGGTGGAACCTATTCCCCTCTTGGCGGATCACTAGACATCCTCCGCCAAGGCACACTCGAGACAGACAGCGATGGCTGCTTGATGCTAAACGACGGCGACATGGGCGTTCATCCGGTACTGTTCCCCCGCGGAACGTTCGTGGAGGAAGACGGCACGATCCAGGTGCCAGGGGAGTTCGTGGTTCGACCTGAAGGGCAAGATGACCAGAGTGGCCAATCCATTCGGTATCGCGTCGGCTCGGAGATCCGCGGAGGCGGCCCCGAAATCAGCCCCGAGCAGGCCCGTGATGGGGTCGAAGGGGTCGTCCTGCCCGAGGGATGCTACGGCACTGTGGAGACCTCTTTCTATCTCTTAGATCCATAGCCGCAAGCTCGCGGCCTGCTTTGTTGACGGCAGTTCGTAGGGGTGCCGGGTCCTCTGAAGGGGCTGGCACCCCTATTTGCTGTGCTGGACAAAATCTTGCTTCGACGACCCGTCGCAGTATCCGGATGGCTCGACTCTTAGACTTGGCTCTCGGGCCACGGGTACAGCGTGGCCCGGCGGCTAATTCCGCGGGGTGTGCCGTCCTCGTTGAAATCGATGCCGCCGGGCCTTCCAACAGCGAGGCCGCGATGCGCACCATGTGCCGCTCACCTCCTGACCAGGCCCCTGACGCACGCAGCAGCTCTTTAACATCGATCCAGGCGATATCCCCGTCTCGGGTGATCCACGGCGCTCCCTCGTAGACGGAAGGGCCAGATCGGATCAGAAGCTCGACGCCGGCTTCAGTGGGGTAGATGCCACGCGCCCAAGCTCGTAGCGCTTCATTATGGGTCGTTTTTGAAAAGGCCTCTACCCGATTCAGAAGTCGACGGCACGGATGTCAGGAAGGGCCAGCAAGAACCGTCAGAGCGACCCCAGCACTGTCCATTTGGGGATCCTCCAGAGGGACTCGCTGAGGTACGGCCAGTTGTAGCTACGACGGATCGCATGCCGCGGACTTGTCCGCAATCCTCGGCCAGTTCCGTGCCCGCTCGGTAGCGGCCTCGTTCACCTCCACACCGGATACGGCAGCCCCTTCGAAGTCCGCATCAGTCAGGTCGGCACCTCGTAAGTCGGCCCCGTTGAGGCATGCATCGCGGAGATCGGCGCCACGCAAGTTGGCCCCTCGTAAGTCGCTGTTTGCCAAGTCAGCGCCCCGCAGTTGTGCACCACCCAAGTCTGGGCCCCCATCGCTCGCTGACGTGCCTACGTTAACGACGGAAAACACGGCGGCCGCCGATAGTGCCGTGACCGCTGTTGCCCCGACCGCAAGTCGCCATGATCCAATCACCGCGCCGACCGCGCCGGACACGACACCAACAGCGAGGGTTGCAACCACTAGCGCCCACGCAGGTCCGAGCAATGCTCCAGCCGCCGCCACGCCGAGCACGCAACCGGCCGGCCACCACCAGATGGCGGCACCGAGCCAGGTGGCGAGCCGGCCCGTCTGGCGCTGGAAGGGCCCGGCACTCTCACCGTGCGGCGCGGCATGCCGCGGTTGATCCGGGTCGTCAGGCGAGGGCTCAGCACGTCTAACCCGATCAGGCGGTGACGGGTCGGCGGCCCGCCCGCTCTCCGTACGTTCGCCCACGACCACTTCTCTACCACGGCGCGCTCGGCCTCCCCGGTTCCCACGCCCACGGATAAGCGATACGCTCACATCACCCTTCATGACCCCGGGAGAACCGCGATGACCTGGTTGAGACACGGCGGTGCGCCACTGCTGCGGCCCGCACTGGTCCTTATCGCGTTCGGAATGCAGGGAGGTCGCCGAGACCCTCGCGGAACCGGGTTACCAGCCAAGATCGTGACGTGGAAGTGCAAACAGCACCGCGTCGAGGTCTACGGAACCAACGGTCAGTTCCATTGCACGGACAGCGCCGAGCCCCGTGACAATCACTACCTCTGCGCCGCCTGCGGTCATAACATTGGCGATAGTGCCCGCGGGATCTGCGCGAATCCTGAGTGCCCCCTAGGCAAGTGACGTGATCCACCCATGGCGACTGCTCCTGACTTCACCAGCGCGGCCGTCAGCGCGGGCACCGCAGTCGGTCGAGCGTTCGGTGTCGTAACCCTCCTGCCAGCACTCTTCTTCGTCGGCGTAATCTGGGCGCTATTCGCGGCCGAAGCCTTCAGTGGCAGCCCCAATCCCGAGGCGTTCGTTCAAAGCATCGAACAACTCTCCCTCGGCGGCGCGGCACTGCTCCTGTTGACGGCGTTCGCATTTGGATTCGCACTCCACCCGGTTCAGTACTCGCTGACGCAACTGCTTGAGGGATACTGGGGGACGACGTCCGCGGCGCTGACATTCATGCATTGGCGGGTACGTGCATACCGCCGTCACCAGAGACAGTTGATCGAGCGTCTCCAGGCAGCCGAACACAAACTCCGTGACGTGGAAGGCATGGATTTCGGCTCGGAGAAGGCAGACGACATTGCCGTGCCCCATCTGCTCCGCCAGCAGCAGGTCGACAAGGCCCTCCGCCAACTGCCGATCGAAGCGGAGCGCGTAATGCCGACCCGGCTCGGCAACATCCTTCGCCGCCACGAAGACCTCATCGGGCAGCCGTACGGTCTGCCAGGCGTAGCGGTCATTGCGCCGCTCACACTCGTGGCCCGTCCGGAGGCGAATCGATACCTCTCAGACTCCGCCGAGCAGCTCGACGCTGCGGTCAGCGTGTGCGCGGTGACGGCGGCGTCGACCGTACTCGTCGTCGCCGCCACGCTAACGGACGGCTGGTGGCTTCTGACCGCACTTCTTCCTTACTCGCTGTGCTGCATTGCGTATCGCGGCGCAATGAGTGCCGCCACTGGATACGGGATAGCGATGCGACACCTGGTTGACTTGGACCGGTTCGCGCTCTACAGAGAACTGCATCTCAACGACCCAAAGACCCTTGGCGAGGAGCAGCAGGCGGCAGCCCAGGTGAGCCTCCTCTTAGAACCACCTCCCGGTCTGAGACTAAACCGTTCTGGCCACCCAGTACTACCAGGAGGCGAAATCGTGGAACTGAACTTCGAATCGCGGGCGCCAGACGCTGGCTCCGCTTCAGCGGACGGTCCACAGGCCTGAGCAGACCATGCTGGGCTTGATCGTATTCGTGCCGCTAGCTCGCGAGGCGGCGCGCCAGGGCTTCTGCTGGGAGCGGCTCCTTGGTTCATGGTCCAAGCATGAGTGGCTGCCTCGTGGCCATGCCGCTGGCTCGTCACACGCTCATGCCGCAATCCGAGTGCTGGCAGTGGACGACCATCTCCGGCTGGCCCGATAGCCGAACCCATACTGGACACGCCCGATCTTGACCTGGAAGAGCAGGATCAGGCTCAAGGCAGTGTCCATTAGACCCGTCCGGTGAGGTTCCCGGTGACGGGGAGCTATCCGACGAACTCCCCCACCGTCTCTGCGTTGATGACACCATGGACGGATACCGCACCCCTCAACGGGAGCACGGCCCTCAGAAACGGTGAGGGGCCATGGGTTTCAGGCCGATGGAGCCGTTGGATGCCCATCCTCCGCCCGTTCACTACCATGGACAGTCGGTGCTCGTCCTCCACGATCCACCCATCTCCGGCGAAAGGCCACCTTGAGAATGACCGACCAGCAAGCCACGGTGCTCTTCGTGTGCACGGGCAACATCTGCCGTTCCGCCTACGGGCACCACCTGCTGGCCCAGCAGCTGGAGCAGCAGGCCCCCGGCCGTTACCGGGTCGTCTCGGCCGGCACGCAGGTCAATCCCCGCCTCACGGTGCCGGCCCAGATCCACAGGCTGCAGGGTGCCGCGGCGCTGCAGACCCTCGGCTCCCACTCCCCCACGGCGCTCAACGCGCGCACGGTGCAGCAGGCGGACCTCATCCTCGCGGCCACCGAGGAGCACATCGCCCAGATCCTGCGGGACACTCCGGGCGCACTGAACCGGACCTTCACCATGACCGAGTTCGGTGCGGCCGCCGAGGCCCTGCAGAACGGGACCCTGCCGGCCTGGGGCGGACCGTCGTCGGGCCCTGGATCGACGGAGTCCCTGCCCGAGCGGGTCCGGTCCCTGGCGCGGCACCTGGCCCGGCACCGGCCGGTGGTCCGCGGCTCGCTGGACTCGATCGACCTGCCGGACCCGTACGGCCGTGAGGATGCCGCCTACCCGGCCATGGCCGAGGTGCTGGAGCCGGCGGTCGGGCACATGACTCAGTTGCTGGCGGGCCTCGCCCGCTGACGCCGGGTGCGCTGACTCAGCGCGTCGGGGCGGGGTGGAACCGTTGCTGGGCCTGCTCCAGCGTGCCCTCGGCGAGGGCCTCGACGGCATCGGCCGCGCGGTCCAGGTGCAGGGGCAGCAACTCGCGCTCGGCGGCGGCGAAGGGTTTGAGCACGTAGTCGGCGGCGTCCTGACGCCCCGGCGGCCGGCCGACGCCCACACGCACGCGCAGGTAGTCCTTGGTGCCGAGCACCTGGGAGATGGACTTCAGCCCGTTGTGGCCGCCCTCGGAGCCGCCGATCTTCAGCTTCAGGGCGTCGAAGGGGATATCGAGCTCATCATGGATCACGATCAGGTGCGCCGGATCCACGGAGTAGAACCGCGCCAGGGCGCCCACCGGGCGCCCTGACACGTTCATGTAGCTGGCCGGCTTGGCCAGCAGCAGCTTCGGGCCGCCGGGGCGCACATGGGCGGTCCCGACGGCGGCGCCCGCCTTGTGCGAGGACAGGCGGGTGCCGAAGCGTTCGGCCAATTCGTCGATGACCATCTGGCCGATGTTGTGGCGGGTACGGGCATAGTCGGGCCCGGGGTTGCCGAGCCCGACCACAAGCCACGTATCCTGCGATGCCACGGGGAGGATCAGCCCTCGGAGTCTTCCTCGGCTGCAGCCCCGCCCTTGGCGCCCACCACTGCGGGCTCCTCGGTCTCCTCGACCTCGCCGAGGTCCTGCTCGATGGTCTCGGCGATGGTGGCGATGACGTAGTCGTCCTCGAGCTCGATGATGGAGCCGGCAGGCACCTGCACGTCCTTGGCGTAGACGTGCTCACCGGCCACGCGGCCCTCGATGTTGATGGTGACGCTCTCCGGCAGGGCCGTGGCATCTGCCAGCACCGGCACGGAGGCCTCCTCGAGGTTGAAGGTGGTGCCCGGTGCGGCCTCGCCTTCCACATGGACCCACACGTCCACGACGACCTTCTCGCCCTTGCGGACGGTGATGAAGTCGATGTGGGCCACGGTCTGGGAGATGAAGTTGCGCTGGATGTCCTTCGGCAGCACCAGGTGCTCCTCGCCGTTGGAGACCAGGGTCAGCAGGGCGTTGGGGTTACGGACGGCCAGGGTGGTCTGCTGGGTCGGCAGCAGCAGGTGCACGGGATCGCCGCCGTGCCCGTAGACCACAGCGGGGATCTTGCCGTCACGGCGGGCCTGGCGGGATGCGCCCTTGCCGAAGTCCTCGCGACGCTCGACCTGGATCTTGATCTGATCACTCATGGGTTGTTCCTCCTGTACTACTCTTCCGCGGCCACGGTGGTGGCGGCGGGCCTTCCAGGAATGAAACGTTAAGAAAACGCCGTGGTGGGAATCCAGCAGAATCTGCGCGGAAACTGTCACGGCGGCCTTGTCGATCACGGAGCGGAACGCTCCCTCGCCTGGGCAACGCCGATCATCCTACCAGTAGGCTGGGCGTCCGAGGGGCTCGCACCATCGCAGGAGGATCCGTGGAACCGTCACCGTCCAGGCAGGTTCTCGATGAGGCAGATAAGGCAGATGCGGCAGAGGCAGCATGGGAGGCCGGCGGCGAACGTCTCACCGCCACCACCCGATCCATGCTGGCCGCCATGGACTCCGTGGTGGACGGCAAGCACGGAGCCGTCCGCACCACCCTGCTGGTCCTGCTGGCCGGCGGACACCTGCTGGTGGAGGACGTGCCCGGCGTGGGCAAGACCCTGCTGGCACGGGCCCTGGCGCGGACCGTGGGAGGCACCGTCAAACGCATCCAGTTCACCCCGGACCTGTTGCCCGGGGACGTCACCGGGGTGTCCGTGTTCAACCAGGACCGCCACACCTTCGAGTTCCGTCCCGGCGCGGTGTTCGCGAACGTGGTCATCGGGGACGAGATCAACCGGGCCTCGGCCAAGACGCAGTCCGCGTTGCTGGAATGCATGGAGGAACACCAGGTGACGGTGGACGGGACCACCCACCGGTTGGATGAACCGTTCATGGTGGTGGCCACCCAGAACCCCGTGGAGTCCGAGGGCACCTATCCGTTGCCGGAGGCCCAGCGGGACCGGTTCATGGCCCGCATCACCATGGGATACCCGGATGCCGATGCCGAGCTGCGGATGCTGCGCACACACCAGAACCCCCTGCCCTCCGCCGCCCCCGTGAACCAGCTGCAACAGGTCGCCACCACCGAGCAGGTGCTGCGGATGATCGAGGCCGTGGCGCAGGTGCACGTCGCCGAGCCGGTGGCCCGCTACGTGGTGGACCTGGGCCGGGCCAGCCGCGAACACCCCGAGGTGCTCGTCGGGGCAAGCCCCCGCTCCCTGCTACAGCTGCTGCGGGCGGGCAAGGCGGAGGCGGCGATCAGCGGACGCGCCTTCGTCACCCCGCAGGACGTGGCCGCCGTGGTGCCCCTGGTCTTCCCCCACCGGCTGATGCTGCGCCGCCGGTCCACGGACGAGGCCGCCCAGGCGGATGCCGTTACCCAGCGGATCCTGCACTCGGTCCCCGTTCCCGCCGGGCCGTGAGAGCCCATGGCTGCCCCTGACGGCCCGCGGCCGGCCCCCTCCGGCCTCCGTCCCACGGCCCGCGGCCTGGCCCTGCTGGTCTCCGCCGCCGTGCTGGTGCTGGGCGGGCTGGCCCTGGGCCGGCGGGAGGCCATCGCCCTCGGGATCTTCCTGGCGGTGACCGTGGGTGCCTCCGCCGGGGTGCTCGCCGCACGGACCGTGCTGGCCCGCCGCCTCCACGTCCAGCGCACCGTCACCCCGGGCACGGTCCAGGAAGGCGGCTCCGTGCTCGTCTCGTTCGAGGCCTCCGGCCCTGCACGCACCACACGCGCCACAGCCGCCAGTGGCACCACAGGCACCCACCAGGCCCCGCCGCTGGGTCTCGTCGATGCCGTGCCCGGCCATGGCCCGGTGCCGGTGAGGGCCCCCCGTCACGAGTACCGGTGGCAGGCCCCGGCGCGCGGGGCCTACCTCCTCGGGCCGGCCCTGGTCCGGTTGCACGGGCCCTTCGGCCTGTTCTCGGCGCACGCCCAGGTGGCGGGGACGTCACGGCTCGAGGTCCTGCCCGAACCGCTGGAGGACGATGAGCTCGACCGGGTGATGCGGGTTGGGATCGGTGAGCGTGATGCCGCCGACCTGCTCGGCAGCCACGCCGCTCCGGATGACCTGCTGGTGCGCGAGCACCGGGACGGAGATTCCCTGACCCGCGTGCACTGGGGCGCCACCGCCCGGACGGGCCGGCTGATGATGCGCCAGGAGGAATGGGCCCATGATCCCTGGGCCGTGGTGGTCCTGGACTGCCGGGCCGAGTCCTTTGCCACCGGCCGGTACGAGGTGGCCGGCGGACCCGGCCTGACGTGGCACACCTCACCGGGATTCGAACAGGCCGTGCAGGCCGCCGCGGCACTGTGCCTGCGACTCCAGGGCGCAGGGCACCAGGTGCTGCTGATGGACCAGGACGGGCAGTCGTTGGACCCCCACCTGGCCTCGGCCGTGCTCGGGGCGTCCCCGCGCGAGGCCACGTGGCCGGCGGCGCTGCCCGCCGAGGCTGCGGCCGTCGTCGTGCTGCTCGGCGCCGCCGTGGGCCGGGACCTGCCGGTGTTGGCCACCGTGCCGCACCACCTGCAGCGGGTCGCCGTGTTGTTCGGTGCCCCCGGAGTCCAGGACGCCGCACCCCGGCTTGAGGCCGGAGGCTGGCTCGTGGCGGAGCCGGGACGGTGAGCCGGGCCCCAGCTCCACCACCGGCACGGAGCGCCCGTTCCCGCCTCAGGACGCTCTGGTGGCCGGCACTGCTGGTGGCGGTGATGGTCCTGGCCACCGCCGTCTCCCTGGACGCGGCCTTCCGGGACCCGCTGGCCGGGTGGCTGGTCCCCGCCGCCTGGCCCGCCCTGGGCGGGCTCACCGTGGCCGCGGCGGTACGCAGCCTGGGCACCCGGATGCTGCGTCCCCTCGCGGCGGGCCTGCTGGTCGCGGGGTGGATCTGGTGCCGGCAGTGGTGGCCGGAGACCCTGATGGCCGGGCTCGTGCCGCAGCGGGCCACCCTCGAGGCGATGGCCGGATCCGCCACCGACCTGCGGGAGAGCATCTGGACCGACATCATCCCGGTGGCCTCCACAGACCCGCTGCTGGCCGGTCTCGGGGCGCTGTTCGCCGTCACCGCCCTGGTCACGGATGCCGTCGCCACCGGCCTGCGCTCCCCCGCCCTCGCCGGGTTGGTCCCGCTGGCCCTGCTGGGCGGGGCGGCCGCCCTCACGGCGGCTACCGCGCCCTGGCCCGCGCTCGCGGTGGCGGCGGCGGCCTGGTTGGCACTGCTGGCCCTCGACCCCGGCCAGGGCATCGGCCCCACCACCCGCCGGCGAGCGGGCTGGACGGCGGGCCTGGGCACCGTGGCCGCGGCCGCCGTCGGGCTCCTGGCCCTGTCCGCCGCCGTGGCCGGACTGCCGGTCCTGACCGCGGGGGCCGCGCCGGAGGGACAACGGATCGTGCTGGGCCCGGGGGCCGGCCCCGTGAATCCCGCGGCGGACCTCGGCCAGCAACTGCGCAGCGGGAGCGGTTATGCGGGCATCAGCTACCAGACGGAGGACGGGCAGGGCCGCTACCTGCGCACCGCCGTGGTGGATGACGTGATGGCCTCCCCCTGGGATGCGAACCCGCCGCAGTATGCCGGCGGTCCGACCACCACCGAGCTGTACCCGGCCGCGGCCCACCTGAACCCCGACGACCTCAGCGCCGCGGGCCCCGGCGATCCGCCCTGGGACCTGGTGTCCATCACCCTCGAGGGCTGGCGCGGGCACTGGGCGCCCCTGCCGGACCAGACGCTGGCCCTGGAACCGGTGGTCGGCGAGTGGGGCTGGCAGGTGGACGCCGCCACCTCCACGGCCTACCGCCAGGAGACCACGCCGGTGGATGTGTCCTACCAGGCCGCCATCTACCCCCTGGACCTGAGGATGGAGGAGCTGGCGGACCGGGCCGGTGCCCTCGCCCCGCAGGGGGTCTTCAACCGGTGGGGCGCCGCCGCGGAGCTGGAGGGCTCCGGCGTGCAGGAGCTCGCCGAGGAACTCACCGCCGGCATGGACAACCCCGTGGAGCAGGCGGTGGCGATCCAGGACCATCTGATCTCCGATGACTTCACGTACTCGGAGACGGCTCCCGCTGAGCAGGGCTATGACGGCTCAGGGCTTGAGCTGACCGAGCAGTTCTTGGCCGCCGGCGCCGGGTACTGCATCCACTTCGCCTCGGCCATGGTGATGATGGCCCAGTCCGTGGATATCCCGGCGCGCGTGGTGGTGGGCTACGCCCCCGTGGCAGCCACCGCGGGCGAACACCGGGTGACCGCGGACCGTGCCCATTCCTGGCCGGAGCTGTACATCGACGAGGTCGGCTGGGTCCCCTTCGAACCCACCCCGACCGTGGGCCGCACTCCCAGTTACGCCCAGCAGGACCCCACGACGGACCCCACCCCCGCCGCTGATCCCACCGCGGGTGCGGACGCCGACCCGTCACCCACCTCCTCCGCGGACGCGCAGTCCCCCTCCCACGACGCCGGCCCGGGCGCCGAGGACGGCTCCGGCACCTCGGGTGCCCCGGAAGTGCCGATCACCACCGTGCTCACGGTGGCCGGGGTGCTGGTGCTGGTGGCGCTGATGCTGATGCTCCCGGCCTGGCTGCGGCACCGCCGGCGGGTCCGGCGGCTGGCGACGGGGTCCGCCGCGGGTTCGGGGTCCACCGCTGGCGCTGGGCCGGCCACTGATTCGGGAGCCGCCGCCAGCTCGAGATCAGTGTTGGACGCCGCACCCGGATTCTGGGACGAGTTGGAGGACACCGCCGTGGACCTGGGGATCGGCCGGGCCCCGCACGAGTCGGAACAGGTCTTCGCGGCCCGTCTCGGAGCACACCCCGCCCTGGCGGAGGCGATGCTTCGGGTCCGTTACGCCCCCGCGGGGACGGGGCCGCCGCCGGGGCCGATGGACGCACCGCGGGTGACGGACGCACGGGAGTTGGCCGTCTCCGTCCGGGCGACCCTCGCGGCACTGGAGGCAGACGCGGAACCGGCCGTCCGGCGTCGTGCCCGGTGGTTCCCGCGGTCCCTGGTGCCGGAGTCCCTCCGCCGCTGACCGTCACCTAGAAACACAGTGATCCTGCCGCTCCACAGCCATCATCGCTGTGGTGCGGCAGGATCAGTGTGACCCGGGCGGGAGGCCCGTACTGCGGGACTACCGCTTGGCGGCGTAGGGGTCGGCGATGCCGATGTACTGCACCGTGGTGTACTCCTCGATGCCCTCGGCGCCACCCTCGCGGCCCAGACCGGACTGCTTGACGCCGCCGAAGGGGGCGGAGGCGTTGGAGATGACGCCCGCGTTGAAGCCGACCAGGCCGAACTCGATCTGCTCCGAGACGCGGAACATCTTGTTGACGTCCTTCGTGTAGAGGTACGAGGCCAGGCCGTACTGGGAGGCGTTGGCCAGCTCGATGGCCTCCTCCTCCGTGGCGAAGGTGGTCACGGGGGCCACCGGGCCGAAGATCTCCTGGGAGAGGATCGGGTTGTCGTTGCCCACCGAGAGCAGGGTGGGGATGTAGAAGTACCCGTCCCCGTCCTTCGGCTTGCCGCCGGTGACGATCTCGCCACCGGCCGCCACGGAATCCGTCACCAGCTGGTGGATGTCATCGCGGGCGCCGGAGTCGATGATCGGCCCCACGGTGGAGTCCGCCTCGGTGCCACGCGCCGGGTTCAGCTTGCCCAACGCGGCGGCGAACTTGGCCTTGAACTCCTCGGCGACGTCCTGGTGGACCAGGAAACGGTTGGCGGCGGTGCAGGCCTCGCCCATGTTGCGCATCTTGGCGGCCATGGCCCCCTCGACGGCCGCATCCAGGTCGGCGTCCTCGAACACCAGGAACGGCGCGTTGCCGCCGAGCTCCATGGAGGTGCGCAGCACGTTCTCGGCCGCGTCCTTCATCAGGCGCACGCCCACCGGGGTGGAGCCGGTGAAGGAGACCTTGCGCAGGCGGGAGTCCTTCATCAGCGGAGCGGAGATGGCGGAGGCGGAGGAACCGGCGACGACATTGAGCACGCCCGCGGGCAGGCCGGCCTCCTGCATCACCTGGGCGAAGAGCATGGAGGTCAGCGGGGTCAGCTTGGCCGGCTTGAGCACCATGGTGCAGCCGGCCGCGATGGCGGGGGCGACCTTGCGGGTGGCCATCGCCAGCGGGAAGTTCCACGGGGTGATCAGCAGGGACGGGCCCACCGGCTTGTGCGTGACGATCATCTTGTTCTTGCCCTCGGGCGAGGTGAAGTACCGCCCGTAGTGGCGCACCGTCTCCTCGGAGAACCAGCGCAGGAACTCGGCGCCGTAGGTGACCTCACCCCGGGACTCGGCCAGCGGCTTGCCCATCTCCAGGGTCATCAGCAGGGCGAAGTCCTCGGCCCGCTCAGTTACTAGGTCGAAGCCGCGGCGCAGGATCTCGGCACGCTCACGCGGGGCGGTCAGCGCCCACTCGGCCTGCACGGCGGCTGCGGCGTCCAGCGCGGCCATCGCGTCGTCGGAGTTGCCGTCCTGGATGGAGACCAGGACCTTGCCGGTAGCCGGGTCGTGGACGTCCAGGGTCTTGCCGGAGGAGGCGTCGCGCCACTGTCCGTTGATCAGCAGCCCGGTGGGGACGGACTGCAGCAGTTCCTGCTCGCGTTCGGCGGTCACAGTGGTTCCGGTCATGGATGGCCTCTTTCCGGTCGGTCGGTTCGTGGGGCCGGCGGCAGCGCGGAGGGGCGCCGTACGGCCGGCACGATCGTACTCAGCCTACTGGCCGGCGCCGTCCCGTGACGTGATCAGGTCACGGTGCGACTGCTTCCGGGGTCAGGCGCCCTCCGGCGTCCGTTCCGAGTCTTGGGCCCGGCAGAGGCAGAAGGGGTGGCCGGAGGGGTCGAGGAAGACCCGGAAGGAGCCTCCCGGCTGGTCCGCGGTCTTCGTGACCCCGAGCTTGAGCACGGCCCGCTCCCCCGCGTCCAGGTCCCGGACCTGCACATCCAGGTGCATCTGCTGCGGACGGTCCTGTCCGGGCCAGTCCGGTGCCCGGTAGTCCTCGACCCGCTGGAAGGAGATGCAGTGGCTCCCGTCCGCGGGCTGCAGGTCCACCCACTGGTCCCGCTCCCCCGTGGTGCCCTGCACCTCCCAGCCGAGGATCTCGCCGTAGAATCCCGCGAGGGCCTGCGGGTCGGGACAGTCGATGACGAAGCTCGGAAAGCGTGCGATGGCCATGGCGCCACGATACCTCCGCCGCGGCTCCTCCGGCTCCTCCGGTGGCTCAGGCCCGGGCGGCCAGCACCGCCTCGTAGAGTTCGCGTTTGGGCACCCCGCGGGCCGCGGCCACCGTGTTGACGGCCTCCTTGAGCCGGGTGCCGGAGGCCACCAGGACCTCGACGTCGGCCACCTGGCCGGCCGTGTCCGTGTCCGGTGCGGCGGTGGCGCCGCCGGTGACGATGACGATCTCGCCCCTGATCTCCTTCGAGCCGGCCCACTCCACCAGGTCTCCGAGGGGCCCGCGGGCGATCTCCTCGTGCAGCTTGGTCAGCTCGCGGGCCACACAGGCCGGACGGTCGGCCCCGAAGGCCTCCCGCAGCGAGGTCAGCGAGGTCTCCACGCGGCGGGGTGACTCGAAGAACACCAGCGTGCGGGCATCCCGGGCCAGCTCGCCCAGCAACCGGGCCCGTTCCCCCTCCTTGCGGGGCAGGAACCCCTCGAAGGCGAAGCGGTCCGTGGGCAGGCCGGACAGCGCGAGCGCGGTGGTCACGGCGCTGGGCCCCGGCGCGCAGGTCACCTCCACGCCCTCCGCCGCCGCGGTGGAGACGAGCCGGTAGCCGGGGTCCGAGACCAGCGGCATCCCGGCATCGGTCATCACGGCGACGACGGCCCCGTCCCGGGCCGCGGCCAGCAGCTCGGTGGTGGACTCCCGCTCGTTGTGCTCATGGTGGCTGACCACCTTTCCGGTGATCTTCACCCCCAGTCCGTGGGCCAGGTGGTGGGCGCGGCGGGTGTCCTCGGCGGCGACGATGTCCGCGCTCGCCAGCAGATCCTTGAGGCGCTGGGAGGCGTCGGAGAGGTTGCCGATCGGGGTGGCCGCCAGCACGATCTGCCCGCCGTGGTTCAGTTCATCCGCCATGGCTCGAGTCAAGCACAGCTCGTTCTCAGAGCTGCACCGTGTCCGCGGCGGGACCGTCCGCCTGTTCGTCGGTGAGCTCCGGGCCGCCCAGTGCATGCTCCTGCCAGCGCTCGGCGCGCCACCGGCCCGGTTCGCCGGTCATCAGGACGGCACCGGTGTTCGAGAGCGGGTGCTGCGCCGCGAAATCGGGCGTGATGTTCTCGGCACGGGAGGCGGCCCAGACACGGATCATCGAACCGTGGCTGATGATGGCCGCCACCCCGACCCCCGTCCCGGCGATCTCCTCGACGACCTCGTCGAAGGCGCGGAGCACCGAGTAGCCGTCCTGCGTGGTTCCCGGCACCACGCGCTGAGGGGCATCAGCCGCCCAGCCGAGGACCACCGAGAGATAGGTCTGGATGGAGGTCTCGTCATTCGCCATCTCCAGGGACCCTGCGGGGATCTCCCGCAGGTCGCGGCGGATCTGGACCTCAAGACCCAGCGCACGGGCCAACGGTGCGGCCGTCTGCTGCGTGCGGAGCAGGGTGGACGCATAGATCGCCTCGATCCCCTCCCCGCCCAGTGTCTCCGGCAGGGCCAGGGCCTGTTCCCGGCCCAGCCCGGTCAGGCCCGGGCCCGGCTCATCGGTGTCGAGATGGTAGGTGATGTTGGAGGGGATCTGTCCGTGGCGGACCAGGAGGAGGCGCATGCCCCCAGTATCCCGCCCGGCCGCCCCGGTGGGCTCCACCGCACCACCGCAGGCGCCACGTACGATGGCAAGGTGCTCCAGTCCACCTCCACCGTGCCCGCGGCGCAGTCGGCTCCCCCGGCCCGGGCGAACCGGTGGCTGAGCACCCCCGAAGACGCCTACACGGAGGTCGCGGTGCGGCTGCGCCTGCTCGGCGGGCGCTTCCACCCGGGGCGCTGGGGCTGGATCATCCCGCTGGCGGTCACGGTGCTGGCCGGGTTGCTGCGCCTGCTGAACCTGGACCACCCGCACCAGCTGATCTTCGACGAGACCTATTACGTCAAGGACGCCTTCACCCTGCTGCAGTCGGGCGTGGAGATGAACTGGCCGGACGACCACAACGAACAGTTCGTGGCCGGCAACCCCCAACCGCAGGACACAGCCGAGTACGTGGTGCACCCACCGCTGGGCAAGTGGCTGATCGCCCTGGGGATGGCCCTGTTCGGCGCGGAGACCGGCACCGGTTGGCGGTTCTCCGCCGCCGTGGCCGGCACCCTGTCCGTGCTGCTGACCGCACTGATCGCCCAACGGCTGTTCCGCTCGGTGTTCCTGGGCGGGGTCGCCGGGCTGCTGCTGGCCGTGGAAGGCCATCACCTGGTGATGTCACGCACGGGGCTGCTGGACATCTTCCTCTCCTTCTTCGTCCTGGCCGCCTTCGGGGCCCTGTTGCTGGACCGCGTGGACGGGCGGCGCCGGCTCGCCCAGAGGATCGGTGCCGCGGCCGCACGGAATGGTGGGGCGCCGCCGTCGTGGTTCATGTCCTACGGGCCGTGGCTGGGCTGGCGCCCCTGGCGCCTGGTGGCCGGGATCCTGCTGGGTGCCGCCTGCGGCGTGAAGCTCTCCGGGCTGGCGTTCATGGCCGTCCTCGGGCTGATGACGGTGCTGTGGGACGCCCAGGCCCGGCGCGTGGCCGGCGTGCGCCACTGGCTGCGGGCCGGGATCACCCATGACGGGCTGTACGCATTCGTGGCCGTGGTCGGCGCGGGCGCAGCCACCTACCTGGCCACCTGGACCGGTTGGCTCGTGACCGCCACCGGCTACAACCGCCAGTGGCACCAGGCCCATCCCCCGGAGTCCTGGTGGCAGCACCTGGTCCCGGGCCCCCTCCGCTCCCTGGCCGACTACCACCGGCAGTCCACCGAGTTCCACTCCGGACTGGCCTCCGGGCACGACTATGCCTCCAACCCGTGGACGTGGCCGTTCATGGGCCGGCCCACGTCCTTCTACTACAAGGGGTACGAGGACGGCGCGAACGGCTGCCCCGTGGACACCTGCTCGGCGGCTGTCACCGACCTGGCGAACCCGGTGATCTGGTGGGCCGGCCTCCTGGCCATCCTCGCGCTCGTGCTGATCTGGCTGGGCCGCCGGGACTGGCGCGCCGGGGCGATCCTGGGCGTCTACGCCGCCGGCCAGCTCGTGTGGTTCCTCTGGCCGGAGCGGACCATGTTCTTCTTCTACACGATCGCCTACACCCCCTTCCTGATCCTGGCGATCACGCTGTGCCTCGGGGCGTTGATGCGCTTCGGCGGGCCGGCCAACCGGCGCCGCAACACCGTGCTGGTCCTGGCCTTCGTGGTGCTGGCCGTGGCCGTGAGCGCGTTCTTCATGCCCGTGTGGACCGGGGAGATGATCCCCTATGAGCAGTGGCGGGCCCGGATGTGGATGAGCAGCTGGATCTGAGTCACGTCCGTCCCAGGACCCCACCCGATAGGCTGAGTCGCATGATGCAGGAAGCCCAGACGGACCAGGTAGCCGACCTCCCCACCGAGACGAACGCGACGGACCGGTTCCTCGCCGTGGCCGCCGAGCACCCCCACGCTCCCGCCTACGCGGTGCGCAACGGATCCGGTGGGTGGCTGGACGTGTCCTACGCGTCGTTCCTGACGCAGGTGCGCTCCGCGGCCAAGGGGCTGATCGCCCTCGGGGTGACACCGCGGTCCATGGTGGGCATCATGGCCCCGACCTCCTACGAGTGGGCCGTGATGGACCAGGCCATCTGGTTCGCCGGCGCCGTCTCGGTCCCGGTCTATGAGACCTCCTCCCCCTCCCAGGTGGAACACATCCTCGCCGACTCCGGGGCGCGGCTCGTGTTCACCGCCGCCGAGAACCACCGCGCCGCCGTGGCGCGCGCCGCCGAGCAGGGCGGCTTCGAGGTCTCCTCCATCCCGTTGGACGCCTCCGGACTGGCCGAGCTGGACCGGGCCGGACGGGACGTCACGGACGAGGCGCTCGAGGCGGCCCGCACCACGAACTCGCTGGCCGACGTCGCCTCCCTGGTGTACACCTCCGGCACCACCGGCAAGCCCAAGGGCGCCCGGATCACGCACGCGAACTTCGCCGTGGGGGCGGTCAACATCCTGCCCTTCGCCCGCGAGATCGTCGGCGGCGGCGAGCAGCGCACCCTGATGTTCCTGCCGCTGGCCCACGTGCTCGCCCACGCGGTGCAGTACATCTGCCTGGTGGGCGGCATCCAGATCGCCCACGCCTCGGACCTGAAGACGCTGACCGCGGACCTGGCCTCCTTCCACCCCACCTGGCTGCTCGCCGTACCGCGGGTGTTCGAGAAGCTCGACGCCGGCGCTGCCGCCGCCGCCCGCTCGGGTGGCACCGAGAGGATCTTCACGGCCGCCCGGTCCACCGCGATCGCGTACTCCGAGGCCTTGGACGCCGCCGACCGCGGCGAGGGATCCGGCCCCGGCGCGCTGCTGAAGGCACGGCACGCCCTCTTCGACCGGCTGGTCTACCCGAAGATCCGCACGATCCTCGGCGGTGCCGCGAAGTACACCGTCTCCGGGGCGAGCGCCCTGAACCCGGAGCTGGCCCACTTCTTCCGCGGCGCGGGGCTGGGGATGCAGGAGGGCTACGGCCTGACCGAGTCCACCGCCCCCGTCACCCTGAACATCCCGGGCCACACCCGGGTGGGCTCCGTGGGCCTGCCGGTGCCGGGCAGCACCGTGCGGATCGCCGAGGACCAGGAGATCCTGATCCGCGGCACCATCGTCTTCGACGGCTACCACGGCCAGCCGGAGGCCAGTGCGGCGTCCTTCGACGAGCAGGGGTTCTTCCGCACCGGGGACATCGGCCGGCTGGATGATGACGGGTTCCTCTACGTCACCGGACGGAAGAAGGAGATCATCGTCACCGCCGGCGGCAAGAACGTCTATCCGACCCCGCTCGAGGAGGCCGTCCGGTCCGCCGGCGTGGTGGCCCAGGTGGTGGTGGTCGGCGAGGGCCGCCCCTTCGTGGGTGCGCTCGTCTCCTTGGATCCGGACGGGCTGGCCCAGTGGTCCGAGGCGGCCGGGATCGGCGAGATGTCACTGTCCCAGGCGAGCCGCGACGAGCGGGTGCGCGCCGCCGTGCAGCAGGCCGTGGACCTGGCCAATGAGTCCGTCTCCCAGGCCGAGTCCATCCGCAGGTTCACCATCCTGGACACCGAACTCACCGAGGAGTCCGGACACGTGACGCCCTCTCAGAAGTTGCAGCGTAAGGCGGTCATCCAGGACTTCGCGGAGTCCATCGAGGGGTTGTACCGCAAGTAGACCCTCACCGAACAGCCGAACAACCGAATAACCGAACACGAGAGCGGTAACTGTCGAGACTCACCGGTGGAGTCGACAGTTACCGCTCTCGTGTTGTGGGGTTCAGGTTGTGGGGTTCAGGTTGTGGGGCTCAGGCGTCCTGGACGTCGTACCAGTCGTTGCGGCGGCGGATGAGGTCCGCCTGGGCCAGCCGGGAGTCCTGCCGGCGCCGGCGCGTTGGCCAGGTGCAGACCAGGGTGACGATCAGCGTCACCAGCGTCAGTGCCGCGATGCCGATCCCCGCGTCCATCCAGAACTGGTTCGGGTAGAGCCGGATCAGGGCATCAGTGGCCTGGAAGGTCCAGGTGCCGTCCGCGAAGAACAGGCTGTGGAAGCCCGCGAAGAACGTCTCCCAGCCCAGCACCGCCAGCACGGCCACGGCGATCAGCACCACGAGCATCCACAGGGAGCCGGCGAACAGCGAGCGGCGGATGCCGCCCTTGGCGGTGCGGGCCAGGGCCACCATGAACACGATGCACACCAGGGCCAACAGCACCCCCACTGCCATCGTGATGAGCATGACGAGCTTGACGTCCGCCATGTGGGAGACCTCGGTGTCCGTGAACAGCTGGTTGCCCTGGTGCTGCAGATCGGACAGATACCGGACCGGGGCGGCGTTGAACAGGTAGTCCATGCCCGCCGAGCCATAGGTCAGCCGGTCCTCGGTGGTGAATCCGAGTTCATCGGCCGGGAAGCCGGGGCGGTGGTACTCGATCCACAGGAAGACCGGTGAGGCCACGGCCCGCACGGCGGCGATCAGCACGACGATCGGGAAGAACACCGCCAGCAGTACCTGCATCACCTTGGGCCCGGCTGAGGGGCCTTCCAGTGCCTCGTCGCGGGCCAGGGCACGCGCCTCGGCATCACGCAGGTCCCGACGACGGTCCTCGGCGTCCCCGGTCTGGGCGCCGGTGGAGAAGCCCCGGTAGTCGTCCGGTCCGGCGCCGGCTCCCGCGGCGCCGACTCCGGCACCCATCCCAGCACCCGCTCCAACGGCTGCGCCGGTCGCGGCGGCCGGGCCGGGCTCCCACAGGGTGGCGGGGCCGTCATCCGGCGTCTGCTGATCCGGTGTGGCCGTGGCGGTGACGGCCGCCGGCTCGGTGCCAACCCGCTCCCCTCGGGCCCGGG
Organism: Microbacterium sp. A93; assembly: GCF_051842835.1. Classification (NCBI taxonomy): domain Bacteria; kingdom Bacillati; phylum Actinomycetota; class Actinomycetes; order Micrococcales; family Microbacteriaceae; genus Microbacterium; species Microbacterium sp. A93. The sequence continues at coordinate 194,628 of NZ_JBPXMT010000008.1, forward strand.
CTGCCGGGCGGTCCTGGGCAGCGGTGCGGTCCCCGGCAGCGGCGGCGTCTCCGGCGGCCCAAGCGTCCAGCTCGGCGCGGTCGATGGACTGGGTGGACTGGGTGCCGTCATCGCCGCCGAACTCGGCGCGGTCGATGGACTCGGTGGCCTGGGCATCGTGGTGATCGCTGCCGTGGGCGCCGTCGGTGCCGTGGGTGTCGTCGGTGCCGTCCAGGGCATCCGAGGTCACGGGGTCCACGGTGGGTCCGGTGCGGTGCGAACCCACCGATTCCGGGATCTCATCCGTGGCCTGGGTGGGTGCCGACGCGTCCACGCCGGGCTCGTCCACGTCGGTGTCGTCCTCGTCGATGAAGGCACCGTAGTCTAGGCCACTCTCGAATTCGCTGGCCTCGCTGGCCTCGCTGGCCTCGCTGGTCTCGGCGCGACGGTCTGCGTCCCGGGTGCCGCCCAGGGGTTCGTCTGCTCCGTCGTGGGGGAAGTCCTTGCCAGCCATCGTCCTGCCTTCTGCTCGCGCGTGGTTCGCCGTGTCTGTCTCCGAGACTAGTGCCGCTGGCCGCCCCGACAGCGGGGGCACACCGGCCGGGTGCGCGAAGTCGCGGACGTGACCGCACCGCTGGTCCGCGCACCGCACTCGGCACAATCGGCTGACTCAGCAGTACCGTGACATCACGGTAGGGTCTGGGGGTGGCACCCATGACTCCTCTCTCCGCGTCCGATTCGACTCTGGTGCGCGCCGAGGCCGACCGCCGCCGCACCTTCGCGGTGATCTCCCACCCGGATGCCGGGAAGTCCACCCTGACGGAGGCGATGGCGCTCCATGCGCGCCTACTGGACCAGGCCGGGGCGACCCATGGCAAGGCCAGCCGAGCTGCAAGCCTCTCGGACTGGGGCGAGTTGGAACGGGAGCGGGGCATCTCGATCAGCTCCACCGCCCTGCGATTCGGCTACGGGGATGCGATCTTCAACCTCTTGGACACCCCGGGTCACGCGGACTTCTCCGAAGACACCTACCGGGTGCTCACGGCGGTGGACTTCGCGGTGATGCTGTTGGACGCAGCCAAAGGCATGGAGACACAGACCAGGAAACTCTTCGACGCGTGCCGTCGGCTGGGATTGCCGGTGGTGACGGTCGTGAACAAGTGGGACCGTCCCGGGCAAGGCGCGTTGGAACTATTCGACGCGGTCCAGGAAGCCACCGGCCGGGTGCCCGTCGCGGTGAACTGGCCGGTCGGGGAATCCGGACGCTTCGAAGGACTGCTCACGCCCGGTGAATCCACCTACCTGCGGCACGAAGCCGTGGATTCCGGGGCACACCTCGCCCACGAAGAACACCGTGAGGGAGTCACGGATGCACACCTGGATCCAGGGGTCTGGAAAGCCGCCGTGGAGGGTGCTTCGATCGCCACTGAACTCAACGGGGTCTTCGACAGGACAGCGTTCCTGGCAGGGACGCAGACCCCCGTCATGTTCACCGCCGCAGCCGGCAACCTCGGGGTCCGCGCACTGTTGGACTTCCTGCTGAACCAGGCCCCCGCCCCCACCGGCAGGACCGATGTGCACGGACAGATCCGGACGGTGGATGCCGAGTTCTCCGGGTACGTGTTCAAGGTCCAGGCCGGGATGAACCCGGCGCACCGGGACCAGATCGCCTTCGTGCGGGTGAACTCCGGGACCTTCGAACGCGGCATGGACCTGCGCCACGCCCAGAGTGGACGGCCCGTGCTGTCAAAGTACGCCCACCACCTGGTGGGCCGCGGACGCCAGACCGCCAACGAATCCCGTCCCGGTGACGTGGTCGGCATCGTCAACGCGACCGGGCTGGGGGTCGGTGACACCATCCACGCCGGCCCGCCCGTGGTCTTCCCGGGAATGCCCCGGTTCAACCCAGAACGGTTCCGCGTGGTGCGCAACCGGGACGCGGCACGCCACAAGGGCTTCGCCAAGGGCCTGGCCCAGCTCGAGAGCGAAGGCGCCATCCAGGTGCTGCGCGATGCCGAGGGCAGCCCCGGCGGGCCCGTGCTGGCCGCCGTCGGAGACCTGCAGTTCGAGGTGGCCACCGAACGACTGCACCGGGAGTTCGGCGCCGAAGTCGCCCTGGATGCGCCCCTGTCCTACGACCGGGCCCGCCCCATCCCCGCGCACGGCGTTCAGGAGCTGAAGGCGGTGACCGGGTTGCGGATCCTCTACCGCCCCGACGGCGAGGCTCTGGTCCTGTTCCCCGACCGCTGGAAACTCGAGCGCACCGTAGGCCAGTTCCCCGCCCTCTTTCCCGAAGAGGGCCTGGCTGGCTGAGCCTGACCGGCTGAGCCTTTCCGGCTCAGGCGAGGGGCACCCGGGGTGAGCTCACGCGGTCAGCTGGCGGGCGCCGGCGTCGTGCGCCTCGAGGTCTCCCGTGGCACCCCGGGCCGCGGCACGCCGGCCCAACACGAGCGTGTAGGCCCAGTAACCGGCCAGCACCAGCAGGCCGATGCCGAGCCGGAGCCAGTGCGGCAGGCCCGAGGGGGTGACGAAGCCCTCCACCACACCGGAGACGGCGAGCACGAGGACCAGACCGAAGGCCACGGTGAAGAGCGAGCGGCCCTCCGAGGCCAGGGAGTCCAGCCGCGTGCGCTGGCCGGGGGCCACCCAGGCCCAGAAGATCCGCAGGCCTGCGGCACCGGCGATGAAGATGGCGGTCAACTCCATGAAGCCGTGCGGCAGGATGTACAGGAAGAACGTGTCCAGCTCGCCGTGGGCCGCCATGACGCCGCCGGAGATCCCCACGCCCTGGGCGTTGGCGAACAGGACATAGGGCACGAAGTAGCCGGTGATCCCGAACGCCACCTCCTGGGCGGCGATCCACGCGTTGTTGGTCCACACCTGGCCGGCGAAGGAGGCCGCGGGGTTCTCGGAGTAGTAGCCGGTGAACTGCTCCTGCGCGTACTCGCGCATCTGCTCCTCGGTGCCCAGCGAGGCCAGCACCTGCGGCTCGCCGTTGACCCAGAAGCCGAACCAGACCGCCACCAGGCAGAAGGCCGCCCCGAGGATCACGGTGAGCCAGCGGATCCGGTAGAACGCGGCGGGGAGCTGTTCCAGGAAGAAGCGGGAGAAACCGGCGGTGGCGCTGGACGGGGCGCCCGTGATCCGGCTCCGCGCCCGGGCCAGGACCATGGACAGCCCGGCGGCCTGCGGCCCGTCCGGATCGTGGGCCTGCACCATGGACAGGTGGGTGGAGGCCCGCCCGTAGAGCTCGAGCAGCTCGTCCGCCTGACCGGCGTCCAGACGGCGCGTGCGCGCCAAGGAGTCCAGCCGCTCCCAGGTGGGGCGGTGCACGGCGGTATAGGCGTCCAGGTCCACGGGATTCAGGCTACCGGTAGGCTCGGGGTCATGAGCACAACGGTGGTGACCGGTGAGGCCGTGGTGCTGCAATTGCGGCCGGCCTCCTTCGTGATCCGGGCCGCCGGCGCCCTGATCGACGGGATCGCCCTGGTACTGGTCTTCCTCGGTGTCCTGTGGGTGTTGGGACAGACCATCCTCGAGGAACTGGACCCGGCGGCCGTGCAGGCCACCATCCTGTCCCTGGTGGTCGGGCTGGTGGTCGGCGTCCCACTGGCGGTGGAGACCCTGAGCCGCGGCCGCTCGCTGGGCAAGCTGGTGTTCGGGGTGCGCGTGGTGCGGGACGACGGCGGCGCCATCCGTCTGCGCCACAGTCTCGTCCGCGTGCTGCTGGGGATCTTCGAGTTGTGGATGTCCTTCGGATCCGTGGCGCTGATCGCCTCCATGCTGAACGAGCGCGGCAAGCGTCTGGCGGACATGGTCGCCGGCACGCAGGTGGTCATCGAGCGGCAGAAGAAGGTCCCGCCACCGCTACCGGGAGTCCCGGAGTCGATGCGTTCCTGGGCCGAGGTCTCGGACGTCGGCCGCCTGCCGGACGCACTCGTGGCCTCCGTGACGCAGTTCCTCCGGCACGCCCGCTCTGTCCCGCCCGCCGTCCGCGCGCAGACCGCGGGGCGGCTGGCGGGGCAGGTGGCCCCGTTCGTGGCCCCCGGCCCGCCGGTCGGGGCGAGCATGGAGGACTTCCTGCTGGGCGTGGTGGCGGAGCGGCGCAACCGGGACTACCGGATGCTGGCCGGCCGCCAGGAGCGGTCCGCGGCCTCAGCTGAACGCCTGCACGCCCTGCCGTTCTCCTGACCCTCAGACTGACCCTCCGACTTTTCACAGCTGGGTGGTCTTTTCACCCCGGGGTTCCGGGGTGAAAAGACCATCGCGGTGTGAAAGGTCCGGCGGGGTGAAAAGTCCAGCAGTGGACTCAGTAGCGGTAGTGATCCGACTTGTAGGGGCCTGCCACGTCCACACCGAGGTATTCGGCCTGCTCCTTGGACAGCTCCGTCAGGTTCGCGTTCAGGGCGTCGAGGTGCAGCCGGGCGACCTTCTCGTCCAGAACCTTGGGCAGCACGTAGACCTGCTTGCCGTACTCCTCCCCCGTGATGGACCCGTGGCGGGCGAAGAGCTCCATCTGGGCCATCACCTGGTTGGTGAAGGAGGCGCTCATCACGAAGGACGGGTGCCCGGTGGCGTTGCCCAGGTTCAGCAGGCGTCCCTCCGAGAGCACGATGATCGAGCGCTCGTTCTGCCGTCCGGAGTCGAAGGTCCACTCGTGCACCTGGGGCTTGATCTCGGTCTTCACCACGCCGTGGACCTGGGCCAGCCCGGCCATGTCCAGCTCGTTGTCGAAGTGGCCCACGTTGCCCACGATCGCCTTGTCCTTCATCTTGACCATGTCCTCGGCCATGATGATGTCCTTGCCGCCGGTGGTGGTGATGAAGATGTCACCGGAATCGATCACCTCGTCCAGACGCACCACCTGGAAGCCGTCCATGGCCGCCTGCAGGGCGTTGATCGGGTCCACCTCGGTGACCACCACGCGGGCACCCTGGCCGCGGAACGACTCGGCAGCGCCCTTGCCCACATCGCCGTAGCCGCAGACCACGGCCGTCTTGCCGCCGATCAGCACGTCCGTGCCGCGCATGATGCCGTCCGGCAGGGAGTGGCGGATGCCGTACTTGTTGTCGAACTTCGACTTGGTCACGGAGTCGTTGACGTTGATGGCGGGGAACATGAGCTGTCCGGTCTCGGCCAGCTGGTAGAGCCGGAGCACGCCCGTGGTGGTCTCCTCGGTCACCCCGCGGAGCTCCCCGGCGATGCGCGTCCAGCGCTGCGGGTCCGTGGCCAGCGAGGCACGGAGGGTCTCCAGGACGACCTGGTACTCCTCGGGGTCATCTGCCGTGGGGCTCGGCACGGCGCCGGCGGACTCGAACTCCACGCCCTTGTGCACCAGCATCGTGGCGTCGCCGCCGTCATCCAGGATCATGTTCGCCCCGAGGGACGGGTCCTTCTCCGCGCCGGGCCAGTTCAGGATCTGGGAGGCGGTCCACCAGTAGTCGTTCAGCGTCTCGTTCTTCCAGGCGAACACGGGTACGCCCGCCGGCTCCTGCGGGGTGCCGCGGCCCACCACGATGGCGGCGGCCGCCTCGTCCTGCGTGGAGAAGATGTTGCAGGACGCCCAGCGCACCTCCGCGCCGAGAGCCAGCAGGGTCTCGATCAGCACGGCCGTCTGCACGGTCATATGCAGCGATCCGGCGATCCGGGCGCCGGCCAGCGGCTGGGACTCGCCGAACTCCTCGCGCAGGGACATCAGCCCGGGCATCTCGTGCTCGGCCAGGCGGATCTGGTGGCGGCCGGCCTCTGCGAGGGAGAGATCCCGCACGGCGAAGTCGAAGGTGGCGCCGGGAACGGTGACGCGGTTGGCGTACGCCGGATCGGTGGCTGGGCTCGCGGAACTGACGGCAGGTTTTTCGGTCATGTACCCCAGCCTAGATCAGGCGGGCTGCACCGCACGGGGCATTCGTCAGGTGGCGAAATCCTCAGCGGTCGTCGGTGTCCCGCAGCACGCGCAGGCTGGGGCGCCCGGGGCGGGCCGGGGCCTCGCCGTTGATGGAGCCGGCGGAGTCCGGCCGGGGTCCGGCGTCCGGTGTGGTCCCGCGGCGGCCGGTGGTGGGCGGTGCGGGTCGGGATCCGGTGCCCGACGCCGGCCGGTCGGCTCCGGTGCGCCGAGCCGGCTCGCGCACGGCGTGGGCCAGGGCCAGCAGGTCATCGGGTTCGGGGCGTTCGGGCGGGGCCGAGCTCTCGGGGGGTGCGATCCGCAGCAGTTCCCAGCCCTTGGGGGCGGTCATGTTGCGGGTGTGTTTGCCGCACAGGTCATAGGTGTGCGGTTCAGCCAACCGGGACATGGGGCCGAGCACCACCGTGGAGTCGGCATAGTTGTACGTCAGAGTTGCCACTGCCGCACTCTGGCAGCTGGTCTTGGAGCACTGTCGCATCGATCCCACGGCAGACCACCCTACCGCTCCGCACCGTGCTTCGGCGTGCAGCACCCGCCGAAGCACCCGTGTCCGGTACCCACCCGCACCGGCTGCGACTACCATTTCAGTCATGACTTCCTTCGATCCCCTGACGGTGGAACACGGCGTGGGACACGGCGGGACACGGGGCGGGACACCGGGCGGGTCGCAGAACCCTGCGGGCGGATCGCAGAACCCAGCGCAGACCCCAGCGCAGGACCCAGCCAGTCCAGCCGGAGTGCGGAGCACCCGCTCGGTGCGGCGGGACCGCCGTGGACGCGGGCTGCGGGGGCCGCTGCTGCCCCCCGGACTGCCCCGAGCACGCACCCGCAACGAGGCTTTCACCGACTACCTGGACGCTGCGGTCTCGCGGCTGTCCGAGGTCTGCGGCCCCGCCGTGGAGCAGGCCCGGTTCCAGGCGACCATGGTTCCGGAGGACCTGGAGAACCGGCTGGAGCTGGTGCGTGCCTGGGGCGCCGACATGGTGGATGACCCCACCGGGTCCACCCGGCGGGACGCCCGGGGCACGGCGGTCATCACCATCCACCGGCGTCCGATCGAGGCGCGTTGTCCGGTCCCCTCGCTGCTCCCCGACCTGGTGTACGGGGCCGTGGTGGAGCAGTGGGCCGAGCTGACCGGACTGGCGCCGGAGGCGGTGGACCCGGACTACCACTGGTAGCACCGGGGCCCGGTCAGACCACCTCGCGTCGGATCACACCGCGCCAGGTCACCCCGCGCCGGATCACCTCACGCTCGGAACCCTCCGGGCTCAGTACCCCACCCGGACGGGGACTCCGGAGACCTGTTGCTGCTGTGGCACCACGGGGTAGGCGGAGATCCCCTGCCCGCCGCGGACGTCCACCCCGGCGTGCACCTGCCCCTGGGCGGTCTCCAGTACAGCCCCCGAGACCTGCGTGCCGTCCCCGTCCACCAGGTCGTCGAAGGCCAGGGCGCGGGTGGATTCCGGTCCGAGTTCCCGCACCAGGGGTTCCGCCAGGCTGCCGTCGCGGAGCACGGGGGTGATCTCCACGGCCCCGCCTGCGCCCGAGTACAGCACCAGGTTCGCCTCGGCCTCGGTGGGCCGGGCCACCAGCCGCTCCAGCCCGAGGGGGCCCACGGCGGAGACACTGGAGAAGTCGATCGGTCCCTCGGCCTGGCCGGAGAGCCCGCGGGCGCTGGCCACGAGGGGCGCGTCCGCGGTCACGGTGACCGTGTAGATGTCGTGGTCCATACCGTCCAGGGGGAAGCGTGCGGTGGCGCCGGCAGCCACCTGGACCACGCCGCCCCCGGGAAGCTCCACGGGCCCGTCCGGGCCGCTCACGGTGATCTCGGCCGTGGCCCCGGCGGCCGGGGCGGCCAGCAGCACGGCAGGCCCCGCCTGCTCGTAGCCGTCCTGACCGGTGACCGCCTCGCCGCTGGCCTGGGAGGGGACCACCAGGCCGGGCAGCACGGCGGACCGGGCCGGGGCGGCGGTCGGCTGGATGATCTCCACTCCCCCGGCGGTGATGCCGAACAGCCGATGCTGCTGCACCGTGGCACCCACCGCCCCGCCCTGGGCGGTGACGTGGACGGCCAGGTGCTCCTCGTCCGGGGCCAGCCCGCCGAGCACGATCGAGCGGGACTGCCCCGGCCCCAGCACGACCCCCGAGGTCCCCGGCGCCTCGACGGGACCCGACTGGCCGTACAGGGACAGGTCTATGGTGCTGGCCGAGGCCGAGGGGTTCGAGAGCACCAGTACGGCCGTGGAACCCACCGTCGTGGTGACACCGGCCAGCCAGTGGTCGTGGGCCGGGGCCGTGCAGGAGCTGGCCTCCGTGCCGGCCAGGTCACCGTCCGCGGCCGCATACAGGGACACCGCGTCGGAACCGGTGGCCTGCCCGCCGACGGGTTCGACCGTCACCGCGGTGGCGTCCCCGGCCTCCCCGCCGGGGGACTCGATGTCCGCCACGGCGGCGCTCCTGGCCGGGACGCCGTCCTCGCCGGAGGTGGCCGGTACGCCCTGCTGGACGTCCTCGGGCTGCGAATCCGTCAGCTGCTCCGCTTCAGCGCCACCGCCGTCGCCCGTGTCACCTGCCGACTCGGCCGGCTCGGCCGACGGCAGGGTGGTCAGGCTGCTCCCCGGGGACCGGCCGGCCAGATCGGAGAGCAGCACCGAGGTGACACTGGAGACGGCCGAGGTGGAGACCGGGCTGAACTGGGTGTCGGTGCTGTCCTCCGCCCCGGCGGGCAGTCGCGGCGGTCCCGCGCACACCGACTGGGTGGGCACGGCGTTCAGGGCGGCGGGGACCGCGGCGCCGTCCACCTCCGGTGCGGACGGTGGGACGAGGGTCCCGGCGGTCACGGCGGCCGCCACCAGGGCCACGACGCCGGCCCCGGCCAGTCCCGCCGTCACGGGCGCCTTGAGGACCAGGCCCCGTCGGTGGGCCTCCAGCGCGGCCTGGCGCTTCTTGTCCCGCGCCTCGGCGGCCCGTTGGCCCTTGCGCTGGCCCCGGGATGTGGGCTGCTGATCCTGATGCTGGCTCATCGTTCCTCCGTCCACGCGGCGTCGTCGAAGTCCTCGGCGTCCAGATCCGGGTATCCGGGGGTCAGGCCGGTCGAGGCGGCGGCCCGCGTCCGGTGATCCGTCCGGCGGGTCGGCGAGGGGATCGCCAGCAGGACGGCCAGCACGAGCAGGATGCCGGGCAGCCACCAGGCCCAGGATGCGGCCGGGGAGGAATGCCAGACCCGTAGCTCGCCCCCGTGCTCCGGCAGCTCGAACGACTGGTTCCAGGCGGCACCTTCCACTGGCACGGCTGCGAGGGGTTCACCGTCCAGGGTGGCCTGCCAGCCGGAGTCGGCCCGCTCGGCCAGGACCAGCCGACGGTCCTGGCCGCCTCCCTCCTCGTCATCGGAACGGTCCTCGGTGGGAAGCTCGGTGTCCACGGTGGCACCGGACCGGGCCACCAGGTGGGTGGTCTCGCCGGTGCCGTCCACGATCCGCACCCGGGAGGCTGCGAAGCCCATCCGGTCTTCGAGGTCGTGGGGGCCCACCACGGGGATACCGCCGTCATCCTCGGGGACCACGCGCCACAGCCAGCCCGAGTCGGTCAGCCCCACGGGGGCCAGGCCCGGAACAGCATCGATGGAGGCAGCCGTCCCCAGCTCCCCACCGTTCGGGTCGCGTAGCACCACGAACCCGGCACCGAAGTCCTCGAGGGCCGGACGCGGATCCGCGTTGGCGCCGGAGACCAGCTGGGCGGCCAGGCTGCGCAACTGTTCGTCCGCGCGGTCCGGGGCGGCCGCCGTCGGGCCCGTCAGGGGTCCGGTGAGGGAGCGGGCGGTCCACCCGGCGCTGAGCCGGTCCAGGGTGGGGCCCGTCCCGGTGGCGAGGCTGACCTGGAGTTCGTCCGCGCGGCGTTCCATCACGACCGTCCGGGTGGCCAGGGCGCTGGTCCCCTGGTCCGCCGCGGTGGCCGGAAGGAGTCGGGCGGGGCTGGAGTCCAGCACGGAATCGGTCCCCAGGGTGGACAGGACCGGCTCCGCCTCGCCGTCCGCCGTCCGGGAGTCCAGTGCGCCACCGGCGGCGGGGTCCAGGGTGGAACCGGGCAGCAGGCGCGGGATCGCCCACACGGTGGCGGTGAGGGCGAGGGAGCAGACGGCCAGGCCGGCCAGGACCACCACGCCGGTGCGGCGCAGCGGGCCGATCCGGCGGCGGACGGCACCGGGAGAGCGGTGCGGCCCCAGCACCCCGTTCAGGCCGGCCACGGCCGCCACCAGCACACCGAGCAGCACGGTGGAGGTGAACGGCCCGGTGAACACCGTCACGAGCTGACCGCGGTCATCCAGGGAGGTGGCCAGCCGGGGGGCCAGCGCCGATCCGACCAGGCCGAGCAACGAGAACCCGAGTCCGATCCGCGCCTGCACCCCGATCCTGCCGGTCATGAACGCCCCCGTGAAAGCTGACAGCAGCACCGGGACCCCGATGACGAGTGCGGCCACCAGGGCCCAGGGGAATCCGGCGCCGCCCGGCACTGCCGAGTCCAGCCAGGGCAGGGCCTGCAGTCCGGAGTCGGAGGCGAAGGCCTCCGGGAAACCGAGGATCTGCTGCCAGAGCGGGGCGGGATCAAAGGCCTGGGGCACGCCGGGATCGCCGAGCACGGCCCGCGGCTCCGTCCAGTGCGAGAGCACGGCGGGCAGGTACAGGGCCAGCGCGGGCAACGGGGTCCACCACAGGGCCCGTCCGCGCCGCCGGAGCAGCGCCGCCAGGGCCAGGACACCCGGCACCAGGAAGAGCAGCAGCACCGGGGCCGCCGCGCCGAGACCGGCCAACAGCAGCGCCGTCCAGCCCGAGGCCGTCCAGGACACCACACCTCGGTGACCGGGACGCACCCTGACGCCGGGCAGGTCCTCTGACACGCCCTCCGGATCGGGGCGTCGCAGCGCTGCGGAGCCGGTGGCGCGGATCAGGGCGAGCGCCAGCCAGGGCAGGGCGAGGTGCACCAGGAGCGCGCCCGGCCGTCCTGAGCCGGCAGCCGTCAGCAGCGCCGGGGACAGCCCCCACAGCAGGGCCGCCAGCAGACGGATCGCACGGCCTCGGGCCACGGCTCCCGCGGCCAGCCAGGCGCCGGTGGCGGCCAGCGGCATCGCCAGGATGGTCAGCCACACCAGTGCCAGTGATCCCTGTCCGGTGACCCCCAACACGGTCAGCGCCAGGCCGAAGGGCCCGGGCTGGACGGGGGCTCCGGCCCCGGCGGGGGCCCAGCTCCCGGTGGCGTGCTGCCAGAGGTCTGCGAGGGAGCCGGACACGGGCAGCAGCGACCCGCCGGCCAGTGCCGGTGCGGCGAGCAGATCACGCAGGCCCACGAGGGACAGTCCGCCCAGGAACAGCAGGGCGATCATCAGCCCGGTGCCGACCCAGTTGCGTTCCGGGGTGGCCAAAGCCGCGAAGTCGTCATGGCCGCCGGTGGCCTCGCTGGGGGCCAGGGTGGATCCGGTGCCGTCCCCGATGACCTCGTCCGGGGATTCCAGGTCCACCACGCTGCGCCGGTAGCTGCGCACCTCGGAGCGGGAGGCCTTGAGCGGGGCGACGATCGAGCGGGGCGAGGACTGCGTCCTCCGCGCCAGGCGGCGGGATCCCGCCAGGGGCACCACGCGGACGAGGGTACGCAGCGAACCGGCCAGGTGGGCACCGCCGCGGCCGGGTTCCTTGGCCAGCAGGGACGCGGCGAAGCCACCGAAGGCTGTGATCAATCCCCAGATCCACAGCAGCGGCACGGCCCAGGGGCGGGCATACTTCAGCCGCAGCCACAGGGAGGCCTCCCGGGTGGCCGAGGTCCCGGCATAGAGGCCCTCCCCGCGGCCGTCGTGTTCGATCAGGGCCCCGGGCACCACCACCACGCGGTGTCCGGCCAGCCGGTTCCGCCAACACAGGTCCACGGCGGCGGCGGGCCGTGGCCCCGAGGGATCGATCCCACCCAGCCGGGTCCAGACATCCGCGCGGATGAGCAACCCGGGGCTCGAGACCGCGAAGACGTCCGTGCGGGCGTCGTACTGTCCCTGATCCAGCTCTCCCGGCTCCACGAGGCTGAGGGGTTCGGCCTCCCCGGACACGGTCAGGCCCACGTCCAGCAGGTGCCGGGGGCGCCCCCACTCGACCTGCTTGCACCCGGCGATGGTCACGGACGGGGAGGTCTCGACGACCGCCATCAGGCGCTGCAGAGCCTGGGGCTCCGGACGCGAGTCGTCATGGATCCACCACAGCCAGCCCGAGCCGTCGCCGGCCGGGATCTGGATCTCGTGGAGGGCGGCCCTCTGCGCCTCGAAGGGCAGGTCCGCATCATCCACGAGTGCCGCCAGGCGCTGCAGGAGGTCTGCGAATGCGTCACCGGTGGTGGCGTCCTCGGCTTCGTCGGGATCCGGGATCCCGGTGGCGCAGGCCGCGAGGATGCGGTCCGGGAGCCGTTCCTGTCCGAGGATGGCCTGCAGGGCGTCAACGGCCAGGTCAGGCCGTTCGTTCACCACGAGAACGGCAGTGACGCCCGGGACCATATGGTCCGGGGCGTCGGGGGCGGGCAGGGTGGCCGGAGCTGAGATCAGACCGACCGCTTCCGGAGCCGGCGCCTCTCACGCTCGGACAGGCCGCCCCAGATGCCGAACCGCTCGTCATTGCCGAGGGCGTACTCCAGGCATTCGCTGCGCACGGTGCACGAGGAGCAGACCTTCTTGGCGTCACGCGTGGATCCGCCCTTCTCGGGGAAGAAGGCCTCGGGATCCGTCTGCGCGCAGAGGGCATCGACCTGCCAGGCCAACTCCCCCTCCACGTCCATCGGGTCAGCCAGGCCGGGCAGGCCCAGCCACACTGAGGCCTGGGCGGCCGATTCGGCCGCCCGCTCGTCCGCCTGACGCCGGGGGTCCGAGGTCCCGGGGTGCAGGGCCGTGACCGTGGCGTCGGTGAGGGCGGAGGCGGCGGAGTCCTCGTCGTTGTCATGTCCGGCGAGGAAGGCGGTGGCCTGATCCTCGAGGGAGGTGCCGGCCTCCAGCCGGCGGGCTGCATCTGGATCGGCGGGATCCAGGAACCAGTCTGCGGGCACACTGCGGCCCGGATGGGTCGCATCCGTCAGTGGCCGGCCGGCCGCACCGTTCCGGTGGGCGTTGGTCTCGTGGACCTCGTCGAGGCGCTGGGCGTTCTCCATGTGATTCCTCCCCGTTCTCACGCTGGTCATCCCGTCACCGGTGGTTCCGGTGTCTGCGGATCGGGCAGGGCTCCTGACACGCCTTCCGACCACACCCCGCGGTGCCGGGCGCGCCCGGACCAACTGACCGCCGGACAGCCGGCGGTAGCGGGGAAACTGTGGTGGGCGGTGGGAAGCGCCGTGGTAACCATGACCGTTCCACGGTGAATTACACCGGTGTAACTCGCTGTTAGTCAAGCCGGGACTGCACAATAGAGGGGCGGGAACGGCTCCGTGCCTACCGACACGCCGCCGTGCCGACACGCCGGAAACGGCGTGCGGACCGGCCCCGTCACCGCGGTCTACCCTGCGGCAGCCACTGGCGAAAGGACTTTCATGGTCACCCTCGGCACCAACCTACCCGGCGGCAGCGCTGGCCGGAGCACTGGAAGAACGGACTGGTTCGCCGCTCTGGCGGCCTCACCGCGGCCCGCCGTGGTGGACTACGCCACGGGCGGCGAGAGGGTGGAACTCTCCGGACGGGTGCTGGCCAATTGGGGAACCAAGACCGCCAACCTGGTCGATGCCGAAGGCCACGGCCCTGACGCCACGGTGCTGGTGGACCTGCCACTGGACTGGATGTCCCTGGCCGTGCTGCTGGGTCTCGCGCGGGCCGGCGTCGCGGTGGTCTTCGCCGGACCGGCCACCGGCACCTCCGGCGGTGCAGAGGGCACCCGGCCGGCCGGACAGCACGCCGACCTCATCCTGACCGGGACACCAGAGGACTGGGCCGATCATCCCGCCGATCTGTGGACCGTGACCTCGGATCCGGACTCAGGTTCCGACGCTGGTGTCGATGCTCCCGCGCACGCCATGGACTTCATCACCGAGGTGCGCATGCAGGCTGACCAGTGCCACCTGCCGCTGCCCGGCGGCCCGGCGGGGCTCCCGGCGCTCACAGCGGCCTGGGAACAGCTCTCCGTCCCGGCCTCCGCCCCGGAGGGCGCAACCCCGGAGGGCGCCGACCCCGCGGTGTCCCGCCTGTCGGCCAGGGAGCGCGGGCTGGTGGTGGCCGCCGCCGGTGCACGCCTGGACCTGGCGGTGGCCCGCGCGGCGGCGGGGACGTGGGACCGGGGTCTGCCGGTGATGCTCGCCCCGGATTCCTCCGCCCCGTTCAGTGCGGAGACCGCCCGGCAGGTGGCGGCCGAGGGGCTCGGAGCCCCGGCCTAGCGGGGTTCGGCCGGGGTGCGCGCCGAGGGCGCGGAGGGCGCGGAGGAGCCCAGCACCACGGCTCCGGTGGCGGCCGGTGCCGTCCCGGCACCCGTCCCGGCAGCCGTCCTGCGGTGCCGGCGAGGGGTGTCCGCCGTGCGGATGACCGGTAATTCCCCGGTGAGGCGTTCCCGGTCGTCCTTGAACTTCGGGTCCGCATCCAGTTCCTCGGTGAACACCCAGAAGCGGTAGGCGAAGAAGCGGAAGATGGTGCCCAGGATCAGGCCGACCACGCTGCCGGCGATGAAGATCCCGGTGGTGGACGTCACGCCCAGCCAGTACTGCGCCACGAAGACGCAGGCGGCGGCGATCCCCATGCCGATGACATTCATCACGACGAACAGCACGAACTCGCGCATGAGGTTGCTCTGGCGGCGGTGCCGGAACGTCCAGAACCGGTTGGCCACGTAGGAGAAGATCGTGGCCACGGCACTGGCCACCACCTTGGACTTCACGTTGCTGCCCTCCATCGGCCCGTGCATGAGCCAGATGAAGATGCCGGAGTCCACCACGAAGGCGGCCGCCCCGACCACACCGAACTTGGCGACCTCTCGCCAGAGCATGGCCACCAGGGCCATGCACCGATGCCACAGGTTGCTGATCATGGGCGTTGCTGGACTCCTTGTCCGGGCCGGGGACGGATGAATGGCTGAAGGGAAACAGCGCATCAATCGGAAAATGTCTTTGCATACTGTAGACCGGATTTCTGCCCGTTTCCTGACAACTGAGCGGTCCCGGGCGGTTCTGCGGGGACCCGGCCGCTGGGCTGGTTACCCTTGGTCCGTGACTTTTCCTGTGATCGGTGTAGTTGGTGGCGGACAGTTGGCGCGCATGATGGCCCCCGCGGCCACGGCTCTCGGGGTCCGTTTGGAGGTACTGGCCGAAGGCCCGGACGTCTCGGCCACCACGGCGGCCCCGCACACGGTGGGCGACTACCGTGACCTCGAGACCTTGCGCTCCTTCGCCGCCGGGGTGGACGTGGTCACCTTCGACCACGAGCACGTCCCCGCAGCGCATCTGGCGGAGCTGCTGGCGGCCGGCGTCAACCTGCAGCCGGGGCCGGATGCCCTGCAGTACGCGCAGGACAAGCTGTTGATGCGTGCCGCCTGCGAGCGGCTCGGGCTGCCCAATCCGGCCTGGGCGGCCGTGTCCACCGTGGCCGAGCTAATCGAGTTCGGTGAGCGGCTGGGATGGCCCGTGGTGCTCAAGACCCCGCGGGGCGGTTATGACGGCAAGGGGGTGCGCGTGGTGCGCTCGGCCGCCGAGGCGGAGTCCTGCGCCGACTGGTTCGAGTTGGTCTCCCCCACCGGGTTCGAGGCGCTGCTGGCGGAGGAGATGGTGGACTTCTCCCGGGAGCTCTCCGCCCAGGTGGCCCGCACCCCCTCCGGCCAGACGGCCGCCTACCCCGTGGTCGAGTCGATCCAGACGGACGGCGTGTGCGACGTGGTCACCGCTCCCGCCCCGGGCCTCGACGCCGGGACCGCACGGGCTGCCCAGGCTGCCGCCGTCGCCCTGGCCGAAGGCCTCGGGGTGACCGGGATGCTCGCGGTGGAGTTGTTCGAGACCCCGGGGACGGGCCCCGGGTTCATGGTCAACGAGCTCGCCATGCGCCCACACAACTCGGGCCACTGGTCCATGGACGGCGCCGTCACCGGCCAGTTCGAACAACACCTGCGCGCGGTGCTGGACCTGCCCCTGGGGTCCACGGAACCCCACGGCGCCTACACCGTGATGAAGAACTACCTCGGTGGGGCCAACCAGGACCTGTACGCCGCCTTCCCGGCCGCCATGGCCGCCCACCCCGAGGCCAAGATCCACGCCTACGGCAAGTCCGTGCGCCCGGGCCGGAAGATCGGCCACGTCAACGTCACCGCGGCCCGCCCCGAGGACCTCGACTCGGCTCGCCGGGCAGCCGAGGGCGCCGCCGCCATCATCAGTGAAGGCTCGCAGAGCCAGCAGGACCAGGGCCACCAGGAGCAGTCATGACCCCCAGCATGTCCCCCCACCAGCCTTCAGGGCACGACGCCGGCCCGGAGACTCCCGGAGGCCCGGGACCTTCATCGGCCGGCACCACCGGTACCACCGGCACAGCCGCCGGCACCGACACCGCCGCCGGCACCGACGCCGCGCGCGTGGCCGTGGTCATGGGTTCGGACTCGGACTGGCCCGTCATGGAGGCGGCCGCCGCGGCGCTGGAGGAATTCGGCATCCCGTACGAGGCCGACGTCGTCTCCGCCCACCGCATGCCGCACGAGATGGTGGCCTTCGGCACCCAGGCCCACGAGCGCGGGATCCAGGTGATCATCGCCGGGGCCGGCGGGGCCGCGCACCTGCCGGGCATGATCGCCTCCACCACCCCCCTGCCCGTCATCGGCGTGCCCGTCCCGCTGAAGACCCTCGACGGCATGGACTCACTGCTCTCGATCGCCCAGATGCCGGCCGGCGTGCCGGTGGCCACCGTCTCCATCGGCGGGGCCCGCAACGCCGGCCTGCTGGCCGTGCGCATCCTGGCGGCGGGAGCCGGTCCGGAGGCGGCCCGGCTGCGGGCCGGACTCGTGGAGTTCGCCGCGCAGCTGCGGGACACCGCGAGCGCCAAGGGCACCCGGCTGCGCGAGTCCTTGGTGGGCCGGCCCGGATACCGCCCGTGATGGCAGCACGTTCCTCCCGGTTGAACCCCGGTGCCGCGTCCGGGGTGGACCCGGTGCGCCATCCTGAGGCCATGGGGGCGCCCCAGCGGACCAAGCGCGGCTGGATCCTGTTGCTGCTCACGCTGGTGATCCCCGGTGGCGCGCAAGTGGTGGCCGGGAACCGCGGACTGGGCCGGGCCGCCCTGCGCGTCACCCTCACCGTGTGGGCGCTCGTGGTCGTGGCGCTCGTGCTGCTGGTGGTCCGGCGCCAGCTGTTGGTGCAGGTGTTGGCCAACTCGTGGGTCCAGCTGGCCGGCATCGTGGTGCTGGCGGCGTTGGCCCTGGGCTGGCTGGTGTTGTGGATCGATACGTTCCGGCTGTTGCGGCTGCGCCTCGTGGCGCCCGGGATGAAGCCGTTGCTGGCCTTCTCCACGGTGCTGCTGCTCGTGGTGACCTCCGGCGCCCTGGGCTACGGCTCCTATGCGGTCAATGCCGGGCGGAACGCGCTGAACGAGATCTTCCCGTCCGGTCCGGCGATCGCTCCGGTGGCCGGGCGCTACAACTTCCTGCTGATGGGCGGGGACGCCGGCGAGGGGCGCATCGGTCTGCGTCCCGATTCGATCCATGTGGCCTCCGTGAACGCCAGCACCGGCAGCACCATCCTGTTCTCCATCCCCCGCAACGTCCAGAACGCGCAGTTCACGCCGGACTCCCCCTTGTGGCAGGCCTACCCCGAGGGCTTCAACTGCGGCGACGAGTGCATCATCAACCACCTCTACGTGGACGTCATGCGCAACCACCAGGACCTCTACCCCGGTGCCGCCGACCCCGGGGCCGAGGCCATGATGGACGCCGCTGGCGGCATCCTGGGTCTGCAGATCCAGTCCTACGCCATGGTGGACATGGGCGGGTTCTCCCAGCTGATCGATTCCATGGGTGGAGTCACCGTCACCTCGGGCGGCTGGACCACCTACCGCGGCACCCGGCCGGACGGGGAGTGGGGCAACGCCTGGTGGGGTCCCGGCACCTATGACTTCGACGGCGAGCAGGCCCTGGCCTTCGCCCGTTCCCGTCACTTCTCCACCGACTATTCACGCATCCGCCGCCAGCAGTGCATCCAGGCCGCCATGCTGGCCCAGTTCAACCCGCAGACCCTGGTCACCCGGTTCCAGGGCATCCTGGATGCCGGCGAGCAGATCGTGGAGACGGACCTGCCCGGTCAGCAGCTGGGCACGTTCGTCGGGCTCGCGGCCCAGGGGCAGTCCCACGGCATGGAGCGGCTGACCATCGGACCCCCGGACTTCCAGGGCGAGGACGGCCGGTTCACCACCTACCCGGACTTCGACGAGATCCACTCCCGCGTGGCCGGGATGCTCGCCGAGGACGGCACACCGCAGGCCGCCGGGTCCTCCCCCGCGCCCCTGCTGTTCGTGGATGCCACGGCCGGTTTCCTGTCCGCGTCCGCGTCCGCACCCACGGCCTCCGAGGGGCCCACCGAGGACGGCGACAACCCGGACGACTGGCCGGCCCCGCCGCTCCAGCCGGACGGGGACGAGATCAACGAAGAGTGGCTGATGTATCTGGAGGACACGGGCCAGGACGGCCTGTTGGAGGATGCCGCCTCCACCAACCACCTGTGCGTGGCGGGCGACGGCTGACCGCTTCGAGGTCGAGGGCTACGAGGTCGAGGGCTACGAGGTCGAGGGCTACAAGGTCGAGGCCTACGACGTCGAGGGCGCCGCGGAGCGCAACCCGTGTCCGGCGATCAGCCGGTCCACGAGGTGTTCGGCGATCGCCAGTGATGACGTGGCCCCCGGGGAGGGCGCGTTGCGCACCAGGGTGGCGCGGCCGATGTCCTCGATGACGAAGTCGTCCACGAGCCGCCCGGCGCGGTCCATGGCCTGGGCGCGGATGCCGCGGGTGATGGGCGTGGAGTCGGCACCGGTCAGGGCGGGCACGTAGTCGGCGGCCTGGGCCAGGAACCGCTTCCGGGACACGACGGCGGCGAACTCGCGTGCGGCCGCCCGAGAGTTGCGGGAGGCGAACCGCCAGAACGACCCGGAGGCGGCCACCTCCAGGCTGTCCCGCACCCCGATCCGGCGTCCCGAGTAGTTCTCCCGTCCCAGGGAGAGGAAGGCGTTGGGGCCCACGAGCATCTCCCCGTCCACCCGCTTGGTCAGGTGCACCCCCAGGAAGGGGTAGGCCGGGTCGGGCACCGGATAGACCAGTCCGTTGAGGATGTCCCGGTGTTCCGGCGCCAGCTTCGAGTACTGCCCGAAGAACGGGACGATCCGGGGGTAGGCGGCGCCGCCGGCCATCCGGGCGAGGCGGTCCGATTGGAGCCCGCCGCAGACGATGACGGCGTCGAAGCCCTGCGTGCCGTGCTCCTCCGTGGTGACGGAGCACTGCTCCGCCCCGTTGGCGATCGCCGTCACCTCGGTGCCCAGGCGCACGGTGCCGCCGGAGGCCCGGACGTCGGCGAGCAGCGCCCGGGTGAGCGCCGGATAGTCGATGATCGCGGTGCGCGGGGAGTGCAGTGCGAGCCGTCCGATGGCCTCGGGCTCGATCTCCCGGATCCGTTCCGGCCCGATCAGCTCGGCCCCGGGCACCCCGTTGGCCACCGCGCGCTCGTGGATGGCGCGCAGCCGGCCCTCCTCCTCCGGGCGCAGGGCCACCACCAGCTTGCCGCACTCCTGGTACGGCACGCTGTGCGCCCCGGCGTAGTCCCGCAGCAGGTCCACCCCGCGGCGGCACAGCCGCGCCTTCAGTCCCCCGGGCTCGTAGTAGAGGCCGGCGTGCACCACCCCGGAGTTGTGTCCGGACTGGTGGGCGGCGGCGTCCTCGGCCTTGTCGAAGACCGTGACGTGGTCGGCCGGGAAGCGCCGGGTGAGCTCCCGGGCCGCGGCGGCCCCGAGGATGCCCGCCCCGATGACGGCGAAGGATCTCATGTCACCAACGTACTGGGACCTGCCCCGGCGGCGCCGCGTGGGGAGCACCCGATCACCTCGTGCTGCGCCGCACCTGCCACACCGTGAGCCGCACCGTGAGGGTCCCCGGACGGGAGCTGCGCGGATCTCGATAGGCTGGACCCATGTACCTCTTGCGCGCCCCCCTCCGTGACTACGCATGGGGTTCGGCCACCCTGCTCGCCGAGCTACAGGGGCGGGTGCCCACCGGCCGCCCGGAGGCGGAGTTGTGGATGGGGGCCCACCCCGGCGCCCCGGCCGGCGCCGTCCCCGCCGCCGACCCGCAGGCCGAGGAGGTCCCGCTCCACGAGCTGCTCGCCACCGATCCCGATCGTCTCCTGGGCGAGGCGGCACGCTTCGGACGCCTGCCCTACCTCGTGAAGCTGCTGGCCGCCGGACGCCCGCTGTCCATCCAGGCCCACCCCACCCTGGACCAGGCCCGGGCCGGTTTCGCCGCCGAGGAGGCGGCGGGGGTCCCCGCCTCGGCTCCACACCGCAATTACAAGGATGACAACCACAAGCCCGAGATGGTCGTGGCCCTGACCCCGTTCGCGGCCCTGTGCGGGTTCCGCTCCGCCGTGGACACCGCCACCTCGTTCTCCCGGCTCGCCGCGGTGCTGGCGGAGAACCCGGTGCTGGTCGAGGACCCGGTGCCGGCGGAGGCCCCGGTGTTGGCGGAGGACATCGGGCACGACGACGGCGCCGCCGGTTCCGCAGAGACCCTGGCCGGCGCGGTCGCCGGGTTCGCCGAGCGGCTCCTGCGTTCCGGGGACGGCGACGACCCCGCCGCAGAGTCAGCCGCGATCGAGTCCGTCTTCTGCGGCCTGCTGGACCCGGACGGCCCCTGGGCCTCGGGCACCTGGGTGGGGGCCGCCGTCGCCGCCTTGGCCAAGGCCCCGCGGGTGCTGGACGAGGACCTGAACCTGGCCACCGCCGTGGGGATCGCCGAGCACTACCCGCGGGACCCGGGGGTGCTGGTCTCCGTGCTGCTGCACCGGTTGGACCTCGCCCCCGGCCAGGCCATCCACCTGCCCGCCGGGAACGTGCACGCCTACCTGTACGGGCTGGGCGTGGAGGTCATGGCCGCCTCGGACAACGTGCTGCGCGGGGGGCTCACGCCCAAGCACGTGGACATTCCGGAGCTGCGGAGGGTCGTGGCGTTCGAATCGGTGCCCGTGCCCTACTCCACGCCCACCTCGCACGGCCCGGGACACCTGGTGTTCCGCCCGCCCTTCGAGGAGTTCCAGGTGGAGCGGCTGGACCTGCCCGCCGCGGACGGAAGCACACTGACCGCCCGCGGCCCGGTCATCGCGGTCTGCACGGCCGGCCGGGTGCGGGTCTCCGCCGGAGCCGACACCGCCGAGCTCTCGCCCGGCGAGTCGGTGTTCCTGGGCGCCGACGAGCCCGCCGCCACCGTGCACGGCAGCGACGGGACCCTCTTCGCCGTGACCCTCCCCTGAATCCACCCCCCGAACGCCGAACTGGCGGTCGAATCCGGCCCATTCTGAGGGGTTACCCGTCAGTAGATGGTCCGGATCCGACCGCCAGTTGCAGTGGGGTGGGAGAGGTCAGCGGATCGGGGTGGCCTCCGGGCCGATCCAGGGCTCCCACTTGCGGGCCTGGTGCTCGGCCTCGATCACGCGGACGGTGCCGGACTTCGAGCGCATCACCATGGACTGGGTGGTCACGCGGTTGTTGTAGTAGCGCACGCCCCGCAACAGATCGCCGTCCGTGATGCCGGTGGCAGCGAAGTAGGCGTTGTCCGTCTTGACCAGGTCGTCGGTGGTCAGGACCGCGTCCAGGTCGTGGCCGGCGTCGATGGCCTTCTGCCGCTCTGCGTCGTCGATCGGGGCCAGACGGCCCTGGATGACGCCGCCGATGGCCTTGATGGCGCAGGCGGTGATGATGCCCTCAGGGGTGCCGCCGATGCCCAGCAGCATGTCCACGTCCGTGTCATGCCGGGCCGCGGCGATGCCACCGGCCACGTCGCCGTCCATGATGAACTTCACCCGGGCTCCGGCGTCCCGGATCTCCTGGACGAGCTTGTCGTGGCGCGGGCGGTCCAACACGCAGATGTTCAGCTGGCTGACGGGCTTGCCCAGGGCTTTGGCCACGAGGTGGATGTTCTGCTTGATCGGCAGGCGCAGGTCCACGTATTCGGCGGCCTCCGGCCCCACCACGAGCTTGTCCATGTAGAACACGGCGGAGGGGTCGAACATGGCTCCGCGCTCGGCCACCGCGAACACGGACAGCGCGTTGGGGTAGCCCATCGCGGTCAGGCGGGTGCCATCGATCGGATCCACGGCCACGTCCACCTCCGGGCCGGTGCCGTCTCCCACATGCTCGCCGTTGAACAGCATGGGGGCCTCGTCCTTCTCGCCCTCACCGATCACCACCACGCCGTTCATGGCCACGGTGTCCATGAAGGCACGCATGGCGTCCACGGCCGCGCCGTCCGCGGTGTTCTTGTCTCCGTAGCCCACCCAGTGGCCGGCGGCGATGGCGGCCGCCTCGGTCACCCGGACCAGCTCCATGGCCAGGTTGCGGTCCGGCTTGGTGCCGGAGACCGCCAGGCTCGGGCTCAGGATGTTGCGATCGGCGAAGTTCGACCCCGCCGGCTGGGTCGGAACGTCGTTGTTCACGGGCTGGTCAGTGGTCACCGAAATACTCCGTCTGTGGGGGATCTTCTCCATGAACCATCCTAGTGTCCCGGTGAATGGCAGAATGGTCCGGTGACTTCCCCCCAGCCCACGGCGGATCCGGCCGGTTCTCCCGCCCCCAAACCCCGCCTGACCCAGAGCCAGGCCAAGCGGGCCGGCCAGTCGTCCCGGGCCATGGTGCTGTCCGTGCTGGCCACCCTCGCGATCGCGCTGATGGTGGTGTTGCTGAATCCCCGGAACGCCGACGAGCCGTACGACCCCAACGTGGACGTGGCGGTCATCGCCGAGCAGGCCACCGCCACTGCTGAATTCACCGCCACCGCCCCCGCGGTCCCCGAGGACTGGACGGCCAACTTCGCCCGCTGGAACGGGGCCGGCACGGACCAGGTGGAGTTCTGGGAGGCCGGCTACCTGACCGCCGATCAGGACTTCGCGGGGTTCAAGCAGACCACCCAGGCCAATCCGACCTGGCTCTCCCAGCAGATGGACAACGCGCCGGCCACCGGGTCGCGGTCCGTGGACGGAACCCAGTGGGACCTCTTCGAGCCGACTGATGGCGACCGCCATCTGGTGGGCGAGGTGGACGGGGCTACCATCGTGATCAGCAGTTCGGGTGATCTGGGCGATCTGGACACCTTGGCCTCGGCCATCCAGCAGAACCTTGAGGAAGGCTGATCCCATGACCGACCGCACCGACCTGACCGCCGCCACCTCCCCGGATGGCGCGCCCCTGACCCCGGCTGCGGCCTGGGAGCTGCTGCGGGACGGCAACGCCCGCTTCACGGGCGGCACCTCCAACCACCCGAACCAGGATGCGGCGCGCCGCACCTCCCTGGCCAACGAGCAGCACCCGATCGCCGTGATCTTCGGGTGCTCGGACTCCCGGCTCGCCGCCGAGATCATCTTCGATGTGGGCCTGGGTGACGTGTTCGTGGTCCGTACCGCCGGCCAGGTGATCGACGACGCCGTCCTGGGATCCCTCGAGTACTCCGTGGACATCCTCGACATCCCGCTGATCGTGGTCTTGGGCCATGACAGCTGCGGCGCCGTGACCGCGGCCGTGGAGTCCTACGTCTCCGGTCAGATGCCCCCGGGCTTCATCCGCTCTCTCGTGGAGCGGATCATCCCCTCCGTGATCTCCGCCCGCCGGGCCGGGGTCAAGGACGTCAACGGCACGGTGGCGGAGAACGTGCGCCAGATCAGCTCCCGTCTCATGGAGTCCTCCATGTCCGTGGCGAAGGCCGTGGACGAGGGACGCACCGCCATCATCGGCGTCACCTACTCGCTGGACAACGGCACCGCCAACCCCGTCCGGATCATCGGGAACCTGGACCCTGACGAAGTCGGCTGACACAATCGGCTGACGCCGCCAGCTGAGACGGCCGGCTGAGCCTCTACTCGGCTGCAGCCCGGCCCTGCATGGCGGAGCTGCCGAGATCGCTCTGCGGCAGGGCGGTGCCGTCGGCTACGGCGGACGCTGCCGGCCTCGTTGGCCAGGTGGACGGCACCGGTGGCGTCGGAGAGCATCTCCACGGTCTGGAACGGCTATATGGACGGAGCGATCCGTTCAGGCCGCCGAGCGGCGGATGAGGTGCTCCACGCCACCGTGAACTGACCGGATCAGGAGCACGACGCCGGCCGGCCGGTCCCGCGTGGGTCTCACCCCCTGATGAGGTGCCGGGCCCGGGCCACCGTCACAGCCTCGGTGCGGTTGCCCACCCCGAGCTTGCCGAAGATGTGGTTCAGGTGCGTCTTGACGGTGGCCTGGGAGATGAACAGTCCGGCCGCGATCTGCTGGTTGGTCCGTCCCAGCGCGAGTTCCTCGAGGATGTCGATCTCCCGCGGGCTGAGCGCCGGCTCTGCCCCGGCCCCACCACCCAGCACACGCCGGGCCAGCTGCGCCGGCAGGATCAGACTCCCGGCGGCGGCCTGGGCGACGCCGTCACGCAACTCCTGGGCGGAGGCGTCCTTGAGCAGGTAGCCCAGTGCCCCGGCGGAGACCGCCGCCTGCACATCAGAGACCGCCCCGTAGGTGGAGACGATGAGCACGGGCACCTGTGGGTGGGATCGACCCAGCTGCTCGGTGGCCTCGATCCCGCTGGGACCCGGCCCCAGCTCGATGTCCATCACCACCACGTCCGGGCCTTCACCCAGGTTCTGGAGTCGTTCTACGGCGGCCTGCGCCTCGGCGGCCGTGGAGGCCTCCGCCACCACCGTCAGCCGCCCCGCGGACTCCAGCACGGCCCGCAGTCCGGCCCGGACCACCGGATGGTCGTCCACCAGCAGGATCCTCAGTTGCGTCTCATCCATCCCGGCTCCCCGCCTCCGTGGTCTGCTCTGTTGCCGACTCCGTGGCCCGCGGCCCCCAGCGCGGCAGGCTCAGCGCCACCACCGTACCGGTCCGCCCGCCGGCGCCCCGGGGGCCGGGAGGGTCGGAGGCCGGCTCGAAGGCGTCCTCCACCGTGAGGGTCCCGCCGGCGCGGGCCGCGCGGTCCCGCATGGTGGCGATCCCGAAACCCTCGGGCCTGCCGCCCCGTCCTGAGCCGTCGTCGAACACGTCCAGGGTCACCTCGTCCCGGTGGACGGCGAAGCTGACCACGCAGCGCCCCGCCCCCGCGTGCTGCAGCACGTTGGCCAGCGCGGATTGGGCCACCCGCAGCACGATCGTGGCCGCCTCGGCCGCCATCACCGGGTTGCCGCTGCCCGCACCGGAACCACCCGCACCGGAACCACCCAGACCAGAACCACCCGGACCGGAACGAGTCTGGCCGGAACCGGATCCGGCGACCGGGCCGGCGTCGGGCATCACCTCCGGGCCGCGCAACTCGACCGTGAGCGCGGCGCCCGCCGAGCGCGCGGTGTCCTGGGTGCTGCGGCAGACGGCGGCCAGCTCCGCGGTCAGGCCGGCCCCGGGGCTGCGCTGCTCCACGAGGGCCCGTGCCTGGGCCAGGTTCTCCACGGCGGAGCGCTCGATCTGCCGCAGCTGACCGGCCAGGGGCTCGGCGGGCTGCTGTTCCTGGGCGGCACGGGAGAGCAGCACCACGGAGGCCAGGCCCTGGGCCAGGGTGTCATGCAGGTCCTGGGCCCAACGCTCGCGTTCCCGCATGGCCCCGGCGTGGCGTTCTGAACGGGCCAGATCGTCCCGGGTGGCCTGAAGCTGGGCCGCGATGCGCCGCTGGGTGCGGGCCTCGGCGTAGAACAGCGAATAGGCGGCGGACATGGCCACCGCCACCACGGCCCCGATGACCGGCCCCACCACGGCCCCGATGCCCAGGGTGCCCTCGTGCCACCAGAACCCCACCAGGACCACCGCCGTCAGTGCCACCACCAGGGTCACCGCCAGCAGGACGGAGCGCGCGCCCACGGTGTGCAGGTGCAGGAAGAACAGCGGGAACACCAGCCAGGCGAAGTCCAGGTGCACCGCCATCAGACCCAGCCACGTCAGCGTCACAGCGGCCAGCCAGAGGAATTGGCCGCGCACCACGATCCGTCCGGCGGCGGCGCCCTCGGTGCGGTCCCTGTTGTGGCCCTCGGTGCGGTCCCTGTTGTGGCCCTCGCTGCGACGCTTCTCCACCACCGTCCCGGCCAGGTAGATGGCGGCGAACACCGCGGCGAGCAGGCCGATCTGCCAGATCAGGCCGTGGTCGCCCGCGCGGACGGCTGGGGTCAGGGAGCGCACCAGGCCGATGACCAGCAGACCCGCCACGGAGACGTGCAGCAGGATGCGCATGGCCGCGAGCAGGGCCGGGATGCGGGTGTCCTCCGCCGGATTCGGCAGGGGCCTGGACGGGCGGCCGGCCAGCGGGCCGGCCGACAGCCCTGCCGACAGCCCTGCCGGCAGCCCTGCCGGCGGGGGCGGCGGAGACAAACGTGCGGAACCCATGGGTGCAGGGTAGCGCGGTCGGCGCACGCCCACGGCGCGGGGAATCAACCGAAGGGTTGATCCAACAGTGGCCGGGTGGTCGATGTGTGTGGACGCTGCGCACGGAAGGCTGGATATCAGCCGCACCGGAGGGCCACCAACCCTCCGAGACCACCCACCCGCTTCACCCCGAGGAGTCCACCCGTGTCATCTCCCACGTTCCTGTCCCTGAGAGACGTCCGTTTCTCTGCCGGACGCTTCACCCTGATGGGTGCGGTCGTCGGATTGATCGCCCTGCTGCTGGTCTTCCTGACCGCACTCACCAACGGCCTGGGCCACCAGAACATCTCCGCCGTCACGGCCTGGGACGAGGCCGCCACCGGCGCGGACCACAGCGAGGTCACCGTGGTCTTCGGCGCGGCCCACGCGGAGAGCACCGAGGAGGTGGAATCGGATTTCACGGCGTCCTCGGTGACCGCCGAACAGCTCGAGGGCTGGCAGCAGGACCCGCAGGTCTCCTGGGCCGAGCCCGTGGGCGTGGGCCAGGCCCGTGCCGATTCGGGCTCCGCCGTGGCCGCCGTGACCCTGATGGGCCTGCAGGACGGCAGCCGCCTGGCGCCCGGCGCCCCGGAGGGGGCCACCGTGGCTGACGGGGCCCTGATCAGTCAGACCGCCGCTGATCAGCTCGGCGTGGGCGCCGGCGACGAGGTGTCCATCAACGGCCGCACCGTGCCGGTCGGCGAGATCATCGAGGACAGCTGGTACTCCCACACCCCCGTGCTCTACCTGCCCCTGGACACCTGGGCCACCGTGACGCATGCCGCCGAGGACACCTCCACGGTGCTGGTCGCCGGCACCGATCACGACGCCGGCCACGCACCGGCCGCGGCCGGTGAGACCACCACGGTGGCCACGCACGTGGACGGCGCCCTGAGCGCGCTGCCCGCCTACTCCTCGGAGAACGGCTCACTCGTGATGATGCAGGCCTTCCTCTACGGCATCTCCGCCCTCGTGATCGCCGCCTTCATGGCCGTGTTCACGCTGCAGCGCACCCGGGACATCGCCGTGCTCAAGGCCTTGGGCGCCACCACCGGGTGGGTGGTGGCCGATGCCCTCACCCAGGCCGGGATCGTCCTGCTGGTCGGCGCCGCCCTCGGCGGGGCCCTCGGTCTGGGCGGGATCTCGCTGGCCGCCGGTGTGGTGCCCGTCCAGGTGGACGCGGCCGCCGTGGCCATCCCGGTGGCCGTCACCGTGGTGCTCGGCATGCTCGCCTCGGTGGCCGCCGTCTGGCGCACCTGCCGCGTGGACCCGCTCGTGGCGCTCGGCGGTAGCTGAGCCCCGGACCGCTCCCAGCTCCCTCCTCCCTCCTTCCGAACCGCCCCCGATCCTCCCGACCAGCCCCCGCACAGCTTCCGACTCAAACACCGAAGGAATCCCCCATGCTGAACCTGTCCAACGTCACCCTGACCTACCCCGACGGCGAGAACGGCACCCTCAACGCCCTGGACCGCGTGGACCTGAGTGTCCCGGCCGGCCAGATGCTCGCCCTCGTGGGTCCCTCCGGCTCCGGCAAGTCCTCGCTGCTGGCCGTGGCCGGCGCCCTGGTGACCCCCACCTCCGGCACCGTGCACATCGGTTCCACGGAGATCACGGGGGCCAGCCAGTCCGAGCGGGCCCGGCTGCGCCTGGAGCACATCGGGCTCGTGTTCCAGCAGCCCCAGCTGATGGCCTCCCTGACCGCCCTCGAACAGCTCCAGCTGGTCGGGGTGCTGCGCGGGTCCAAGCCCCGTGCGCTCCGGGACGCGGCCCTGCAGGCCCTGGCCGCCGTCGGGATGGAGTCCGCGGCGAAAAGGCGGCCCCACCAACTCTCCGGGGGCCAGCGGCAGCGGGTGAACATCGCCCGCGCGCTGATGGGAACGCCCTCCGTGCTGTCTGTGGACGAGCCGACCTCAGCCCTGGACCAACACCGTTCGGAGGAGGTCATGGACCTGATCGCCACCTTGACCCGCGAGTTGAACACGGCCACCGTGGTGGTCACCCATGATCTGGAGTTCGTGGACGTGGCCGACCGGGCGGTCACCCTGCGTGACGGACGGCTCGCGGAGCACGCCACCGTCTAAAGTGGGATGTATGACCGAATCTTCACAGCAGCCCACCGGGCAGCAGACTGAGCAGCAGTTCCGCATCGAGCACGACACCATGGGTGAGGTGAAGGTGCCGATCGACGCCCTGTACCGCGCTCAGACCCAGCGTGCCGTTCAGAACTTCCCGATCTCCGGCAAGCCCCTGGAGCCGGCCCACATCCACGCCCTGGCCCAGGTCAAGAAGGCCGCCGCGAAGGCCAACGCCGAGCTCGGCGTCATCTCCGCCGAGCGCCGTGATGCGATCGTGGCCGCCGCGGACGAGGTCATCTCCGGCGTGCATGACGACCAGTTCCCGATCGACGTGTTCCAGACCGGCTCCGGCACCTCCTCGAACATGAACACCAACGAGGTGCTCGCCAACCTGGCCACGCAGTCCCTGAAGGCCTCCGGCTCGGCGGACGAGGTCCACCCGAACGACCACGTCAACGCCTCCCAGTCCTCCAACGACGTGTTCCCCACCTCGGTGCACGTCGCCGTGACCGGGGCCCTGATCAACAACCTGAAGCCGGCCCTGGAGCACCTCGCCGTCTCCCTGGAGAAGAAGGCCGAGGAGTTCGCCTCCGTCGTCAAGTCCGGGCGCACCCACCTGATGGACGCCACCCCGGTCACCCTGGGCCAGGAGTTCGGCGGCTACGCCGCACAGATCCGCTACGGCATCGAGCGCGTGGAGGCCTCCCTGCCCCGCGTGGCCGAGGTCCCGTTGGGCGGCACCGCGGTCGGCACCGGCATCAACACCCCGAAGGGCTTCTCCGCCCGGGTCATCCAGCTGCTGGCCGAGGAGACCGGCCTGCCGATCACCGAGGCCCGCAACCACTTCGAGGCCCAGGCCAACCGTGACGGCCTGGTGGAGGCCTCCGGCCAGCTGCGCACCATCGCCTACTCGATGATGAAGATCAACAACGACCTGCGCTGGATGGGTTCCGGGCCGAACACCGGCCTGGGCGAGATCTCGATCCCCGACCTGCAGCCGGGCTCCTCGATCATGCCGGGCAAGGTCAACCCCGTGATCTGTGAGGCCGCCATCATGGTCTGCGCCCAGGTCATCGGCAATGACACCACCGTGTCCCTGTCCTCCACCAACGGCGCCTTCGAGCTGAACGTCGGCATCCCGGTGATGGCCGCCAACCTGCTGGAGTCCATCCGCCTGCTGGCCAACACCTCCCGCGTGATGGCGGACAAGATGATCGACGGCATCGAGGCCAATGTGGAGCGCGCCGCGTTCCTGGCCGGCGCCTCCCCCTCGATCGTCACCCCGCTGAACAAGGTCATCGGCTACGAGGCCGCCGCGGAGATCGCCAAGCACTCCGTGGCCCAGAAGATGACCGTCCGCGAGGCCGTCGTCGACCTCGGCTACGTGTCGCGGGGCGAGGTCACCGAGGAGCAGTTGGACGCAGCCCTGGACACCATGTCCATGACGCGTCCGGCCTGATCCCCTCCCCCTTCGCTTCGAGCCTCGCTTCGAGGGCGATCCCCATCGGTGGGGTCGCCCTCGAAGCGCGTCTACGGGGCGGTCAGCTGACGAACCGCGCGCCGTCGGACTCCTCGAGGCCCCAGGCCAGGGCGCGCGCGTGCAGCTCCGGCAGCTCGGGCAGCGCGTCCAGGGTGAACCAGCCGACGGCCGTGTTCTCGTCATCGTTGACCCCCGCCTCGCCGCTGACATAGTCCATCACCATGACCACATCCAGGTAGTGCGCCCGGTCCCCGTTCGGATAGGTCACCTCACCGGTGGTCCCGACGCCGGCCAGCCGCCTCGGCGCGCACCTCACGTTGGTCTCCTCCAGGGTCTCCCGCACGGCGGTCGAGGCCGGCTCCTCACCCGGTTCGATGATCCCGGCCGGCAGCGTCCAGTGGCCGTTGTCCGCCCGGCGGACCAGCAGCACCTCCCGCCCTTCCGGTGCACTGACACCGGAACCATCACGCAGGACGACCGCCTTGCACCCCGACAACCACAGGGGAGCCGAGCCGACCTTCTCGCGCAGGGACAGGACGAACTCGGGGGTGGTCATGCCACCCACGCTAACCGCTCGGGTCAGAGCATGAGCGCCACGGCGGTCCCGGCGAGCAGGGCCGGGCCGAAGGGCAGATGCGTGGAGCCGGTGGCACGGCGGGTCAGGACCAGGGCCAGGGCCACCAGTCCCCCGGCCACGAAGCCCAGGACGATGGCCGCCAGCAGGTGGTCCCAGCCGAGCCATCCCGCATAGAGCCCCAGCCCGCCGGCCAGCTTGACGTCCCCCATCCCCATGCCGGTACGGCTGATCAGGTGCAACACCAGCATAAGCGCCAGGTAGGCCGCACCCCCGCCGAGCATGGACCAGAACCGGGACCAGCCGACGTCGTCCGCCAGACAACCCAGCCCGAGCGTGATCCCGCCGCCGGCCGCCAGGGCGCCGGTCCACCGGTTGGGCAGCCGATGCTCGCGCAGGTCCGTGACGGTCAGCCTCACGGCACACCCGGCGAAGACCAGCAGCCCGGCCACCAGCGCGGCCAGCTGCAACCAGTTCCCCTCACGGACGGCTTCGGCCAGGATCGTCGGCATGCCCCCAGCCTAGATCGGCGTGCCGTGTTGCGGGACGCGGTTCACTAGGCTGTGGACATGTCCCCCGCCGACCCCGTCCGACGCCCGTCCTCCCGCCGCCAGCTGACCGACCGGCTGCGCTCCTACCCCGGCTGGATCCAGCGGGCCCTGCCCGTGCTCGGCCTCGCGGTGCTGATGTGGGTCCTGGAGGTCATCGACCTCTTCGCCGGCGGACGGCTCAACCAGTTCGGGATCCAACCCCTGGACCCCTCGGGCCTGCCCGGCATCCTCTTCGCACCCCTGCTGCATTCGGGGTTCGGCCACCTGATCTCCAACACGGTGCCCCTGGTGGTGATGGGCGCCATGATCGCCTGGCTGACCCGCAGGTGGTGGCTGATCACCGCCGGCATCTGGCTGCTGGGCGGGCTCGGCACCTGGCTGATCGGCGGGATCGGGACCAACCACATCGGCGCCTCGGTGATCGTCTACGGCTACGCCACGTTCCTGGTGGCCTACGGGATCCTCGCCCGCCGGTTCACCGCGATCCTGGCGGCCGTGGCCGTGGTGCTGCTCTACGGGGGGATCGTCTGGGGGTTCCTCCCGGTGAATCCGCGCATCTCCTGGCAGGGACACCTCGCCGGAGCGGCGGCCGGCGTGCTGGTGGCGTTCGCGGACACCCGTCAGGCCAGGCGGGACTGGCGCGATCGCCGCGAGGCCCTCTGAAACCGGCGACCGAGGCACGATCCGGCTGGCCAAAGGTCCCGCGATCCTGCTGGCCAAAGGTCCCGCCAAGACTGACCAAAAGTCGAATGGTGTGACTTTCCACTAAATGGTAGGCAACAGGGGCGTCTCGGAGTATGCTGAAATCGCTTCCATCCGTGCGACACCGACTCATCTCCGTGAACCGTCAGTGGAAGCAACCAGGCTCCATGGCCTCCATCCCGTTTCAAGGGGCCATGGTTGCGGTGGATCATCCCCCGGTCCCCCTCATCCCCCCTCCGCGGGGGGCCGGACGGACTTCACCCACTAGGGACCGTTGCACCTCGGTGCAGCGGTCCCTAGTTTTTTCTGCCCCGGTGCCACCGGTCAGATGCTGGCGTCCTCCAGCAGCTCCGTGACGAGCGCGGCGATCGGCGAGCGCTCCGAACGGTTCAGCGTGATATGACCGAACAGCGGGTGGCCCTTGAGCGTCTCCACCACGGCGGCGATGCCGTCATGCCGGCCCACCCGCAGGTTGTCCCGCTGGGCGACATCATGGGTCAGGATGATCTTGGAGTTCTGACCCATCCGGCTCATCACGGTCAGCAGCACGTTCTTCTCCAGGGACTGCGCCTCGTCCACGATCACCCAGGAGTCATGCAGGGACCGGCCGCGGATATGGGTCAGCGGCAGCACCTCGAGCATCCCCCGGTCCACCACCTCGTCCAGCACCTCGGTGGACACCAGGGCGCCGAGGGTGTCATACACGGCCTGGCCCCAGGGGTTCATCTTCTCGTTCTCGGAGCCCGGCAGGTATCCCAGCTCCTGGCCGCCGACGGCATACAGGGGGCGGAACACCACCACCTTGCGGTGCTCCTGACGCTCCATCACCGCCTCCAGACCGGCGCACAGGGCCAGGGCTGACTTGCCGGTGCCGGCGCGGCCGCCGAGGGAGACGATCCCGACGTCCGGGTCCAGCAGCAGGTCGATGGCCAGCCGCTGTTCGGCCGAGCGCCCGTGCAGGCCGAAGACGTCCCGATCACCGCGCACCACCCGGGTGGTGCCGTGCTGGTCCACGCGGCCGAGGGCGGAGCCACGGGGCGAGGTGATGACCAGTCCGGTGTTCACGGGCAGGCCCCGGGTCTCGGCCAGGGCCACCGGCTGGTCGTCATACAGCGCGTTGATCTCCTCCTCGCCGGCCGTGATCTCGGCCGTGCCGGACCAGCCGGTGTCCTTGACCAGGTCGTTGCGGTACTCGTCCGCCTGCAGTCCCATGGCGGAGGCCTTCACGCGCATCGGCAGGTCCTTGGAGACCACCGTGACGTCCCGGCCCTCGTCCGCGAAGTTCTTGGCGACAGCGAGGATCCGCGAGTCGTTGTCCGAGGTGCGGAAACCGTAGGGCAGCACGTCCACGGAGATGTGGTTGAGCTCCACGCGCAAGGTCCCGCCCTGCGTGCCCAGGGGGATCGTCCGGTTCAGGGATCCGTGCTCCAGGCGCAGCTCGTCCAGCAGGCGCAGGGCTTTGCGGGCGTAGAAGCCCAGGTCCGGATCGTCCCGCTTCCTCTCCAACTCGGAGATGACCACGATCGGCAGGATGACCTCGTGCTCGGCGAAGCGCAGGAGGGCCCGCGGATCGGACAGTAGGACGGAGGTGTCCAGCAGGTAGGACTTCTCACCGACGCTGATCCGCTCGGCGGTCTGGGCCGCTGCGGGGGTGTCAGGGGCCAGGGTACTCATCAGGTGCTCCACGGAGGACTCCAGACCGGGGCACACGCCCCGATGATCGAGGGTGGGTGGGGCGGACCGGCCGGGGCCGGTGCGGCCCACCGTTTCGACGCTGTCTGGGGTGACGGCATACGGCTTGGCCTTTCCGATCAATCCGCGGTGCGGATCCGAGACCAGGTGGCCCCGGCCGTTCCCGCCGGTGACTGATGATCCCACCGTAGGACCGCCGGCAGGGGTTTTGTGTGAGGCGCCCACTGCGTCGCGATGAACTGTGGATGAACCTCGCTTTGAGGGCAGAACGAACCGGTTCGTTCTGCCCTCAAAGTCAGGGGCACGACGACGGCCGCGCACCCGGGGTGACCGGGCCGCCGTCGCGCTTCAGGAACCGAAGCGCCGCTGCCGGGACGAGAAGTCCCGCAGGGCCCGGACGAAGTCCACGCGGCGGAAGTCCGGCCACAGGGCCTCGCAGAAGTAGAACTCCGAGTAGGCGGACTGCCACATCAGGAACCCGGAGAGCCGCTGCTCCCCCGAGGTGCGGATGACCAGGTCCGGATCCGGCTGGCCACGGGTGTAGAGGCGGTCGGAGATCTGCTCGTCCGTGAGCTCCTGGGCGACCTCGGCGGCACCGCGCCCCTCGCCGTCCGCCTCCACCAGCAGCTCCTTGACCGCGTCCACGATCTCCCGGCGTCCGCCGTAGCCCACCGCCACGTTCACATGCAGGCCTGTTGCATCCGCGGTGCGGGCCTCGAGATCCGCCAGGGTGCCGGCCAGGCCGGCCGGCAGCAGCTCCGAGGCGCCCACGGCCTGCACGCGCACCCGGTGGCCGTTGGGCAGCCCGTCCCCCAGGCGTTTGAGGGTGGTCCCGATGATCCCGACGAGTTGGGCCAGCTCCTCGGGCGGCCGGCTCATATTGTCCGTGGAGAGCATGTACAGGGTGACGACCTTGATGCCGAACTCGTCACACCAGCCCAGGAACTCGTGGATCTTCTCGGCCCCGGCCTGGTGCCCATCCGCGGTGGTGGCCCCGGAGGCCTTGGCCCACCGGCGGTTGCCGTCCAGCACCACCCCGATGTGCCGGGGCAGCTTGTCCCGCTCGAGGCCGGCCGCCAGCCGGCGCTCATAGAAGCTGTAGAGGACGTTCGGTAGGTGCATGCGCGTCCTCTTATCCGGTTTCCGGCGCGGCCGTGGGTGCGGCACCGGACTCATCGATCTCATCGTCGTCCCTACGGTAGCGAACTGACCCCGGACCGCGTTGTTACCCGCGGGTAACAACCAGCGACGGGACGTATCCTGATCCCATGGCACACTCCCCCTCCGGCGACCCCGCGGCTGCTCCCGCGGCGTCCGCCCGCCGCTGGCGCATGGACCGCGTGCTGGACCCACAGCACCCCGACTTCAAGCCGCGGCTGCGCGGGTGGAGCCACGCGGCCATGACACCCATCGCCCTGGCCGCGGGCATCGTCCTGATCATCCTGGCCCCGACCCCCACCCTGACGTGGGCCAGCGCCGTCTATGCCACGACCGGACTGCTGCTCTTCGCGGTCTCCGCCACCTACCATCTCGTGCAGTGGTCGCCCCGGGTGGCGATCGTGCTCAAGCGACTGGACCACACGAACATCATGCTGGTCATCGCCGGCACCTACACGCCGCTGGCCCTGGCCCTGCTGTCCCCGGAGAAGGCCACCGTCCTGCTGGTGAGCGTCTGGATCGGGGCCGTGGCCGGCGTCGCCTTCCGGGTGTTCTGGACCGCGGCCCCCCGCTGGCTCTACACCCCCGTGTACGTGCTCCTGGGGATGGCCGCCCTGCTCTACCTGGGCGACTTCTTCGCCGTCAGTCCCACCGCCGCGGTCCTGGTCTGTGTGGGCGGTGCCAGCTACATCATCGGCTCCGTGTTCTACGCCCTGAAGCGCCCGAACCTCCACCGTGAATGGTTCGGCTTCCACGAGCTGTTCCACGTCTTCACCATCGGCGGCTTCGTGTGCCACTACATCGCGATCGTGGTCGCCGTGCTCCAGCCCTAGCCTTCAGTCCGGGTTTCCGGCCCCAGTCCCCGGTCCCCGGTCCCCGGCCTCAGGGCCCAGCCTTAGGGCCCGGACCGGTCGACGAGCCCATGATTGGATAGGTCCATGCCCGCCGCCCAGCCCTCCGCGTCACCGCCGCCTCCCCACCACCCCGTGGGGCGGATCACCGCCGTCCGGGTGGGGGCCGTGCGCACGGTGCACTGGCGGGGCGAGGAGGTGCCGACCGGCGCCTTCAAGGAACCGGTCGAAGGGCCGGTGCCACTGGGGATGACCGGCCTGGCCGGGGACGAGCAGGGCGATACGGTGCACCACGGCGGACCGGAGAAGGCCGTGATGTGTTATGCCCGCAGCCACTATGCCGCCTGGCGGGCGGACGGGATCGATCTGCCCGAGGGGGCGCTGTTCGAGAACCTGACGGTGGACGGGCTGACCGAGGCCGACATCTGCCTGGCGGACGTGTGGCAGGTGGGCGATGCCGTACTGCAGGTCAGCCAGTCTCGGCGGCCCTGTTGGAAGCTGTCCTCCCGCTGGGGCATCCCGGATCTGGCCCGCCGCGTGCAGGCCACCGGGCGCACCGGCTGGTACCTGCGGGTCCTCACCCCGGCGACCGTGCAGTCCGGCCAACAGATGCGCCTGGTGGAGCGCGCCCCGGGTGCCGTGGACCTCGCCGAGCTCTCCCGCGTGATGACCGTGGACAAGGACGACCTCCCGGCCATCGAGCGCATCCTCGCCTCCCCCGGGGTCCCGGACGGCTGGCGCCGCACCCTGCAACGCCGGCTCGAGAGGCATCGGCCGGAGCAGGACGGGGCGCTGCCGGACGAGGATTCGGACCGCCTCGGGGCGTGACCGGGCTCACGACCGGAATACTTCCACCCCCGTGGAGTGTTCCCGTGGTGAACTCTGATCCACGAAACGTTGACCCGGCAAAGGAACCCATGACCACCTCGGCAGACAGCATCCGCAGCATCGGCATCCTCGGCGCAGGCCGGGTCGGGGCGGCCCTGGCCCGCCGATGCGTGGCCGCTGGATACGAGGTGCGGATCGCCACCGCCAAGCCCGCGGCGGAGATCGCCCTGCTGGCCGAGATCGTCACCCCCGGCGCCACGCCCGTCGACGCCACGGAGCTGGCCGGAACGGACCTGACCATCGTGGCGATCCCCCTGCGGAAGTACCGCGATCTGGAGCCGGCGCACTTCGCCGGCCGGGCCGTCGTCGACGTCATGAACTACTGGGCCCCCACGGACGGCGAGCAGGCGGACTTCGAGGCCGACCACCGCACCAGCAGCGAGATCATCCAGGACCACCTCGCCGGAGCCCGGCTGGTCAAGGCCTTCAACCACATCGGCTACCACGACCTCGAGGCGGACCACCGCCCCGCCGGCACCGGTGACCGCCGGGCGCTCGCCGTGGCCGGCGATCACGAGGACACCCGGAGGGCCGTGGCGGCGGTGATCGACCGCCTCGGCTTCGATGCCGTCGACGCCGGCCCGCTCGCCGCTGGCCGTGCCCTGCAGCCGGGCACGGAGATCTTCAACGGCAGCCACTCGGCCGCCCAGCTCAGCGGCCTGCTGGCCGAGGCCTGCGCCGGCGTACGGGTGTGAGGTCCACGTCGGCTGCCTCGTCTGTGTCGTGGCTGACGTCGTGGCTGAACATCGGCTGAACGTTCACCGGGGGTTCATCAGGGGTCTGGGCTGCGGCCCCAAGGGCTTGCTGTAGTCAGTCCTGATGCCGTTGGTCCGCCCCACGGGGAGAACCGGCCGGGGCATCGTCTCCACCCACCCCCACCGACCCGCGGCCTTGCCCTGCCCTGAAATCGGCCCTCCCGCTGCTGCCCACCGACGGGCGGCACGGTCGGGGTCTGCCCTTCAGCTCGTCCGGCCTGTCACCGTCGGGTCACCCGAGTGAAGGAACATCACGCATGCATCAGCGCCGCCTGCTCGCCCCCGTGGTCGCCAGCGCGATCGGACTGTCCCTGGCCTTCGGCACCGTGCCGGCCATGGCTGCCCCGACCGCCGAGCCGACCTCCGTCTCGTACTCCAACATGGTCCTGAACATCGGCTCCACCGAGGCCGACCGCAACTTCGTCTGGTACTCGTCCTCGGACTCCGCCGACCAGCAGGTCCGACTGGTGGAGAAGGGCGCAGAGGGCACCGAGGGCGCCGTCCGGCTCCTGGACTCCACGGACACCGGAACCTCGAAGGACTTCCCCGAGCTGACCTGGAACCACGCCGGGGTGACGGGCCTGAAGCCCGGTACCACCTATGTATGGGAGGCCGGCTCCGAGGCTGAGGGCTGGTCCGAGGCCTATGAGTTCACCACCCAGTCCGATGATCGACTGGATGTCCTCGTCTTCGGCGATACCCAGATCGGCTCCGGTGGGGGCGTCCCCACCGACGGCGGCGCCTGGCAGAGCACCCTGGACACCGCCCTGGAGGGCGTGGCGAACCCGGACTTCCTGCTGTCCGTGGGCGACCAGGTGAACACCCATGACAGCGCCTCCGAGTACACCGACTACCTCACCCCGGACGGGGTGCGCGGGCACGCCCTGGCCACCAACATCGGCAACCATGATGACGGCAGCGCGGCCGACGCGCAGCACTCCTACGCCGAGCACTTCAACATGCCCAACCGGACCGCCAACCCCGGCTGGAACAACGAGATGGGCAACTACTGGTACATCCAGGACAACACCCTGTTCGTCTCGTTGAACTCCAACCACCGGGTCGCCGCAGACCACGAGGAGTACGTGCGCGCGGTCGTGGCCGAGCACGGCCAGGACGTGCAGTGGAAGGTCGCCACCTGGCACCACTCCCTGTACTCCACCGCCTCCCACGCCACCGACGGTGACATCGAGGACCGCCGCGAGTGGATGCCCTCGCTGATGACCGAGCTCGACTTCGACGTGGTGCTCTCCGGTCACGACCACGTGTACAACCGCTCCAACCTGCTCTACAACGGCCACCCGGTCAACAACCCGGTGACCGAGGCCACCCCGCAGGCACCGTCCGAGCTCGCCAAGTACGAGGGTGAGGTGCTGTACATGACCATGCAGTCCTCCACGGGCTCGAAGTACTACGGCATCCAGGACGGGATCGAGTTCCCCTTCAACGCGGTCCAGTCCCAGCTACGCACTCCGGCCTACGCCCACCTCGAGGTGGACGGGGACACCCTGAGCATCACCGAGCACCAGGTCGGCGGCGAGGTCCTCGACGAGGTCTCCATGACCAAGAACGGGACCGCGAACCCCGTCGCCCCGCCCGAGGGCATCGGCCAGACGAAGTTCTCCGGCCCCGGCGTGGTGGACACCCCGATCGAGAACGTGGTCAACGAGGAGACCGGCGAGGTCACGGTGGAGGCCCGCACCCTGTCCCCGTTCGACGATGTCGAGGAGAGCGTCGGCGACGGCGCCATGGACATCGGCTCCTCGGACATCGAGATCGTCCAGGAGTCCCCGGGCGACGAGGACCCCGACGACCAGTTCGCCGGGCTGCGCTTCGACCAGGTCGGTATCCCGGCCGGCGCCACCGTCACCGGGGCGTACCTGCAGTTCACCACGGACGAGCATGACAAGACCGGCGATCCCTTCGACGTGCAGATCCACGTCGAGGACACCGGCGCGGCAGCGAAGTACACCGATGAGAACTTCGCCGTGTCCTCGCGCAGCTACCTCGAGCAGACGGTGGCCTGGAAGGACGCACCGCTCTGGACGGAGAACGGCGAGCAGGGCGAGGCCCAGCGCACCCCGGACCTGACCGCCTTGGTCCAGGCCGCCGTCGACCAGGACGACTGGGCCCGGGGAGGTGCCCTGAACTTCATGCTCTCCGGCACCGGCACCCGCACCGCCGAGGCCTACGAGGGCGGCGGCAGTGAGCAGGCCCCCAAGCTGATGGTCACCTATGTCCTGGAAGACGGGGTGACCGAGGTCAAGGGCGAGATCGTGGAGAACCGCGACGACGTCGAGCAGTACGTGGACGGTGACGACGCCGGGAAGATGGACCACGGCTCCACCGACCTGGAGATCGTGGACGAGAAGACGGACCAGAAGCAGGCCGTCGGGCTCCGCTATGCCGACCTGCAGATCCCAGCCGGTTCGGAGATCCTCTCGGCCCGGGTGCAGTTCACCACCGACGAGGCGGACAAGAACGTCGATCCGTTCAACGTCGCCATCGCCGCCGAGGCCACCGACGACTCCGCCGCCTTCTCGGACGAAGCCGGCAACCTGACCTCACGGACCCTCACCGGGGCCGCCGCCGAATGGTCGGGTATCCCGGCCTGGGACATCGAGCACGAGTCCGGCACAGCCCAGCGGACCGCCGACCTCTCCCCCGTGCTCCAGGAGGTCGTCGATCGGGAGGGCTGGGCCGCCGGCAACGCCCTGTCCCTGCTGCTGACCGGGGAGGGCCAGCGCTCGGCCGAGTCCCGTGACGGCGAAGAGGAGATGGCCCCGGAACTGTGGGTCACCTACCGCAAGGCCGGCGCGGAGCCCACGGAGCCCACGGATCCGACGGATCCGACCGACCCCGAAATCCCGGAGGTTCCGGAGGTTCCGGAGGACTTCTCGGACAACGTGCCGGGAACCGTCTACTACGCCCCGGTGCGCTGGCTTCAGCTGGAAGGCATCACGACCGGGTACACGGACGGCACCTTCCGCAAGGGCGAGGAGATCTCCCGTGGCGAATCGGTGGCCTTCCTCCACCGGTACCTCAAGCCTGAGAATGCCGCGACGCAGGAGGACCTCTCCGACGTGCACGAGGACTCGAACTTCTTCGAGGCGATCGCCTGGGCCGACGGTGCTGGCGTGACCACCGGCTACGCCGACGGCACCTTCCGCGCCGGCCAGGACGTCACCCGTGCGGAGTTCGTGACCTTCCTGTACCGAGCCTCCGGTGAGGACTTCACGGCACCGGCCGGCTCACCCTTCCCGGACGTCAACACGGCCAGCACCCACTACGAGGCCATCGCGTGGGCCTCGTCCCGCGGGATCGTCAACGGATACCGGGACGGCGACTACCGCCCCCAGGACCAGATCACCCGCGCCGAGGTCGCCAAGGTGCTGCACTACGACGACAACGTGCAGACCGACTGACCCCTGCCAGCTGACGGCTGACGGCTGAAAGCCAGAGGTCAGAAGAGGCCCGTTCCCGCAGGGATCCGTGCGGGAACGGGCCTCTTTCACCCTGCAGTGGCCTGCGGTGGTCTGCGGTGGTCTGCTGTTGTCTGCGGTTGGCTACAGTCTGCAGTGGTCCGTGGTGGCCCCGAAGGGCCACCGTGTCAGTCGCGTCCGGAGTCCGGGGCCTTCGGCTCCTGGCCCGGGCTGTCCAGATAGCCCGGGTACTTCTGCTGGAGGCTGGTCTTCTGCCGATCGAGGTCGGAGGCGGACCGGACCTGCGGGTCCCTCTCCTCATGAGGCCGGAGCTCGTCCTCGGCCAGGTGCCCCTGGTAACGCTCCACCAGCATGTCCTCGGCGTCCACCGAGCGGTACTGCACGCGGCGCACCGAGCGGACCATCAGGCGCATGACCACGATGACCATGGCCACCATCAGCGCCGTGAAGAGGAAGCCCTCGATCCCGGGGGTGACGTCGGCCTGGTCCAGTCCGGGCCGCAGCGTCGGTTCGCCCACGCCCGGCACCGGCTGCTCGGTCGCATCTGTGGCGGGGCTCGCGGCGGTGGAGGAGGTCACGGCAAGCGGGAGGAAGGCAATCACGGTAGACCAGTCTACCGGGGTGTTCCGGTGGACCGGCCGATCACCGCAGCCCGGTGAACAGGTCCGTCTCGGGCAGCGTGGTCTCCACACGCGAATCGATCAGGACGTAGTCCTCCCACGGCCAGGTCTGCCGCTGCCGGGCGATCGGGGTCGAGAAGAAGTGTCCCGCCGGGTCGATCTGGGTGCGGTGCGCCCGCAGTGCATTGTCCCGTTGTTCGAAGTAGTCGGCCACGTGGATCTGTGTGGTGACCTGGTGGCGCGTCAGCCGGAAGCGTGCGGGGGCAGTCGCACTCGAGGCCTGCTGCTCGGTCTCACCCTGCTCGGTCTGGTCCTGCTCGACGCGTTCCTGCTCGTCCTGGAGTTTCCGGAACCACGCCAGTCGCTCCACGTACGGGGATTCCTCGCCCGCGCTCAGGTAGGCCTCGTGCAGGGCCTGGAACTTCGCCGGGTTGAAGGCACGGTCGTAGTAGAGCTTGGAGACCGTCCAGGCCTCACCCGTGCCGGGATACCGGTCCGGGTCCCCTGCGGCACGGTAGGCCTCCACCGTGATCTCGTGGGATTTGATGTGGTCGGGGTGCGGGTAACCACCGATCTCGTCGTAGCTGATCAACACATGCGGGCGGAACTCACGGATCACCCGGACCAGCGGTGCCGCAGCCTGTTCCAGGGGCACCGTCCCGAAGCTACCGAACGGCAGCGGCGGCATCGGATCACCCTCCGGGAGTCCTGAATCCATGAAGCCCAGCCACCGGTGTTCGATCCCGAGTGCTGCTCCCGCCTCCTGCATCTCGGTCCGCCGGACGCCGGTGATGTCCCGGTCCAGACGCACGGAGTCCCCATAGCCCGGATTGAGCAGGTCGCCGCGTTCACCGCCGGTGCACGTGACGACCATGACCTCGGCCCCGGCGGCCTCGTAGGCGGCCATCATGGCAGCGCCCTTGGAGGACTCATCATCCGGATGCGCGTGGACGGCCATCAGCCGCAGTCCGTCCGAGGGCGGAACACCTCCGGCCTCGGGAACCGTGTGGTGTTCCTCGGGGTCCAGGGAGCCGTAGCCGGTCTGTCCCACGGACACTCCGAACTCCGGCGCACCGGTCCCGTCCGGGACATCCCGGTCGTTCGGCTCGATCCGGTCATCGGGAGAAGGGGCGTTCACGTGGCCTCGATTACTGTCGGGACTGCGGGGGGCGGCGGGATACCATGGCATGACATGACTTCCACACCCCAGACATCGGCTGACCCGGTGCCGAGTGACAGCCTAGCGAACCGGTACGGGCGCTCCCAAAGCGCGGGCCCGTCGTTCCTGAAGCGCCGAGGCAAGTGGATCGCCCTCCTCGCCCTCGTGGCGGCCATCGCCGTCACCGTCTGGTTCACGGCTTCCTCCCACAGCCGGGCCCTGGACTGGAAGGACGTGGGATTCACCATCGACTCCCCCACCCAGGCCTCGGTCACCTTCCAGCTCACCAAGGACCCCGAGGAGACGGTCCAATGCGCCGTCCAGGTCCTCTCTCCGGAATTCGCGGTGGTGGGTTGGCGCACCGTCACCATCGGTCCGGAGACCCCCACAGCAGACGCCCTCCCCTCGGACCGCACGACCATGTATGACGTCGATCTGCGCACCGACTCCCTCGGCACCAATGGCGGCGTGAACAAGTGCTGGTTCCCGTGAGGGGTGACCGGACCCGCCCGGCGTCATGACGGGTTGTTACCTGCGTCACGGCAGGAATGACGCATCTGAAGCATTTCCGTTAGAATAAGGCCCAGTACATTGTCACCCCGCCTGCCGGGGGTCGCCCGCACAGTGCCGGGTGGCTCCGCTGGCGGGGTTCTTGCATGGTCGCCCCACGGGCCGCAATCCGCGGCACAGCGTCATGCGCGCGGCGGCGTGGTGGCCCATCATCGGTCCCGCACTACCGTTGACCAGCAGATTTAAGGAGATTTCGCGTCCATGAGCACCACCGACAACGCTCCCTGGCTGACCCAGGAGGCCTACGACCGCCTGAAGCGGGAACTGGATCACATCTCCGGACCGGGGCGCCAGGAGATCATCGACCGCATCGAGCAGGCCCGCGAGGAGGGTGACCTCAAGGAGAACGGCGGCTACCACGCGGCCCGCGAGGAGCAGTCCAAGAACGAGGGGCGGATCCTCGAGCTCAAGCATCTGCTCGAGACCGCCCAGGTCGGCGCCGCCCCGGAGGACAACGGGATCGTGGAGCCCGGCATGGTCGTGGAGGCCAAGATCGCCGGTGATCTGGAGACCTTCCTGTTCGGCAATCGCGAGATCGCCGATGACAAGGACGCCATCACCGTGTACTCCGAGCGGTCTCCGCTCGGCGTGGCCATCCACGGCGCCAAGGTGGGAGACAAGCTCAGCTACGCCGCCCCCAACGGCAAGGACATCGCCGTCGAGGTCGTCTCCGCCAAGCCGTACAAGGCCTGAACAGCCTGATCGGCTGGTCCGGTCCCACTTCACAGCGCACGACGGCGGCGCACCGGTTCCCCGGTGCGCCGCCGTTGCGTTTGGGTGGGCTTGCTAGGTTGAGGGCATGCTCATCGTTGAAGAGATGTTCCTGTTGCTCACCCAGGACAACGGCACCACCGACCGCGCCCGCAGATACCGTCGCTACGGGCTCGTGGCCGCGGCCCTGACCGACCTGGCGGAGGCCGGCGTCCTCAAGATCGCCGCAGAGGGCAAGGACCCGAAGGTCACCGTGATCAGAGCGGGGATGACCGGCCAGGCCCCTCTGGATGCCATCCTGCCGGCCCTGGACGGACTGTCCGGGAAAGGGATCTCCCAGCTCACCGCCAGCTCGAAGTTGAACCCGGAGCAAGCCACCGGCCAGGCCCTCGCCCGCC
Organism: Microbacterium sp. A93; assembly: GCF_051842835.1. Classification (NCBI taxonomy): domain Bacteria; kingdom Bacillati; phylum Actinomycetota; class Actinomycetes; order Micrococcales; family Microbacteriaceae; genus Microbacterium; species Microbacterium sp. A93. Next base: position 238,708 of record NZ_JBPXMT010000008.1, read on the forward strand.
AGGGAATCGTCCGGGAGGACTCCACGCTCCTCGGGGGGTCATCGTTCATGACCATCAACCCGGCCCCGGAGATCGCCCTGCGCGAGCGGCTCGGTCAGGTCCTGTCCGGGCACCGGGATCCCGGTCTGGCTGACACCACCGAGCTGGGAATCCTCAAGGCACTGAACGTGGCCCACGGCCTGTTGGGGCCCGCGCGCGGGGACCTGGACCGGCACGGGCTGTCGCGCCGCATCGAATCGGTGGCTCAGGGCATCCCGGCCGTGGAGGCCCTGAAGAGGATCGTGGACCCGATCACCGCGTCCACCCTGACGATGGCCACCGCTGCGGGGTCCGCCGACGCGAGGTGAGTGCGTGCTCTGAGCGTGTGTTCTGCGCTCGTGTTCTACGCGCGTGCACTGAGCATCTGACGTCTCCTCCACACCCGACCGTCCTCCCCTCTTGACCCACAACCCTCCCCCGGCGCCGCTAACGTGTCCGACCCCTGTGATCGAATACCAGTACTAGGACATCCGCTGGTGGGTCACCGCGGACGTTCCCATGGCGGACACGGCGAGGAGGGGAGGGACCATGGCGGAGAGCAGCGGAGGCAAGGGCAGCGGCGGAAGTGGCGGCGACAGCAGCAGCAGCAGCGGCGACGGCAGCGGCGACGGCCTGGCCGGCCTGCCCCTGACCGAGCTCTTGGCACGGTCCCGGGCGCTGGCGACCGAGTTGTCGTCCAGACTGTCCGATCCACGGCTGGTCGATTCCCTCCCCCCGCTCCGGACGGTCACGGAGGACCGCGATCACCCGGAGGACTGGGGCCTCTACGCCCATGCGGATCGCGCGGACTCCGGCCCCCCGGCGGAGGGACCGGACACCGAGGCCGCGGCGCCCACCTCTGACATCCCAGGCGGCTTCCCCGGCCCGGCCGGATCTCTGCCCGAGTTGCAGGTCGGCGTGGAGGACCTGGCCCGCGTCATCGACACCGCCCGCACCGCCCTGGCCGGCCACACGGACCGGATCTTCGAGACCCATCAGCTCCGGGAGGAACTCCTGGGCATCCCACCGGGCAAATGCGCCTTCAGGAACGGTGCGGAGTATCTGCGTGATCTGCTGCGCATCGGCCGGAGGGAGGCCACCTCCCGGATCTGCCACGCCCAACACGTCATGGCCTCGCTCACCCTGGACCACACCACGGTCGTGGAAGCGGGCATGCCCGCGTTGGCCGAGGCCGTCCAAGGTGCTGAGCTCGGCGGCACGGCGGTGGACCTGATCGTCACCACGGTGGCGGACGCCCGGCGGGAGGCCGTCTTGGCCGACGCCCCGCGCAGTGCCGTGGACGAGCTGCTGGCTGACGGCGAGGCGTTGCTGGTCGCCCAGGCCCGGGACGTGGATCCGGACACCCTGAGGAAGGTCTGTGCGCATTGGCGGTTGAGGTTCGAGGCTGCGGTGAATCCGGACGGATCGGAGCCCACCGAGGCGCAGCTCAACGCCACTCAGGGCCTGTTCTACCGGGGCAGGAGCAAGGGACTGCACGAGTGGAACCTGTGGGCTGACGATGCCCAGCACGAGATGCTCAAGACCGTGGTCTCTGAAGGGTCGAATCCCCGGCGGATCCCCGGGGACAACGAGGCCAACGGAGACCCGGACTCCGAGCCGGGTGGCGGCGGCAGTTGCGGTAGCGAGTGGTCCCGCAACTTCCTTGACGACCGCAAGGCCACCCTCGACACCAGAAGCCGGGCGCGGCTCGAACTCGACGCCCTCGTCAGTGCTTTGACCGGTGCCCTCGCCCTGGTCGGAGTGGGACCCGGCACCGGCGGTACTGGAACTGACGCCGGCACCGGCACCGGCACGTACCGGACCCGCCCCCAGATCATGGCCGTCATCGACTACGAGACGCTGTTCGAGCAGTTCGGGGCGAGCCCGCCGGGAACCAGCAGGGACCGCAGGCCGCCGGATGGGCCCGCACCGCCTCAACCCCGCATCAACAGGATCTCGACCGCGTCCTACGTGGGAGACATCAATCCGCAGACCATCCGTCGACTCGCCTGCGAGGCCGATCTGATCCCGGTAGTCCTCGGTGGCCGCGGCGAGGTCCTGGATGTGGGCCGGTCTCGGCGGCTGTTCACCCCCAAGCTCCGGCGGGCCGTCACCGCCCGCGACGGCGGGTGCACGGCGCCGGGATGCTCCATCCCCGCGCCGTGGTGCGAGGCGCACCACATCCAGCCGTGGGAGGACGGCGGACCCACCTCCGTGGACAACGGAACGCTGCTGTGTTCGCATCACCACCATGCCGTTCACGCCGGGGCGTGGGGGATCTCCGTGTGGCAGGGCATCCCGTGGTTCATCCCGGCGCGATACCTGGACCCGGGTCGGCGACCACGCCGAAATCTCTACTGGCGGCCGGGTCTGGCGGCGTAGTGGCGGCCCGGGCTCGCTGACTGTAGTGGTGGCGGCTGTAGTGGTGGTGGCTGTAGTGGTGGTGGCCAGCGGCGGCGTTACGGCGGCTAGTGCTGCACGAGCGGCTGATACCCGGAGGAGCGCAGCCGCCCGAGCACCTGCTCGGAGTGCTCGCGTCCCTTGGTCTCCATATCGATCGTGATGGTCACGTCCCCCATGCTCAGGGAACCGCCGATCCGGCTGTGGTCCACGCGGGTGACGTTGGCGTCCGTCTCCGAGATGATCCGTGAGATGTTGGACAGCTCCCCGGGGCGGTCTCGCAGGGAGATCTTCACGGTCAGGTAGCGTCCGCCGGCGGCCAGACCGGATTGGATGACCTTGAGCATCAGCATCGGGTCCACGTTGCCGCCGGAAAGCACGGCCACCGTCCGCCGGGACTCGATCCCGAGCTCTGCCAGCTTGCCCTCGAGCAGGGCGGCCACGCCTACCACGCCGGCGGGTTCCACCACCATCTTGGAGCGCTCCAGCAGGAAGACCAGTGCGTTGGCGATGGCGTCCTCGGAGACCGTCACCACCCCGTCCACGAGCTCCTTGATGATCTGGAACGGGATCTGGCCCGGCTTGCCCACGGCGATGCCGTCCGCAATGGTCGAGACGTGGGTCAGCGGCACCACGGCGTCTGCGGCCAGGGACGGCGGATAGGCCGCCGCATTCTCCGCCTGCACGCCGATGATGTTGATGTGCCGGCCTTGACGGCGCGCCATCTCCTTCACCGCCACGGCCACCCCGGCCAGCAGCCCGCCGCCGCCGATGCCCATCACCAAGGTGTCCACCTCCGGATCCTGTTCGAGGATCTCGAGGCCGATGGTGCCCTGGCCGGCCACCACGTCCGCGTTGTCGAACGGATGGATGAACATCGAACCGGATTCCTCAGCGAAGCGCTGGGCCTCGGCGAGGGCCTCGTCCACGTTGTTGCCGAAGAGCACCACCTCGGCACCGTGGTCCTTGGTGGCCTGCAGCTTGGGCAGAGCCACTCCGAGTGGCATGAAGATGGTGGCCTTGATCCCCAGCTTGGACGCCGCCAGGGCCACGCCTTGGGCATGGTTGCCGGCGGAGGCCGCCACCACGCCGTGGGAACGCTCCTCCTGCGTCAGCTTCGCCATCCGGACGTAGGCACCCCGGACTTTGAAGGACCCGGCGCGCTGCAGGTTCTCGCACTTGAGATGCACCACCGACCCCGTCAGCCGGCCCAGCGCCCGCGAGTGGTCCACTGGGGTGCGGACGATCACGCCGTCGAGCAACCGTCGGGCCTTCTCGATGTCCGCCAGGGTGACGGGCAGGGTGACGGGAAGGTCCGAACGGTCTGCCGGGGCACCGGTCGGCGCCGCCACCGGATCTGCGTTGCTGGGGGGCGTGGTGGTCACGTGGTTCCTCCGTCCTGGTCCGGCCGTCGGCCGGAGTGGTCCATCCCCGTATTCTCCTCCCCCGCCGTGGACGTGTCGCGCAGGTTGCCTGCGGCACCGTCCTCGGTGACCGGGCCGGCGTCGTGTTCCTTGCGCGAGGGGGTCTTGGCGCGCTTGAGTTCGCGGCGCGCCCTCCGTCGTTCCCGGGCCGTGGCGCCGGACGCCGCGGCACCGTCTGGCCCGTGGTCGGCCGTGCCGCCGGCGGCACGGCGGACCACCCCGTCGAGAGTCTCGTAGGCCCGGCCCCAGGGGCCCTCCAGGCTGGCGGCCCGGACCTTGAGCCGGGTGTCGCGATAATCGGACGCGCCGGCCGGTGCCGGCTCTCCCTTGAGCCACGACTCGGCGTGGAAGTACTTGATGGTGGCGTTCAGAAAGGCCATCACCGGCACCGCGAAGATCGCTCCGACCAGGCCCAGCACGGCGGTGCCACCGGCCACGGCCAGGAACACGGCCAGCGGGTGGAGACTGACGGCACGGCCCATCACCAGCGGTTGCAGCACGTTGCCCTCGATCTGCTGGACCAACAGCACCACGCCGAGCATGATCAGGGCGTTGACCCAGCCGTTGGCCACGAGGGCCAGCAACACGGCCACCGCGCCGGTCAGGAAGGCACCGACCAACGGGATGAACGAACCGAAGAACACCAGCACGCCCAGGGGCAGGGCGAGTGGGACCCCGAGGATCCAGGCGCCGGCACCGATGCCGACGGCATCCACGAAGGCCACGAAGATCTGGACCCGGACATAACTGCCGAGGGAGCTCCAGCCGGCCTGACCGGCGCCGTCGATGGCCTCACGGTGGCGGCGGGGCACGAAATTCAGGCAGAAGCGCCAGATCCCCTTGCCGTCGAACAGGAAGAAGATCAGGGCGAAGACCACCAGGACCGTGCCGGCAGCGATGTTCCCGGCCGTCGACCCGAACCCGAGCGCCCCGGAGACGATGGTCTGGCTGTTGTTCCGCACCGCCTCCGTGAGGTCGCCGGCGATGTCGTTCCACTGGTCCGTGGTCACGCCCAGGGTCTCCAGCCAGACGACGATCCCCTGGACGCCGACCACGATCTGTTCCCACATGTCCGTGAACCCCACGGCGAGCTGCTGGCCCACCAGCGTCAACAGGCCCAGCACGATGAGGATGAAGCCCAGGATGACGGCCGTGACAGACAGGCCTCGCGGCACGCCCCATCTGACGAAGCGCCGGTGGATCGGCATCAGGAGGGTGGCCAGCAGGGCGGCGACGATCAGGGGGATGACCAGGATGGAGACATGGCTGAGCAGCCAGATCCCCGCACCGGCCATGGCGAGGACCAACAGGACACGCCAGGACCAGGCGGCCGCCACGGTCAAGCCGTAGGGGATGTCCGCGGCCAGACGGTCCGCCGCCCGCTCCGCGCTCAGGTCCGATTCGTGGACCGGCCCCGTAGCCGGGGTGCCGGATGGTGGGCTCGTGTTCAACGCGCTGTCTCCTGTCCGTCTACGCTGCCAACCGTCGTCCTTCCGGTGATCCCCCAGGACGCCGAGAGCGATTCGTCCGGGTCGATCCACACGAGGCCGTGCCCGCTGTTCAGGGCGTTCGCCGGTGCGGTCATCGGTTCCACCGCGACCGCCCGGTGCCGGCCGGGGAACCGGTCCGTGAAGAAGACCTGGACATAGCCGTAGACGGGGTCGGTCCAGAGCTCCACGGCACGACCATCCGGCGCCACCAGCCCGTAGTGGTTGCGCCCGTCCTCCCCGGGGTCCAGATCCGTGAACGCGGCATCCAGCAGGTCGCTGCCGACCACACGTCCGGCACGGAAGTCCTCGTCTGTGTCCTGCACGGGACGGGTGCCGGTGGGGATCAGCCTCTCGTCGGCCAGGATCCGGGTGGCGGCTGACAGGGTGAGGGTCAGCTCCTCACTGGGCACCTCGCCCAGGCGCAGGAAGGGGTGCGCGCCGAAGGCGGCGGGCGCGGGGCGCGGCCCGCGGTTGGTGAGCTGTTGGCGCACGGTGAGGGAGCCGGCGTCGTCCAGGGTGTACGTCACCTGGTGGGTGAGCCGGAACGGGTAGCCATGCTGTGGGTGGATCTCCCCGCGCAGTGTCACCTCGCGCGCGGAGTGGGCGGTGGCCAGGAAGGCGGTGTTGCGGAGCAGCCCGTGGGTGGCATGGCCGCGGGAGGGCTCGGTGATATCGAGCTGCTGGGCCGCGCCGTCCAGCTCCCAGCGGCCGTCCCGCACCCGGTTGGGCCAGGGGGAGAGCTGGATCCCACACGCCGACGGCGGGAGCTCATCTGCTCCGAAGCTCTCCACGAGGGCGGTCCCGCCCACCTCGTAGAGGCGTAGTGCACCGGCCAGCGAGGTGATCGTGGCCTCGGCTCCGCCGTGACGGAGCTCGTACTGGGTCCCCGTGGCGGCGGGACCCCCGAAGTCGGGTGCGGTCATGGGCGTGACTCCTCGGTCAGTGACAGCGGCTTCAGTCCATTCTGCCGTGCCGCCGGAGCAAAAAGGCCGGTCCGGCACCGGGGATCCCGGGGCCGGACCGGCCAGTTGCCGGTCATTCTCAGTCGCTGCCGCGCAGGATCGCCAGGATCCGCAGGATCTCGACATACAGCCACACCAACGTGACGGTCAGGCCGAAGGCGGCGGACCAGGAGTACTTCTGCGGGGCGCCGGCCTTCACACCCTGGGTGATCGAGGTGAAGTCCATGACCAGGGAGAACGCCGCCAGGAAGACGGCCAGCAGGCCGATGCCCAGGCCGAGCAGCGGGAACTCACCGCGCAGGCCGAACATGGAGTCGGTGACGCCGAAGAGCATGAGGAACAGGTTCACCAGCGAGAAGGCTGCGTAGCCGATCATCGCGATCATGAAGATCTTCACGGACTTCTTCGAGACGCGCCACTTGCCGGAGGCGAACAGCGCCAGGGTGACGGCGAAGACGCACAGGGTGGCCAGCACGGCCTGGACGGCGATGCCCGGCCACATCTGTTCGAAGATGCCGGAGATGCCTCCGAGGAAGAGTCCCTGGGCCGCGGCGTAGATGAGGATCAGCGCGGGCGAGGGCTCGCGCTTGAAGGCGTTCACCAGGCCCAGCACCAGGCCGACGATGGCCCCCGGCAGCATCAGCGCCGGCATGTTCCAGCCGATCGCGGCACCGACCACCACGAGCAGCAGCGTGATCACGGTCTTGCCGATCACGTCGTTGTAGCTCATCCGACCGGTGTCACCCGGGCCGGCGGCGGGCTCGCGGTAGGACTGCTCCAGCTGCGCCAGCTGTTCCGGCGTGTACTGCTGCTGCTGTCCGTACTGCGGCTGGGCCTGCTGCTTCCCCTGGGCACCGCCCTGGTACCAGCTGGGCGTCTGGCTGGCGGTCCGGCCGTCACCGGAGTGCATCTGCTGCTGGAAGTTCTTGGTGTTGAAGACGGGGTTGGCCACGGGCCATCTCCTCAGGTTGGTGGCGTGCAGTCCACGTCGCGTGGATCCGGCCGGGTGTCTCGTGGAGCAAATCCGGCCTGGACCTGCAGTGGGGGCTGCGCTCAGTCTATCCGCCTTGGCTGAGAAGCAACCCGGAGCGGCCACCAGAGACGGGTGATCCGCGCTCGGCTGAATCCGCGGCGTCCCGCTCGGCCGGGTCAGGCCGCCGTCGGCCGCCGTCCGGCAGGGTGCCCCCAGTGGGACTCGAACCCACAACACAGAGATTTTAAGTCTCCCGCCTCTGCCAATTGGGCTATGGGGGCGTGGCGAACCGACCACAACGACGCCGGCCCGGCACCTCTCAAGGGTACCGGGCCGGGCGTCGTGGACCTGGGTCACATCCAGGTCAGCGCGTCACTTCTTCGCGGACTCCAGCGCCTTGGGGTTGTCGAAACGTCCGGGCTTCAACTCGCCGCCGGCCGCCTCCAGGAAGGGGTTGTGCGGGTTCTCGAGGCCTTCGAGCGGGGTGGTGTCCCGGCCGAAGACGAGCTCCATGACCCAGCCGGAGACCACGCGGGCCTTGCGCTCGTACATCGGCATGGCCAGGCCGTGGTAACCGCGGTGGGCCAGCCAGGCCGGGACGCCGGAGAGCTTCATGCCCATTGGGTTGCCCACGCCCTTGCCGAAGCCGAGACCGGCCACGGCGCCGAGGGACTTGTGCACGTATTCCTCCACGGCGCCTTCGCCGAAGCGGACCGCGAGCAGGTTGGCGGCGAGGCGCTTGGCCTGGCGTACGGCGTGCTGGGCATTCGGGACGCAGAAGCCGCCGGGACCGTCACCGGTCAGGTCGGGCACGGCACACACGTCGCCGGCGCCCCAGGCACCCTCGAGCACGCCGCCGGTGCCGTCGGAGATCTGCAGGGTCGGAGTGACCTCGATCCGGCCGCGCTGCTCCACCGGGAAGTCGGTCTGCTGGGCCACGGCGTTGGCGGCCACACCGGCAGTCCACACCAGGGTGTCGGTCTCGAAGGAGCCGGCGTCGGACTTGTCCGCCATGTTCATGAGCTTGAGCACGCCGCCCTCGGCGCCGGCCAGGGAGGTGTTCAGCAGCACCTCGATGCCGCGGGACTTCAGGTGCTCCACGACCTCCACCGCCTGGTCCTCGCCGACCTCGGGCATGATCTTGCCCATGGCCTCGATCAGCACGATGCGCGCATCCGACTGGGCCAGACGCGGGTTCTTCTTGATGGAGGACCGGATCAGGTCCTCCATCTCGGAGATGGTCTCCACACCGTTGAAGCCGCCGCCCACCACGGCGAAGGTCAGGGCGCGGGAACGGGCCGCGGGGTCTGTCAGGGTGGACGCGATCTCCAGGCGGTTCAGGATCTGGTTGCGCAGCTGGACGGCCTCCTGCACGGTCTTCATGCCGATGCCGGCCTCGCCCAGGCCCGGGATCGGGAACACGCGGGTGGTGGCGCCGGCGGTCATCACGACGTCCTGGTACGGGATCTCGAACTCGGAGCCGTCCTGGGTCTGGACGGTGGCGGTCTTGCGGGCGTGCTCGACCTTGACGACCTTGCCCTGCACGACCTCGGTGCGCTTGAGGTGGGTGCGGTGGTCCACCACGATGTGGCGTGGCTCGATGTGGCCGCCGACGACCTCAGGCAGGAACGGCTGGTAGGTCATGTACGGGTTCGGGTCCACGACGGTGACGACACCGCCACGCTCCTGAACCTTCTTCTCCAGGTTCTTGGCGACATACAGGCCGGCGTAACCGCCGCCGACAATCAGGACACGGGGCTTCGGGGACAGCTGCGGAGTGGTTGCCATGCCCCCTACCCTAAGCCCGAAGCCACCACTTCGTGAAATTTCTCACAAAGTCACAATCTCCGCTTCCGGCTGGCCCGCTTCACCGTTCGGAGGAGGACCTGCGCTGCCGCAGGAACAAGCCCACGGATGTCCCGGCCAACCCGATCACCAACACCGCGGTGCCGATCACCAGCGCCGGCTGCAGTCCGGGCGCCGGGTCCCGCGCCGCGGTGGCCTGCGGCAGGTCCGTGGGCAACGGATCCGTGCCCGACGCCGGCCCGGTCGCCTGATCGCTGGGCGCTGCGGACGGCGTGGGGGCACCGGAGGACTCAGCACGGCGGTGCACCCGGATCCAGTCGGCGAGGGTGTCCATCGGGTTGCGGTCCACGGCCCCCACCTCTGCCCCCACGGCTGCGGCGGCGTTGATGATGCCGTGGCCGTAGACCGGATCCACGCCCGGCACCCCCGCGTCCTCGGCCGTGGTCAGGATGCGGTGGATGACCTGGTGGGCGGGCATCTCCGGATGGGCCGAACGGATCAGGGCGGCCAGGCCGGCCACCATCGGTGCGGCCCCGGACGTGCCGGCCCACTCGCGCCGGTCACCACCCGGCACGGCGCCGACCAGCGGTTCCGCCGGTGCCGCGACGCCGATCGAGATGCCCTCGGTGGAGGAGTCCCAGCTCGCCGTGCCGTCCGCGGTCAGGCCCGCCACGGTCAGCACCCCCGGAATGGTGGCCGGTGCACCGGCGGTCATGGTGCCCGAGGCCCGGTTGCCGGCGGCGGCCACCACCACCACGTCGTTCTGCTCGGCGTGCAGGAAGGCCCGGTCCCAGCTCTCCGGCCAGTCCTGGCGGGTGGAGCCCAGCGACATGTTGATGACGTCCGCCCCCTGGTCCACGGCCCACGTCACGGCGCGCGCGATCTGGTCCTCCGCCGAAGGACCGTCCGTGTCCTGGGCACCGAAGTTCACGGAGACGGAGAGGAGCTTCGCCTGCGGCGCCACCCCGACGATCCCGTCCGGACCTGCCATGCCGTCCACTGCGGCGGGGGTGTCGGCAGGGGTACCGGAGGCGAGGGTGGAGGGCACGGGGCTCGCCTTCGCGCTGCGGCGTTCCTCCTCGGCCTGACGCAGCGCGGCCTCGTTGTTGCCGTGTCCGGCCAGGACCGAGGCCACCATGGTGCCGTGCTCGGCCATCTCGCCCACGGGCTCGGTTCCGGAGGCGTTGCCGGTCCCGGAGACGTCCAGGCCGCCGGCCACCTGGCCGGTCAGGTCTGGATGGTCGGCGTCGATGCCCGTGTCGATGACCGCCACGGTGACCCCCGCGCCCCGGGAGGTCTCCCAAGCCTCGCTGAAGCCGTATTCCTCGAGCCAATACTGCTGGTCCCGCCACTCATCGGCGGTGGCCGCGGGCAAGGTGCCCGGCGGGAGGACTCCCATCATCAGGGCCCCCAGCAGTAGCGGGACGGCCGCGGCGAGTGCGGCCCGGCGCCGGTTCATCCCGCCTGGGACAGGGCGATCCCGTCCAGGATGTCGTGCTCGGAGGTGGTGGCCGTGGTGACCCTGCCTCCACCCGACTGGGCCACCCTGCGCACGATCATGGACCAGATCAGGGCCCCGGCCCCGATCACGTCCGCACGCCCCGGGTGCATGTAGGGCAGGGCGGCCCGCTGGGCGCGGGTGGCCGCGAGCAGCCGTGACGCGGTGTCCGCGATGACGTCCACGTCCAGCTCGGTGCCGTGGATGGTGTCCGGCTCGTAGGCGGACAACTCCAGCGCGGCGGCGGTCACGGTGGTCACGGAACCGGCCACGCCCACGACGGCGGCCGCCTCCCCCAGCGGGACGCTCGCCTCAACCTCGTCCAGGACTGCCTCGATCTCCTGGACGGCGGCCTCGATCTCGGCGTCCGAGGGCGGGTCCGAGTGCAGGTGTCGCTCGGAGAAGCGCACGCAGCCCATCGGCACGCTCACCGCGTGGGTCACCACCGGCCCCGATCCCCCGCCCTGACCGCCGGCCGGCTGGCCACGGTCTGCCCGATCACTTTCCGTCCGATCACTATCCGCCCGATCACTTTCCGCCCGAGCACTGTGAGGGCGGAGTTCACTAGTGATCTCTGCCCTCAAAGTGCCGAGGACGAACTCGGTCGATCCCCCGCCCAGGTCCACCACGAGCACCGGGCCGGGCCTCTGGCCATCGGTCTCGTCCGCGAAGCGCGAGGCCAGCACGGAGGCCGCACCCGCGAAAGACAGGGCCGCCTCCTCCTCGCCCGAGACGACCTCCGGCTCCACGCCCAGACGGTCCCGGATGCCGGCGGTGAACTCCGCGGCGTTGGCGGCGTCCCGGCTGGCGGAGGTGGCCACGAAGCGGACGGATTCGGCCCCGAACTGGCGGATCAGCGCCGCATAGTCCTCGGTGGCGGCGAAGGTGCGCGCCATGGCGGCCTCGGACAGCCGTCCGGTGGCGTCCACCCCCTCACCGAGCCGGACCACGCGCATCTCCCGGTGCAGGTCGACCAGCCGCGGTGCTCCCGCCCCGGCGTCCTGACCGGACTCGAGGCGGGCCACCAGTAGTCGGATGGAGTTGGTGCCGCAGTCGATGGCGGCCACGGTCCGCGTCCCGGGAGCCGGCTCCGGTTCCAGCTCCGGCTCCGGCACGGCGGCCCCCTGCACGGGGTTCCTCTCCCCGGCCAGTCGTCTCACGTGCCGACTGAGGTCCTGGCTCGGCACGGGCGCCGCCTGGTCCCACGCGCCGACACAGCGGCAGGTCTCCGCCGTCCACTCCTGGCCGACCAGCACCAGGGCCTCGTCTCCGAGGGGGTTCACTCCGGGTCCGGCGGCCAGGGCGTGGCCCACGAGCACGTGCAGGCACTTGACCCGATCAGGCATACCGCCGGCGGAGATCCCGGAGATCTCGGGGACTCCGTCCGTGCCGGCCACCAGGCCGATCCGGGCGCGTTCGACCAGGTAGGCCTCATGGGCGGCACGGTAGCGGGCGGCCAGAGCCTCGTCCCGGCCGAGCCGTTCGGTCATCTCCGCCATGGTCCCGGCGGCCTCCAGCCGGGAGACGGCTGCGGTCAGCACGGGGTGCGTGAGGTAGAAGGTGGTCGGGAACGGGATGCCGTTGGACAGTCGCGGGGCCGTGGTGGCCACCAGCGGATTGCCACACACGCACCGGGCACCGATCTCGACGACGTCACGTGCCGGGCGGTTCAACTGCCGGCTGATGGTGTCCAGATCCTGCTGCGTGGGGGTACGGTCCGGGTTCTGCGTCATGGTGTTGATTGTGCCCTGTCGAGTCGGAGGTCAGTCGGTCCCCGCGCGCACCACGGAGTCCCAGAGGGCGTCCGCCCACGGGAGGTCCGGGTTGACCTCGCCGGGACTGGCGGGCGCGGGCACCGGATCCTCCACCGCCTCGTCGCCGCCGATGACCATGTAGGTCTGTTCGCCGGGCATCACCAGGTTGAAGCGTTCTCGGGCCTGCTGCTGGATGTAGGCCGGGTCATCCCACCGCGAGATCTCGTTCGTGAAGTCCTGTTCCAGCTGCCGCTCCGCGACGATGTCCTCCTGGACGGCCCTCAGTTCGGCCTGCTGGTCCAGGAACACCCGAAGCGTCGGGGCCAGCAGCACGGCCGCCACGAAGAGCACCACCAGGAAGGCGACCGAGCGGCCGGTGAAGTTCCGGGCGGGGACGGGCTCCACCATGGCATGTGTCTGGGGCGCCGCCGCAGCCGCCGACGACGCGGAGGTCCGGCGTCTCTGCGAGTTCTTGCGGCGCAGGCGCGGGGTGGATCGGCTCAGCAGGGTGCTGCGGGTCTCGGCGCGGCGCTGCTCGGGAGTCAGCTCCGGCTCGACCTCGGACTCCAGTTCAGGGGCCTCCACCCCGGGACCCTCCGCTGCGGAGGCCTCGGCTTCCGGGCCCTCTGTCCCGGCCGTCCCGGCTGTCCCGGGCGCCGCGGCCGCCCCGTGACGCGAGGGCGCGGCATCGAGGGGGATGACCTTCGCCGAGTACCCGCCGACGGGATGGGACGCGGAACCGGCGCCCTCGAACCGAGGTGCGGGGCCGACGTCGTACCCGGGGTGGAAACCGGCCGCACGGGAGGAGGCGCCCGCGCCGACGTCGGCGAGCTGGCGCTGCGAGGTCTTGGGTACCCGTGGACGGCGAGTTGCCATCTGTACCTCCCGCGTGCTGATCAGAAACCGGACGACTGACGTGAAAACCCGGCGGCGGGCCGGGTCCTACTGAGGATAACGGCTGACCCGCCGGCAGCCGGGGCAGCGCGCCGGACCACCATCACTTTCGGGGCAATCCCCACGGGTGTGGATTGCCCCGAGAGCTCAGGGACGGGGACCGTGGTGCGGCCGGTGTGCCGCCGGCAGCGGGCTCAGGCGCGGCGAACGCGGGGGAAGGCCGAGGCGCCCGAGTAGATCGCGGAATCGCCCAGCTCCTCCTCGATGCGCAGCAGCTGGTTGTACTTGGCCACCCGATCCGAGCGGGCCGGCGCGCCGGTCTTGATCTGGCCGGCGTTGGTGGCCACTGAGAGGTCTGCGATGAAGGTGTCCTCCGTCTCGCCGGAGCGGTGGGAGATCATGCAGTGGAACAGGTGGCGCTGGGCCAGCGAGATCGCGTCGAAGGTCTCCGTCAGCGAGCCGATCTGGTTGACCTTGACCAGCAGGGCGTTGCCGGAGGCCTCATCGATGCCGCGCTGCAGGCGCTCGGGGTTGGTGACGAACAGGTCATCCCCGACGAGCTGGACCTGCTGACCCAGGGCGGCGGTGAGCTGGGCCCAGCCGTCCCAGTCGTTCTCGTCCAAGGGGTCCTCGATCGAGATCAGCGGGTAGTCCGCCACGAGACCCTCGTAGTAGGCGATCATCTCGGCGGAGGACTTCTGCTCGCCCTCGAAGGTGTAGGTGCCCTTCTCGCAGAACTCGGAGGAGGCCACGTCCAGGGCCAGGGCGATCTGCTCCCTGGGGGTGTAGCCGGCCCGGGTGATGGCCTCGGTGATGAGGTCCAGGGCGGCGCGGTTGGACGGCAGGGACGGGGCGAAGCCGCCCTCATCCCCCAGGCCGGTGCCCAACCCGCGTTCCTGCAGGACCTTCTTGAGCGTGTGGTAGACCTCGGTGCCCCAGCGCAGGGCCTCGGAGAAGCTGGGTGCGCCGATCGGGGCGATCATGAACTCCTGGATGTCCACGTTCGAGTCGGCGTGCGCACCGCCGTTGAGGATGTTCATCATCGGCACGGGCAGCACGTGGGCGTTCGGCCCGCCCAGGTACTTGAACAGGGAGAGGTCCGCGGAGGCGGCGGCGGCGCTGGCCACGGCCAGGGAGACGCCGAGGATGGCGTTGGCACCGAGGGTGCCTTTGTTCTCCGTGCCGTCCAGATCGATCATCAGGGCATCGATCAGGCGCTGGTCCGTGGCGTCCTCGCCCTCGAGCTCATCGGCGATGTTCTCGATCACGGCATTGACCGCGCCGAGCACGCCCTTGCCGAGGTAGCGGTCCGGATCCCCGTCGCGGCGCTCCACGGCCTCGAACTCACCGGTGGAGGCGCCCGAGGGCACCGCAGCGCGACCGAGGGAGCCGTCCGTCAGCAGGACCTCCACCTCCACGGTGGGGTTTCCGCGGGAATCCAGGATTTCACGGGAATGGATGGCGTCGATCAGGGCCATGTGCGGTCTCCTTTGAAGGGCTTCTTCGGTGGCGGCGGCGCGGGGTGCAACGCGGGTTCAGCCTATCCCGTCGCGGCGGGACCCGAGAGGTCGTGACGCAGCTGGGCCAGGTGCCGCCGCAACGCCCGCTCCGGGTCCAGTCCTACGGCGCGGGAACGTTGGACCAGGGCGAACAGCGCGGAGCCCAGTGCGGTCTCGTCCTGCAGGGCAGCGGGATCGAGGGCAGCGGGGTCGAGGACGGCGGACTCCCAGGCCGCAGAGTCCAAGGCAGCAGGGCCCGGGCCCGACGACGGCCGGCCGGGTTCCGCCAGCGGGTTCACCGGTTGCCGGGCGGCCCGGTCCACGACCTTCGCCGCGGCCGCCAGGGCCGGCAGGTGGGCGGGAACCTGGGCGAAGGCCGCGGGATCAGGCACCGGCTCGGTCTCGGCGCCGACTGGCTGGTCTGCGCGTTGAGCTGCGCGTTCGGCCTTCTTGATCCGCTCCCAGTTCTTCTCGATCTCCTCGAGGCTCGCCGCGGCGAGATCCTCGGCGGGCAGCAGACGGCCGTCCGGGTGGAAGACGTGCGGATTGCGGCGGATCATCTTGTCCGTGATGGCCTCGACGGTGCCGTCGAAGGTGAAGCCGCCGGCATCCTGGGCGATGGCCGCGTGCAGGACCACCTGGAACAGCACGTCCCCCATCTCCAGGCGCAGCCGCTCGTAGGTCCCCTCCGCCCGCGCCTGCTCGGGCCAGCCCGCCGCGGGCGTGGACTCGATGACCTCCACGGCCTCATAGGCCTCCTCGATGAGGTACTCGGTCAGCACATCGTGGGTGAGCCGCCGCGTCCACGGGCAGTGCTCCCGCAGCCGGGCGACCACCCAGACGAGCCGGTCGACGGGCTCACTCATGCACGCTCCATCATCCAGCGGTGCTCACGCGTCGGTGTCGTCGGTGTCGTCGATGGCCTCCAGGCGCACGGGGCCCTCGCCGTCCGCGCCACCGGCGATGGCATCCCCCCAGGACTCGACGAGCAGCTCGGCCAGGGCCTCCCGGTCCTCCAGCGGCAGGAACGCGGCCTCGGCCGCGTTGAGCTGGAAGTCGAGCAACTCCTCGAGGGAGTAGTTGAAGACCTCGGCGAGCAGGTAGAGCTCGTCCGTCAGGGACACCCCGCTCATCAGCCGGTTGTCCGGGTTGATGGTCACGCGGAAGCCCAGCTGGGCCAGCATGTCGATCGGGTGCGTGGAGATGGTGCCCCCGTAGGAGGCGATGGCGCCGGTCTGCAGGTTCGAGGACGGGCAGACCTCCAGGGCGATCCCGCGGTCGCGGACCCAGGCAGCGGTGGCGCCGAGGTCCACGAGGGCCTGGTCCTCCCCCACCGGTTCGCCGGTCTCGTCCGTGGCGTTGAACTCCACCGTGATGTCATCGGCGATCCGCACGCCGTGGCCCAGGCGCAGGGCCCTGCCGTTGACGAGGGCGTCCTGGATGGAGGTGATCCCGTCCGACTCCCCCGCGTGGACGGTGGCCGGGAACTGCTGGGTGGCCAGCCAGGTGAAGGCCTCGGTGAACCGGGACGGCGGGAAGCCGGTCTCGGGCCCGGCGATGTCGAAGCCGACGGCCCCGGTCTCGCGGTGGCGCACCGCGAGCTCGGCGATCTCCTGCGAGCGGTCGTTCTGGCGCATGGCCGTGATGAGCTGGCCCACCCGGATGGACGTGCCCTCCTCCTCGGCGGACTCCACGCCCTGATCGAGCCCGGCCTGGACGGCCTCGACGGCCTCGTCCAGGCTCAGCCCGCCGGCGGTGTGCTGCTCGGGGGCCCAGCGGATCTCGGCGTAGACCACACCGTCCTCCACCAGGTCCTCCACGAACTCGCGGGCCACGCGCTGCAGGCCTTCGGCGCTCTGCATGACGGCGATCGTGTGGTCGAAGGTCTCGAGGTAGCGCTCCAGCGTGCCGGAGTTCGCGGATTCCGCGAACCACTCGGCCAGGGAGTCGGCGGTGTCAGCGGGGAGTTCGTGGCCGATCTGTCCGGCCAGGTCCAGGATGGTGGCCGGCCGCAGGCCGCCGTCCAGATGATCGTGGAGGCTGATCTTGGGCAAGGTTGCCAGATCGACGTCGAGGGGCGAGGGGGCGGAGAATTCGATCGCGTCAGTCACGGGGCGAGTCTACGGCAGGGGCACCCGCCTGCTCAGTCGACTCCGCCTGCTCCGCTTGTCCAGCCGTCTCAGCCGTCTCGACCGGTCCTGCCGGTCCTGCCGACGACGGGACGCGGACGGCCCACCGCGCCAGGATCCGTCTCAAGACCTGGTCCGCCAACCAGCCGACCGCCGCCGCCGCCACCACGGCCACGGTGATCTGCAGCAGCGTGTTGTCCATCCAACCGGTGGTGGCCTTGGCGATGCCGATGGAGTACGCGGACCACAGGAACGCCGCGAAGACGTCCAGCACGGTGAACCACAGGCGCGGATAACCGGTGGCTCCGGCCGTGTAGTTCACGGCCACCCGGCCGCCCGGGATGTACCGGGCCGTGCAGATCACCATGGCGCCGTGGCCGTCCAGGGCACGGCGGGCGCTGCCGATCGCGCGCCGCACGGTGCGGGTCCGCATCCAGCGGAAACGGTCGATCCCGATGGCCCGGCCGAGACTGTAGGCGATCTGGTCACCGGTGATGGCGCCCAGCGCACCGAGCAGCCACACCCACCACAGGGACACGGTGTCCGCATTCCCCGAGATCGAGGCCAGCGCCACGATCACCGACTCGGAGGGCACCAGGGGGAAGAAGCCGTCGATGGTGCACAGCAGGTACACGGCGGCCAGGACCCACCACTGGCCTGCGGCGTGGAGGACGGCCTCCTCGATGAGCTGGAACACCCGTTCAGCCTAGCGACTGGAACCGGTCCGCCGGCCCTCGGCAGCCAGGATTCCGGGATGGTTCCGGGGCGTCCCGGAGCAGCCCTCCGGGCTCAGTCGATGCGGTCGATGATCAGGGGCCGCGGGGCGAAGCCGTCCGCCGCGGCGGTGCCTGCGCCGGCCACCTCGAAGCCACCCTCCAGCGCGGCCATCGCCCGGTCGAACTGCTCCGGGGTGTCCGTGAGCAGGGTCAGCAACGGCTGGCCGGCCTGCACGGTGTCCCCCGGCTTGGCATGCATCCGTACCCCGGCGGCGGCCTGCACCGGGTCCTCCTTGCGCGCCCGCCCGGCCCCGAGCCGCCACGCGGCCAGACCCACAGACATGGCGTCCAGGCGGGTCAGCACCCCGGACTCGGGTGCGGTGATGACGTGGGACTCCCGGGCGGTGGCCATCGGGGCGTCCGGGTCTCCGCCCTGGGCGGAGATCATCCGGCGCCAGACGTCCATGGCGCGGCCGTCCGCCAGGGCTTCGGCCGGGTCCACTCCGGTCACCCCGGCGCCGGCCAGCATGGCGCGGGCCAGTTCCACGGTCAGCTGCACGACGTCGGCCGGTCCCCCACCAGCGAGGACCTCCACCGATTCGGTCACCTCGATGGCGTTGCCCGCGGTCAGCCCCAGCGGGGTGTCCATATCCGTGAGCAGGGCCGAGGTGTTCACCCCGGCGTCCCGCCCCAGGTCCACCATGGTGCGGGCCAGCTCGCGAGCCATCGGCTCGGTCTTCATGAACGCGCCGGAGCCACACTTCACATCCAGCACGAGGGTGTCGGTGCCTTCGGCGATCTTCTTGGACATGATGGAGGAGGCGATCAGCTCGATGGCCTCCACCGTGCCGGTGACGTCCCGCAACGCGTAGAGCTTCTTGTCCGCCGGGGCCAGGCCGGCACCGGCGGCGCAGATCACGGCGCCGATCTCGGAGAGCTGGTCCATCAGCGCGGCGTTGGAGAGCTCCGCCCTCCACCCGGGGATGGCCTCCAGTTTGTCCAGCGTGCCACCGGTGTGCCCCAGCCCGCGGCCGGAGAGCTGGGGTACGGCCACGCCGTACACCGCCACCAGCGGAGCCAGCGGCAGCGTGATCTTGTCCCCGACCCCGCCGGTGCTGTGCTTGTCCGCGGTCGGCTTGGGGCCGGCGTCGGGCCCTGTGCCGCGCAGCGCGGAGAAGTCCATCCGCTCACCCGAGGCGATCATCGCGTTCGTCCAGCGCGCGATCTCCCTGCGGTCCATGCCGTTGAGCAGGATGGCCATGGCCAGGGCGGACATCTGCTCCTCCGCGACCACGCCGCGGGTGTAGGCGTCCACCACCCAGTCGATCTGGGGGCCGGTGAGCGTCTGGCGGTCGCGCTTGGCGCGGATGACCTCGATCGCGTCGAAGGGTTCTGCGGTCCGGGTCATCGGGTCCTCTCATCCGGCTGGTCCTGCCGGGCTTGCTGGTTCTGCTGGGTCTGCGGGTTCTGCTGGGCCTGCTGGTTCTGCGCCGTCCGCTCCGTCATGGCGGACATGTCCGCCGGTCCGAAGGCAAGGGGCAGGACCTCCTCCATGGTCAGTTCGCCCTCCGGGCCCATCAGGCGCATGCCCGGGGCCTGGAATTCGGAGAGCAGTTGGCGGCAGCGACCGCACGGCATCAGCACCTGGCCGTTGCCGTCCACGCAGTAGAACGCCACCAGCCGTCCGCCGCCGGTCATCTGCAGGTTGGACACCAGCGAACATTCCGCGCACAGGGTCAGCCCCAGGGAGGCGTTCTCGATGTTGCAGCCGGCCACCACGCGGCCGTCCTCGACCAACGCGGCGGCCCCCACGGGGAACCCCGAGTACGGCACATAGGCGCGCGTCATGGCGGCGCGCGCCGTGGACTCCAGTCGCTGCCAGTCGATACCGGATGCCGTGCGGGTCAGGCGCGGCAGGGACGCTGTCAGGGGGATGTCATCCTCGAACGGGTCGGCGCTCGGGTGGGCGAACGGCTCGCCGGCTCCGTACTCATGCTGTTCCACGGCTACTCCTTCACTCGTCCTTCACTACTCCTTGACATACGGCGAGCCCGCGGCGGCCGGGCCACGGGAGCGGCCGACCAACCCGGCCACCACCAGGACCGTCACGAGGTACGGCAGCATCGCCATGAACTGGCTGGGGACGGGCGTGCCGAGGATGGCCAGCACGTACTGCATGTTGGTGGTGAAGCCGAACAGCAGCGCCGCGAAGAAGGCCCCCAACGGGTTCCAGCGTCCGAAGATCACGGCAGCCAGGGCGATGAACCCCTGTCCCGCGGTCATCTCCTTGGAGAAGGAGGAGGCGGACACCAGCGTGAAGAAGGCGCCGCCCATGCCGGCGATCGCACCGCCGAGCAGCACGTTGATGTACCGGGTGCGGATGACGTTGATCCCCACGCTGTCCGCGGCCTTGGGGTGCTCGCCGACGGCCCGCACGCGCAGCCCCCACTTGGTGTGGAACAGGCCGATGTACAGGACGATCACGATCAGGTACATGCCGTAGCCCAGCAGGGTCTGGTCGAACAGGATCGGTCCGATGATCGGGATGTCCGCCAGCACCGGGATCCGCAGGGACGGGAAGTGGGGCGGCGAGTTCAGGGTGGAGGAGTTCGAGGCCAGCACCGTGCTGAACAGGAAGCTGGTCAGACCCGCCACGAGGACATTGAGGACCACACCGACGATGATCTGGTTGACCAGGTAGCGGATGGAGAACACCGCCAGCAGCACCGAGACGAGCACACCCGCCACCACCGCGGCGAGCAGGCCGGCCCAGACAGAGCCCGTGACCGAACCGGTGACGGCCGCCGTGAAGGCGCCGGCCAGCAGCTGGCCCTCGATCGCGATGTTGACCACGCCGGCCCGTTCCGAGAGGACGCCGGCCATGGAGCCGAAGATCAGTGGAATGGCCAGGGTCACCGAACCGGCGATCAGGCCGGTGAGGAACACCGTGGTGGTGTTGGCGGCACCGACCACCCAGATCAGGAAGCCCATGACGAACAGGGCGGCGAACACGGCGGAGATCCAGCCGGCGACGGTGCCGGAGCGGCGTACCTGCAGGTAGCCCCACACGGTCAGGGCCGCGAGCAGCACCGTCACGGTCCACCCGAAGGGCACGGTGGGCGCCACCACGTCCGGGATCTGGACCGCGTCGGCGTCCGTGGAGATGCGGAAGGTGGCCGAGGCGCCCGAGGCGTTCAGCGCGAACACCACGAGGGCGACCACGGTGAGCACCGCGAAGGCGATCGGGGTGGTCCCATGGCGGACGACATCCCTGGTCGGTGCCGCGGCGTCGGAGGCGGCCGGGGTTGCCGGGGTTGCCGGGGTGGGATCACCGGCTGAGGTCACGGTGGTGCTCATCGCTGCTCGCCTTCCGCGTCAGGGGTGGTACCGGCGTCGTCCGGTTCGCCGGGGTCCGGTTCAGCGTCGCCCGCCCCCGGGCTCTCCCCGATACCGGCCGTGTCGGACTCGACCGCTACGGCGTGGCCGCCAGACGCTGCGGTGGTACTGGCCACGGCTCCCGCCAGGGCCGGCTGGGTGACGGGGTCCGCGGACTTGCGCAACTGCAGTGCGTCGGGAGCCGGCAGTCGGAAGATCAGTCGCACCAGGGGCGGTGCGGCGATGAACAGCACGATCATCGACTGGATGATCAGCACGATGTCGATGGGGACACCGGTCTCCGTCTGCATGGTGACACCGCCGGCGCGCAGTGCACCGAACAGCAGGCCCGCACCGAAGACCCCGATCGGATTCGATCGTCCCAGCAGGGCCACCGTGATGGCGTCGAAGCCGAAGGACCCGGCGACGTCCGTGTTCAACATCTTCTCCGTGCCGGCGACCTGGCTCATACCGGCCAGACCGGCGAGCCCGCCGGAGATGCCCATCACGACCACGTACATACGCTTCACGGACACCCCGGCCGTCCGGGCCGCATCCGGGTTGGCGCCCACGGCGCGTAGCTGGAATCCGATGGTCGAGCGCCGCATGAGCCACCAGGCGAAGACGGTGGCCAGCAGGGCCACCACAAAGCCCCAGTTCAGGCGGAAGGAGTCCCCGAACAGCAGCGGGAACTGCGCGGAGGCCGGCAGGAAGTCCGAGACCGGGTTGGTCGAGCCCTCACGCTGGAGGACCGGGGTGTAGAGGAGATAGGTGACCAGGTGGATGGCCACGTAGTTGAGCATGATCGTCAGGATGACTTCGTGCGCGCCCGTGAGGGCCTTGAGGAACCCCACCACGGCTCCCCACAGGGCGCCGCCGAGGATGCCCATGATGATCACCAGGATCAGGTGCAGCCCGGGGGGCAGCTGCAGGTGGACGCCGAACCAGGTGGCGAACATGGCACCGAAGATCATCTGCCCCTGGCCACCGATGTTGAACAGGCCCGAGCGGAAGGAGATGGCGATGCCCAGCGAGATGATGATCAACGGGGTGGCCACCGTCAGAGACTCCATCAGCGGGTAGATGCCCTGGCTCAACGTGTCGCTCCGGTAGTTGAAGATCGCCCCGCGGAACAGGGCCGCGTAGGCGGAGGACACCGCGGTCCAGGCGGCCGCCAGCGCGTCCCCCGGACGGGCGAAGAGATACCCCGCGGACTCGATGACGTCCTCGTCCGTGAAGACGATCAGCAGGGCGCTGATGACCAGGGACAGCACGATGGCCAGGACGGTCACCGTGCCGTTGCCGGCCAGGACGTCCCGCATCGAGAATCCACCGGTGGGGCGGTCGGCCGTCCCGCCGGGCTTCGGACCGAAGGCGGGAGCGGCGGTGCTCTCGGTGGTGGCGGCACTCATACCGATTCTCCCTTCGGGGTGGTGGCTGCTGGGGTGGTGGCTGCTGGGGTGGTGGCTGCGGGACTGGTGGCCGCGGCGGACTGGCTGGCCGTGGCCGGGTCCACTCCGGCCATCATCAGGCCGAGCTCGTCCCGCGAGGTGTCACCCGGGACGATCCCGATGATCCGACCGTGGTACATCACGGCGATCCGGTCCGCCAGGTCCAGGACCTCGTCCAGCTCCGTGGAGACGATCATCACCGGGGTGCCGGCGTCCCGCTCGCGGATGATGCGGTCGTGCAGGAACTCGATCGAGCCCACGTCCACCCCCCGTGTGGGCTGGGAGGCGATGAACAGCCTGAGCCCGTCCACGAGCTCTCGGGCCATCACGACCTTCTGCTGGTTGCCGCCGGACAGCGTCCCGACGGGCAGGTCCACGCCCTGGGTACGGACGTCGAACTCTTCCACCCGCCGCTCCGCGAGGTCGCGGATGGCCTTGAGGTTCAGTTGGAAGCGGCCGCCGGCCGGCGGGCGGTCGAAGCGGTTGAGGACCAGGTTCTCCGCCACGGTGAAGGAGCCCACCAGACCATCCGTGGACCGGTCCTCGGGGACATAGCCGACCCCGGCCCGGATGATCTGCCGGGTGCTGCGGCCGAGCAGCTCCTCGCCGTCCAGCCGGACGGATCCGTGGGCCTTGTGCAGGCCCATGATGGCTTCCGTCAGCTCGGTCTGTCCGTTGCCCTGCACTCCGGCCACGGCGAGGACCTCGCCCTGGCGGATGGAGAAGGACACCCGGTCCACCAGCCGGACACCCTCGGGACTCAACACGGTCAGGTCGTCGACGGTGAAGGTCTCCTCCCCCAGGTTCGGGGCGGACTTGGTGGTGTTCAACTCCACGGCGCGGCCGACCATGAGGGCGGCCAGTTCGGAGGGCTCGGCCTCCGGGTCCGCGGTGCCGACCAGCCGACCGCGGCGCAGCACGCTGATCACGGTGGAGATGGCCTTGACCTCGCGCAGCTTGTGGGAGATGAAGACGATCGCGGTACCGTTGTCCCGCAGCCTGCGGATGATGTCCAGCAGCTCGTCCGTCTCCTGGGGGGTCAGCACGGCGGTGGGCTCGTCGAGAATCAGGACACGCGCGTTCCGCACAAGCGCCTTGATGATCTCCACGCGCTGCTGGACGCCGACCGGAAGGTCCTCCACCAGCGCGTCCGGGTCCACGTGGAAGCCGTACTCGTCCGAGATCTCGCGGATCTTGCGGCGAGTGGCCTCGAGGTCGAGGAGGCCGGCGGCGCGGGTGCTCTCATCGCCGAGGGCCACGTTCTCCGCCACCGTGAAGACGGGGATGAGCATGAAGTGCTGGTGCACCATGCCGATGCCGGCCTCCATGGCCTCCCCCGGCCCGCTGAATCGCACCGGGGCGCCGTCCACCAGGATCTCGCCTGCGGTGGGCTCATAGAGGCCGAACAGCACGTTCATCAGGGTGGATTTGCCGGCACCGTTCTCCCCGAGCAGGGAGTGCACCTGGCCGGATTCCACCGTGAAGTCGATGGAGTCGTTGGCCGTGAAGGCACCGAATTTCTTGGTGATGCCGCGTAACTCGAGTTTCACCGTGCTCCAGCCATTCTGGCCTTGAGAAGACCGTTGCAGTGTTCGGGGCTCTTGGGAGAGATCATCTCAGGACGAGGACGGTGGGGCGGCCAGTAGGCCGCCCCACCGCGGGGCCCGTCATCCGGACCGGTCAGGCGATCAGACCTCCGGCGAGTAGTCCGAGTTGACCTCGATGGAGCCATCGATGATCCCTGCCTTGATCTCGTCCAGCTCGGACTTCATCTCGTCCGAGACCTCGGTGTCGAAGTCGTGGAAGGGGGCGAGGTCCACGCCGCCGTTCTCCAGCGTGCCCACATAGGGCTCGCCGTCGAACTCGTCGGCCAGGTCGGACTCGATGACGTCCTGCACGGCCTCACCCATGAGCTTGACCACGGAGGTGAGGATGATGTCCCCGTTGTCCGTGGTCTCGAAGCCGTCGGAGTCGACCCAGATGACCTTGGCCTCCTTGCCGCCGGCGTTGGCCTCCGTCACGGCGTCCAGGGTGCCCAGACCCACCGGCCCGGCCACGGGCATGATGATGTCCGCGCCCTCGTTGATGAAGTTGGAGGTGTTGGTCTTGCCGTTGGCCTGGTTCTCGAAATCGCCGGTGAACGAGCCGGTCTTGGCCTCGCGGTTCCAGCCGAGCACCTCGACCTCGGCGTCCTTCTGCTCGTTGTAGTACTCCACACCGGCGGCGAAGCCGTCCATGAAGATCGTCACGGTCGGGATCTCGGCGCCGCCATAGGTGGCGACCTTGCCGGTCTCCGTGGTGCCGGCGGCCAGGTAGCCCGCCATGAAGGAGCCCTGGGCCGTGTCATAGATCAGGCGCTTGACATTGTCCGGGAACTCCGGATCCGTCACGTCCACCCCCATGAAGTGGGTCTCCGGGTTGTCATTGGCGACCGGCTTGATGGTGTCACCCAGGAGGAAGCCCACCCCGATGATCATGTTGCAGTCGGCCTGCAACATCGAGTTGACGTTCGGGGCGAAGTCGGACGGGGAGGTCGACTCGGCCTCGAGGGTCTCGATGCCGAACTCCTTCTCCGCCGTCATCAGCCCCTCGTAGGAGGACTGGTTGAAGGACCGGTCGTCGAAACCGCCCTGGTCGGAGACGATGCAGCCTTTGTAGTCGGAGTTGTCCGTGCCCACGGCCGCGGCGTCCGAGCCGGCAGCGCTGGAACTTGGGGCCTCCGGAGCCGCGCCGCAACCGGCGAGGAGCAGTCCGGACACGCCCAGGACGGCGGCCGGCAGGAGTGCCTTACGAGACAGGGGGGATGCGATGCCCATGATGATCCTTCGGTGCGAGTGAGTGGGCTTCAGGGGTGCACGCAGGTCATCCTCGACCTGTTCCACGGGTGTCCGCGCCCAGATGACGGACAGTTACCGGGGAGTTTACCCAAAGTTGGCAGGAAACGCTTCAGAAATCGGATCCGAGATGTACAACAGGTTGGTCACTGGACTCCGGCGAGCGTCCGGAGGGCCGCGGCCGTGAAGATGCGCATGCCCACACCGATCGCCCGTTCGTCCGGCGCATAGTCCCCCATGTGCAGGTCGTAGACCGGTCCGCCCGGGGTCCGGGTCCCCAGCCGCAGCATGGCCCCGGGGACCAGCTGGGTCATCCACGCGAAGTCCTCCCCGCCCATGGACTGCGGCGTCAACTGGATGGCCCTGGATCCCAGCTCGTACCGGGCGGCATCCTCGATGAGGTCCGTCTCCGCCTCCGTGTTGACCACCGGTGGGACGCCCCGGATGTGCTCCAGGTGGACCTTCACGCCGAAGGGCCGTGCCACCTCCTGGACCACCTCGTCCAGCAGGTCTCCGGCGGATTCCCACACCTCGGCGTCCAGGCACCGCATGGTCCCGGCCAGGTAGCCGGAGCCGGGGATCGCGTTCGGTGCCGCCCCCGCGTTGATCTGTCCCCACACCACGGAGACCGCCGAACGGACGTCGATGCGTCGGTTCAGCACGGCCGGGACGTGTACGGCGATCGCGGACAGCGCGTAGACGAGGTCTTCGGTGAGGTGCGGGCGTGAGGTGTGTCCGCCGCGTCCGGACAGGCTGATCTTGATGGTGTCCGCCGCCGAGGTGATGGCGCCGATCCGCGTGCCGATCGTGCCGACGTCGAACCGGGGTTCGCAGTGCGCGGCCAGGATCCGTGGGATGCCCTCCAGGGTGCCCTGCCGGATCACGGACAGCGAGCCACCGGGCAGGCGCTCCTCGGCCGGCTGGAAGATGATGCGCACCCGGCCCGCCAGCGGCAGGTGGGCGAACCCGGGACCGGACCGGCCGTCGTCGCCCAGGATCCGGTGCAGGGCCAGTGCGGTGCCGGTCATCACCGAGGTGTGGACGTCATGACCGCAGGCGTGAGTCACCCCGGGGGTCCGGGAGGCGTACTCCAGGCCGGTCTGCTCCGTCAGCGGCAGCGCGTCGATGTCCGCGCGGAGACCGAGGACGATCGGCCCGGAGCCGATGTCCACATAGGCCCCGGTGTCCTCGAGCTTGACCGGTGACAGCCCGGCGGCCGAGAGGGTCTGCAGGATGCGGTCCGTGGTGCGGTGCTCGTCATAGGAGAGTTCCGGATGAGCGTGCAGGTCCCGGCGGAAGGCCACCACGGCGGGCTCGAGTTCCCGGACCAGGGGGGTGACCCGTGGCAGTCCCGGATCGTCCAGGACGGGTCGGGACTCATGCATCACGGGACTCATCCATCACAGGACGTCGTCGTCGCCGTGGGCCTTGAGGGACTCCACCGCCTGCTTCACCGACTGGGCATGCTCCGTGGTCGTGACCAACAGGGCATCCGGGGTGTCCACCACCACGATGTCCTGCACCCCGATCAGGGCGATCACCCGCGCCGTATCCGTCACCACCACACCCGAGGCCTTGGAGGAATACACCCGCGGGGTCTCACCGATCACCGTGATCCCCGAGGCCCGCTTGGCCGGATTCAACCGGGCGATCGCCGCGAAATCCCCCACGTCATCCCACGTGAACCCACCCGGGATCACCGCCACATCCCCCGCCGCAGCCGCCGGCTCCGCCACCGCATAGTCAATGGCGGTCTTCTTCAACCCCGGCCACACCCGCGCCATCGTCTCCGCCTGCGCCGCCGTGCCCCACGCCTTCGCGATCTGGACCACCCCGGCATGCAACTCCGGCTCATTCACCGCCAGATGCTCCAACATCAAGGACACCGGGGCCACGAACATGCCCGCATTCCACAGGTACTCCCCCGAGGCCACGTACTCCTTCGCCACCGCCTCGGCCGGCTTCTCCACGAACGCCGCCACACTCTTGGCATGCGGGGCACCCTCAACAGTCAAGGCCTCACCCTGCCGGATGTACCCGAACCCCGTGGCCGGGTGCGTGGGCCGGATCCCGATCGTCACGATCTTGCCCGTGGCCGCCGTGGCCACCGCCTCAGCCACCGCCTCCTGGAATTCCCCCACCGGGGTGATCACCTGATCCGCCGCGAAGGAACCCATGATCGTCTCAGGATCACGCTCGAACAGGATCGCCGCCGCCAACCCGATCGCCGCCGCCGAGTCCTTCGGCTCCGGCTCCAACACCACGTCCTCACCGGCCAGGTCCGGCAACTGCTCGCGCACCGCATCCTCATGGGCCTCACCGGTCACCACCATCACCCGGTCCCCCGCCAACGCGGCCAGACGGTCATAGGTGGCCCGGATCAAGGTCTGCCCCGAACCCGTCAGATCATGCAGGAACTTCGGGGCAGCCGCCCGCGAGAGCGGCCACAACCGGGTGCCCACACCACCGGCGGGGATCACTCCATAGAAGCGATCCAGCCCCGGAGTACCGGAGAGGTCCGCGGCTGGCTGGCCATTGAGTTCGGGGTCAGTCGTCACACGGGACAGCATAGGTGACGGTCTCCCACCAGCCCGGCAGCGCCCCACCCGCACCTCGCCCGCGGTGACACGTGCCACACCGAGACCAGACCGGGTCAAAAAGGGGCCGAGAACGACAAGACGGACTAGTCTGTCGTGGAGGAATGCACTCGCACCGGCGTTTCCATGTGCCCACTGGAGGTAGCACAGGCGCCCCTGCAGTCCCTGGGAGGTTTATACAGTGTCAACTGCGACATCAGCGCAGGCCCCGGCGAAGTCCGGCCGTGGGACCCTCTATCGCGGCAACGAGGGAATGTGGTCGTGGGTGATCCATCGGATCACCGGCGTGGCCATCTTCTTCTTCCTGCTGGTCCACGTGCTGGACACCTCATTGGTGAGGGTCTCGCCGGAGGCCTACGACGCCGTGCTCGGTACCTACAAGAACCCGCTGATGGCGGTCGGTGAGGTCGGCCTGGTGGGCGCCATCATGTTCCACGCCTTCAACGGCATCCGGATCATCCTGGTCGACTTCTGGAAGGGCGGCACCAAGCACCACAAGAAGATGCTCTGGACCGTCGTGGTCGTGTGGGTCATAGCCCTTGCCGCCTTCGCCATCCGCCACCTGATGCTTGCTCTGGGAGGTCACTGAGCCATGAGTGCCACTGCTGAATCCACGATCGCCGCCCCCCGCACGGGACGAATCGACCCCAAGTACACCCGCGGCACGTCCACCCGCGGCAACGCCGAGATGCTGACCTGGCTGTTCATGCGGATCTCCGGCGTCGCCCTCGTCGCCCTGATCTTCGTCCACCTGTTCTCCAACCTGATGGTCGGGGACGGCATCAACGGCCTCGACTTCGGGTTCGTGGCCGGCAAGTGGGCCGATCCGTTCTGGCAGTTCTGGGACCTCGCCATGCTGTGGTTGGCCATGCTGCACGGCACCAACGGCGTACGCACCATCATCAACGACTACGCCGAGCGTGACGGGGTGCGGTTCTGGCTGAAGATGGTCCTCTACGCGGCCACGGTGGTCATCATCGTCCTGGGCACGCTGGTGATCTTCACCTTCGAGCCCTGCCTGGTCGGAGCCGAGGGAACCCTGTTGGACTCCTCCCCCGCGTTCTGCGAGAGCCTCTGACCCCCTCCGCGTCCCACTGACCCACCGAGATTTTCTCGAGTAGAAGGAACTCAACGCATGCAGGTACACAAGTACGACGTCGTGATTGTCGGTGCCGGCGGCGCCGGCATGCGCGCGGCGATCGAATCCGGCCAGCGCGCCCGCACCGCGGTGCTGACCAAGCTCTACCCCACCCGTTCGCACACGGGGGCCGCGCAGGGCGGCATGTGCGCCGCCCTGGCCAATGTCGAAGAGGACAACTGGGAGTGGCACACCTTTGACACCGTCAAGGGCGGCGACTACCTGGTGGACCAGGACGCCGCCGAGGTCATGGCCAAGGAGGCCATCGACGCGGTGCTCGACCTGGAGAAGATGGGCCTGCCCTTCAACCGCACCCCGGAGGGCCGGATCGACCAGCGCCGCTTCGGCGGTCACACCCGCGACCACGGCAAGGCCCCGGTCCGCCGCGCCTGCTATGCCGCCGACCGCACCGGCCACATGATCCTCCAGACCCTCTACCAGAACTGCGTCAAGCATGACGTCGAGTTCTACAACGAGTTCTACGTCCTGGACCTGCTGATGGTGGACGAGCCGGGCACCCGCGCTGACGGAACCCCTTTCACGCAGAAGCGCGTGGCCGGCGTCGTGTCCTATGAGCTGGCGACCGGCGAACTGCACATCTTCCAGGCCAAGTCCGTGGTCTTCGCCACCGGCGGCGCGGGCAAGGTCTTCAAGACCACCTCCAACGCCCACACCCTGACCGGCGACGGCATGGCCATCGCCTACCGCAACGGCCTGCCGCTGGAGGACATGGAGTTCATCCAGTTCCACCCGACCGGCCTGGCCGGCCTGGGCATCCTGCTCTCCGAGGCGGCCCGCGGCGAGGGCGGCATCCTGCGCAACTCGGACGGCGAACGCTTCATGGAGCGCTACGCCCCGACCATCAAGGACCTGGCCCCCCGCGACATCGTGGCCCGGTCCATGGCGGAGGAGGTCCGCCAGGGCCGTGGCTGCGGTCCGAACAAGGACTACGTGCTGCTGGACCTGACGCACCTGGAGCCGGCGCACATCGACGCCAAGCTCCCGGACATCACGGAGTTCGCTCGCACCTACCTCGGCGTGGAGCCCTACACCGAGCCGGTGCCGGTCTTCCCGACCTGCCACTACGTGATGGGCGGTATCCCGACCAACATCAAGGCCGAGGTCCTCCAGGACAACGACACGGTGGTCCCGGGCCTGTACGCTGCCGGCGAGGTCGCCTGCGTGTCCGTGCACGGTTCCAACCGCCTGGGCACCAACTCCCTGCTGGACATCAACGTCTTCGGCCGCCGCGCCGGCATCTACGCCGCCGAGTACGCCGCCACGGCGGACTTCGTCGAGTTGCCGGAGAACGGCGAGGCGCCGACGATCGAGCACATCGAGAGCCTGCGCTCCGCCACCGGCACCGAGCGCGTGGCCGAGCTGCGCTCCCGCCTGCAGGAGGTCATGGACGCGGACATGCAGGTGTTCCGCACCGAGGAGTCCATCCGCCGGGCCCTGGACGAGATCGAGTCGCTGCGCGTGCGCTACGAGCAGGTCGCCGTGCAGGACAAGGGCAAGAGGTTCAACCTGGACCTGCTCGAAGGTCTGGAACTGGGCTACCTGCTGGACATGGCCGAGGCCATGACCGTGGCGGCCCTGCACCGCAAGGAGTCCCGCGGTGGTCACTACCGCGAGGACTATCCGGACCGTGACGACGAGAACTGGATGGCGCACTCCATGCTCTACCGCGATCCTGACTCCGAGATGGAGGGGGTCAAGGGCATCCGGTCCGAGACCAAGCCGGTCGTTGTCACCCGTTACCAGCCGATGGAGCGTAAGTACTGATGAGCACCACAATCAACGAACCCGCAGAAGGACCCTCCAAGGTAGATCTCGGCGCCCAGGGCGGCGGAACCGGGGAGATCCCGAGCTTCGACGTCACGCTCAGGGTCCGCCGCTACCTGCCCGAGACTTCCGAGGAGTCCTACTGGGACGAGTGGAAGATCACCATGTACGGCACCGACCGTGTGCTGGACGCCCTGCACAAGGTCAAGTGGGACCTGGACGGCACGCTGTCCTTCCGCCGGTCCTGCGCCCACGGCGTCTGCGGCTCCGATGCGATGCGCATCAACGGCCGCAACCGCCTGGCCTGCAAGGTCCTGCTGAAGGACCTCGACCTGTCCAAGCCCATCCTGGTGGAGCCCATCAAGGGCCTGCCGGTGGAGAAGGACCTGATCGTGGACATGGACCCGTTCTTCCAGTCCTACCGCGAGATCATGCCGTTCCTGGTCAACAAGGGCCCGGAGCCCACCAAGGAGCGCCTGCAGTCCGCCGAGGAGCGGGAGCGCTTTGATGACACCACCAAGTGCATCCTCTGCGCCGCCTGCACCTCCTCCTGTCCGGTGTTCTGGACCGACGGCCAGTACTTCGGTCCGGCGGCCATCGTCAACGCCCACCGCTTCATCTTCGACTCGCGCGACGATGCCGGTGACATGCGCCTGGAGATCCTCAATGACAAGGAGGGTGTGTGGCGCTGCCGCACCACCTTCAACTGCACCGAGGCCTGCCCCCGCGGCATCCAGGTGACCAAGGCCATCGCCGAGGTCAAGCAGGCCGTGCTGGCCGGGGCGTTCTGACCCCTCCCCCACCGACCTGCAGCAGGCCTGTCCCAGGCACGAGGAAGCCCCCCGGAGATCATCTCCGGGGGGCTTCCTCGTTGCCGCTGTGCGGGCAGGTCGAACTGGTTCGGTCTGCCCGCACCGTAGATCAGGCGCGGCGGGAGGCGAAGTACGCGTTGTTCTCGCGGGAGAACGCGACGACGATCCAGACGACGTTCACCACGATGTACACGACGCTCAGGATCAGCGAGATGATGCCGATGGCCGCATTGGCCTCCATCATGGCGCCCATGCCGAACAGGCCATAGACCGTGAACAGGGCCCCGAGTGCAGCGAGCACGGTGCCGAGGATCCGGGCCCAGCCCTTGACCTTGCGCAGGCCGAAGAACACGACGAGGTACAGGACCACGGCCACGACAAGGTTGGCGATGGCGAAGGCCATGCCACCCATCACACCGGCGCTGACGAACTGGTCGAGCTGTTCGCCGGACAGTGTCTGGCCCTGCGCCTCCATCTGCTCCTGCAGCTGGGTGCGGATGGTGTCCTCATCCAGCCCGAAGAAGCCCATGATGCCGGAGACGACGTAGACCGCGAAGGAGGCCAGGGTCAGGGTCTTGAGCAGGCCGAACTTCTTCGGCTCGGCCACCTCCTGGCCGACGGCGCCGGAGTCATATGCGGCGGTGCCGTACTTGGATCCGTCCTGGCCCAGATTCTGTCCCTGGCCCTCGAAGGCCGGGTTGCCGTAGGGCTGTTGCTGTCCCGCGGCCCCGTAGGGCTGCTGTGGGTTCTCTGTCATGGTGTTACCCCTCTCTATCTGATGAAAAATCTCTCTTGCCGGGCTACTCGTACCGCAAGGCCTCGATCGGGTCCTTCTTGGCGGCACGGGCGGCCGGCATGGTGCCGGCCAGGAAGGCGATCACGAGGATCAGCGCCACGATCAGCACGATGGACAGCGGGTCCACGGCGAACAGGCTCAGCCCGGCGACCCCGCTCAGGGGGCCGTTGACCAGGGCGGCGTTGCCGCCCACGCCGATCGCCACGCCCAGGCCCACGCCGATCACGGAGCCCATCACCCCGAGCAGCACGGCCTCGGTGGAGAACAGGCCGAAGACCTTGCCGCGGCCCATCCCGAGGGCCTTCATCAGCCCGATCTCCCGGGTCCGCTCCTGCACGGACATCAGCAGCGTGTTGACGATGCCGAAGCTGGCGGCCAGCAGCGCGATCAGCGCGAAGCCGTTGAGGACCCACGTCACCGTGTCGATGATCCCCGTGATGACGCCCAGCTGGTCCTCCAGGGTCAGGCCCATGAGACCCTCGTCCGTCAGGGCGGCCTTGACCGCCGCCTCGTTCTCCGCCAGGTTCTCCACGGTGGCCACAGCCTGCACGTAGGACTGGGGCTGGTCCACCTCCAGGCCGGAGTTCTGCACGTCGTTGAGCTCATGGTTCAGGGAGCTGGAGGGCATGGGGCTTCCGCCCACGCCGGAGATGGCCTGCTCGGAGACACCCACGATCTCGGCCTCGACCGTCTGCTCCTGCTGGGCCAGGTCCTTGAGGCCGATGGTGACGCTCTGGCCGATCACCGCATTCGGGTCCTCGGTGTCAAAGGCCGGCAACCAGGTCTCCGGCACCGTGAGCTGATGCGCCTCGGGGTCCGGCAGCTCACCGGCGGCCAGCTCCATGCTGTCACCGTCCGAGGGGAAGCCGAGGTTGTCCACCACGAACTGGTCTCCGGCCTCGGTCTGCAGGTAGTCGGCGGTAACGAAGACGATGGGCTCGACGTCCGTGACCGAGTCGATCCCCCGGATGGTCTCGATGTCATCGTCGGTCAGCATCTGCATGCCGAACTCCCCGGTGGCACCGGACTGCTCCGGGTCGTACTCCTGGGGCTCGGTGCTGGTGCTCATCTGCTGTGACGGGTCGGCCCCGGGCATCACATAGATCTGATCGGTCTCACCGAAGCCGGACACCATGGTGTCCACGTACTTGTTGATCCCGGCGCCCAGTCCTGAGGTCAGAGTGAGGGTGAAGGCACCGATGACGATCGCGATGACCGTCAGGAAGGTCCTGGTCTTGGACCGCATGGTGTTGCCCAGCGCGGTCTTGACGACGTCTACGCTCCTCATGCCTGCTCCTCCCCGGTTCCGTCGGTGGATGCGGTTCCGTCGGAGGATGCGGTTCCCGAGGTGCCCGGCGGGGCGTCCACCGGCGCGGGGGCGGCGTGCCTGCCACGCCCGCCCGGCTGACGCGATCCCTCCCGGGAGGCCTGTCCGACGCCGGCGCCGGCGGCCTTGGCGGCCTCGCCCCGTTCATCGGCGATGATCAGACCGTCCTGCATCAGCAGCCGGCGGTCGCAGCGGGCGGCCAGGTCGTCGTCGTGGGTGACGATCACCAGGGTGATGCCCCGGTCCCGGTGCAACCCGAAGAGGATGTCCTCCACGACCTCACTGGTGGCCGTGTCCAGGTTGCCCGTGGGCTCATCGGCGAAGAGCACGGTCGGGTTGTTGACGAGCGCGCGGGCAATGCAGACGCGCTGCTTCTGGCCGCCCGAGAGGTCCGTGGCCTTGTTCTTGGCCTTGTCCGCCAGCTCCAGCTGCTCCAACACCTCCAGGCCACGCCGCTTGCGTTCCGCTGCGGGGACACCGGCGATCTTCAGGGGCAGGATGACGTTCTCCAGCACCGTCTGGTTGGCGTTGAGGAAGAACTGCTGGAACACGAACCCGAAGGTGTCGTTGCGCAGGGCGGAGACCTGGGAGGCCTTCAGCTGGCTGACGGGGCGCCCCTGCATGGCCACCACGCCGGACGTGGGGTCGTCCAGGAGCGCCAACAGGTGCATCAGCGTGGACTTCCCTGAGCCGGACTTGCCGACGATCGCCAGCGATTCGCCCTGCTGGATCTCGAAGGTCAGGCCTTTGAGGGCGTCGAAGCGGGATGGCCCGCGCCCATAGACCTTGACCAGGTTCTCCGTCTCAAGAACGGGTACTGACATGCGGGACCTTTCCTGGTGACTCTCGTCGGGGTGGGATTCCCTGCCAGTATGTCAGGTCACCCCCGGCTCGACGGCGTCACCACGGGCAGTCCCACCGAGAGATGACAGGTGTCATGGGTGCCCATGACACGGCCCGGCGGCCAGCCGATCCGCCGGCTGCCGGTGCCCTGATCAGCGGCTCGGCGGCAGGAACCCGACCTTGGCGTACACGTCCGCCAGCACCGGCGCGGCGACCTCGCGGGCCTTGGCCGCCCCGTGGTCCAGCAACCGATCCAGCTCGGCCGGGTCATCCATCAGCTCCAGGGCCCGCGTGCGGATCGGGGCCAGCCGCTCGACGACGGCCTCGGCCAGGTCCACCTTGAGGTGGCCGTACATCTTGCCGACGTAGGCCTCCTCGAGCTCGGGGATGCCCCGGCCGGTGAAGGCGGCGAAGATCGAGAGCAGGTTGGACACCCCGGGCTTGGCCTCCCGGTCGAAGCGGACCTCCGTGCCGTCGTCGGTCACGGCGGACTTGATGCGCTTGGCGGTGACCTTGGGCTCGTCGAGGAGGTTGATCAGCCCGTTGGGCGAATCGGCCGACTTGGACATCTTGGACGTGGGGTTCTGCAGGTCGTAGATCCGGGCGCCGTTCTCCGGGTAGAAACCGGTCGGCACCACGAACGTCTCCCCGTGCCGGGAGTTAAACCGCTGGGCCAGATCCCGCGTCAACTCCACATGCTGGCGCTGGTCATCCCCCACGGGCACACCGTGCGGCTGGTACAACAGGATGTCCGCGGCCATCAGCATGGGATAGGCCAGAAGCCCGACGCCGGCCGCTTCCGCGCCCTGTCGGGCCGCCTTGTCCTTGAATTGCGTCATGCGCTGGGCTTCGCCCATCCCCGTCATACACATCAGGATCCAGGCCAGCTGGGCGTGCTCGGGCACCTGGGACTGCACGAACAGGGTGGAGCGCTCCGGGTCGATCCCGGCCGCGATGTACTGCGCCGCAGTGTTGCGTGTGCGCAGGCGCACAGCCTCCGGGTCCTGCGGGGTGGTGATGGCGTGCAGGTCCGGGATGAAGAAGTAGGCGTCGAAGTCCTCCTGGACCTGCACCCAGTTCACGAGGGCACCGAGGTAGTTCCCCAAGTGGAGGGAGTCGGCGGAGGGCTGCATGCCGGAGAGCACGCGGTGCCGGGTGCCGGCGCCGGCCAGGTGGGCGGTGGCGGCGGTGTCCTGGGCCAGGACGTCGGCCGGCGTGGTCCGGGCGGTCCGGGATGGGGTGTCACTCTTGTCAGTCACGGGTTCTTCCTCAGAACTGGTAGTCGACCACGAGCGGGGCGTGGTCGGAGAAGCGGGTGTCATAGCTGGGGGCGCGGTCCACCACGGCCGAGGTGGCCTTGGCGGCCAGCTCCGGGGTGGCTGCCTGGTAGTCGATGCGCCAGCCGGTGTCATTGTCGAAGGCCTGCCCCCGCTGGGACCACCAGGTGTAGGGTCCTTCGACCTCGCCCGCCAGCCGGCGGTGCACGTCCACGAAGCCGATCTCCTCGCCGAAGAAGCGGTCGAAGTAGGCCCGTTCCTCGGGCAGGAAACCGGCCTTCTTGGTGTTGCCGCGCCAGTTCTTGATATCCAGCTTCGTGTGGCCCACGTTGAGGTCACCGGTCACCACGGCGTAGTCCTTGGTGGCCCGCAACTCGGGCAGGTGCCGGATCATCTCATCGAGGAAGCGGTACTTGTCCACCTGCTTGGGGGTGTCCACCACTCCGGAGTGGACATAGGCGGAGACCACCGTGAGGGTCTTGCCGTCGGGGGCCCTCAGGTCCGTCTCGATCCACCGTCCGGAGTCGTCGAAGTACGGGTCACCGATCCCGACCCGCGTGTCCTGCGGTTCCAGCAGGGTGGCGATCGCGACGCCGGCCCGACCCTTGGCCGCAGCCGCCGTCTCCACCACATGCCAGTCCTGCCCGGTGATGTCCTCGAGCAGAGCCTCCACGATCTCCTTCGGCGCCCGGACCTCCTGCAAGGTCAGGATGTCGATGCCGCGGCCGGCGAACCAGGTGCCCATCCCCTTGCGGTGGGAGGCACGGAGGCCGTTCACATTGACGGTCGCCAGGCGCAGGGCGCCGTCCGCCTTGGGGGCGTGGGCGTTGGTGTGGATGACGGGCTGGGGTGCGGTATCGGCGGAAGTCACGCGTTCCAGCCTAGCGGGAGCGAGAACCGGGGCAGGTCAGTTGATGACCTCGCCGGCGATCGGGTCCTCCGCCCCCGGGGACCGGCCCGGCCGCTGGTCCGGGCCCGGTTCCGGCTTCGCTCCCGAGTCCTTGAGCATGTCCCGGGCGTTGGCGGAGGTGATGTGGATGGTCTCCAGGGCGCGGGTGACCATGTCCGTGTCAGCCTCGGCGCCTTTGGCCAGCTCCTCGGTGACCACCCGGGCCTGCACCTGGACGATCTTGAAGGAGTGCTCGAGCTTGGTGTCACGCATCGAGTCGGCCGGCTCCGGCGCGCTGCCCCGGTCCTGGACCTGCGGGGCCAGGGAGGCCGAGAAGTTCTTCATCTTGCGGTCCACGCTCCGTGCACCGCGGCGCACGCCGAGGACCACGAGGACGGCCAGCACGAGCCAGCCGGCCGAGACGGCCACCAGCAGCCAACCGATCACGTCATTCTGGTTGGCGGCGAACAACAGGGCCACCAACAGGATCACCACCATGGCGGCGAACGTGATGCCACTGCCCTTCGAGGCCCAGCCCAGACCCCGGGCCCCGGAGCCGGACTGGCCGGACTGGCCGGCGTTGCGCTTGTTTCCACTCTCCACTGACTGCATACCTTGATTATCCCGCATGTGACGGCCCGCAGTGTCCCGCCGGGCTGCTGATCGCCACCGGCTTAGTCTGGTGGACATGCCCGCCTCCTCCCGCCCCTCCCTCTCACGGCGTCCCGCCGCCCGGCCGGCGTTGTGGTCCCGGGGCTTCATGCTGGCCTGTCTGGCCAACATCATGATGTTCTTCAACGTGCATTTCCTGCTGTCCACCGTGGCGGGTTACACCGTCGCCCGGTTCGCGGTCGGCGATTCCGTGGGCGGCGCCGTGGCATCGGTGTTCATCCTGGGCACCCTCGTCTCCCGTGTCCTGGCCGGGCCATTGATCGAACGGTTCGGCTCCCGCCCGCTGTTGCTGATCGGCTTCGCCGCGTTCGTGGCGGCACCGCTGCTGTACTGGGCCTCCGGGTCCGTGTTGGTGCTACTGCTGGTCCGCGCCGTCCACGGGCTCACCTTCGGGGTGTCCTCCTCCGTGATCGCCGGGGCCGCCGTGAACCGGCTCCCGGTCTCCCGACTGTCCGAGGGCACCAGCCACTACTCCTCCTCCACGCTGATCGGCGTGGCCGCCGGCCCCCTGATCGGGCTGGCCCTGGCCGGCTCTGCTGCCGGAGCCGGCGTGGGTGGCGGGTTCGGACCGGTCGCCGTGATCGCCTCCGCCGTGTCCCTGTTCGGCCTCGTCACCGCATGGTTCATGGACGTCCGTCCCCGTCAGCCGGAGCCCGGTACTGCCTCGGCCGATTCCCCGGCGGCAGGTCCCCCCGTGACCGGCTCCCCGGCAGACGACACCGCAGCCACCACTACCGCCGCTGCCACCGCTGTCCCCGCGGCCGCCCCCCGGCCGAGATGGGCGCGCTATGTGGAACCCGGGGCGGCACCCACGGCCATCGTGGCGTCCCTGTACTCACTCGGGTACGCCGGGATCGTCACGTTCCTGGCCACGCTCGCGGTGGACCGCGGCTTCGGGGCCGTCGCCAGCCTGTTCTTCGCGGTCTACGCCGGCACCGTACTCGTCTCCCGCCTGTTCACGGGACGGCTCATGGACCGCCGGGGCGCAAACGTGGTCATGCTGCCCGCCTTCATCCTCTTCGCCGCCGGGCTCGCGGCCATCGCCGCCGCGGACCACGTCTGGGTGCTGCTGACCGCGGCCGTGCTGGTGGGCCTCGGCTACGGCCAGCTGCTCTCGGCCGGGCAGGTCATCAGCGTCACCCGGGTCCCCCGGGAGCATGCCGGCATGGGCGCCTCGACCTACTTCCTGGGGATCGACCTCGGCATGGGCGTCGGCCCGCTGCTCGCGGGCGTCCTCGTCCAGTGGTGGGGCACCGGCGGACTGTTCTGGGTCCTCGCCGGATTCGTCCTGGCCCTGCTGCCGGTGTACTGGCTGCTCCAGGGGCGGCAGCTGCACCGGGAGGACCGCCGGTGAAGACGCCTGCCCCGTCCCAGTCCGTCGGTCAGCCGGCCGGTGGGAACCGCATCCTCGTGGTCCTGCTGGTGCCGCTGTTCATGTCGCTGATGAGCGTCAGCGTGGTCAATGTGGCCCTGCCCGCCATCGAGGACGGGCTCCACGCCACCTCGGCCGACCTCCAATGGGTGCTGGCCGGTTACGCCCTGTCCTTCGGCGTGGTCCTCGTGGCTGCCGGACGCGCGGGTGACCTCTGGGGGCGCAAGCCGCTCTTCATCGCGGGCATCCTGTTCTTCACCGTCGGATCGCTGGCCGCCGGCCTGGCGGGGGACCCCCTGATGCTCAACCTGTCCCGGGTCGTGACCGGTTTGGGCTCCGGGCTGCTCAATCCCCAGATCATCGGCATCATCCAGAACGTGTTCCAGGGCCGCGCCCGCGGCCGGGCCTATGGATTCTTCGGCACCATCGTCGGTCTCGGGGTGGCCATCGGTCCGACCCTGGGCGGCGTGATCATCGGCGCCCTGGGCCCGGAGTGGGGCTGGCGCGTCACCTTCCTCATCAACGTCCCCTTCGGGGTGCTGTCCGCCGTCCTGGCCGTGGTCTGGCTCCATCCCCCGGCGCGGGACCGGGCCGCGGAGGGCCGCCGCACGCTGGCTGCCCTGGACCCCGTCGGCGTACTCCTGCTGGCCTCCGCCGTGGTCCTCGTGATGCTCCCCTTCATCCTGCCCGGGACCTGGTTCCTGCTGGTGCCGGCCATCGTGCTGCTCGTGGCCTGGTGGGTGTGGGAGCGGCGTATGAAGGCCCGGTTCCCGGCCACGGGACGCGCGCCCATGGTGGATCCGGCGCTGTTCCGTATCCCCTCCTTCAGCTACAGCACGGTGACCACGGCGTTCCTCCTGGGGGCCATGCCCGGGCTGTGGGCCGTCCAGGCCATCGTGACCCAGCAGGGGCTGGGCCTGTCCGCGCTGGCCGCGGGCCTGACCTCGATGCCCCCGGCGATCGCGATCATGGTCCTCTCCCCCTGGATCGGCCAGCATGTCCACCGCCGAGGCCCGCTGTTCGTGGTGCTGGGCGGGGTACTGGCGATGATCGCCGTGGTCCTCGGTATGGTCGCCTTCCACCAGATCGCCGCCGGCGCCTGGCCGTACTGGACCCTGGCCGCCTGCCTGTTCCTCTTCGGCCCGGGCCAGGCCCTGCTGATGACCAGCACCCAGGTCCTCACCATGCACGAGGTCCCGCTGCACGCGGCTGGCGCCGCCGGCGGGGTCTCCCAGACGGCCCAACGCGTGCTGACGGCCATCGGCCTGGCCGCCGTGACCGGGGCCTTCTACGCCTCCCTCTCGGCCTCGGAGGAATCCAGTACAGCCGTGGCCCACGGTGACGCCGCCGACGCAGCCCTGCTCGTGGTCCTGGGCCTGTTGACGGTCACCCTGACGGCCGGCGTGCTCGACTACCTCCGGCGCCGCCGCAACGGCACCCTGGTCCTCGAGGACTGACCCCGCACCACCGATCACGGCCTCAGTTGAGGTCGGGAATCGCCGGTGGAGTCGACAGTTGCCGCTCTCATGATCGGGGGCAGGCCGGGGAAGGCCGGGGAAGGTTCAGCGCAGGAACAGCGCCTTCAGCCGGTGGGACGTGAAGATCAGCCCGCCGCAGATCATCACCGCGAAGTACAGCACGTGCACGCCGGTCCACCCCGTGAAGACGCCGGCCCCCAGCTGGCGCAGCAGCTCCACGCCGTGCCACAGCGGCAGCACCTGGATGACCCACTGGACGGGATCCGGGTACACGGACAGCGGGAAGAACGTGGCGGAGAACAGGAACATCGGCATCAGCACCACCATGATCCAGTCCATCTGCTGGAACTTCGTCATGTAGCTGGTCACGGCCATCCCCACGGAGGCGAAGGCGAACGCGATCATCAGGGCGGCGGGCACCAGCAGCAGGGCCCACCAACTCGTCACCAGTCCCAGTGCGGACATCACCACCAGGAACGCCGCCGAATACAGTCCACCGCGCATCAGCGCCAGCGTGATCTCCCCCAGCGCGATGTCCACCGGTCCCAGCGAGGTGTTGAGCATGGTCTCGTAGAGTCTGGACATCCTCATCTTGAAGAACACGTTCCAGGTGGAGTCGTAGATGGCGCCGTTCATGGCGGACACGGCCAGCAGCGCCGGGGCGATGTACTCCCCGTAGCTCACCGGTCCCGCCGGCCCGGCCACGTCCCCCACCAGCGAGCCCAGCCCGATCCCCAGACTCAGCAGGTAGAGCACCGGTTCCACGAAGCCGGACACGAAGATCGCCCAGTTCGAGGTCTTCAAGGCCTGCAGCCCCCGCTCCACCACCACCCGGATCCGGCCCGCGTACATCCCGGCCCCCGGCCCGGTCCGCACCGTCAGTTCCGGCATCGCGGGCACGACGTCGGCCGGCCGGCTTCCGGTGACCACCGCACCGGGTGCGGTGGCAGCGGCCCGGGCGGGCCGGCGTCGTGCCGTGGTGTGTCCCTTCCCCGGCCTCACCACCGCGTCCCGGTCCGCCGAGCCGGGGACCCAGCCCAGGCGGCGGGTGTAGATCCGGCGCACGAGGATCCAGCCCAGGATGGCGAGCCCCAGCAGGTACCCCACGTGCACGGCGGTCAGCCAGGCGGGGTTCTCCATCCCGTAGGAGGCGATCCGGCCGAGCTGGGCGGCGTGCCACTGCGGGGAGATCCAGCCGATCCACTGCAGGCCGATCGGCAGGGCGCTCAGCGGGTAGAAGGTGGCGGAGAACAGGAACAGCGGCATGATGACGAAGCGCTGGACCAGGGCGAACTGGCCTGCGTCCCGCCGGAGGGTGGCGGCGAAGGCCATCAGGGGCAACCCCACGGCGAGCCCACCGAGGCAGGCGGAGAGCACCTGCAGCCAGCCCCAGGGACTCGAGACCGCCCCGAAGGCCAGCATGATGAGGAAGAACAGGACGGACTGGACCAGGTAGCGCAGCAGCACCGCGGTGATGTGGCCGGCGGCGATCTGGTGCGGGGCGATCGGGCTGGCCTGCGGGCCGAAGTAGAGCCGGTGCCACTTGAACCCGTCCATCACGGGATAGGTGAACTCCGTGGACGCGGCCATCAGGGTGCCGGCGGCCAGCAGGGCCGGGGCGATGAACGCCAGATAACCGACTCCCCCGACCCCGCCGGTCCCGTCTGCGGCTCCGGCGCCGGCCGAGGCGTCGCCGCCGATCAGGCTGGCCAGACCCATACCCATGGCCAGCAGGTAGACCAGCGGCTCCCCGATGGCGGAGACCAGGATGACCCCGCCGTAGCGGCGCATGTTCTGCAGGTAGTGCTCGGCGTAGAACCAGGCGCCGAACCGGCGGACCCGGGCGGCGGAGGCGGCAGGGTCCAGCGGGAGGGCCGGAGCCGGCGGAACGGCAGGGCCCGGCGGGACGGGACGGGCCTCAGTCAACGAGGCTCCTGCCGGTCAGCGTGAGGAAGACGTCCTCCAGCGAGGACCGGCGCACCAGGGAGGTGATCGGCTCCAGGCCCAGTCCGGTCACCGCGTCCAGCGCGGCCTCCCCGTTCTGGGCGTAGACCAGCACCCGGTCCGGCAGGGGCTCGATCCGGTCCACCCCGGTCAGCTCGCGCTCCAGCCGGCGGGCCGCCCCGGCATTGTGGGCGGCCCCGAAACGCAGTTCCAGCACCTCGCGGCTGGAGTGTTCCCGGATCAGGGCGGCCGGGGAGCCCTCGGCCATGATGCGGCCGTGGTCCACCACGATCAGCCGGTCGCACAGCTGTTCGGCCTCGTCCATGTAGTGGGTGGTCAGCACGAGCGTGGTGCCCTGCTCCTTGAGCCGGAACAGCCGGTCCCACAGGGTGTGCCGGGCCTGGGGGTCCAATCCGGTGGTGGGTTCGTCCAGCAGCAGGACCCGGGGTTGGTTCACGAGCGCCCGGGCGATCACCAGCCGGCGCTTCATGCCGCCGGAGAGGTCGTCCACCCGCGTCTCGGCCTTCTCGGTGAGCTGGGCGAACTCCAGCAGTTCGGCGGCCTTGGGCCGCAGGTAGGAGTAGGGCAGGCCGAAGTACCGGCCGTAGACGATCAGGTTGTCCCGGACGGTGAGTTCCTCGTCCAGGTTGTCCTGCTGCGGCACCACGCCGAGATGGGCGCGGACCTCGGGTCCGTGGCGCTCCGGGTCCAACCCCATGATGGTCAGGGTCCCACCGGTGCGCTGGGACACCCCGCCGATCATGCGCATGGCGGTGGATTTCCCCGCGCCGTTGGGGCCGAGCAGCCCGAAGGACTCCCCGGGACGCACGGCGAAGTCGATCCCGTCCACCGCGGTGAAGTCGCCGTAGCGCTTCGTCAGCCCCCGGGCCTCGATGACGGGTGGGGCCGCGGAGGCGGCCGACGCGGACGAGGAGGCGGCCTCGGCGGGACCGCTGAGATCCGCATCACTTCTTTCAGGACTCACCCGGGCGAGTGTAGCCGGAACCGGAGGATGCCGGCAGGCCCCTCGCCTTTACCAACAGAGGTGCCTGGACGGGCCGTCGTCACCGGGTGGACCTTTCATCGGGGCATGCCGAGACGAAAGGTCCATCCGATGACGACACCCTGTGCGGTTCAGGAGCTGCGGTTCTGGAGCTGCGGTCCAGGAGCTGCGGTCCAGGAGCTGCGGCTCAGGAACGCGCGGCGACGGCCCTCTCTGCGGCCTCCACCACGTTGGCCAACAGCTCCACGCGGGTCATCGGGCCCACGCCGCCGGGGTTGGGCGCCATCCAGGAGGCCTTCTCGGCCACCGCCGGGTCAACGTCCCCGGTGATCCTGGCCTTGCCGTCCTCACCCTCGACGCGGGAGACGCCCACGTCCAGGACGATCACGCCCTCCTTGACGTCCTCGGCCTTGACCATGTGGGCCACGCCGGCGGCGGCGATGATGACGTCCGCGCGGGCCAACTCGGCCTTGAGGTCCTTCGTGCCGGTGTGCGCCAGCACCACGGTCGCGTTGACGTCCCGGCGGGTCAGCACCAGACCGGCGGGCCGG
This sequence comes from Microbacterium sp. A93, assembly GCF_051842835.1. NCBI lineage: Bacteria > Bacillati > Actinomycetota > Actinomycetes > Micrococcales > Microbacteriaceae > Microbacterium > Microbacterium sp. A93. The sequence goes on from NZ_JBPXMT010000008.1 coordinate 282,415, forward strand.
CCGATGGTCACCCCGCGGCCAATCACGAGCACGAGCTTTCCGTCCAGCTCGATCCCGTAGTGCTTGAGCAGTTCCACGCAGCCCTTGGGGGTGCACGGCAACGGGGAGTTCAGCTCCCCACCCACGGAGGCCACGAGCCGGCCCAGGTTCATGGGGTGCAGCCCGTCCGCATCCTTGTCCGGATCGATGGCCTCCAGCACCCGGTCCGTGTTGATGTGCTTCGGCAGCGGCAGCTGCACGATGTACCCGGTGCACTCGTCGTTCGCGTTGAGCTCCGCCAGCACGGCCAGGAGCTCCTCCTCGGTGGCGGTGTCCGGCAGGTCACGGCGGATGGAGGTGATGCCCACCTCGGCGCAGTCCCGGTGCTTGCCGGCCACGTAGGACTGAGACCCTGGGTCCTCCCCCACCAACACGGTACCCAGTCCGGGCACCACGCCCTGATCCTTGAGGGCTGCCACGCGGCCGGCCAGATCCTTCTTGATGGCGGCCGCGGTAGCGCGTCCGTCGAGCTTCTGTGCGGTCATGACGAGGTCACGCTTCCTTGCAGGGTAGACCGGAATGAATACCTATCACCATAGTGATTGAGCCCGCCCCTGTCACCAGCCCTCCAGTCCGTCGTACAACGGGAAGTCCGCGGCCAGGCGGTCCACCCGGGCCTTGAGTGCCACCACGTCCGGGCCCGGCTTCAGCGTCTGGGCGATGATGTCCGCCACCTCGGTGAACTCCTCGGCGCCGAAACCGCGGGTCGCCAGGGCCGGGGTCCCGATGCGCAGACCGGAGGTGGTCATCGGCGGACGCGGGTCGAAGGGCACCGAGTTGCGGTTCACGGTGATGCCCACCTCGTGCAGCAGGTCCTCGCCCTGGCGCCCGTCCAGTGCGGCGTGGCGCAGATCCACCAGGATCAGGTGCACGTCCGTGCCTCCGGTCAGCACGGAGATCCCGTGCTCGGTGACATCGGCGGCGGTCAGTCGCTCGGCCAGGATCTGGGCGCCCTCGATGGTGCGGGCCTGGCGTTCGGCGAACTCCTGCGAGGCGGCGATCTTGAAGGCCACCGCCTTGCCCGCGATCGCGTGCATGAGCGGGCCGCCCTGCTGACCGGGGAACACGGCGGAATCGATCTTCTTCTTGTACTCCTGCTTGGAGAGGATGAAGCCCGAGCGCGGGCCCGCCAGCGTCTTGTGCGCCGTGGAGGTCACCACATCGGCGTGCGGCACCGGGTTCGGGTGCAGCCCGGCGGCCACGAGGCCGGCGAAGTGGGCCATGTCCACCCACAGCTTGGCGCCGACCTCATCCGCGATGGACCGGAACGCCTCGAAGTCCAGCTGACGCGAGTAGGCGGACCAGCCCGCCACGATCATGGCCGGCTTCTCCGCCAGGGCCTTCTCGCGGACCTTGTCCATGTCGATCCGGTAGGTGTCCGGGTCCACCTCATACGCGGCGATCCGGTAGGTCTTGCCGGAGAAGTTCAGCTTCATCCCGTGGGTCAGGTGCCCGCCGTGCGCCAGGGACAGGCCCATCAGGGTCTCACCCGGCTGCAGCAGCGCGGTCATCAGGGCCACGTTCGCCTGCGCACCGGCATGGGGCTGCACGTTGACGTGCTCGGCGCCGAACAGGGACTTGGCCCGCTCGATCGCCAGGTTCTCCGCCACGTCCACGTGCTCGCAGCCGCCGTAGTAGCGGCGTCCGGGATAGCCCTCCGCGTACTTGTTGGTCAGCACCGATCCCTGGGTCTGAAGGATGGCGCGCGGAACGAAGTTCTCGGAGGCGATCATCTCCAGGGTGTCCCGCTGGCGGCCCAGCTCCAGGCCGAGGACCTCGGCGATCTCCGGGTCCACGGCGGACAGCGGCTGGGTGTTCAGGGAGGTGCGGTCGGCGAATGCTGCGGTGGGCTCTGTCACGGAAGACTCCTGCTGGCGTAGTCACGGTTCTTGGGCCGCCGCCGGACCCAGGCGGGCGGTCCGGAGGCCTGCACGGTCGGGCCGCCTTCAACGGGCAGCCGATCCGTGTTCGCCGCTTCCCGGTGGTGGTCCACCTTCGCCAGTCGCGGCCTGCGCCCCATCGTAGCGCGGGACCGGGCCTGAGCCGTTCTCGTTTCCCTGACATACTGCGCCTCATGAGCTCTTCACCGTTCGAGTCCACGCCCCTGCTGGCCACCGTGGTGATCGGCGCCGGCCAGGCCGGGCTCAGTGCGGCCGGCCAGCTGCTGCGCAAGCGCCTGCGTCCCCAGGAGGACTTCGTGGTCCTGGACGCCAACGACGGCCCGGGCGGCGCCTGGCGGCACCGCTGGGACGCCCTGACCTTCGACGCCGCCCATGGGATCCATGACCTGCCCGGGTTGGCCCTGGGCACCCCGGATCCGGCAGAACCCGCCAGTCGGGTGGTCGCCCGGTATTACGGAGACTTCGAGCGCCGATTCGGCCTGCCCGTGGTCCGCCCGGTGAAGGTCGCCTCCGTGGAGCACCATCTGGAGGGCTCCGATGTGGCCGGCGAGACCGGTTTCTTCACTGTCACCGCCGCCGATGGCCGCATCTGGCGGGCCCGCACCGTCATCAACGCCACGGGCACCTGGGACAGCCCGTACGTCCCCTACTACCCGGGGATCGCCGAGTTCACCGGCCGCCAGCTCCACACCCGGGGTTTCACCGCCGCCTCCGACTTCGCGGGGCAGCGGGTCCTGGTGGTCGGGGGCGGCACCTCCGCCCTGCAGTTCCTGCTCCAGTTGGACGAGGCCGGCGCCCGGACCGTGTGGACCACGCGGCGCGAGCCGGACTGGACGGACCGCTTCTTCGATGCCTCCTGGGGCGTGGACGTGGAGACCTCCGTCTCCGCCCGCACCACCATGGGCCTGCCGCCGCTCTCGGTGGTGGCGGCCACCGGCCTGCCCGTCACGGAGCAGTACCGGGCGGGGCTGGCCTCCGGCGTGCTGATCAGCCGCGGCCCGCTGCGCCGCATCACCCCCACGGGCGTGGTCCTGGACGGCCCGGGGCCCGACGGCGGCTCCCTCCCCTCCCAGGGGCGCGTCGCGGACGGCCTGCTGGCACCGGGCGGGTCAGCGGCCGGCGGCCTCGAGGCGGCTCCCGCCCTGGCGGGGCGGGCCTGCACGGAGGTGTCCACGGAGGATCCGCTGACCACGTGGGAGACGGACGTGGACAGCATCCTGTGGGCCACCGGGTTCCGGGCCACCATGGACCACCTCGCCCCGCTGCACGTCCGCGAGCGCGGCGGCGGCGTGGTGATGCATGCCGACGGGGTGTCCGTGGCCAAGCGGCCCGGGCTCTTCCTGGTGGGTTACGGTGCCTCCGCCTCCACGATCGGCGCCACCCGGGCCGGCCGGCGGGCCGCGGTCAGGGCTGCCGAATCGACCGCCGGGTATTTATGAGTTACTCGGAATATGCCATACTGGAGACATGACCCAGAACACCCCGTCCGGAGCCGCGCCCCTGGCGTGGGCCGCCCGCATGCGGGCTGCGGGACTGCGGGTCACCAAGCAGCGGCTGGCCGTCTTGGAGGCCTTGGAGCAGAGTCCGCACGCCACGGCGGACGAGGTCCTGACGCACGTACGGCAGTCCCTGCCGGGGATCACGGTGCAGTCCGTCTACACGGTGTTGCACTCCCTCACGGGCGCGGGGCTGCTGCGCCAGCTTGACCTGGCCAACTCTCCGGCCCGCTATGAGACCCGGGTGGCGGACAACCACCACCACGCCGTCTGCACGGACTGCGGCCGCATCGAGGACGTGGCCTGCGCCGTGGGCCACGCCCCCTGCCTCGCCCCCTCCGAGACGCACGGGATGACCATCCAGGTGGCCGATGTCGTCTATCAGGGCCTCTGCGCGGACTGCGCGGCCCACCCGGCGGGCGCTGCCGCCACCCCAGACCCCCGGAAGGCCCGTCAGGGCTGACCGGTATCCCCACCACCCGACCAACCCGACCGACACGACCGAGCAACCAACCCTGTAGGAGAACGTGATGACGGAAACCACCCCGCACGCCACCGGTTCCACCACCCAGGCCGGCATCCCCGCCGTCAGCGACCGCAACTCGCTGACCGTGGGCGCCAACGGCCCCATCGTCCTGCACGACCATCACCTGGTGGAGACCCTCGCGCACTTTAACCGGATGAACGTCCCGGAGCGCCGTCCGCACGCCAAGGGCGCCGGCGCCTTCGGCACCTTCGAGGTCACCGAGGACATCTCGCAGTACACCAAGGCGGACTTCCTGCAGCCCGGCAAGAAGACCGAGATGCTGACCCGCTTCTCCACCGTGGCCGGCGAGCTGGGCTCCCCGGACACCTGGCGTGACGTGCGTGGCTTCTCGATGAAGTTCTACACCGAAGAGGGCAACTTCGACCTCGTCGGCAACAACACCCCCGTCTTCTTCCTGCGCGATCCGATGAAGTTCCCGCACTTCATCCGCTCGCAGAAGCGCCTGCCGGACTCCGGCCTGCGTGACGGCACCATGCAGTGGGACTTCTGGACTCAGAACCCCGAGTCCGCCCACCAGGTGACCTACGTGATGGGCCAGCGCGGCCTGCCCAAGACCTGGCGCCACATGAACGGCTACTCCTCCCACACCTACTCCTTGGTCAACGCCGCCGGCGAGCGCTTCTGGGTCAAGTGGTCCTTCCAGACCAACCAGGGCATGGAGCACCTCACGAACGAGGAGGCTGAGCGTCTGGCCGGCGCCAACGCGGAGTACCACCGTCAGGACCTCTTCGAGGCCATCAAGCGCGGCGAGCACCCCTCCTGGGACGCCTACATCCAGGTCATGCCCTACGAGGACGCCAAGACCTACCGCTTCAACCCCTTCGACCTGACCAAGGTCTGGCCGAAGGCCGACTACCCGCGCATCAAGGTCGGCACCATGACCCTGAACCGCAACCCGGAGAACTTCTTCGCCCAGATCGAGCAGGCCGCCTTCTCCCCGGCCAACATGGTCCCGGGCACCGGTAACTCCCCGGACAAGATGCTGCTGGGCCGCAACTTCGCCTACGCGGACGCCCAGCGCTACCGCATCGGCACCAACTTCCAGCAGCTGCCGGTCAACCGGCCGATCAACCCGGTGCACTCCTACAACTTCGAGGGCAACATGTGGTACGAGCATTCCGGTGCCCGCAGCTACTACGCCCCGAACTCCTTCGGTGACTCCTGGTCGGATGAGACCGGCCCGGTGGACAACGGCTGGGAGGCCGACGGCGAGCTGGTGCGCAGCTCCTATGATCTGCGTGCCGAGGACGACGACTTCGGCCAGCCCGGCACCCTGGTCCGCGAGGTGTTCTCCGACGCCCAGCGCGACGAGTTCGTCCAGACCGTCTCCGGTGCCCTGGACGGCGTCCAGGAGCCGGTGCTCTCCAACGCCTTCCAGTACTGGAAGAACGTGGACGCCACCATCGGCCAGCGGATCGAGGACGCCGTGCGCGCCAACATGGACGGCACAACCGTCCCGGGTATGGGCGTCGACAGCGACCAGTAGTCTGCGGTAGCCCCCGGTTGACACACCACGGGCCCCGTTCCTGCCACGGCAGGAACGGGGCCCGTGGTGTGTCGGGACGGGTGAGAGCTCAGAGACGCCGGCGGAGTCGGTCGATGAGCCCGTCTCCATCCTTGCCGTCTTCATCTCGGCCGTCAGCGTCTGCGGGCTCGGCACGGTCAACGGGCCGGTCATCGCCAGGTCCCGGCTCCACCGGATGAGCCTCCACCGGATGAGAATCGGCCGGGTGGGAGCCGGCCGGGTGGGAGCCAGCAGGCCTGGAATCAGCCGACTGGGAATCAGCTGGCTGGGGGTCAGCCGGCCGCGAGTGGGCCAACCGCTCCTCGGGAGACGGGGAGCCGGACGCGTCGGGTGCGTCGGGCGTGACCGGCGCGGCGTGCCGACCCGAACCGGAGCCGGTGTCGGTGCTGCTACTGATGCTGGAACCGCGACCGGCCTGCGGATCAGCGACCCGGCCGGCATCGGGTTGCCCCAGGTCTTCACGGATGACGTCCTCGCGGGCCTCGACCCTCCGTGTTTCGGGGCGCTCATCGCGCCGGCCGGCCGGGGCGTGCTCACCCGCAGCAGGAGATCCTTCGTGGCCGGTCTCGGCGTGCGGCGCCGGCTGGGCCGGCTGAACGGGCTGGACCGGCCGGGCCGGCTGGACCTCGTCCACCCGGGCCGTCTGCGTGGCTTCCTCACGGTCCGGCTGAGAACCGCTACGACGAGCGCCGTCGGGGCCGTCAGGGCGGTCAAAGCCATCGGAACCGTCGGAGCCGTCGGAGCCGCGGCCGGTGCGATCCGCGGTCAACCGGGCGTCCGGGTCATCGACCGTTTCGGCATGCTCCTTTCGGCGCCCGGTACGATCTGTCGGCACCTTCGGATCCAACCGATCGGCCTCGCGCAACTGGGTGTCCAGGGCACTGCGGGAATCGCCGGCGGAACGCTCACGTTCCTCTGCCTCGGCGCGCAGCTGTTGGGCTTCCTCCTCCGCGGCCCGGGCCTCCAGGCGCGCGGCGGCCGCCTGCTCCTCCTCGGCGCGTGTCCGTTCCTGCTGCCGGGCGGCGTCGTCGCGGAGCTTCTCCGCCTCACGGTGGTCAGCCTCCCGGCGCTTGGAACGCCGCCTTCTCCCTACGGCGACGGCAACCGCAATGATGATGAGGAGCACCACCACGCCGATCACCAACCACAGAATCTGCTGGTCATTCATCGCGTGTCCTTTGCTGTAGCGGGCAACGTTCGGGCCGGCCGGTCGCCGACCCGTTGGTTCCGCCCACTGTGCCACAGGGCAACGCTGAGACCGAGGGCTCCGGCCCGCGACTCTGATGGTCTCCGTGGCGCCAGTCGCCCCAGCCGGGCCAGCGGTGCCCGAGAGCAACCCTCTGTGGCCAACGGTGCCCCACAGCAACCAATTCGGCGCCGGGTGATACTAATCACTATGGAGATAGGTATGCTTGAGCCATGAACGTTCCTGCCACCCCCTCAGCCACCGCGTCCCCGGCCGTCTCGCAGTCCCCGGCCGGCCCCACCGGCAACGCCATGGTGTTGTCCCTGTCCTGCACGAACAGCAAGGGAATCGTGCACGCCGTCTCCGGCGCCCTGCTCTCGATCCAGGGCGATATCACCGAGTCCAAGCAGTTCGACTCCCCGGACACCGGGACCTTCTTCATGCGCGTGGAGTTCAACACCCCGGAGGACCTGAAGGCCGTCGAGGCCGCCCTGGCTCCCGTCCGGGACGAGTTCTCCATGGAGCTGGGACTCTGGGAGGCCTCGCGCAAGACCCGGACCCTCGTGATGTGTTCCAAGGACGGCCGGACCCTGAACGACCTGCTCTACCAGCAGCGCGCCGGCACCCTGGCCGTGGAGATCCCCGTGATCGTCTCCAACCACCTGGAACTGCAGCCGATGGCGTTCTTCTACGGCATCCCCTTCATCCACATCCCCGTCGCCACGAACGCCGAGGGCAAGTCCAACAAGGACGAGGCCGAGGCCAAGCTGCTCGACCTCGTCAAGGAATACGACATCGAGCTGGTCGTCCTCGCCCGTTACATGCAGATCCTCTCGGATGACCTGTGCCGCAAGCTCGAGGGCAAGGCGATCAACATCCACCACTCGTTCCTGCCGTCCTTCAAGGGTGCCAGGCCCTACCACCAGGCCCACGACCGAGGCGTCAAGCTGATCGGCGCCACCGCCCACTACGTCACGGCAGACCTGGACGAGGGGCCGATCATCGAGCAGTCGGTCCAGCGTGTCACCCACGCCCAGACGGCCCGCGAGTTCGTCATCCGGGGACGCGAGGTGGAGGGCTCCACCCTGTCCCGCGCCGTGAAGTGGCACGCCGAGCACCGAGTACTGCTGGACGGCAAGCGCACCGTCGTCTTCGACTGACGCTCATCGGTGCGTGGTGGTGCCCGCTGGATCCGGCGGGCACCACGTACGCTGGGGCCATGGCACACCTGATCACGATCGCCGGTGCGACGCCGGCCGCCCACGAGTCCTGCTTCCTCGCCCCGACCGCCACCCTGTCCGGTGATGTCGCCCTCGGTGCGGACTCCTCCGCCTTCTACGGAGTCTCCGCCCGAGGGGACTCCGCCCCGATCCGGGTCGGGGAACGCACCAACCTGCAGGACAACGTGGTGTTGCACGCGGACGCCGGATTCCCCTGCACCCTCGGCAGTGACGTCTCCGTGGGCCACGCCGCAGTGGTCCATGGGGCCACCGTGGAGGACGGCTGCCTGATCGGGATGTCCGCCACCGTCATGAACGGGGCCGTCATCGGCGCCCGGTCACTGGTGGCAGCCGGCGCCCTGGTCCTGGAGGGCACCGTGGTCCCGCCCCACTCCCTCGTCGCCGGCGTCCCCGCCAAGGTCCGCCGCGAGCTTACCGAGGAGGAACTGGCCTCCCTCGCGCAGAACTCGGCCACCTATGTCCGGCTCGCCGCAACCCATCGCGAGGCGACCGCCTGAGCCGAGCGGCCGCCGTCGCCCCCCTCCCTGGGTCTTGAGGGCAGCGTTCAGGCGTCCTTGGCGGCGGCGAGCTCGATCTCCCGCTCCCGCTCCTCCGTGGCCATCCGTGTCAGCTCGGCGCCGGCCTCGGCGTCCCGCGTGAGGTTCTCCCCGGACTCCGGATCGAAGATATGGACGCGCGAGGTGTCCACCCACAGCTCCGTGGGCTGACCGGGCCGCACCCGGGACTCCGCGGACAGGGTCGTCACCACCTGCGGCCGCAGTTCATCCGCGTCCATCTCCGCCGCGAGGTCGGCCAGCAGGCGGCGGACCTTCTCATCCGGCTCGAACTCGATGTAGCCGTACTGCTCATGGCCCAGCCACTCCAGGTGGGACAGTTCTGCGGTGAAGACCGAGCCCTTGGACATCTTGGCCTCGTCCACCAGCTTGGCGTCCTCGAAGAACTCGGGCCGCAGGCCGATCATGAGCAGTTCCCTGCCCTCGGCCACGGCCGCCTTCTCCGCCGAGATGGGGATGTCCCCGATCGGGGAGGACAGCACCGCGCCCCCGGCACCTGAACCGGAGTCCTTGAGCGTGGCCGGCAGGAAGTTCATGGAGGGGGAGCCGATGAACCCGGCCACGAACAGGTTGACGGGCTGCTCATAGAGCTCGCGCGGGCTGGCCACCTGCTGGAGGATGCCCTTCTTCAACACGGCCACCCGGTCGCCCAGGGTCATGGCCTCGGTCTGGTCGTGGGTCACGTAGACGCTGGTGACGCCGAGCCGCCGCTGCAGCTGGGCGATCTCGGCGCGCATCTGCCCGCGCAGTTTGGCATCCAGGTTGGACAGCGGCTCATCGAACAGGAACGCGTCCGCCTCACGCACGATCGCCCTCCCCATGGCCACCCGCTGGCGCTGGCCGCCGGAGAGGTTGGCGGGCTTGCGGTCCAGGTGTTCGGTCAACTCGAGCAGGTCCGCGGCCTTGCGGACCCGGTCGTCCACCGATCCTCCCCCGACCCCGCCACCGGAACCACCGTTCTTGTCCTTGGCCAGACGCAGCGGGAAGGCAATGTTCTCGTAGACCGTCAGGTGCGGGTACAGCGCGTAGTTCTGGAACACCATGGCCAGGTTGCGGTCCTTCGGGGCGGCCTCGTTCATCCGGTTCCCGTCGATCTGCAGCTCCCCGGAGGTGATGTCCTCCAGCCCCACGATCATCCGCAACAGGGTCGATTTGCCGCAGCCCGAGGGGCCGACCAGGATGACGAACTCGCCGTCGGCGATATCCAGGGACACGTTGTTCACGGCCGGGAAGCCGTCATCGTACTTCTTGACGATGTTGTTCAGGGTGATGGTGGCCATCGGTGCTCCCTTTCCTTGGTTCTCGCTGACTGGTGCTGGCTGCCTAGCCCTTGACCGCGCCCGAGGTCAGGCCGGCGACGATTTGCTTCTGGAAGAACATGACCAGCAGCACGATGGGGATGGTCACGATGATCGCTGCGGCCGAGATCGCTCCGGTGGGTGATTCGAACTGGGAGGCGCCACTGAAGAACGCCAGGGCGGCAGGCACCGGTCTCGCCGCCTCGGTGGAGGTCAGCGAGATGCCGTAGACGAAGTCGTTCCAGGCGATGAAGAAGGCGATGATCGCCGTGGTGAACACTCCCGGCAGCGCCAACGGGACGATCGCCTTGCGAAACGCCTGCAGCGGGGTGGCCCCGTCCACCTGGGCGGCCTGTTCCAGTTCCCACGGGATCTGCTGGAAGAACGCTGTCAGCGTCCAGATGGAGATCGGCAGGGTCAGGGACAGGTACGGGATGATGAGGCCGGGCCAGGTGTCATACAGCCCCAGGGTCCGCCACATGTTGAACAGTGGCGTGACCAGGGAGATCACGGGGAACATGGAGACCATCAGCGAGACGGTCAGCACGACCCTCTTGCCCGGGAAGTCCAGCCGCGCGATCGCGTAGGCGCACAGGGTGGCCAGCACCACGGCGATCGCGGTGGCGATCACGGAGATGCCGATCGAGTTCCACAGAGCCGTCAGGAACAACTCCCGGGAGTCGCCGACGAGGATCTCCGAGTAGTTCACCCCGGACCACTCGGTGGGCAGGAACTGACCGTTGGACAGGTCCCCCGGCGTCTTGAAGCTGGTCGCCAGGATCGAGGCCACGGGGAACAGGCACCACACGGCCACGACGACGGTGAGCACCCACCAGCCGAGGGTCGTGTTCCGCTGGGCCCGGCGGGCCTTCCGCTGACCCTCGCGCTCCTGCTCGGTCAGCTCCTCGTCGTGCGGGGCACGGGAGGCCCGGCTGTCGTTCGACGCGTCGATACTCATTTGCGTCCTCCCTTTCCACCGGCCAAGTCGACGTTGAAGACCTTGATCGCCGTGAACGCGATCAGGGCCACGCACAGGAACAGCACCACGGAGATGGCCGAGCCGAGCCCGATCTCCAACCGGCCGATCGAGGTGCGGTAGGCCAGCAAGGAGAGCACCTCGGTCCCGTAGGCGCCGTTGGTCATGATGAAGATCGAGTCGAACACCCTGAAGGCGTCCAGGGCCCGGAACAGCACGGCCACCATGATGGCCGCCTTCATGTTCGGCAGGACCACCTTGCTGAGCCGTTGCCACCAGCCGGCGCCGTCCACGGCCGCCGCCTCGGAGAGGTCCTCCGGGACCTGGGCCAGCCCTGCGAGCAGGAGCAGTGAGATGAAGGGTGTGGTCTTCCAGATCTCGGAGAACATGATGACCACCAGTGAGGTCCCGCCCTGCGCGAACCAGTTCATCTCGTCGTTGAACCCGGGCAGCCAGCTGAACCAGTTGTTCACGTACCCGGAGTCGATCGAGAACATGTAGTACCAGGCGTAGGCGGAGACCACGGTGATGATGCCGTAGGGCACCAGGATCACGGTGCGGACCAGGCCACGGGTGGACTTGATGGCCTTGTGCATGATCATCGCCAGGATGAAACCGAGGATGAGCTCCACGAACACGGTCACCACGGTGATCAGGGCTGTGACGCCGAGGGCACTCCAGAACACCCCGTCCGTCATGATCGTCCCGTAGTTCTGCAGCCCGATGAACTCCCGGTCGGCCGGAGCCGTCAGGCGGTAGCTGAACAGGGAGTCCCAGACCGCTTGGGCGACGGGATAGAAGATGACGGCCACCATGAGGACGAAAGCCGGCCCGGCGAGCCACCAGCCGAGTCGTGCCTCGGCACGGGCCCGCTCAGACCTCGGGGCCTTGCGGCGGCCGCGGGACCGTCCCGGCGAGGCGGCATCCCGGTCGGGGGCCTCCGGGTCGACCGCGGGGACATTCGTTGGGACGGCACTCACAGCAGCGACTCCCCTCGCAGGACTTCCATGATGAATTGGCCGGTCTCGGCCGGTGTGGTCTCCGGGTTGACAGCGCCCGGCGGGGTGAACCGCTGCTGGACCGCCGTGGAGACCTCGTTGTAGTAGGGCGTCTGGGGCCTCGGCGCCGCCAGTTCAAGGGATTCGCGGATGGCGGGGGCCATCGGGAACTGCTCCTCCACCTCCGGATCCTCGAAGGCGCCCGCACTGGAGGGCGGGTTGCCGTTCGTCACGAAGTACTGGGTCTGATGCTCGGGGGTGACGATGCACTGGATCGCCTCCCAGGCCAGCTCGGGGTGTTCGGACTGCGCCCCGACCCCCAGATTGATGCCGCCGAGCGGCGGTGCCTGCTCCTGGTCCTCGAAGACCCGTGGGTACAGCGTCCAGCCGATGTCCTCCGACAGGTCCTCCGGCAGCGACCCGTCCTCCACCGCGGCGTTGGTGGCCGGCCAGACGAACGGCCAGTTCACCATGAAGGAGCCGGTGTCCCCCTGGAAGAGCAGCATGGCCTCGTTCTCCTGCTGGGTCGCCAGACCGGGCCCTCCGAGCCCTTCCTTGCCGATGGTGGAGATGATCTCCGCGGCCTTGATGCCGGCCTCCGAGTCGAGCCCGGTCCTCACGTCCACGGCGGAGGCCTCCGGGTTCTCGAGGATGTGTCCACCGCCGGACTCCACCAGGGCGTTGAGCCACACGGTCATCGACTCGGCGCGGGCCCCCTGGACGCCCAGGTTCTTGTCCTGGTCCCGGGCCACCTCGATCAGCTGATCCCAGGTGACGGGCTCGTCCATGTCCAGCCCGGCCTCCTCCGCCACGGACTTGCGGTACCAGAGCAGCTGGGTGTTGGCCCAGAACGGGACCGTGACCAGGTTGTCCTTCCAGGTGGCTCCGGCCAGGGCGCCCTCCAGGGTGTCCTGCGTGGTGGCGTCCGCCACCTCCGCCGGGACCGGCGCGAGGAATCCCGGCTCCGCAAGTTCGGGGATGAACGGCGGGTCCAGGGACATGATGTCCATCGAGGTGTCCCCGGCGGCCAGCCGCCGGGTGAGCTGCTCACGCTGGGAGGCCGCGTCATTGGGAAGGACGGAGGTCTCGATCCGGTAGGCGCCGTCCGCCGCCTCCGTGCACTGCTGTGCGATCGTGGCCTGGCCGCCGTCGTCCGGGTTGGTGTACCAGGTGAGCACCGGCACGTCCTCGGCAGGGCCGCAGCCGGCGAGCACGAGGGCCGCGGTGACCACCACCGTCGCGCCGGCCAGGCGGCGGGAGCGCCGCGGCGAGGCGTTGGCTCGGGAATCCGACATCAGGTGCGTACCTCCGGTCCGTGTCCCAACAGGCCTCGCCGCGAACAGACGCGTGAGGCAGATCACTGTGACGTGAGCCTATGCGCGCCGGAAGTGTTTGACCAAGAGCTCCGCCCCGACGGGTCGGATGCCCTACGCTTCAATCCATGGGCACCGAGGTCGAGTCGAGCACCTATTCCCGTTCCGAGCGAACGCGCTACCGAGAACGCCTGGAGTCCTCCCTGCAGGAGTTGAAGGCGTACTTGGCCGACCATGAGTTCGCGCCGGCAGGACGTATCGGCCTGGAGCTGGAGTTGAACCTCGTGGACGGCCAGTCGCAGCCGGCCCCCCTGAACCGGGAGGTGCTGGCGGCGATCGACAACCCTGCGTTCCAGACCGAGCTGGGCCGGTACAACATCGAGCTGAACCACCCCTCCTTGACCATCCGCGGCCGAGGGTTGACCGAGCTCGAGGAATCGCTCAAGGCCGAACTGGACCGCGCGGATGAGCGGGCGGTCCGCGCCGGCGCACACCTGTACGCCGTGGGGATCCTGCCGACCATCAGCGGGGAGGACCTGGCCGGGGAGGGGTGGATCAGCGAGGGCAACCGCTACACCGCCCTGAACGCGGCCATCCTCGAGGCCCGCGGGGAGGACATCCTCATCGACATCACCGGACCCGAGCACCTCTCCTACTACGCCCGGGACATCGCCCCGGAGTCCACCTGCACCTCCATGCAGTTGCACCTGGAGGTCGGCCGCGAACAGTTCGGCCCGGTGTGGAACGCCGCCCAGGCCATCGCGGGCCCCCAGGTGGCGCTGGCGGCCAACTCGCCGCTGTTCCTCGGCAGCCGGTTGTGGGCCGAGACGCGGATCCCCGTGTTCCAGCAGTCCACGGACACCCGCGGCCCGGAGCTCGCCCGCCAGGGGGTACGGCCCCGCGTCTGGTTCGGCGAGCGGTGGATCGATGGGATCGAGGACCTGTTCGAGGAGAACATCACCTTCTTCCCGGCCCTGCTGCCCGAGCTGTCCAGTGCCGGCTCCAGCACCGCCGCCGGCGCGCCGCGGCTGGCCGAGCTGCTCCTGCACAACGGCACGGTCTACCGCTGGAACCGGCCCATCTATGATCCCGGCAAGGACGAGAAGACGGACGACGGCGGCACCTCACCGGCGCTTGCGGCCAGCCCGGCCAATCTGCGCGTGGAGAACCGGCTACTGCCGGCCGGCCCCACGGTGGTGGACATGGTGGCCAACGCGGCGTTCTTCTTCGGCCTGGTCAAATACCTCGTGGAGACCGAGGAGAACCCCTGGGAGCGGATGTCCTTCGCGGTGGCCCGCACCAACTTCTACGAGTGCGCCCGGCAGGGGCTGAACGCCTCCGTGTACTGGCCGGGTTACGGGGACCTACCCGTCACCGAGCTGCTGGACCGGCACCTGCTGCCGGCAGCCCGCCACGGCCTGGAGCTGCTGGAGGTGGAGGACGAGGTGGCCGAGCGCTACCTGTCCGTGCTCACCGGGCGCACCCGGACCGGTCAGAACGGCGCCACCTGGATGACGCGCTCCCTGGCCCGTTTCGAGGAGTCCGGGCTGGACCGCGGGCGGGCCCTGGCCCGGCTGGTGGACACCTACGGGGGGCACATGCGCGACGGCGAGCCGGTGCACACCTGGGCGCTGCCCTAGGGCCCGACCACAGATTGATTGTGGTTTACAAATATTGAGAATTGCATATGATCGTCCTATGACTTCCGTTGCGCTGCCCCGCCCGATCTTCGATGACTCCCACGACGAGTTCCGGGACGTCGTCAGACGCTTCGTGGAGCGGGAGGTCACGCCACACCTCGAAGCCTGGGCTGCCGCGGGCCGGGTAGACCGCAGCCTGTTCCAGAAGGCTGCCCAGACCGGGCTGATCGGCATCAATGTGCCGGAGGAGTTCGGGGGTGGCGGTGTCGAGGACTTCCGCTTCAACGCCATCGTCATCGAGGAATTCGCCCGCGCCGGTGCCAGCGACGTCTCGATGTCGATCAGCGGGGAGAACGACCTCGTCGCGCCATACTTCTCCGCCTTCGGCACCCCCGAGCAGAACGAGCGCTGGCTCACCCCGATGATCGAGGGTGAGAAGGTCGGCGCGATCGCGATGACCGAGCCCGGCACCGGCTCAGACCTCGCCGCCATCACCACAACAGCTATCCCCCAAGGCGATGACTTCATCGTCAACGGCTCCAAGACCTTCATCTCCAACGGCCTGCTCGCCGACTTCTTCATCGTCGCTGTCCGCACCGATCCGGACGCGGGCCGGCAGGGCATCAGCCTGCTGGTCATCGACGCCGACGCCCCCGGGTTCACCCGGACCGGCCCGCTGAAGAAGATCGGCCTGCCCGCGCAGGATACGGCTGAGTTGTCCTTCGCAGACGCCCGAGTGCCACGTGCGAATGTGCTCGGCGGCGAGGGCAAGGGCTTCCTCAACATGCGTCGGAACCTCGCCATCGAACGTCTCAGCATCGCAGTGACCTCCATGGCGCGCATGCGCGCGACCTTCGAGCAGGCCCTCGACTACTCGAAGGAGCGCCACGCCTTCGGTCAGCGCATCGCCGACTTCCAGGCCAACCGTTTCTATCTGGCAGAGCTGGCGACGGAGATCGAAGTCACCCAGACCTTCATCGACCGCTGCATCCTCGACGCCTCGAGTCACCAGCTCGACGAAGTCACCGCGGCCATGGCCAAGTGGTGGGCGACCGAACTGCACCAGCGGGTGATCCAGCGCTCCCTCCAGCTCCACGGTGGTTACGGCTTCATGCGTGAGTACCCCGTGGCGCATGACTACATGGACTCCCGCGTCGCGACCATCTTCGGCGGTACCACCGAGATCATGAAGGAGATCATCGGCCGGCGGCTCACCCGCTGAGAGCCCGGTGCCGCGGTGCCGCGAGATGATGCTCAGAGTCCGGCGGTCAGTTCCCGCAGGGCCGCCACATGCGCGGTGAAGGCAGTGCGCCCCCCGTCCGAGAGGGCCAGCCAGGTGCGTGGACGCTTGCCGACGTAGCCCTTGCGGATGCGAACGTGGCCGGCCGCCTCGAGCGCCGTGGAGTGCTTGGACAGGGCCGAGTCGCTGATGTCGAGGACCTCCTTCAGGCCTTTGAAGTCGATCTCGTCGACTCCGGCCAGGGTCGCCATCAGGGACAGCCGGATGGGGTTCGTGAACTGGTCGTTGAGGCCCTCGCGTGCCGTGGCGCTCATGTCCGACGCCACCACCCGGCGATCACCAGCGGGGCGGCGATGACGAGCCCGACCAGGATCGCTGCCGGCCAGGTTTCCCGGCCCATCAAGGCCATCGATGCGGCATACAGCACGAAGGTGGCCGCCAGCCCGATCACATAGCGGCGCCCGCCGCCCAGCGGGGTGGCGGTGCGCGTGCGCAAGTACCACCACGTCAGACCCAGGACGGCCACCACGTAGACGCCCATGGCCGTGAGGAATGCCGGCAGCGATTCGTCCGGCCGGAACACCGACGGGATCACGTGGGCCGCACCGATCATCAGGGCCAGGGCGGTGCAGAACCAGGCGAGGCGGCGGCGGGCCCGGTGCTGGACTCCAGCCAGCCGGGCTGCGGGTACGTCCAGCGCGGACAGCTGCGCGGCCGGGTCCAGAGGCCCCTCGGGCTGCCCGCTCACCGCAACGACTTCCGGTGGACGGAGTAGGCCGAGACGATCGAGACTCCCCCGGCGAGCGCCGCCATCGAGGCGACGAGGACGAGGCCGGGCTGGTCCGTCAGCGCACCCGCCGCGATCATGACGAGACCGATCAGCGGGACCATGACGGCGGAGACCGCCAGCCAGAAGCGGGAATGGCGGGCTTTGATCGAGTCCCGGCCGACGGCCACCCCGGTGTGGGGGTCGACTGCGGTGGGGCTGGCGAGGATGGCGACCTGGGGATTCATGATGACCTCCGGTGGGTGTTGGTGCTTCTGGGGGATTGTCCTGAGTCCAGCATGGCACATACTTTCCACTTTGGAAAGTAGTTTCTTTCCGCCAAGGCTCGTTGAGCGCTCCGCCTGTCAGGCAGGATGAGCGCATGGACCCTGACATCCACCGCGGGCAGCTGTCTCCCTCCGAGGTCTACCGCCGTTTCGCCAGGATCGAGGCGCGCGGCAGTTCCTCCACCTATGAGGAGTGGTCCGAGGGCCTCTCCGAGGATCCGGCGGCCCTGCGCCTCGTCGCCGGCCTCCCCCGCCCCAAACGGCAGCCGAACCTCGTGTTCGCCGCCGCCCGGCTCCACGGCGCTGCGGGCTCGTACGCCTCATTCCGCGGCACCCTTGTGGAACGCTGGGACGCGATCCGGCAGACCATCATGGCCCGCTCCACCCAGACCAACGAGGCCGCCCGCTGCGCCGTGCTGCTTCCGTTCCTGGCGGAACTCCCGCAGCCGATCGCCCTGATCGAGGTGGGCGCCTCGGCCGGCCTGTGCCTGCTGCCGGACCGTTTCTCCTACCGGTACGGTGACGGCGCGCGCCTTGACCCCGAGGAGGGACCGTCCGAGGTGGTCATCGAGTGTGGACTGGGGCCGGGTCTGACCGCGCCGGACGCCCTGCCACAGGTGTCCTGGCGGGCGGGGATCGACCTGACCCCCGTGGACGTCCGGGACCAGGAGGCCACCGACTGGCTGGAGGCACTCATCTGGCCGGAACACCGGGACCGCCGGGAACGGCTGCGCTCGGCCTTGGACATCGCCCGGCGGGATCCGCCGCGCCTCGTGGCCGGCGACCTCAATGAGGCGTTGCCGGCCTTGGCCGCCGAGGCTCCCGCTGACGCCACCCTGGTCGTCTTCCACACCGCCGTCCTGGCCTATCTCGACCCGGAGGACCGCTCCGTCTTCGTCGGGACCGTCAGCAGTCTGCCGGGCCACTGGATCAGCAACGAGGGACGCGGGGTGGTTCCCCTCTCCTGCCCCGGTCCACCGGCGGCCGCAGATGATGCGTCCGCGGACGGCCGGTTCCTGGTGGCTGTGGACGGTGTTCCACGCGCCCTGGCCGATCCCCACGGCCGTTCGGTCACCGGCCTCCCCGGAGACTAGGTCGTGGGATCACGGTGCCAGCTGCCTCTCGGGGGCATCTTCCCTTGCCACCCGGCCACCGACGGCGTACGTATGGACCATGGACACTCCCCACGACGATTTGAACCGCGACGAGCTGCAGGACTACCTCAACCACCATCTGTTGGGCTCCAAGAGTGGTGTCCGCCTGTTCCAGGCCGCCGCCAGCACCTGGAACGGCACCGAGTACGAGCAGGAGTTCCTGGAGATCTCCCGGCAGGTCAGCGAGGAACAGGACGAGCTCCAGCAGCTCATCGACCGGCTCGACCTGCGTCAGTCCGTGGTGGAGAACGCCATGGGTCTGGCCGCTGAGGCTGCCGGTCGGCTCAACCCGGTGAACTTCACCCGGTCGAAGTCCGAGGGGATGACCCAGGTGGAGATGGACATCCTGCAGAGTGCCCTGCAGGGCAAGGCCGGTATGTACGCGGTGCTGGCCAAACTGGCGGAACGCTTTCCCCACGCCGGTCTGGACGGCCAGCGGATGTCGGACCTCTACCAGCAGGCGCAAGACCAGCAGGCCCGAGTCCGTCGCATCAGTGATGAAACGATGGACACCCGGTTCGTGGCTCCTGACGATGGGCAGGGAAACGGGGCCTCGACATGACCAGCCGGGACCGGATCGCTGAGCCCTGGGGAACCCGCACCCCCTACGCCGCCGGGGGCACCTGGCCGGCGCGGGTGGACACCCACCTGGAGGAGGGACTGGATCCGGATGCCGTGGACCGGTGGGTCCAGACCGCCTCCATCCTGCACTCCAACGGCGACGCCCTGGACATCGCCGTGAAGGACGGGCGGATCGCCGGGGTGCGGGGCCGGGCCGGGGACCGGGTCAACCACGGTCGGCTGGGCGTGAAGGACCTCTACGGCTGGCAGGCCAACGCCTCGCCGGACCGGCTGACACGACCTCTGGTCCGAGAGGACGGGGAGCTGGTGGAGACGGACTGGGACACGGCCATGGACCGGATCGTCACCCGCACCCAGGAGCTGCTCGAGGAACAGGGGGCCAGCGCGCTCGGCTTCTACACCACCGGGCAGCTGTTCGCCGAGGAGTACTACACCCTCGGGTTGATCGCCCATGGCGGTCTGGGCACCAATCACGTGGACGGCAACACCCGGCTGTGCACGGCCACGGCGGCCGCCGCCCTCAAGGAGTCCTTCGCCTGTGACGGCCAGCCTGGCAGTTACACCGACATCGACCACGCGGACGTCATCGCCCTCTACGGGCACAACATGGCCGAGACCCAGTCGGTGCTGTGGATGCGGATCCTGGACCGCCTCGCCGGCCCCAACCCTCCGCAGCTGATCTGCGTGGACCCGCGCCCCACCCAGGTGGCCCGTCACGCCGCCGTGCACCTGGCCCCGAAGCCGGGCACCAACGTGGCGCTGATGAACGGGCTGCTGCACGAGCTCATCGCCCACGGCCACATCGACCAGGATTACATCGACGCTCACACGGTGGGCTACGCGGAGCTCGAGCAACGGGTCCAGGAATACACGCCCGAACACGCGGGACAGATCTGTGACGTGCCGGCCGAGCAGATCCGTGAGGCAGCCCGCATCATCGGCGGTTCCGAGCGGCTGCTCTCCACCGTGCTGCAGGGCTTCTACCAGTCCCATCAGGCCACGGCGGCCTCGGTGCAGGTCAACAATGTGCACCTGATCCGCGGCATGCTCGGCCGCCCGGGCTGCGGGATCCTGCAGATGAACGGCCAGCCGACGGCCCAGAACACCCGTGAGTGCGGCGGGGACGGTGACCTGCCGGGCTTCCGCAACTGGTCCAACGACGCCCACGTGGCGGACCTGGCCAGAGTCTGGAACGTGGAGCCCTCCAGGATCCCGCACTACGGCCCACCCACCCACGTGATGCAGATGATGCGCTACGCCGAGGACGGCTCCATCCGCCTGATGTGGGTCAGCGGCACCAACCCGGCCGTGTCCCTGCCGGAGCTGGGCCGGATCCGCTCCATCCTCGAACAGGACCGGTTGTTCCTGGTGGTCCAGGACCTGTACCTGACGGAGACGGCCCAGCTGGCCGACGTCGTGCTTCCCGCCGCCACCTGGGGTGAGAAGACGGGGACCTTCACCAATGTGGACCGCACGGTGCACCTGTCCGAGAAGGCCGTGGACCCACCGGGCGAGGCGCGGCCGGACCTGGACATCTTCCTGGACTACGCCCGCCGTCTGGACCTGCGGGACAAGGATGGTGATCCGTTGGTGACGTGGCATGATCCGGAGTCGGCGTTCGAGGCATGGAAGGAGTGCACGCGGGGCCGTCCCTGTGACTACACGGGCCTGAGCTATGACAAGCTCCGCGGGGCCTCGGGCATCCAGTGGCCCTGCAACGAGGAGCATCCGGAGGGCACCGAACGGCTCTACGAGGGCGGGGCCTTCTGGAGCGACGCCGCCTACTGCGAGAGCTACGGAAAGGACCTGGTCACCGGTGCCCCGCTCGAGCCGGAGGAGTACAAGGCGATGAACCCGGATGCCAAGGCCGTCCTCAAGGCGGCGGCGTACCTGCCTCCACACGAGCAGCCCAGCGAGGACTTCCCGCTGCAGCTCATCACCGGGCGGACGCTGTACCACTTCCACACCCGCACCAAGACTGCCCGCGCCCCGCAACTGCAGCGGGCCGCCCCGGAGGTCTGGGTCGAGCTCAGCGGCAAGGACGCCGACGCGCTCGGAATCAGCGAGGGCGACCTCACCGAGGTGACCACACCGCGGGGCACCGTTCACGCCCAGGCACGGATCACCGGCATCCGCCCGGGGGTCCTGTTCCTGCCGTTCCACTACGGCTACTGGGACACCGGTGGTGGTTATGCCCCGGTCGATGGCGGCCGGGCCGCCAACGAGCTGACCATCACCGACTGGGACCCGGCCTCCAAACAGCCGATCTTCAAGACGGCCGCCGCCCAGATCCGGCGGCTTGCGGCAGGACAGGGACCGGCACCGGCACCCACGACGACGGCCTCGGCCCCCACCGGGGACATCGGGTTCCGCACGGTGGGAGACCACACCGCACAGGCCGACGAGCAGATGTCCGTGGGCGGAGCCACCGGTCCCGAGGGGAGTGCATCATGAAGATCGGCCTGGTCCTGCACGAGTTGCACCGCTCCGAGAACGACCTCGCCCAGGAACTCCTGCACGCCTCCGAACGCCACCAGGTGGACCATTCGATCTACCACCTGGGCCGGGACCTGGCCGAGTGGTCCCGTCAGCACGTGCGCCAGATCGCGGACCTCGCCGGCGACTACGGCCAGGACCTGGACCGGGAGCCGAAGTCCGAGCTGGCGATCGGCCGGCGGATCCGGGAGCGCGGCAGCGAACTGCTGGGACGCAAGGGCTTCCCCGAACTGGCCCTGCTGCACGACCTGAGGGAGATCTACACCCAGGCCTGCGGCGTCTCGGCCGACTGGGAGATGCTCGCCCAGGCGGCCCAGGGCATCCAGCACCTGGACCTGCTCGCCCTGGCCCAGCGCTGCCACCCGGACACCCTGCGGCAGATGAAGTGGGCCAACGCGGCCATCAAGGAGAACTCCACCCAGATCCTGGTGAGCTGACGGGCGCCGGTGGCTACTCCAGTGGCGAGTGCGATCGGTGTCCCGCGTTGCCGAGGCCTTCGGTGCCGTCGAAACGGTCCAGCAGGGCCCGAACGGCCTGCTGGGACGTAATGCTTTCCCGCCATCCGGTGGCCTCGCGCAGCTTGGTGGTGTCCATGATCGGCACGGTTTCGGCCATGTCCACCCAACCGGGGTCCGTGGGCTGTAGTCGGGCCGCATAGGTGGCGGCCGCCAGCGCCTTGAACACCTGCACAGGTAATTCCAGGTAGCGGCGGGCGCCGAGCAGCTGGCCCATGGTCTGGGCGTCGAGGACGGGTTCGGCGGCCACGTTGAAGGCACCGGGCGTCTTCTGCCGCACCACCTGCCAGTAGGCCTCCGCCACGTCCACGGCCGCCACCGCCTGGAACCGGATGCCGGCCGGGAACGGGAGCACGGGCAGCCGGCCCAGCGCCAGGAGCCAGGTCAGCAGCTTCGCCGGGACGAGGTCCCCGATGAAGTAGTCCTTGATCTCCGGCGCCGGTACCGCCCCGAAGATCAGTCCCGGCCGCAGGCGGGTGACCAGCACCCCGGGGTTCTCGGCTTCGAACACGTCCAGCAGGGATTCCACCTCTGCTTTCTGCGCCCCGTAGTGGGAGGTCGGGGTGCCGGTGGTGGGGTGGGACTCGTCCACGGGGACGGTCTTGGAGCCCTGGCCGTAGGCGCCGATCGAGGAGGCGTAGACCAGGTGCGGGACCCCGGCGTGGGCGGCCGCCTGGAACACCGTGCGGTTGCCGTCCACGTTGACCGCCCGCAAGAAACTTCGGTCCCGGTTGGGGCGGATCACCCACACCAGGTCCACCACCGCGTCGGCCCCACGCATCGCCGTCTCCAGCCGTGGTCCGGCATCGGGATCCGTGACGTCGATCTTCAGCCATTCCACGCCCTCGAAGGGCGGACCCGGACGGTCCGGACCGCGCCGGGACACCCCGACGATCGAGTCCACCTCACCGGCGGCCTTCGCGGCCTGGAGTCGGTGCAGCAGGGCGGTGCCCGCATTGCCGGTGGCCCCCAGGACCACCACACGCATCAGAGTTCACCTCCGGTTGCCACCACGGGCACGTCGGAGGTCACGGGGGCGATCTCGGGTTTGAGGATGACCTTGATGCAGCCGTCCTGTTTCTTCTGGAAGGTCTCGTACATCTCCGGGGCGCGGTCCAGTGGCACCCGGTGGGTGGCCAGGTCCAGGACGCCCAGGGGGTCGGAGGGGTCCTCGACCAGCGGCATCAGGTCATCGATCCAGTGCTTGACGTTGCATTGGCCCATGTGCAGGGCGATCTGCTTGTCGAACAGGGTCAGCATCGGCAACGGGTCGGCCGTGCCGCCGTAGACCCCGGACAGGGAGATCGTCCCGCCGCGCCGGACGGCCTCGATCGCGGTGTGCAGGGCGGCCAGGCGGTCCACGCCCGCGGCCTGCATGGCCTTGCGGCCCAGGGCATCCGGCAGCATGCCGACGACCTGGTGCGCTACGCCCGCCACCGGGGAACCGTGGGCTTCCATGCCCACGGCGTCCAGCACCGCGTCCGGGCCGCGACCGTCCGTGGCCAGTCGCAGGCGCTCCACCAGATGCTCGTCCTGCTCCGCGGTCTCGATGCCGTGACGCTCAGCCATGCCCCGACGCTCAGCCACCGGGTCCACCCCGATCACCCGGTAACCCAGGTGCTTGCCGATCCGGGCGGCGAACTGACCGACCGGACCCAGGCCCAGGACCGCCAGCGAGCCACCCTCGGGCACCTGGGCGTACTGCACGCCCTGCCAGGCGGTGGGCAGGATGTCCGAGAGGTAGAGCCACTGCTCGTCCTCACCGGTATGTGGGACCTTGATGGGCCCGTAATCCGCGTTCGGCACCCGCAGGTACTCCGCCTGCCCACCGGGGACGGAGCCGTAGAGCCGGGAGTAGCCGAACATCGCGGTGCCGGAGCCCTGGGACCGGACCTGGTTGGTCTCGCACTGGGACTGCAGGCCCCGCTCGCACATCCAGCAGTGCCCGCAGGAGATGTTGAAGGGGATGACCACCCGGTCCCCCACGGAGAGGTTGCCCACCTCCGATCCGACCTCCTCCACGATGCCCATGGGCTCGTGGCCGATCACGTCGTCCCGGTCCATGAACGGGCCCAGGACCTCGTAGAGGTGCAGGTCCGAACCACAGATCGCCGAGGACGTCACCCGGATGATGGCGTCCGTGGGTTTCTGGATCACCGGATCCGGGACGGTCTCGACGGTGACGTGTCTTTTGCCTTGCCAGGTGAGTGCCTTCATGCCCGCCACGCTATGGGGTGGGACGGGATGGTGTGAAGGGGCTGGCGATGACGAAAGCCGCACTCGGCGAGGCCTCACCGTGAACCGGTGGAGTGCCGCCGTCGGTAGGCCCGGGCGGGCCGGGGGTGCAAAGATGGCCGCATGGGACCCATGAGACGAAGGTTGATGGTCGGTACCGTGGCGACGGCGGCCTTGGTCCTGTCGGGATGCACGTCCTCGGGGTACCCGGCCGATCCGGACGGGACCTTTGACGACGTCTCCGGCGGGACCCTCTCGGTGGGGCTGGTCCACCACCCGCCCTACGTGGACGCCACCGGCGAGGAGCCGTCCGGCAGCGAGGTCGACCTCGTCCGGGCCTTCGCCGAGCAGCTTGACGCGGACATCGAATGGACGGCCTCGGGTGGGGAGGCGCTGATGACCGCCCTGGAATCCGGAGACGTGGACCTGGTGGCCGGTGGCCTGACGGACCAGTCCCCGTGGAGTTCGAAGGCCTCGCTGACCCGCTCCTACGCAGAGGACGCCGGGCCGGATGGCCAGACCGTCCACCTGGTGCTCGCCGTCCCCCTGGGCGAGAACCAGTTCCTCAGCGAGCTCGAACGGTTCCTGGACGACCACCACGAGGGGGCCACCCCGTGAAGAGGACGACTCGTCGCTTCGGGCGCTGAGCTCACCGGCGAGGTTTCGTCCTCGCCGTGGCCGGGGCGCTCCACGGGTCATCGGGCCACGGATGCTTGGGGTACCTTCCCCGCATCTCCGCCCGGACCTGGGCGTACGGTCCGGACCAGAAGGAGGCCAGGTCTGCCGTCACCGCGAGCGGACGGCCCGCCGGGGACAACAGGTGGAAGACCACCGGTACCCGGCCTCCCACCAGCCGCGGGGTCTCGGCCAGCCCGAAGCACTCCTGGAGTTTGACCGCCACCACCGGTGCCCCGACGTCGCCCCCCGACCCTCCCCCGGCACCGGCCTCCGGGTAGTCGATCCGCGCGGTGCGGCCGCTGGGCACCGGCAGCCGTTCCGGCGCCAGCTCGTCGAGGCGCGAGGCCTCAGGCCACGGCAACAGCCTGCGCAGGGCCGAGGCCAGGTCCAGCGACCCCGCCCTCGCCCCGCCGGCCAGCTTCTCAACCTCGGGCGCGAGCCACTGTTCCCAGTTCCCGGCGAGCGCGGCGGAGGAGACGTCCGGCCACGGGTCCCCCAGCACGCGGTGCAGCAGGTCCAGCCGGCGGCGCAACGCATCCGCGCCCGGGGCGGCCTCGGGGCCCAGCCCGATCTCCTCCGGCCCGCGCTCGGCCAGCAGGCGCACGACGGCGGCCCGGCCGGCCCCGCGCTCGGGCGCCACCGGCGTCTCGGTCAGGAGGACGGCGCCGAGGACGCGCCGCGAGCGGCCGACCACGCGGCCACCCTGCCGGTCCGCCTGCCAGTGTGCCGTGGACTCCTCGCGGTACAGCGGCCCCGCCAGCCGCACCGCCAGTTCCTCGGTCACGGGTGCGGCGGCCCGGATCACGGCACCGGTGCCCGCGGCCGCCGGGCCCTCCACACGGGACACCTCGGCCACCGCCAGCCAGTCGGCCCCGACCAGCGGGCTGCCCGTCGGCAGTGCCGCGCGCGTCCCGGAGGCCAGCAGGTACACCCCGCCACCCCGGTGCCGGGCCAGCCGTTCGGGCCACGCGAGCCCGACGACGGCCCCCACCTCGGCTTCCCGCGGCACCGCGCCCCGGGCTGTCCCGTGCCCCTGGCTCTGTCTCTGGCCGTGCCCCCGGCCGCGCGTCTGGCCCCCGGCCAGCCGCTCGAAGCGTTGGGCCTCCCGGCGCCACCGCGCCTCAGCCTCATGACCCCCCTGACGCAGCCGCGACAGGGCCGCCGTCAGATCGGCTCCTTCGGGCCGCACCTCCCCGGAGACCAGGGCGACCACCTCGGCGGCGGCCCGGGCACCCACCAGCCGGCCGCCGTCGAGCAGCGCGCGGGCGAGCCGCGGCTCGGCGGGGATGGCCGCCAGGCGGCGCCCGTGGTCGGTGGCCCGCCCCTCAGGGTTGATCGCCTCCAGGGCCGTGAGCGTCTGCAGGGCCTCCGCCAACGCCGCCTGCGGCAACGGCTCCGGCAACACCAGTCCCGCGCCACCCGGTGCGCCCCAGCAGGCCAGCACGAGCGCGGCACCGGTGAGGTCGGCGACGGCGGCCGCGGCCGTCGGGTGCGCCGGCGCGGTCCCGTAGGTGGTGCGGTCATAACAGCGCACCACCGTGCCGGGGCCGAGTCGCCCGGCGCGGCCGGCCCGCTGCTCGGCGGACGCCTGGGCACAGGCCACCGTGACCAGCCCCGTCATGCCGCGGGCGGCGTCCCGCCGGGGCTCGCGGGCCAGTCCTGAGTCGATCACGAGCCGCACCCCGGGCACCGTCAGCGAGGACTCTGCCAGGGACGTGGACACGATGATCCGAGGCGACGAGTCCGGCCCCGGCCGGCCGCCGATCGCCCGGTCCTGCTCGGCCGGCGGCAACTGGCCGTGGAGGGGCAGGACCTGGGTGTCCGGGACCAGGGACCGCAACCGGGACGCCACCTCGGTGACCTCGCGGGCCCCGGGCACGAAGACCAGGGCGTCCGTGTCCGGTGCGGTCGCCAGCACCTCGGTGTGGGCCTGCGCCGCGCTGCGCGCCACGTGGTCCAGGAACTCACGGGTCACACCGCGCAGGTCCTGTCGGCGGCCGGTGGCCGGGCGGTACCGGACCTCGACGGGGTGCAGGGCGGAGGGGCAGTCCACCACCGTGGCGGGCCCCGGCCGGCCGGTGCCCTCGCCCAGCCGGGCGGCGAACTGCTCGGCGTCCAGGGTCGCGGACATGGCCACCAGCAGCAGTTCGGGCCTCAGCTGGGCGACCTCCCCGAGCATGCCGAAGAGCAGGTCGGTCTCCAGGTCCCGTTCGTGCACCTCGTCCAGGATCACGGCGCCCGTGCCGGTCAGCCCCGGATCGGAGAGCAGCCGGTTGACGAGCACCCCGGGTGTCACGAACTCCACGAGCGTCTGCGGCCCGGTCTTGTGCTCCCCCCGCACCACATAGCCGGAGCGCGCACCCACCTCGGAACCGTCCAGGGCCGCAAGCCGGCGGGCGGCCGCGCGGGCCGCCACCCGGCGAGGCTGGGTGACCACGACCTTGCCGCCCGCGCCGCCCGTCTCGTCCCCGGAGGCCAGCAGGTTCGCGGCCACCGGGGGGACCAGCGTGGTCTTGCCGGTGCCGGGCGGGGCCTGCACCACGGCCAGGCGCTCGGCGGAGAGCGTCCGGCGCAGTTCCGGCACCGAGGAGGCGAAGACCAGCCCGGCGCCCAACCGGTCGAGGTCGAAGGGGCCGGTCCCGTCACCGGGCCTGACGGAGGAAGTCATCCCTCCATTGTGGCCCGTGTGCCGGGGCTCAGGGTGTGGCGCTCACGGTGTGGGCGTCCCCCCGTTGGCGTTGAGGGTGTCACCGGAGATGTAGCTGGATTCCCCCGAGGCCAGGAACACGTAGGCCGGGGCCATCTCGACCGGCTGGCCGGCCCGGCCCAGCGGGGTGTTGTGCCCGAAGACCGGCAGCTTCCCCTTGGGCTGGCCCTCCGAGACCTGCAGGACCGTCCAGACGGGACCGGGCGCCACGGCGTTGACCCGGATCCCCCGCGAAGCCACCTGTTGGGCCAGCCCCTTGGTGAAATTGTTGATCGCCGCCTTGGTGGCCGCATAATCGAGGATCATCGGGTTCGGCTCATATGCCTGGACCGAGGTGGTGTTGACGATCGTCGAGCCGGGGCCCATGTGCCTCAGGGCGGCACGGGAGAGCGTGAACATTGATTTGATGTTGATCTGGAAGGTCTCGTCGATCTGCTCGTCGCTCAGTTCCTCCAGCGTCTCGTTGATCACCTGCTTGCCGGCGTTGTTGACCAGGATGTCCAGGCCGCCGAGCTCAGCTGCCGCCGCATCCACGACCCCTGCCCGGTAGTCCCGGTCCATCAGGTCCCCGGGCAGCGCGACCGCGGTGCGGCCGGCCTCCTCGATGGCCGTGACCACGCGCCGGGCGTCCTCCTCCTCGGCGGGCAGATACGCGATGGCCACATCCGCGCCCTCCCGGGCGAACGCGATCGCCACGGCGGCACCGATGCCGGAGTCCCCGCCCGTCACTAGCGCCTTGCGGCCCCGGAGCCGGCCGAGTCCCACATAGGACTCCAGGCCGATGTCCGGCACCGGCTCCGTCTTCACGTCCAGCCCGGGCTCCGGCTGGTCCTGTTCGGGCGGTGAGACCTTCGGATGCCGGGTGGTCGGGTCGTCGGCGGCGAGTTGAGCGGTGAGTCGAGCGGCGTCAGGGGAGGTGCCCTGTGAGTTGTTGTCCATGCCCCCGACCCTAGAAAACCCGCGGGGCGGACAACAAGGGGTGAGGTCCGCGCCGCCCGGTGAACACAGATTGTGACAGCATGACTGGCATGACTGATGCGACGCAACGCCCCGACCGGGTGCTCTTCTACCCGCCGGCCGATACCCGCGCCGACGGCCCCTACCGCGAGGCCCACACCGAACCGGCCCGGGCGACGGCCGACGTCGGCGGCGTGGTGGTGCCGAACGATGCCCAGACCCCCTACGGGGACGGCAGCGCCACCGCCCTGGTGATGGTGTTCCCCGTCGCGGTGGACGAGGTGCGTGCCCTGCTGGCGGCCAACCCGGGAATCAGCTGGGTGCAGCTGCCGTTCGCGGGGATCGAGCGCTACGTCCCCATGATGCGGGAGCACCGGGAGATCACCTGGACCTCGGCGAAGGGCGTGTACGCCCCACCCGTGGCGGAGCACGCCCTGACCCTGACCCTGGCCCTGCTCCGGAACCTGCCCGAACGCGTGCGCGCCACCAGTTGGGGCGCCGGGGGCGGGACCACCCTCAACGGCCTGCACGCCGTGGTGCTCGGCGGGGGCGGGATCGCCCGGGAGTACCTGCGGCTGCTGAAGACCTGGAACACCACGGTCACCATGGTGCGGCGCTCCGACGGCGAGGTGCCCGGGGCGGACCGCACCGTCACCCAGGACCGGCTGGACGAGGTCCTGCCCGGGGCGGACGTGGTGATGGTCGCCGCCGCGGCCACGGATGAGACCCGCGGGATGATCGGTGCACGGCAGCTGGAGCTGATGCCCGAACGCGCGATCCTGGTGAACATCGCCCGCGGCACCCTGGTGGACACGGACGCCCTGGTGCAGGCGCTGGCGGCCGGGTCCATCCGCGCCGCCGGGCTGGACGTCACCGACCCGGAGCCGCTGCCGGAGGGCCATCCACTCTGGGCCGAGCCGCGCTGCCTGATCACGCCCCACACCGCCGACACCCCCGAGATGTGCATCCCGCTGATCAACGCCCGGACGGTGCGCAACCTCTCCGCCCGGGCCGCCGGAGAAACCCTGGAGGGACAGGTGGACGCGGACGCCGGGTACTGAGCAGGACCGGCCGCCCGGTCCCCTTAGGCTGAGGGTATGAGATCCCCCGTGCAGGAGTACCTCGACCGTCTGGTCGAGCAGATCCGCCCCGTCGACGAGGGCACCACCTATCAGGCCGTGCCCTCGGCCGCCGCCATGGACCGCTCCCTGTTCGGCCTGGCCCTGACCACGGTGGAGGGACATTGCTACGCGGCCGGGGACGCGGACCATTCCTTCTCCCTGCAATCGATCTCCAAGGCCTTCACCTACGGGATGGCCCTGGAGGACCTCGGGCCGGAGAAGGTGCAGGAGAAGATCGACGTGGAGCCCTCCGGGGACCCGTTCAACGAGGTCTCCCTGCAGGCCGGGACGGGCCGCCCGGACAACCCGATGATCAATGCCGGGGCCATCGCCACCACCTCCCTCATCAAGGGCCGGGGTGGCCGCGACCGGATCGGCCGGATCGTCAACACCTTCTCCGACGCCGCCGGACGGGATCTCAAGGTCTCCGACGCCGTGTTCAAGGCCGAGGACAAGGCCGGGCACCGCAACCGGGCCCTGGCCTGGCTGCTGCGGTCCTTCGGGATCCTGGAGACCGACCCCGAGCCCTCCGTGCAGGACTACTTCCGCCAGTGCTCCATCCTGGTCACGGCGAAGGACCTCTCCATGATGGCTGCCACCCTGGCCAACCAGGGTGTCAACCCGGCCACCGAGGAGCGCGTCTTCTCCCCCCGGGTGGTCCGCTGGGTGTTGTCCGTCATGTCCACCTGCGGCATGTATGACGACGCCGGCACCTGGGCCATCGAGATCGGCCTGCCGGCCAAGTCCGGCGTGGGCGGTGGCCTGCTCGTGGTGGTCCCCGGCCAGATGGGCGTGGGCGTGTTCTCCCCACCCCTGGACGAGCACGGCACCTCCGTGCGCGGCAGCCTGGCCATCGCGCAGATCACCCAGGACTTCGGACTGCACTACGGTGACGTCCCGCCGCTGGGCCGGTCCACCGTGCGGGCCCGCTATGACCTCTCCGAGGTCCCCTCCTCCGTGCCCCGCAGCGTGGAGGCACTGCAGGTCCTGGAGAAGCACGGCCACGAGTGCCGCATCATCGAGGTGGGCGGGGACATCGGCTTCGCCGAGGCCGAGACCCTGACGCGCGCCGCCGTGGAGCTGGACGACTCCGTCCGCACGCTCGTGGTGGACGTACGCAAGGTGGACGACTTCGGCACGGCCGCCGCCCGGCTGCTCACCCCCGTGGTGCGTGGATTCCTGCGCACCGGCCGGGACGTGCTCCTGTTGGACGACGACGAGGCCCTGACCCGCTCCCTGCTGGCCCACGCCGCCGAGTCCGAGGAGGGGGCCCTGCCGGACCCGTTGCCGGAGACCTCCACCTGGCCCTCCTCCGGCCCCACGCCGGACGGATCGCCCACCGCGGATGACGCACACACCCGGGATGCCGCGGTCTATGACCTGGCCCCCGCCGAACCGCACCTGACCGATGTGGAGGCGGCCGACGTCGGGCCCGACTTCCGGTTGTTCCTCTCCCGGTCCCTCGCGCTGGAGTGGATTGAACAGCGGCTGCTGGCGCACCACGCCCCCGAGCTGGTGCCCACGGGCAGCCAGGAGCCCACCCGCTCCCCGGTGCTGGAGATGTTCAGCGATGAAGACGCGGACACCCTGGCGGCGTTCATGGAGACCCGCAGCTACCGGGCCGGACAGGTCATCCGCCGCACGGGCCAGCCCTTCGGCGGGATCTACTTCATCACCGCCGGTCAGGTCGAACTCATGGGACAGGGATCCGGCGGACGCCGCTACCGGCAGTCGTACCTGTCCCCCGGCATGATCTTCGGCGAGATCGCGCTGGGGCAGGCCGGGCGCCAGGTCACCACCGTCCGAGCGGTCGGTCCGGTGACCACGCGGGTGCTGACCGCCCAGGTGATCTCCGCGCTGGAGGAATCCGACCCGCAGCTGGCCATCAAACTCTGGTCAGCACTGGCCCGGGACGCCTACACCTCCGTGGAGCAGATGAGCCGGGAGTCCGGCGCCCGCTACGAGTAGGGCATTGACCCCGTCCGGCGGCCGGGGCCAGACTGCCCACCATGAGCACCTCTGACACGGACGTCCACCACGCCCCACCAGACGGCGGGGACGGGGAACTCAAACGCGTCCTCGGACCCAAGCTGCTGCTGCTGTTCATCGTGGGCGACGTGCTCGGGGCAGGGATCTACGCCGTCACCGGCGAGATGGCGGGCATGGTGGGTGGCATCCTCTGGCTGCCCTTCCTGCTGGCGTTCACCGTGGCCACCATGACGGCGTTCTCCTACCTCGAGCTCGTCACGCACTACCCCCAGGCCGCCGGGGCGGCGCTCTACACGCACAAGGCCTTCGGCATCCACTTCGTCACGTTCCTGGTGGCCTTCGCCGTGGTCTGTTCCGGCATCACCAGCGCGTCCACCTCCGCCAACGTCCTGGCCCAGAACTTCTTCGGAGGGCTGGATGTCAACGGCTGGATCGGGCCGGTGGACCAGGGAGCCGTGACGGCCGTGGCCCTGGGCTTCATGGTCCTGCTCGCCTTGATCAACCTGCGGGGTGTGGGCGAGAGCATCAAGTTCAACGTCTTCCTGACCCTGGTGGAGGTCGTCGCCCTGTGCATCGTGATCGGCGTGGGCTTCTTCGCCATGGCCCAGGACGGCTCGGACCTGAGCCAGATCTTCGTCTTCCAGGACAACAACGAGAAGGGCCTGTTCCTGGCGGTCACGGCGGCCACATCGATCGCGTTCTTCGCCATGGTGGGCTTCGAGGACTCGGTGAACATGGTCGAGGAGACCAAGGACCCGGTGCGCATCTTCCCCCGGACCATGCTGACCGGCCTGGGGATCGCGGTGACCTTCTACATGCTGGTGGCCGTCTCAGCCGTGGCCGTGCTCTCCCCCACCGAGCTCGCCCGGATCGGTGAGGCTGAGGGCCGGGCCTTGCTGGAGGTCGTGGCGAAGGGCTCGCCGGACTTCCCGGTGGACCGGGTCTTCCCGTTCCTGGCGGTCTTCGCCGTGGCCAACACCGCCCTGATCAACATGCTGATGGCCAGTCGGCTGGTCTACGGCATGGCCAAGCAGAACGTGCTGCCGCGGACCCTCGGCAAGGTGTTGCCGCACCGCCGCACGCCCTGGGTCGCCATCATCTTCACGACCCTGCTGGCCCTGTTCCTGATCTGGTACGTCACCAGTGATCCGGAGAGCAACATCGTCACCAACCTCTCCAGCACCACCGCACTGCTGCTGTTGTGCGTCTTCACCGTGGTGAACGTGGCGTGCATCGTGCTGAGGCGCCGCCGTGGCCCGGACCCCGAGTCCGGCAAGGCCTTCAACTCGCCCCGGCTGCTGCCCTACCTGGCCGCAGTCCTCGCCCTGTTCCTCGTGGGCCCCTGGGTGGACCGGGACCCCATGGTCTACCAGATCGCCGGCGGTCTCATGGTGCTCGGCGTGGTGCTGTGGGTCCTCACCTACTTCATCAACCGGGCCGCGCACCGCGACCAGGGGACGCCGGTGGGCGACTTCAAGATCGGCGAGGACGACCACCTTCCGCCCCGGCCGCCGGGGCGCTGACGGTGCGGGAGTCCCTCCGGGTCAGCGCGCGGTGAGCTCGGCGCGGGCCTGCCCAGAACGGTCCTGCAGGTCGGCGAAGTCCCGCATCTCGTGCCGCCCGCCGCGCATGGCACGCAGCGAGTTGGCAATGGCCACCACGTCCACGACCTCCTGCAACAGGGCACCGACGATCGCCGGGATGACCCCGAAGGCCGCAGTCACCATCAGCACCAGGGACAGGGCGATGCCGACCCAGATGGATTCCTTCGCCACGCGCAGCGTGCGCTGGCCCACGGAGACGGCCACGGCGGCCCGGGAGATGTCGTCCCGGATGATGACGACGTCTGCCGTCTCCGAGGCTGCCGTCGATCCCCTCGCCCCCATCGCGACCCCGACGTCGGCGACGGCCAGCACCGGCGCGTCGTTGACACCGTCGCCGACCATCATCACCGGGCCGGGCTCCACGCCGCGGACCCACCGGACCTTGTCCTCGGGCAGCAGCTCGGCATAGATGCCCGTGATCCCCGCCTGGGCGGCCACGTGACGGGCCGTGGCCTCGGCATCCCCGGTGAGCATCACGCGCTGGGTGACACCCAACCGGTCCAGTTCCTCCAGCGTGGCGGCGGCGTTGGCCCGCAGCTGGTCGGAGAGGATCAGGGTGCCGGCGAAGACGCCCCCCACCCCGACGTAGACGGCGGACTCCCCCGGCCGCAGCTCTGTGAGCCTGAAACCGGTGGTGTGCTCACGGACGTAGGCGGACTTGCCCACGATGACGAGACGGCCCTCCAACTCGGCCGTGACGCCGTGGGTCGCCTCCTCCCTGGCCTCGGTGGCGGTGATCAGCTCGAGGCCCCGGTCCACGGCGGCCTGTCGGATGGAATCGGCCAGCACGTGGACCGAGTACTGCTCGGCGGACGCGGCCAGCCTCAGCAGCTCACCCGCATCGAGCCCCGCACCTGACGCTGGGGCGGGTTCCGGGCGGACATCCAGCAGCTCGGGGTGGCCGTAGGTCAGGGTCCCGGTCTTGTCGAAGGCCGCCGCGCGGACGGTGCCGAGCGTCTCGAGGGTGCCCCCAGACTTCACGATGACGCCGTTCTTGGCGGCCCGGGACATCCCGCCGAGGAAGGCCACCGGTGCGGCGATCAGCAGGGGGCAGGGGGTGGCCACCACGAGGACTTCGGCGAAGCGGACCGGATCCCCGGACAGCCACCAGGCGATCCCGCCGATGAGGTAGGCGATGAGCGTGAAGGGGACCGCATACCGGTCGGCCAGGCGCACCAAGGGGGACCGGGACTCGGAGGCCTCCCGCACCAGGTCCAGGATCCGCGCGTACTGGGAGTCCTCCGGTCGCGTGGTGACCTCCAGCACGAGGGCCTGCTGGCCGTTCAGCGCCCCGGAGAGCACCGGGTCCCCGGACCGTCTGGTCACCGGCAGGGACTCACCGGTGAGGGACGATTCGTCGAAGTCGGCGACCACGTCCGTCCCTGCCAGGACTCCGTCCACGGGGACGACCTCGGCCGGTCGCAGCAGCAGTCGGTCACCGACGACCACCTCGGCCACGGGGATGTCCACGGTGCTTCCGTCCTCCTGCAACCGGTGTGCGATGTGTGGGGCCCGCTCCAGCAGAGCGGTCAGGCTGCGCTTGGCCCGGCCTTCCGCGTAGACCTCGAGGGCCTCCCCGCCGGTGAGCATCAGGCAGACCAGGAGGGCGGCAAGGTACTCCCCCACCAGCAGCGTGGCCGCGATCGCGGTCACGGCCAGGATGTCGATGCCCCAGTGTCCCGCCAGCAGATCCCGCACCATGCCGACGGCGGTGTAGAGGGCGACCCCCAAGCCGAAGGCCGTGGCCACCCAGCGGGCCGGCCCCTGCAGGGAGGAGGACTCCAGCACCAGGGTGGCCACCAGGGCCAGAAGCGTCGCCACCACCCAGGGTGAGGACCGCACCACAGACCAGAACTTCATCTCTCTCCTCGCGCCCAGCCGTCGCCGCGGGGCTACAGCCCGTGGTGGATGATCTTCACCTAGTGACGATGTTCTCCGATCTGGCGCGGGTTTTCCAGACGGGCGGGACTCACCTCACGCCCCAGCCGCCGGAGCGCCGACCCGAACGGAGAACTGGAAGCCGCCGGATGACCCTGATCCCCGGACATTCCGGGAATCGGGTCACCTGGCGACCTCCAGTTGGGTGGGATCAGTGGTGTGGTGCGTCCGGGTTACTTGACCAGCTTGGCCACGATCGCGTTGAGGGTGGCCGAGGGGCGCATGGCCTCGAAGACCCGGTCCTTGGACGGGTAGTAGTAGCCCTTGATGTCCACCGGAGCCCCCTGGACGGTGTTGAGCTCGTCCAGGATCTGCTGCTCGTTCTCGGTCAGGTCCGCGGCGATCTCGGTGTACTTGGAGGCCAGCTCCGCGTCCTCGGTCTGCCGCGCCAGCTCCTGGGCCCAGTACATGGCCAGGTAGAAGTGCGAACCCCGGTTGTCGAGCTCGCCGACCTTGCGGGACGGGCTGCGCCCCTCCTCGAGGAACGTGCCGGTGGCGCGGTCCAGGGTGTCTGCCAACACCTGGGCGCGCGCGTTGCCGTGGGAGACGGCCTCGTGCTCGAAGGAGACGGCCAGGGCCAGGAACTCACCGAGGGAGTCCCACCGCAGGTGGTTCTCCTCCACGAACTGCTGCACGTGCTTCGGGGCGGAGCCGCCGGCACCGGTCTCGAAGAGGCCACCGCCGTTGATCAGCGGGACGATCGAGAGCATCTTGGCGGAGGTGCCGAGCTCGAGGATCGGGAACAGGTCCGTCAGGTAGTCGCGCAGGACGTTGCCGGAGACGGAGATGGTGTCCTCGCCGCGGCGGATCCGCTCCAGGGTGAAGGCCGTGGCGGCCTCCGGGGCCATGATCTCCAGCTGCAGGCCTTCGGTGTCATGGTCTTCGAGGTACTCGTTGATCTTGGCGATCAGGTTGGCGTCATGCGCGCGGTGCTCGTCCAGCCAGAACACGGCCGGCGTCTGGGAGGCGCGGGCGCGGGTCACGGCCAGCTTGACCCAGTCGCGCACCGGCACGTCCTTGGTCTGGCAGGCGCGCCAGATGTCCCCGGCCTGAACCGCGTGCTCGATCAGCACGGCACCGGAGCCGTCCACCACCTGGACGGTGCCGGCGGTCTCGAGGATGAAGGTCTTGTCATGGGAGCCGTATTCCTCGGCCTTCTGCGCCATCAGCCCCACGTTCGGGACGGTGCCCATGGTGGTCGGATCGAAGGCTCCGTTGGCCCGGCAGTCATCGATGACCACCTGGTACACGCCGGCGTAGGCGGGATCCGGGAGCACGGCCAGGGTGTCCTGCTCCTGGTCATCCTTGTTCCACATGTGCCCGGAGGTGCGGATCATGGCCGGCATGGAGGCGTCCACGATCACGTCCGAGGGGACGTGCAGGTTGGTGATGCCCTTGTGGGAGTTCACCATGGCCAGGTCCGGGCCGTTCGCGTAACCGGCCTCGATCTCTGCCTTGACGCCCTCGGCGACCTCCGCGTCCAGGGTGTCCAGCCCGGAGAGGATGGCGGCCAGCCCGTTGTTCGCCGACAGCCCGGCGGCGTCCAGCTGGGCGCCATAGGTGGCGAACAGGGACGGGAAGTAGGCCTTGACCACGTGACCGAAGATCACCGGGTCGGAGACCTTCATCATGGTGGCCTTGAGGTGGGCGGAGAACAGGATGCCCTCCTCCTTGGCCCGGGCGATCTGGGCGGTCAGGAACTCGTCCAGGGCCTTCGCGGACATGAAGGTGCCATCCACGATCTCCCCGGCGAGCACCGGGAAGTCGTCCTTGAGCACGGTCGTCTCACCGGAGTCGTCCACGAGCTGGATGCGGATGGTGCCGTCCTCCGGGATGACCACGGACTTCTCGTTGTGGAAGAAGGAGTCGGCGTCCATGGCGGCCACGTTGGTCTTGGAGTCGGCAGACCAGGCACCCATCGAGTGCGGGTGCTTCCTGGCGAAGTTCTTCACGGCCTTCGGTGCGCGGCGGTCCGAGTTGCCCTCGCGCAGGACGGGGTTCACGGCCGAGCCCTTGACGGAGTCGTAGCGGGCTCGGGCGTCCTTCTCCTCGGCGGTCTTCGGCTCGTCCGGGTAGGCCGGGAGTGCGAAGCCGTCCGCCTGCAGCTCGGCCACGGCGGCCTTCAGCTGGGGCACGGAGGCCGAGATGTTCGGCAGTTTGATGACGTTGGCATCGTCAGACTTCACCAGCTCACCGAGCTCGGCCAGGGCGTCGTTGACCCTCTGGTCAGCCGGCAGCACCTCGTTGAAGGCCGCCAGGATGCGGTTGGCCAGGGAGATGTCCCGGGTCTCCATCCCCACACCGGCCGTCGAGGCGAAGGCCTCCACGAGCGGTAGCAGGGAGCCGGTGGCCAGCATGGGAGCCTCGTCGGTATAGGTGTAGATGATCTTCGACATGAAGCGTGCGTCTCCTCGCAGGGCGCGCCGGTGGGCACGGCCCGAGTCGTGGTGATGGGTCAATCGGCCCCTAATCTACCGGAGGCGGCGGCCCGGACTCCCATCGTGTCCGGACCGGGCCACCGCACGGGCCGCGCTCAGAGTCCCAGCACGGCGCGGGCGATGAGGAAGTAGACGATCAGCCCCAACGCATCCACCACGGTGGAGATGAACGGATTGG
Organism: Microbacterium sp. A93; assembly: GCF_051842835.1. NCBI lineage: Bacteria > Bacillati > Actinomycetota > Actinomycetes > Micrococcales > Microbacteriaceae > Microbacterium > Microbacterium sp. A93. The sequence continues at coordinate 320,014 of NZ_JBPXMT010000008.1, forward strand.
AGAAGACGGCCGGGTCCACCCCGATCCGCCGGGCGATGATGGGCATCAACGATCCCACCGAGGCCGCCAGGGTGCAGATCGTCATCAGCGTCAGGCCGATGACGATCCCGATGGACCAGGCGTAGACGAGCCCGGCCACCACCAGCCCGAGCGTGCCCAGCAGGGCGCCCAGGCTCAGTCCGACCGCAAACTCGCGCCGCACCACCCGCAGGGTGTCCCCTGGTCTCACATCCCCCAGGGCCAGGGCCCGGGTGACGGTGGTGGCTGCCTGGTTTCCGGTGTTGCCGCCGGTGCCGATGAGCAGGGGGACGAAGACGGAGAGGACCACCATCTGCTCGAGGGTCGCCTCGAAGACCTCCAGCACCTGGACGGTCAGGGTCGCCCCCACGGCCAGGACCAACAGCCACACCATGCGCGAGCGCACGAGGCTCCGCACGGAGGTGGAGAGGTAGGGCTGGGACAACGGTTCCGAACCACCCGAGCGCGCGGCGTCCTCCGTCTCCTCCTCCGCCAGGATCCGGGTCGCGTCCGCCAGGGTCAGCACACCCACGATCCGTGCGCCCTCATCGAGCACCGGCAGGGCGAGCAGGTCCTCGTCCAGGAGCCGGCGGGCTGACACCTCGTCGTCCTCGGTGGTCCCCACGGTCTCCAGGGCCGTCCCCATCAGATCGGCGACGGCGGCCCCCTCGGCCGCGCTGGCCAGGACCGTCAGCTCCACCATCCCGAGCAGCCGGTGCCCGGGCCCGACCACCGGCAGGCTCACCAGCCGGCGCTGGCGCCGCCGGGGCACCCCGGATTCCCGGAGGGCCCGCAACGCCTCACCGGCGGTCATGCCCGGGCGCAGTTCGACGAGCACGGGCCCCATCCGGCGGCCCACCGACCCGGGCGGGTATCCCAGGACCCGGCCGGCGGCCTCCCGCTGAGCATGGCCCAGCGTGCCCAGCAACCGTTGGGCCACCTCCGCCGGCACCTCGTCGAGCAAGCGCGCCTGCCCGGAGGCCTGCAGCTGGCCGAACATGTCCTGGACGTCCTCATCCTGCAGTCCGTTGATCAGCTGTGACTGCTGGCGCGGCTCCAGCGCGGCGAAGACCTCGACAGCCGCGTTCTTCTCCAGTAGTCGGAAGACCACGGCCAGACCGCTGGGCTCCGTGCGGCCGAGCAGACGTCCGGCCTTGGCCGGTGACAACTCACGCAGGCCGTCTCGCGCCGCCTCCAGGTCGCCTTGGCGCAGGTCACCACGGATCTCCGCCTCCAGGCGATGGGCCGGATCACGGTCAGAGGATATCGACGTCATCTCGTCCCGCGACTAGCCGTGGAAGAAGTGGCGGGCCCCGGTGAAGTACATGGTGATCCCGGCTGCGTCGGCGGCCTTCACCACGTCCTCGTCCCGGATGGAGCCACCCGGCTGGACCACGGCCCGCACGCCGGCGTCCAGGAGGATCTGCAGGCCGTCGGCGAACGGGAAGAAGGCATCGGAAGCGGCGACCGCACCGCGGGCCCGCTCGGGTGCACCGTCGCCGGTGACGTTCTCGGCTCCACCGGCAGTGGTGATGTCAGCGGTGGTGAGGCCGGCACCCACCTCCTGGGCGCCGGTGGCCGCGGCACCGAGGGTGTTGGCGCGTTCCACGGCCAGCCGGCAGGAGTCCAGGCGGTTGACCTGGCCCATGCCGATGCCGACCGTCGCACCGCCGGAGGCCAGCAGCACGGCGTTGGACTTCGGCGCCCGCACGGCCCGCCAGGCGAAGGCGAGGTCCGCCAGGGTCGCCGGATCGGCGGCCTCACCGGCGGCCAGGGTCCAGGTCTCGGGATCGTCCCCGGCCGCGTCCACCGCGTCGCGGGCCTGCAGCAGCATGCCACCGGAGACCTGTTTGAACTCAATACTGTCGCCTCCGGCGGCCTGGCCGTAGCCCTCCGGCAGGCGCAGCAGGCGGATGTTCTTCTTGGCGGAGAGGATCTCCAGGGCCTCTGCGGCGAAGGACGGGGCGATGACCACCTCGGTGAAGATGTCCTTGACCGCCGTGGCCATGCCCGCCGTCACCTCGCGGTTGGCCGCGATCACGCCACCGAAGGCGGACACCGGGTCGCAGGCATGGGCCTTGCGGTGAGCGGTGGCGATCGCGTCCGCGGCACCGTCGTCACCCACGGCCACGCCGCAGGGGTTGGCGTGCTTGACGATGGCCACCGCAGGCGCCTCGAAGTCGAAGGCGGCGCGCAGGGCCGCATCGGCATCGGCGTAGTTGTTGTAGCTCATCGGCTTGCCGTGCAGCAGCTCGGCCTGGGCGATCCCCGGGGCGGCCCCGTCCTCCACGTAGAGCGCGGCCTTCTGGTGTGGGTTCTCGCCGTAGCGCAAGGTCTCGGCGCGCTGGAGGGTGACACCCGCGTAGGGCGGGAAGATGTTGGCCTCCGGGGTGCCCGCACCGTCGGCGGACTCCTCGTCGGGCTCGAACTGGGCGGCAGTCCAGGCCGCCACCGCGTTGTCATACGCCGCGGTGTGGGCGAAGGCCAAGGCCGCGAGCCGGCGTCGCGCCTTCAGGTCGAAGCCGCCCTGCCCGGCGGCGGAGACCACGTCGCCGTACTTGGCCGGGTCCACGACGACGGCCACGGACGGGTGGTTCTTGGCGGCGGCGCGCACCATGGACGGCCCACCGATGTCGATCTGCTCGACGACCTCGTCCTGGCCCGCCCCGGAGCGGACGGTGTCCACGAAGGGGTAGAGGTTCACCACCACGAGGTCGAAGGGTTGGATGTGCATCTGCTCCAGCTGGGCCACGTGGTCCTCGCGCCGTCGGTCGGCCAGGATCCCGGCATGGACCAGCGGGTGCAGGGTCTTCACGCGGCCGTCCAGGCACTCCTGGAAGCCCGTCACCTCGGACACCTCGGTCACCGGCACCCCGGCCCCCGCGATCCGCTTCGCCGTGGATCCCGTGGAGACGATCTGCACGCCGGCGGCGTGCAGCCCCGTGGCCAACTCCTCCAGACCGGTCTTGTCGTAGACGGAGATCAGGGCCCGCTTGAGCGGGACACGGTCGAGTTGGATGGTCACGTCAGGTACTCCTGGGGTCGAGGACGGGGTCGAGGACGGGGACGGGGTCGAGGACGGGGACGGGGTCGACGCCGGCCCGGCGCCTGCATCAGTCTAGGCCCGATCAGCTCCCCGGCCGCCCGCCAGCTGCGCCACCAGGGCCTCCGCCTCGGCCTCGGTCCGGCTCTGGCGGGCGAACTCGGCGGAGAAGAGCACGCCATAGCCGAAGGTGTCCTCGCCCCGGGTGGCGGCGGCCCTCGAGGTGGCCAGCACGTGTGCCTGGAACATCACCGAGTCCCGGTGCTCCCCCAGGGCCGCCTGCAGTCCCTTCGCGGTCTGCATGCGCTCCACCAGTTCGGCGCCGAACCCCAGGCCGGTGGCCTCCTGCACCGCGGTGACCGCGTAGCGCAGCCGCTTGGCCTCCTTCCGGACCTCGTGCATCAGCTCGAGGCGCGTCTCGTGGTCCTGCCCGGCGCCCACCGTGGCGGCGAGCGCCAGCACGGCGTCCACCTGGCCGGCGGCCAGCGGGACCATCGCCTCGACGGCATCTGCCTCGTCCTGTGCGGGCAAGTCCGCATGGAGCGGCACCTCGAGGGCGAGGGCGTCCAACCGGTTCAGGACCTCGGCGTACCAGGTGCCGCGCATCCGCTTGAGCTGCCGGGCATGCGCCGCATCGTACGTCGTGGCCTGGGAGCGTTGCAGCCGCTTGACCGTGCGGCCCGGGATCAGCCCCGCCACCGGGCCCCCACCTCCGCCGGGCAGTGCCTCGATCCGCTGCGCCACCAGGTCCCGCACCACCTCGGCGTCCCGGGCCACGGACAGCAGCCGGCCCAGCGTCTTCAGGTCCCGGACCACGGCCCCGGTGACCTCGCGATCCAGCAGCGGCGCATAGGTCTGCAGGAGGGAACGCAGGGTGCGGCAGGAGACCCGGTATTGGTGCACCGAGTCCTCCACATCGCACCGCACCAACGGATCCCAGTCTTTGAGGACTGCCAGCTGGGCCCGCACCGTGGCGGTCAGGACCGAGCGCACACCGAGGGGGCCGCCGTCGTGCCCTGCGGTGTTCCCGTGCCCAGCCAGTGGGGCCTGCGGATCCAGCGGATCCGCCGTGGCGCCGACCACCCGCTCCACCGTGGCCCCGGCCGTGGAGGCCCGCGCGCCGGCGGCCTGGAGCACCGACCCCACGCCGTCCAGGAGTCCCTGGGAGCCGGGCTCGCTCACCTCGACCACCCACTCGCGCCAGTGCTGGACGCTGGATTCGGCGGGGAGGCCCACGGCCCGGGCGGCCACCTGGTCGTCACGGACCTCCGCGAGCAGGTGACCCTGAGAGTCCAGCAGGTCCACCGTGGAGCGCAGGGTGTCCAGCCGGGCGATCTGTGTCAGGGCCTTGCCGCGGACATGGACGTGGACGAGATCCCGGATGCGCCGCGGCACGGTCAGGTCCTCGGAGCCCGGGGGTGAGCGCATCTCGATCCGGCGCTCGCCCCGGCCGATCACCACGTGCCAGCCGGCATCAGCGCCTCCGGTGCGGCGCCGCAGGGTGACGTGGTGGGCGGACAGGTCCCGGTCCGCCGTGTCGAAGTAGACGGCCTCGAGGGCCGTCGGCGGATGGTGGCGCACCCGGGCCACACCGTCCACCCCGGTCAGGCGCGGCAGGCGTGCCGGCCCGTCGATGTCGTACGTCCGCTCGAGCTCCTCCTGGGCTGGGTCCGTCATGCCTCCATGGTCCCAGAGCCCGGCCCCGCGGCGGCCGGTGGAACAATGGCGGGGTGAGCCAGCACCCCAGCACCGTCAGCCCGCCCACGGGCGAGGAGATCGTCCAGAGCCTGCCCTGGCGGTGGAACACCCAGGGCCGGGTGTTCATTATCGGCGGACTCGGCTTCATGTTCGACGCCTGGGACGTCTCCCTGAACGGTGTGCTCATCCCCCTGTTGCGCGAGGAGTGGTCCCTGAGCGTGGGCCAGGCCGCCTGGATCGGCACGGCCAACCTGATAGGGATGGCCGTGGGCGCCTTCGTCTGGGGCACCGTCGCGGACCGGATCGGGCGCAAGAAGGCCTTCACGGCCACCCTGCTGATGTTCTCCCTGTTCACCCTGGCCGGGGTCCTGACCGGGGACGTCCTCTGGTTCGTGCTCTTCCGATTCCTGGCCGGCTTCGGCCTGGGTGGGTGCATCCCCGTGGACTACGCGCTCGTGGGAGAGTTCACCCCGCGGAAGCACCGTGGCACCGTGCTCACGGCGATGGACGGCTGGTGGCCGGTCGGCGCCGCGGCCTGCGGATTCCTCTCCGCCTGGCTGGTGGCAGAGTTCGGTGACTGGCGGCTGCCGATGCTGGCCATGATCCTGCCCGCCCTGCTGGTGTTCTTCGTCCGGCTGCACGTGCCCGAGTCGCCGTTGTTCCTCATCCAACAGGGCCGCGAGGCCGAGGCCCGGGGTGTCATCGATGAGATGGTGCGCCGCACGGGGGCCGCGCCGCGCGAGTACGTGATGCCGGTGGTGCCGGCGCCGAAACCGCTGACCGTGGGGGCCCTCGGTGAGCAGCTGGCGGAGTTGTGGCGGCACTCCTGGCGCATCACGACCGTGGCCTGGGCCCTGTTCTTCACCCTCATGCTCGTCTACTACCTCGCCCTGCAGTGGCTGCCCACCTTCCTCATCGAGGCCGGGTACGAGCAGTCGCGGGCGTTCATCATGACCGGTGCCATGGCCGCCGTCGGACTCCTGGGTGTGGTGGTGGCCGCCTGGCTCGTGGAGAAGACCGGCCGCAAGTGGCTGCTGGCGGTCACCGCCGTGGTGGCGTCCTTCCTGCTGGTCGCGCTGGCCGCGCTACTCCAGGTCCCCACGGCGGTGCTCCCGTTGGTCCTGGGGTTCGGCTTCGTGGTGCAGATCGCCATCCCCGTGCTGTACGCCTACGTCTCCGAGCTGTACCCCACCGAGCTTCGGGGCTCCGGGTTCGGCTGGGCCTCGGCGGTCTCCCGCATCGCGGCCGGCGTGGGTCCCTTGGTGTTCGTGGCCTACCTCGTGCCGGCCATCGGGCTGGCCTGGTCCTTCGTGGTGACCGGCGCGCTCGTGGTGGTGGCCGTCGTCGTGATGATGCTGATGGCACCGGAGACCAAAGGACGCGACCTGGAGGTGACGGAGGTCCCGTGACGGACAGTAGGCTCCCCTCATGAACGCCACGCCGACCGCTGTTGTCCTCATCGATCTGCAGGAGGGATTCTTCGAGTTCCCGGACCTCGCCGACCATCGTGAGTTGATGATCCGCGAGGCCAATTGGCTGGCCGGGGTGGCCCGGGCCGGCGGGCACCCGGTCCTCGTGGTGAACACCATGCATCAGCGGGACCGGTCCACCTGGACGTTGAAGATGCTCGAGGACGGCCAGGGCTTCAACTTCGAGGGCAGCAGCCAGGCCGCGCCCCTGACGGGTCTGGACCTGCGTCCCACCGCGGTCCTGACGAAGACCCGGGACAGTGCCTTCTTCGGCACGGGACTGGCCGATCGTCTCCGGGCGCACGGCCTCCGGCGGCTGATCCTGGCCGGGGTGACCGCCGAGTCCTGCGTCTCGGCCACGGGGCGGGACGCCTTCGCCCATGATTTCGAGGTCGTCTACGCGCGGCTGGCGATCGCGTCCTCGGATGCCGACCGGGGGTGGCGTGACCTGGAGAACCTCGGCGCGGACTTCCGCCAGCCGATCCTCAACCGCCCCGACCTGGAGCGGCTGCTGGCCGGGAAGTAGTCAGCCCCGCGGCGCCCGGTTGGCCTCGATGTCCGCACCGCGCAGCATCCAGAGCGCCACGGTGGCGATCAGCACCACCACGGCCACCCCGATGTAGACCGCCTGCGGGGTCCAACCGCCGTCCAGGAGGCCGCCGGTGGCCAGCGGGGCCAGGATGGCGCCCGCCCGGCCGATGCCGATGGCCCAGCCCGCCCCGGTGCTGCGCATCGAGGACGGGTAGGCCTGCGGGGTGAGCACGTAGAGTCCGGCGATGCAGCCGTTGATCAGCATGCCCACCACGATCCCCAGGGCGAAGACGGCCCAGACGACGGCCGTCGAGGAGATGAACGCCACGATGGCCACCGCGGAACCGATGGTGAACCAGAACAGCGTGGACCGGGTGGACCAGCGCGACGTCAGGAAACCGAACAGCAGCGAGCCGATGGTCCCGCCCAGGGTCAGCATGATGCCCGCGACCACGCTCTGGTTCTGGGTCAGCCCGGACTCGTTGAGCAGGCGCGGGGTCCAGGAGTTGACGAAGTAGAAGCCGAACATCACGGCGAAGAAGGACACCCAGACCAGCACCGTGACCTTCCGGTGGTTCCGGTTGAAGAGCGCGCCGATGCCACGGTCGCCCTCCCCGGCCGCCTCGGATCCGGTGCCCGACGCCGGCCCCGCGGCCCGGGTGCCCGCGTGCGGTCCCGACAGGGCCGGCAAGGCCGACACCGGTGCCTGGCCCACCTTGCGGGCGATGCGGTTGATCTTCTGCAGGGCGTCCGCCGGCCGGCGGTTGTACAGGAAGGCCGCCGACTCCGGCAGCAGGATCAACACCAGGACCAGGGCCACCACGGTCAGCGCGCCACCGAGGGTGTACACCGAGCGCCAGCCGTACTCGCCCATCATCCACACCGCGGCGGTGCCACCGAGGGACGCGCCCACACCGTAGCCGGCCGCGTAGATGCTCACAGCCAGTCCGCGGCGGGCGCGGTTGGCGTACTCGGAGGAGATGACGTTGGTCCCCACCAGGATGCCGCCGATCCCGAGACCGGTGACGATGCGCCAGACGCCCAGCTCCGCGGCGTTGGCGGACGTGGCCGAGAGGAAGAGTCCGGCCGCGTTGACGACGATCGCCAGGATGGTCATGTTCCGCCGGCCGATCCGGTCCGCCACCGGGCCGAGGGTCAGGGAGCCCACGGCCATCCCCAGCAGGCCGGCGCTGAGCAGGAAGCCCAGCTCGGCACCGCTCAGCCCGAACTCCTCCGTGACGGGGGTCGCCGTGAAGGCCATGGCAAGCACGTCATAGCCGTCCAGGGCGTTGAGGAAGGTGCAGATGCCGATGATGAGCCACTGGTAGGCACCCATGGGTGAGTGTTCGATGCGTTGGCGCAGATCGCCGCTGTGCTGGTCCTGGACCGAAGCCATGAAAATACCTATCTCGATAGTGAGTTAGTTTGCACACAGACTATCGGTGAGCCTGCTCACACGCAATCAGATGACGCACCGACCGCCTGGATGGCCGCCCGGACCCGCCGCGACACCCGGCCCGGCAACGTCACCGCCACGATGGAGTTCGGAGTGATGTCATCCGCGACCGGCCGATAGACCACCGACTCCCCCGTGTACGTCGCACCGGTGGCGGGGATGCTGTTGGCGAAGGAGAATCCGTGCCCACCGGCCACGAGCGAACGGATCGTCTCCATGTTCGAGCTGGTCCACCGCACGTCCATCGCCAGCCCCACCGACTCCACGATGGCCGTGAGCCGCTGGATCGTGGGCGGCACGTCCAGGAGGATGGCCGGCTCCGGCACCACCTCCCGCAACCAGACCCGCTCCTCGCCCGCGAGCCGATGACCGACCGGCAGGATCACGTGCAGCTGCACGGGGACGAGGTCCGTGACCGTCAGCGACGTCCCGGCCTGCTGACGGTAGAGGAAGGCGACGTCGATCCGCCCGCCGAGCACCTGCTCCTCCAGTGCACGGGGCGCCCCCTCCACGAACTGGAGATCCAACTGGGCCTGGTCCGCGGCGAGGGAGGCGACGAGTCGCGGCACCAGCTGCGGGGAGAGCGTCACGCCCACCCCGATGCGCACGGCCCCGCGCAGTGCGGTCAGGCTCTCCGAGACGGCGTCACCCGCCTCCTCCGCGGCTTCCAGTACCCGGCGGGCATGGAGCAGGAATTCCCGGCCGGCCGGCGTCGGGACCACGGCGCGCACTCCGCCCCGCGCCAACAGGGGCGCGCCCACGACCCTCTCCAACTGCCCGATCGCCGCCGAGGCCGCCCCCTGGGAGACGTGGCACCGCTGGGCCGCGGCCGTGATCGATCCGGTCTCAACGGCAGCCACGAAGTACTGCATCTGACGCAGTGTGAAATCCACCATCGTTTCTCCTCATGCCGCCCATAGAATCTATTGGCTTCCCACATTAGGTGAGAAACACCACACTTGAGGAAGTCAACCAATTGAGAGGTGGGTCACGTCATACCGGCCCGTGCAGCTCGGGAGGCCGCGAACCTCGTCAGCCGCTGAACCACCACGTCTCACCACGTCATCACCAGGAGTTCTCCGTGAGTATCTCAACCCGACACCAGCAGACCGAGCCTCAGCTCCCGCCGCCCGGTGACACGCCCCAGGACTCCATCAACACCAAGGACATGCGGCGCATCCTGGCCTCCAGCTTCATCGGCAGCGCCATCGAGTACTACGACTTCATCCTCTACGCGACGGCCGCCGCGCTGGTCTTCAACCACGTCTTCTTCGCCGACCTCGACGCCGGCGTCGCCCTCTTCGCCTCGTTCGCCACCCTGGCCGTCGGTTATGTGGCCCGGCCCTTCGGCGGCATCGTCTTCGGCCACTTCGGGGACCGTCTCGGCCGCAAGAAGATGCTCGTGCTCTCCATGCTCATCATGGGTGCGGGCACCGTGCTGATCGGTCTGCTGCCCACCACCGCGCAGATCGGCATCGGCGCCCCGATAGCGCTCGTCCTGCTGCGTGTGGTCCAGGGCGTGGCAGTCGGCGGCGAATGGGGCGGAGCGGCGCTCATGGCGCTGGAGCACGCCCCACAGAAGCACCGTGGATTCGCCACGGCCTTCGCCAATGGGGGCAGCCCCGCCGGCGCCATCCTGGCCACCCTCGTGGTCTCCGCGACCTCGGCCCTCACGGGTGACGCCTTCCTCGAGTGGGGGTGGCGCATCCCCTTCCTGCTCTCGGCTGCCCTGATCGTGGTCGGCATGGTCATCCGTCTCAAGGTCGCGGAGACCCCCTCCTTCCAGCGGCTGGACCAGGAGGCCGAGAAGACCCGCGAGCGCCTGCCGCTCCTGGACGTCCTGCGCAACCACCCCCGGGCCGTGGTCCTCTCGCTGTTCGCCGCCATGAGCTTCTACGCCTGCCAGACCATCCTGACCATGTGGGGTGTCTCCGCGGCCGTCAGCAACGGTGTGGACCAGGAGGGTGTGTTGAACGTGAAGGCGGCGGGCGCCTTCGTGACCCTGATCGTGACGTTCTGGTCCGCCCGGCTCTCCGACCGCATCGGCCGCCGCCGCACGCTGGCCATAGGCGGGGTGCTGGGGATCATCCTGGCCTACCCCTTCGTCCTGCTCCTGAACAACGGCACCCTCTGGGGCTTCGCCCTCGCCATCCTGCTGGGCAACGGCGTGGTGCAGGCCATGCTGTACGGCCCGATCGGAGCCTTCATCGCCGAGCAGTTCCCCGCCCGGGTCCGCTACACGGGGGCCTCGCTGGCCTACCAGGGCGCCTCGACCCTGGGTGCCGGTTTCACCCCGATGATCGCCACGGGCCTCATGCTGGTGGGCGGCACCCTGGCGGTGGCCGGGTTCTGGATCGCCATCCTGGTCGCGGGACTGATCGCCGTGCTGCTGACGAGCGAGGGCACCCGCCGGGTCATCGACTGAACCGGTGGGGGTTCAGGCGGGCCGGTAGTCCCCCGGGGTCTTCCCGGCGGCCAACTCCGCGAGCACCACGAGCAGCAGGTTCCGTTCCTGGACCTTGATCCGCTCGTGCAGGGTCTGCTCCGTGTCCGTGTCCAGCACGGGCACGGCGGCCTGCGCCAGGATCGGGCCGGTGTCCACGCCCGCGTCCGCCACGTGCACGGTGCAGCCGGTGACCTTGACCCCGTACCGCAGGGCGTCCCGGACCCCGTGGGCGCCGGGGAACGCGGGCAGCAGCGCCGGGTGGGTGTTGAGGTACCGGCCGTCGAAGGCCTCGATGAACTCCGGCCCCGCGATCCGCATGAATCCGCTGGAGAGCACGTAGTCCGGGGCGTAGGCGGCCGTCTTCACGGTCAGCGCGTGGTTCCAGGCGGCCCGGTCGTCGAACCGCGCGAAGTCCACCACGAAGGTCTCGATCCCGGCGGCCGCAGCGCGGGCCAGCGCGCCGGCGTCGGGCGTGTCCGATCCCACCGCGGCGATCTGGACGTCCAGGGTGCCGGAGGCCACGGCGTCCAGCACCGCCTGCAGGTTGGATCCGGAACCGGAGGCGAGGGCCACGATGCGCATGGGATCATCCTAAGTCGGCCCACGTCCGCGTAGGGTCATCCCATGATCTCGTATGGATCCGTCAGCAAGCGCTTCCGCGATGGCACCCTGGCCGTGGATGACTTCTCCCTCGAGGTACCCCAGGGGTCTCTGACCGTCCTGGCCGGTTCCTCCGGATGCGGCAAGACCACGCTGCTGAGGATGGTCAACCGGATGGTGGACCCCACCGCCGGCCGGGTCGAGGTGGACGGTCAGGACGTGGCCGGCCAGGACCCCGTGGCCTTGAGGCGGCGGATCGGCTACGTCATGCAGAATGCGGGGCTGCTCCCCCACCGCACGGTGGGACAGAACATCGCCACCGTCCCCCGGCTGAACGGCATGGACCGGGCCGCGGCACGGCGCAAGACCGCGGACATGATGGACCTCGTGGGCCTGGCCCCGAACCTGGCGGACCGCTACCCGGCCCAGCTCTCCGGCGGACAGCAGCAGCGCGTGGGCGTGGCCCGCGGGCTGGCCGCCGATCCGGAGCTCTTGCTGATGGACGAGCCCTTCGGCGCCGTGGACCCCCTGGTGCGCGGCGAGCTGCAGCGCCAGCTCCTGGAGCTGCACCGCCAGCTCGGCACGACCATCCTGTTCATCACGCATGACATGGACGAGGCCCTGAGCCTCGGCGACCACATCGTGCTGCTCGAGGCCGGCGCGCAGGTCGCCCAGCAGGGTACCCCGCGGGACTTCGTCTCCGCCCCGGCCAGCGACTTCGTGCGGACCTTCCTCGGCCTGGAGCGCGGCCAGCGCACCCTGCACCGCGAGACGGCGGCGGACGGCTCCGTGCTCGTGGTGGATCCCCACGGCCGTCCCGCCGGGGTGTTGGCGGAGTGACGGTGCCCGCCCCATGAACTGGATCCTCGGCAACCTCCCGCTGATCGGCGAGCGACTGTGGGCGCACCTCGCCACCTCCCTGCCGGCCATCCTGCTGGCCCTGCTGATCTCCCTGCCCCTGGGATGGCTCGCGCACCGCGTCCGCATCCTGAACGGGACGGTGCTGACCGGGGCCGGGCTGATGTACGCGATCCCGTCCCTGCCGCTGTTCATCGTGCTGCCCGTGCTGCTCGGCACCGGCGTACGGGACGTGGTGAACGTGGTGGTGGCCCTGACCCTCTACGGCGTCGCCCTGCTGGTCCGCAGCGTGGCGGACGGCCTGGACTCCATCCCCCCGGAGGCCCGCAATGCCGCCCTGGCCCTGGGCTACCGGCCGTTGCGGAGGTTCCTGGCCGTGGACCTGCCGCTGGCCGGGCCGGTCATCCTCTCGGGCCTGCGCGTGGTGGCGGTCTCCACGGTGTCCCTGTGCACCGTCGGGGCCGTGCTGGGCATCCCGTCCCTGGGCCTGCTCTTCACGGACGGCTTCCAGCGCGGCATCCTCGCCCAGGTCCTCACCGGGATCCTGCTCACCGTGGCCCTGGCCCTGACCCTGGACCGGCTACTCGTGCTGCTGGGCCGGCTGCTGATGCCCTGGACGCGCCGCCCCTCCCGGAGAGCCCAGGGGGCGCGCGGATGAACCAGATCTGGGAGGCCTTCCGCTGGTGCCTCGACCCCTCGAACTGGGACGGGCCCTCCGGCCTCGGCGCCCGCTCGTTGGAACACCTCGGCTACACGGCCCTGGCCCTGCTCATCGCCTCGGCGATCGCTGTGCCGGTGGGCTGGTGGGTGGGACACACCGGTCGGGGCCGCGGGGTGGCCGTCGCCGTGTCCGGTGCGGCCCGCGCCCTGCCGACCCTGGGCGTGGTGACCCTGATGGGCCTGCTGCTGGGCATCGGGCTCACCGGGCCCATGACGGCCTTCGTCATCCTCGCCGTGCCCTCCATCCTGGCCGCGGCCTACGCGGGCTTCGAGGCCGTGGACCGCAAGGTCATCGACGCCGCCGTGGCCCAGGGCCTGACCGGAGCCCAGGTGCTGTGGCGCATCGAGGTGCCGCTCGGGCTGCCGCTGCTGATCGGCGGGCTGCGCTCGGCGGCCCTGCAGGTCATCGCCACCGCCACGCTCGCCGCCTACGTGGGCGCCGGCGGGCTCGGCCGGTTCCTCTTCCTGGGGCTGAAGACGCAGGACTACGCGATGATGCTCGGCGGCTCGCTGATCGTGGTGGCGCTCGCCATCGTCCTGGACCTGGCCTTCGCCGCCGCCGGCCGCGCCACGGTGCCCCGCGGGGTCCGGGTGGCGCGCCGGGTCCACGCCACGTAGGTTCAATCCATGACCTCACGCCTTCGCCCTCCCCACGCCGCCCGCCGCTCCCTGCTCGCCGTGGCCGCCGTCTCCGCGCTCGCCCTGACCGGCTGCGGCAGTTCAGATCCGCTCGGGGGCGGGGAGAGTACCGGCAACGACGGCGGCGGCTCGGCCGAGGCGATCGTGATCGGCTCCCAGCAGTATTACTCCAACGAGATCATCGCGGAGCTCTACGCGCAGGCCCTCGAGGCCGGTGGATACACCGTGGAGCGCGAATACCAGATCGGCCAGCGCGAGGTGTACCTGCCGGAACTCGAGTCCGGGGCGATCGACTTGCTGCCCGAGTACGGCGGCAACCTGCTGCAGTACTATGACGCGGAGTCCACCGCCACCACGCCGGACGAGATCCAGGACGCGCTCGGTGAGGCGCTGCCGGAGGGGCTGCGAGCCCTGCCCCAGGCGGAGGCGACGGACCAGGACTCCTACAACGTCACCCGCGCCTTCGCCGAGGAGCACTCGCTGGTCTCCCTGGCCGACCTGCAGTCCGTGGACGGGGCACTGAGCGTGGCCGCCAACTCCGAGTTCGAGACCCGTCCCTACGGCCCGGAGGGCCTCAGCGAGGCCTATGGCGTGGACGTCACCGTGGTTCCCGTGGAGGACTCCGGCGGCCCGCTGACCGTCAAGGCCCTCGTGGACGGGGACGTGCAGTTGGCCGACATCTACTCGGCGGACCCCTCCATCGAGACTGAGGACCTCGTCACCCTCGAGGACCCGGAGAACCTGATCCTGCCGCAGCACGTCACCCCGATCGCCTCGGAGGATGTGGACGAGGAGGCTGCCGCCGTGATCGACCAGGTCAACGCGAAGCTGACGGCGGACGAGCTGATCGGGCTGAACCGCCAGTCGGTGCAGGACCAGGCCTCCAGCGCGGACCTCGCGGCCGCCTGGCTCACGGAGCAGGGACTAGTCTGACCCGGTGAGCCAGACCGAGTCCCCCAGCACTGATCCCGATCTGAAGAAGTACCGCTCCCTGCGGGATGCGCTGCTCTGGGTGGCCGGGATGCTGCTGCTCACCTACCTCTCCTCGGTGCTGACCCTGCCGTGGAAGTCCGTGGCCCTGCTCTTCGCGCTGGCGGGTCTCGTCTGGGGGGTGGTGGCCCTGGTGCGCACCGCCCACGTGAAGTCCCCCTGGCTTCTGCGGTTCGCCACCGCGGCCGCGATGGTCGGGTGCGCCGTGTTCGGTTTCGTGGCCTCGGCCCAGATCCTGTTCTGGGACGCCACCGAGCAGTTCGAGCAGTGCACCTCCTCCGCCCTGACGGAACGTTCCCTGAAGAACTGCACCGGTACCTACACCGAACAGCTCGGCGGCCTCCGGTGACCTCCACCGTCCACCTGGGCGAGTCCGGCGAGCAGGCCCGGATCGTCCCGGATGAGCACGATGACGGCTGGGTGCTGGAGATCGGCGGTGCCGTCCAGTCGCACGTCGATCTGGCGAACCCCCGCCGGATCCGCTTCGAATACCTGCGCCGGATGGCCAACGTCCTCGACGCCGCCTGGCCGGCCGACCGACCGATCCGCATCCTCCACCTGGGGGCGGGCGCACTCACCCTCCCCCGGTACGTGCAGGCCAAGCGTCCCGGCTCCGCCCAGACCGTGGTGGACCTGGACCGGGAGCTGCCCTCCTTCGTCCTCTCCGCGTTGCCGTTGCCCGCGGGGACGGACCTGACCGTGATGATCGGGGACGCCCGCGAGGAACTGAGGAGTCTGGCCGGGCCGCACTTCGACGCCGTCGTGCTGGACATCTACACCGGGGTGGACGTGGCCGAGCACCTCACGGGTCAGGACTTCTACGGCGAGCTGCTGGCATCCCTCACCCGGGACGGCGTGCTGCTGGTGAACATCGGGGACGACGCCGGCCTCCACTTCCTCGGCCCGCAGGCCTCCGCGCTGGAGCTGGCCTGCGCCGGGTCGGGCCTGTCCGGCGCCTGGGCGCTGGCGGACGCGACCCTGCTGGAGCGGGCACAGACCGGCAACGTGGTCCTGGCCGCCGGTGGTGCGCTGGCCACCGATGATCCCGAGGCACTGCGCTCGGCCCTGCTGGCCGCCGGGCCGCACCCGGCCGCCGTCCTGGACCCGGCACAGACTGCGGCACTGGCCGCCCGCCTGGGTTAGTCAGCCGTCCCGGGCCGCGCGGCCGCCGTCGTGGTCCTCGCCGTCAGACTCCTGGTCCCAGGCTTCCGGCAGGACCAGCTCGTATCCTTCCCAGAGCGGGGAGACGAGGTATCCGAACATGGCGCCGAGCCCCACGAGCCCGCCGAGCATGAGGGCCGCCAGCCAGGCCTCCGGCCCCAGCTCGACGAGCCGGCCCACCCCGAGCGAACCGGTCGAGAGCCAGAAGGGCACCACGGCGAGCGCCGCCGTCGCCATCGCCACGAACACGCCGAGGGCGAGGGTGGACAGCGTCATGGAGGCCCAGCGGGCCGGGATCTTCAGGGACAGCCACTCGTCGAAGTGGTTCTCGCCCTCACGCAGCAGCCACCAGCCGGCCAGGAAGCCGGCGAGCACGGGCAGCAGCAGGAACACCCAGGACCACGCCGGCTCCAGCCCCACGGGCAGGGCGGTGAGCACCGGGATGGCGGGCTGGGGGCCCACGGCGGTCTGCAGCGGGGCCACCACGGAGCCGCTGCCGAGACTGAACCCGGCGCCGGAGGTCCAGGCCAGGGTCCACATGGCCAGGTTCGGCATGACGCCGAGCTGGGCCACGGTGACCACGAGCCCGCCCCAGATCCCGGCGCCGAGCTCCTGGTAGACCTGCGCCACATCGGCCCAGTGCAGGCCGATCTGCACGGCCATCAGTGCCGCGGCCAGGCCGAAGGCGGCCACCAGCCCCACGGCGCCGGCCCGCACCACGGACCACACGTAGGACCCCGCCCAGCGCGAGTGCTGGGAGAGCCGCTCGATCCGATCGGCCAGGTCGACGCCGATCAGCCGGCCCCAGGATCCGGCCTCACGCCGGGCACCGGCCAGCAGGGCACAGACCATGACGAGGGTCGGGAGGAGCGTGCCCCACAGCGGGTTGATGGAGACCATCCCGTTCGGCACCAGCAGCGAGGTCATCAGCCCCACCAGGGCGTAGGTGCCCGCCCCGCCGGCCAGGGGCTGCCAGATCTGGTCCCGGTAGGAGGCCCGGGCCAACCGGCGGCCGGCACGCCAGCCCAGGAACAGCGGCAGCAGCAGCAGCCCCCAGGGCAGGAACCAGAAGGTGCCGACCTGGGTGTCGGCCGAGGTGGTGGCCGACTCGATGGTCAGGTGCAGCGGCACCCCGTGGATCCCCAGCCAGACCTGCCCGCCCATCCGCGCGATGAAATCGATCCCGGTGGCGGCGAACCCGCCCCCGGACCAGATGACCACCAGGGGGATCAGCACGAGCATCGCCGAGATCACCGCGGCGATGAGTACCTCGATCGCACCCTGCACCCACAGGGGCAGGGGCAGGGGCTTCAGGGCACGGCTGTTTCGGGCGTTCATATCATCGTCTATGGTGCCACCCGGCCGGCGGGCGCCCCGGGAACGGCGTGGCGTGCCGGGAGGCGTACCGAGAGTTCACCCGGCCGACATGTGACTGCCACCGCCTCGCGTGGCGGACGTCGAACGGAGCCGGTAATCCTGAGACCGTGAGAGTAGCCGTGGTCGCTGAATCCTTCCTGCCGCACATGAACGGTGTCACCCACTCCATCCTCCAGGTGCTGCGCCATCTGAGGAGTAGGGGGGACGACGTCCTGGTGATCGCCCCCTCGTCCTCCTGGATGGACGATGAGGCACCCGCCGAGGTGGAGGGCTACCCCGTCCACCGCCTGCCCTCCATCCCCCTGCAGGGTTACACCAACGTCCGGGTGGCCGCCGGAACCGTCAACCGGGTCCGCCGGATCCTCGAACAGTTCGAGCCCGACGTCGTCCACATCGCCTCCCCCTTCATCCTCGGCTGGCGCGCGGTGCAGGCCGCAAACGCCCTGGGGCTGCCCAGCGTGTGCATCTACCAGACCGAGGTCCCCAACTATGCGGCCCGCTATGGGTTCCCCTGGCTGGAGGACGTCCTCTGGCAGCACGTCGAGCGCATCCACGATCAGGCCACGCTCACCGTGGCACCCTCCAGCTTCTGTGTGGACCAGTTGCACGGGCGCGGTGTCCAGCGCGTGCACCTCTGGCGCCGCGGGGTGGACACCGCCCGGTTCCACCCCTCCAAGCGGGATACGGCCCTGCGTGCGGAACTGGCCCCGAACGGCGAGCGGCTCATCGGCTTCGTCGGCCGGCTGGCTTCCGAGAAGCAGGTGGCGGACCTCGCCGTGTTGAGCGACCTACCGGGGACCCGGCTGGTGATCGTCGGCTCCGGACCGCTGAAGGACTCGCTGAAGAAGAAGCTGCCCGGTGCCCACTTCGCCGGTTTCCAGGGTGGGGAGGACCTGGCCCGCCACGTGGCCAGCTTCGACCTGTTCGTGCACCCCGGAGAGTCCGAGACGTTCTGCCAGACCATCCAGGAGGCCATGGCCTCGGGCGTACCCGTGGTCGCCGTGGGCCGCGGCGGTCCCCTCGACCTCGTGGACGCCTCCCGCACCGGATGGCTCTACGGCCCTGGGGACCTGGTCGAACTCCGCGAGCGCGTCAAGGACCTGGTCTACGACGACGTCAAACGCCGCGCCTTCGCCGAGACCGCCTTCCAGACGGTGCAGGGGCGGACGTGGCCGGTGCTGTGCGAACAGCTGGTCGGCTACTACGAACGGGCCATCCGCGTGCGGAACCGCCAGAACGACGTGTACGTGCGCACCTACCTGGAGCAGAGCTCCGGTTGGGATGGGTGGCTGCTGCCCCGCTGACCTGAGCCGGTGCTGTGCCCGTGGTCCGTGCCGGTGCCGGATGGTCAGGCGGCCTGCCCCGGCTCCGGCCCCCACCGCCGCTCGGGTGGTGCGAACGGCCGCACCGGCATGGCATAGACGTGGCCGGTGGGCGTGCGGACCTCCAGTCCGTCAGGGCCGGGCCGGTGGTTCCACCCCGGCTGCTCCTTCATGAAGTTGCAGCGGGCGCAGAGTCCCGAGCCGTTCTCCCAGCTCGTGGGTCCGCCCTCCCGGTGGGGCACGGCGTGGTCCACGTGCCGGATCGGCGCATCGCAGTAGGGCGTCCGGCAGAGGTCGTCCCGCAGCAGCACCATCCGTCTCAGCAGTTCCGGGAACGTCCGCTGCTTCGAGTCCATGGCCACCAGGTTCTTGGTCTCCGGCGCCAGGTACAGACGCCGCAGGTAGATCTCAGCCTCCGTACGGCCCAGGATCTGGCGGGCGTACTCGGCCGGAACCGGCCCGTGCCCCGGCAGCCATGCGGGGGTGTCCTCCCCGTCCAACAGGGCGGCATCCGTCATGACGAGCTGGATCTCCACCGAGATGTCCGCGGCCCGTTCCTGCCCGCTGAGGCGCTCCACCATGGCATCCGCCATGATCTGGTGCGGGGTGCGGCCCGCTGCCTCCCCGGCTGCTGTCACGGAGGCCGCGTGCTGCATGAGAGCTCGCCGGCAGGCCACCGCCTGTTCCAGGGGTAGCAATGCTGTCAGGTACCCCATGCCGTCCTTGGCCGGCTGGACAGTGACGTGCCGGGACTCGGCGGCACGGTCGAAGTGCTCGGTGGCGGCCACGGGATCCTGGCGGATCGCCTCCTGCCGCACCTCGTTGATCAGGTGGCGGTCCCCCAGGAACGGCATCCGTTCGGCCAGGGCCTCGTCCACCCGGCGGCGGGCTGCCGGAGGGAGCCAATGGGTCTCCCGCTCCAGGACGGCGGCCCGGTCCTCGCTGATCTGCCCGGAGGTCAGGGCCGCCAGGGCGTGCGGCATGTCCTGCACGAGGTGGCGTGCCAGCCGCAGCCGTGAGCGTCCACGATGCGGGGATTCGCGACGGGCCAGGCCGACCTCGCCGCTCACGCCTCGGCCGAAATCACCCTTCGCCCGCCCGTGGGCCGCGTCCTCCCACTGGCGGTGCTCGTTGAGCACCACGGTCTCCCGCGCCTGGGCCGCGGCGCAGGCGGCCTTCAGCTCCTCCAGCACGCGGATCCGGTCCACGGCCTCGGCCGGATCGACTGCCGGCTCCATGGCGCCCAGGGCCTCGCGGATCCGGATCAGGTCGACGGCATCCCGGGGTGGGCTGGGCGACTCGGGCACCTGGGGCGCCCCCGGTGGCTCGGGTGGGCTGGGCGGCTCGGGTGGGCTGGGTGGCTCGGGTGGGCTGGGCGGCTCGGGTGGGCTGGGCGGCTCGGGTGGGCTGGGCGGCTCGGGTGCCCCCGGGGGGTGATCTTCGAACATGTCTTCGACTCTAGGTGTGACCTCAGACACGATAGCGTCCGGCCGCGTGCAGCGCCTCTTCCGGTGGGCGACACGGCGTCCCGGGACACCTGTGCAGTACGGCGCCTGCCCCGTGACATGCCCCGTGACCTGTCCTGCCCTACCCTCAGAGCATGAGCTCCGCCCGCCGCACCGACCTCCCCCCGCACCTCACCACTCACCTCACCACAGATCTCTCCACGCCCCGCGCCCTCGCCGGACGCACCGTACGTCCGGTGGGCCTCGGCTGCATGAACCTCAACCACGGGTACTCGGACTTCCCCACGGAAGAGGACGCCACGGCCCTGATCCACACAGCCCTGGACGCCGGTGTGGACCACTTCGACACCGCCACCCTCTACGGCAGCGGACGCAACGAGGAGCTCGTGGGCCGCGCCCTGGGCACGCACCGGAAGGAGGTCTTCCTGGCCTCCAAGGGTGGACTGACCGGCGCCACCCGGGAGAAGGCAGGCGGCGTCGACGGCCGGCCGGAGACTCTGAAGCTCCAGGTCGAGGACTCCCTGCGTCGCCTCGGCACAGACTTCATCGACCTCTACTACCTGCACCGGCTTGACCGACAGGTCCCCGTGGAGGACAGCGCCGGCGCCCTGGCCGAGCTGATCCAGTCCGGGAAGATCGGCGCCTACGGCCTCTCCGAGGTCTCCGCCGCCACTTTGGAACGGGCCCACGCCGTGCACCCCGTGGCCGCCGTCCAGAACGAGTACTCCCTGTGGACGCGCAACCCCGAATGGGGACTGCTGGACGCCTGCCGCCGCACCGGCACCACCCTCGTGGCCTTCTCCCCCGTGGGGCGCGCGTTCCTCACCGGCGCCCTGCAGGACCCGGCCGCACTGCCCGCCGGTGACATGCGCCACCGCATGCCGCGCTTCTCCGCCGAGCACTACCCGGCCAACCGCGCCCTGCTGGAGCCCCTCCGAGCCGAGGCCGAACGCCTGGGTGCCACGCCGGCGTCGTTGTCCATCGCCTGGCTGCTCGCCCAGGGACCGGAGGTCCTCGCCATCCCGGGCACGACGTCGGCCGCGCACCTGGCCGAGGACCGTGCCGCCGAGCAGGTGGTCCTGTCGGTCCGGGACGTGGCGCGGGTCGGCGCGATCATCAACCACGCCACGGTGCACGGTCACCGGTACGCGGAATCGCAGCGCGCGACCATCGACACGGAGGACGCCCCGGCGCACGAATGAGGCACCGTCACGCTTTCTGCTGTTGACGGACGGGCCGGTACAGTAGTCCCGGCCGCACCCTGTCAGGGGATGCCCGCCCGTCAAGGGAGGCCACCGAGGAAAGCGAGGACGGACATGGAACAGGGTCTGGAAAACCTACGGAACGAAGTGTTCCGCCGCAACCCCGGCGAAAGCGAATTCCACCAGGCCGTGACCGAGGTCTTCGAAGCCCTCGGCCCCGTGGTCAACCGCCATCCCGAATACGTTGAATCCGGCATCCTGCGCCGCATGTGCGAGCCTGAGCGCCAGATCATCTTCCGCGTCGCCTGGGTGGATGACAACGGTTCCGTGCAGATCAACCGAGGCTTCCGCGTGGAGTTCAACTCAGCCCTCGGCCCCTTCAAGGGCGGCCTGCGGTTCCACCCCTCCGTGTACCTGGGCATCGTCAAGTTCCTCGGTTTCGAACAGATCTTCAAGAACGCCCTGACCGGCATGCCGATCGGTGGCGGCAAGGGCGGCTCGGACTTCAATCCGGCCGGACGCTCGGACGCGGAAATCATGCGCTTCTGCCAGTCCTTCATGACCGAGCTCTACCGCCACATCGGCGAGTACACGGATGTCCCCGCCGGGGACATCGGCGTGGGCTCCCGGGAGATCGGCTACCTGTTCGGCCAGTACAAGCGCATCACCAACCGCTTCGAGTCCGGGGTGCTCACCGGCAAGGGCATGTCCTGGGGCGGCTCGCTGGTCCGCCCGGAGGCCACCGGCTACGGCGCCGTGATGTTCGCGGACCAGATGCTGCGCACCAAGGGCCAGACCATGGACGGCCAGACCGTCCTCGTCTCCGGCTCCGGCAACGTGGCCCTCAACGCGATCGCCAAGTCCCAGCAGCTCGGGGCCAAGGCCATCACCGCCTCGGACTCCTCCGGTTATGTGGTGGATGAGGACGGCATCGACCTTGACCTGCTGCGGGAGATCAAGGAGATCAGGCGCGGCCGCATCGCCGAGTACGCCGAGCAGCGCGGCAGCAGGGCCCGCTTCGTCGCGGACGGCAGCGTCTGGGATGTCCCGGGCACCGTGGCCGTGCCCTCGGCCACCCAGAACGAGCTGGATGACCGGGCCGCGAAGACCCTCATCGAGAACGGCCTGGTCGCCCTGGCCGAGGGGGCCAACATGCCCTCCACCCAGAAGGCCACCGAGCTGTTCATCGAGGCCGACGTGCTGTTCGGCCCCGGCAAGGCCGCCAACGCCGGCGGCGTGGCCACCTCGGCCCTGGAGATGCAGCAGAACGCCTCCCGGGACACCTGGAGCTTCGATCACACCCACGACAAGCTCGAGCAGATCATGACCGACCTGCACGCCCGCTGCCTCGAGACGGCGGACAAGTACGGCACCCCGGGCAACTACGTGGTGGGTGCCAACATCGCCGGGTTCGTCAAGGTCGCCGACGCCATGCTGGCCCAGGGCGTCATCTGACTCAGCCCCCGATGTGGTTGAGGGTGTCCCGCTGGGACGCGCTCAGCCGCACGGGCCGGCCGGTGGCCGAGTCCACGAAGACCATGGTGGTGGTGGCGGTGACGCATTCCGTCTCGTCCACGCCGTCCCGGAGGGAATAGGCCACCTCGATCGAGGCCCCCTTCACGGCGGCCACCCACACCCACACCCGGACCGGGACCGTCCGGTACTCCAGGGGCCGCCGGTAGCGGATCCGGTGTTCGGCGATCAGCGTCTGCACCGTGTCCGGCACCCCGTCCAGCAGGGACACCGGTGCCGGCGGCCCGGCCGCACCCGTTCCCGCGGGCACGCCGAAGGCGTGGACGCGGGCCTCCTCCAGGATCGCGGCGATCCGCACGTTGTTCACGTGGCCGTAGGCATCCATGTCCCCCCAGCGCAGGGGGACGTCCACGCGGACCCCTGGCCCGCCGCCGTCGGGCCGGGCCTCGAGGGTCCCACTCACTCCGGCACCACCACGGGCAGCTGGGAGGTCATCGGCCAGCTCTGTGGTCTCGCCTCGCCGCGGCCGGTCTCCAGGATGCCGAGTCCTTCGAGCTGGCCGGCCAGGTTGGCGCCGTCCGGCCCGTAGCACCAGGGCACCCCCGGCGTGCTGTCCCGGGGATCCTCAGCACGGCCACCGGCGAGGACCGCCTGGGAGGGGGTCAGCTGGCGGATGACGATGGCGCGCACCTTGTCCGGGTGGCGGCGCGCGAAGTCGGCGTAGATCTCGGGGTCATGCTGGCCGTCGTCCCCGATCAGCAGCCAGCGCACGCCGGGGAAGTCCCGCGCCAGGCGGTCCAGCTGGATGACCTTGTGCTCCATGCCGGAGCGGAACCAACGGTCCTCCGTGGGACCCCAGCTGGTCAGCAGCAGCGGGCCGAAGGGGTAGAGGTTGCGGGAGAGGAAGCGGGAGAGGGTCTGGGCCACGTTCCACGCTCCCGTGGAGAGGTAGACAACCGGGGAGTCGGGTTGCTGGTTCAGCAGCCGGTGCAGCATCACGGCCATGCCCGGGGTCGGGGTGCGGGCGTGCTCGTCCAGGACGAAGGAGTTCCAGGCGGCCAGGAAGGGACGCGGCAGGTACGTCACCACCACCGTGTCATCGATGTCCGAGACCACGCCGGTCACCACGTGGTCATCCACGATGTACACGTCCGAGAAGGAGGGTTCGCTGCCGTTGGCCTGCAACGTGACGGTCTGCCAGCCCGGTTCCATGACCGCCTCGACCACGGTGTCCACCACGCCGCCGCGGTCCGCCCGGACCGTGACCGTCCGGCCCCCGGCGGTCACCTCCACCAGGGCGTAGGGCACGGGCGGTGAGGTGAAGTTGTGCCAGCCGCGCACGCCGTCCTCGACCATCTTGGCCAACCGGCGGCCGTTCTCGAAGGCCTCATCCGGGGCCATCACCACGCGCGAGAGCACCCGGACCCACCCGGTGGTGCCGTAGCCGGTGAACGACATCACCGTGGGCATGAGGCCGCGGCGGACGGCTGACTTGCGCCGGAAGGCGTGCCACCGGTCCTGGAGCATGGTGGCCACGTGTTCGGTGATGAGGACTTCCCGGTCCTCGAGCAGCGGGGACGGTGGGGCGCCCTCGGCAGCAGCATGCAGGGAAGGAGTCCGATCGGCCATGCATCCAGTATTCACCACCTCGCTGATCCTGATCACATCGGTGACTACTAGGCTGGCCGCATGTCGCTCCCCTCCCCCGGCGAATTGCGCCGCCTGGCCCAATCCGCCGCCACCGCCTGCGCCCCCCGACTGGTCGAGGCCTTCCGGGCGGAGCCCGACGGGCTCCAGCTGAGCACCAAGCGCAACACCCACGACCTCGTCACCGTGCACGACCGCGCCACGGAGGACGAGCTGGTCCGCCTGCTCGGTGCGGCGGTGCCCGGCAGCCGCTTCGTCGGCGAGGAGGGCGGTGCCCGCGGCACGGACACCGGGCACGACGCCGGCCCCCTCACCTCCCCCGGCCCGCTCGCCACCTCCACCCCGGACCGGCTCGAATGGATCGTCGACCCGATCGACGGGACGGCGAACTTCGCCCACGGCTTCGCGATGTTCTCCATCTCGATCGCCGCCGCCGTGGACGGCGAGGTGGTGGCCGGCGTGGTGCTGGACCCGGTGAACGGCCTCGAGTTCTCCGCCGACGATGCCGGGGCGTACCTCAACGGCGAGCGCTTCGGCGCGGCGTGTGCCGGGGATGCCGCCGCCGCGGATGCCGCGGTCACCCCTGACGAATCCGCCCTGAACCTCGTGACCTCCTACCCCTCGGCCGAGGCCCTGACGGTGGACGGCCCCGTGGCCTTGGAGCGCTTCGGCCGGCTCGTGGACTCCTACGCCACCGTGCGCCGCACCGTCTCCGGGGCTCTGGAGCTGGCCTACACGGCGATCGGCTGGGCGGACGTGACCTTGGGGGTGGACACCAACCCCTGGGATGTGGGGGTCGGCCAGCTGCTCGTGCGCCGGGCCGGCGGCCACTACCTGGGACTGTTCTATGACACCCACGGCCCCGAGCGCCGCCCCGCGCACCTGGCCCCGTGTTATGTGGCCGTGGCCCCGGGGCGCACCGCGCCGACGGCGGTGCGCGTGTTGGAGGAGACCGTCGCGGTCCGCCGGGCGGCCGGGTATACGCGCTAGTCCGCCGCCATCTGCCGGGATCGGATCCGGTCAGCACTAGCAGGAACGCGCCGAGCACGGGAGAATGGAATCACCGACTGACCGGGCAGGACACCACACCACCAGGCAGATCAGCACCCAGACCACAGGAGACCGGCCCATGATGTTCGACCACCCCGATGGCGAGGCCATCCTCGTCCTGGACGAGGGGCAGTGCTGGCAGCTGCTGGAGAACACCCGGCACGGTCGGCTCGGGTTGCGGGTCAATGACGAGCTGGACCTGGTCCCGGTGAACATCAAGGCCCACGACCAGAAGATCTACTTCCGTTCCGCCCCGGGCAACAAGCTGGCCGAACTGACCATCAACCCCAAGATCCTCGTGGAGGCGGACGGCATCCTCTCGGACCAGGCCTGGTCCGTACTGGCCCGCGGCACGGCCCGCGTCCTGGAGACCGATGCGGAGATCGAATTCGCCGAGTCACTGGGTATTGACCCCTGGGTCCCCACGTACAAGGATTTCTATATAGAGGTAGATGTCAGCCGGGTGACCGGTCGGCATTTCATCTTCGGTGAGCATCCCGAGCGCTTCGAATAGCAGCCGGACGCACACCAAACCATTTGACCCCCGGGAGCTGACGCTTCTCCGGGGGTCAGATGCGTCCGGGGGCCCTTCACTCCAGGTGCGAGGGACTCCACATCCTCAGCAGGGTCTTGACCACGACGACGGCCGGCCCCTTCCGCTGCCAGGTGCGGTTCAGGGCGGGGCCCACCTGATCCACCGGGACCTCTTCGGCGGGCACCCCGAAGGAGCGGGCCAGGGCCACGAAGTCGGGCCGGTGCAGCTCGGTGGCGGTGGCCCGGCCGAAGGCGCCCTCCATGTACTCGCGCAGGATCCCGTAACCGCCGTCGTCCACGATCAGCCACGTCACGTCCGCGGAGTGCTGCACGGCCGAGGCCAGCTCGGCGATCGAGTACATGGCCGAGCCGTCCCCGGCCACGGCCAGCGTGCGCTCGCCGAGGCCGAGGGCTCCGCCGATCGCGGCCGGGAACGCGTAGCCCAGCCCGCCGGCCCCCTGGGCGGAGTGGAACTGGCCGGATAACGCGTCCCAGCAGTTCCAGCCCCAGTAGGCGGCGATGGTCATGTCCCAATAGGTCTGCATCCCCGCCGGCACGGCGGCGCGCACGTCCGCCATGAAACGCCGCTCGCGGCCCAGGTCCTGGGCGTCCAGCCGGGCAGCCACCTTCGCGTTGACCTCCGCCACGGCCTCGGCGGCGGTGCGGCCGTGCCAGTCCGGGCGCACCGGACCCGTGGGCTCCTCGGGGCCCGAGGCCGGCACCGAGGCCAAGGCGTCGGCGAGCGCGGACAGGGCCTGGCCGGCGTCGGCCCTCACGCCGAGGGTGGGGAAATTGGACTCGAGCACGCGGGGTTCGGCGTCCACCTGGATGAGCCGGCCGCGCGGGACCAGGGTGAAGTAGTTGGAGGTGACCTCACCGAGTGAGGAACCCACCACGAGCAGCACCTCGGCGTCCTCGAGCAGGTCCGTGACGTGACGGTCCTCCACCCAGGAGCCGAGGGAGAGCGGGTGCTCCCAGGGGAAGGCCGTGTTACCGCCGGGGGTGCAGACCACGGGCGCGTCCAGCAGCTCGGCCACCCGCAAAAGGTGCTGCTGTGCATCCTGCGTGGAGCGGCGCACCCCGCCGCCGGCCACGATCGCGGTCCGGCGTGAGGCGGCGAGCCAGCGCACGGACTCCTCCACCAGTTCGGCCCGCGGCGGGTGGTCGTAGGGCACGGCCAGGGCGTCCACCACGGGCGGGACCAGGACCTGGCCCAGCAGCACGTCCTGCGGGACCTCCACCCACACCGGGCCCTGCGGCACGGTGACGGCCTCGGTCCAGGCGTCCTGGATGGCCGAGGGGATCCCGGAGGCGTGATGCACGCTGAACTGCGCCTTGGTGACGTTCTGTGCGGAGGCCTTCTGGTCGTCGAGTTGGTGCAGCATGCCCTTGCGCCGCGCCCCGAGCCCGGACAGCGGGATCTGCGAGGCCACCACGAGCATCGGGACTCCGGTGGCGTAGGCCTCCTGCAGCCCCGCCAGGGAGGTCAGCGCGCCGGGTCCGGTGGAGAGGAAGAGCACCCCGACCTCTCCGGTGGCCCGCGCGTAGCCGTCCGCGGCGAAGGCGGCGTTGTTCTCCACGCGGGAGGAGACGTAGGACAGCTCCGAGCGGGACAGGGCGTCGAAGAGCCCGAGCGCGTGCTGGCCCGGGATGCCGAACACGGTGCGGGCACCCAGGGACGTCAGGGTCTCGATGACGAGGTCACCACCGTTGCGGGCGGTCATGCGCCGCTCCCCCGCCCTTCGCCCAGCAGCCCGATCAGGTCGTAGGCCACGTGGGCGGCCGCGATCCCGGTGAGCTCGGCGTGGTCATAGGCCGGGGCCACCTCCACGACGTCGGCGCCCACCAGGTTCGCCCCGCGCAGCCCCCGCAGGATCTCCAGCAGCTCCCGGCTGGTCATCCCGCCGGCCTCCGGGGTGCCGGTGCCGGGTGCGTGGGCGGGGTCCAGGACGTCGATGTCCACGGAGAGGTAGAGCGGGCGGTCGCCGATGCGCTCGGCGAGCCGGGCCGCCACGGCGTCCGCACCCTGCCGGTAGACGTCCGCGGAGGTGACGATCCCGAAGCCGAGCCGGGTGTCGTCGTCGAGGTCCTGTCGGCCGTAGAGCGGGCCGCGGGTGCCCACGTGGCAGGCGGCCTCCGTGTCCAGCAGGCCCTCCTCGGCGGCCCGCCGGAACGGGGTGCCGTGCGTGTAGGCGGCGCCGAAGTAGGTGTCCCAGGTGTCCAGGTGGGCGTCGAAGTGCAGCAGGGCCACCGGGGATCCGGCCCGCTCGGCGGCAGCCCGCAGCAGGGGTAGGGCGATGGTGTGGTCGCCGCCGATCGCCACCAGACTGGCCCCGTCCGCGGTCAGGTCCAGGGCATCGGCCTGGATGGTGGCGATGGCCTCGTCGATGTCGAAGGGGTTGATGGCCATGTCGCCGGCGTCCGCCACCTGTACCTGGGCGAAGGGGGAGGTGTCCGTGGCCGGGTTGTACGGGCGCAGCAATCGGGAGGACTGGCGCACGTGCCCTGGCCCGAACCGTGCGCCGGGCCGGTAGGAGACCCCGGCGTCGAAGGGCACGCCGACCACCTTGATGTCGGCCCGCTGTCCGGCGGCCTCGACCTCGTCCAGCCGAGGCAGCAGGGCGAAGGTCGGGGCGCCGCTGTAGCGCGGGACCACGGTGGAGTCCACCGGACCGAGGTTCCCGTTCTCGGTGATGCGGGGGCGGTTCAGCATGGTGGGGTCCTTTCGTCGGGTCCTCGATGACGGGCGACCGCCCGGGCCGGGGCACCGTCACGGCCGGCCAGTGGCAGGGGGTAGACGCCCACGGTGATCGTGGCCGTCCAATCCGCTCCGCGGTCGGGGTCCTGCGCCGTGCCCGGCGGCCGGAAGCAGTCCAGGCCGGTGAGGTTCTCCACCAGGATGCCGTCGTGGCCGAGGAAGACCCGGTGTACCGGTAGCCCGGTTGCCGCGGCGGAATCGGGGCTGGCGGTGTCGATACCGAGCAGTCGGGCCCCGGCATCCCAGAGCAACCGGGCGGCGTCCTCCGTCAGGTGGGCGGGGTGGAGTTCGGCCGCCCCGGTGTGTACGAGCACCCGCGGGGGCAGCGTTGCCGCAGGAGTGGCCGGCCCGTCCGGCCCGGCCGGTCCGAACCGTCCGATCAGGGGGCGCAGTCGGTCAGCGGTGATGGGCGCGTGGGGGCCGAGGCCTTCCAGGCCCAGGATGACGGCGGGTCCACAGAGCTCGGCCAGTTCCAGCCGGTCCACGGTCCGCCCACCGGGCACCAGGTGCGCGGGCGCGTCCACATGGGTGCCGGTGTGGGATCCGAGGCAGAGGTGGCTGACCCACGCGCCGTCGTGTTCGAGCGTCAGGGCCGTGCCGATCTCCACGGCAGGGTCGCCGGGGACGACGGGCATCCCCGTGCTGATCGGACGCGTCAGGTCCTTCCACGGGTGGTTGCTCGAGGTCGGCACCCGTTCACCGTAGGCCGGTCCTGAAGACCCTGGCAACAGCGGGCAGCACCGGGCTCCGGCCTCAGAGCACCCAGATCGCCAGGACCGCCAGCACTGCAACGGCCACCACGAGCACCACCATCCACAGCACGGCGAACACGTCTGCCTCCACGCGCTCCGCGGCGATGCCGGTGGACTGCACCGCATACCGGCGCCGTTGGGTCACATGGATCGCCAGCGCCGTCGCCCCGCACAGCCCGGCCGGGAACAGCGCCGCCAGACCCACGGCGGAATACCAGCGCAGGAGCATGGCGGCCACCACGAACAGGGCGAGCAGGGTCCGGTCCCAGCTCATCACCGTCCGTTCGGGCTGCAGCCCGGGGTCCTGGTGCAGGGACGGCCGAGTGGTGGAGGCCACGGCTCAGGCCTGCCGGAGCAACAGGAACACCAGCAGCACCACCGCCGCCACGGCTCCCCCCGTGGCCAGCAGCGGGACCAGCAGCGGCAGGGGCAGCGGCCGTCCGTGCCGCATGGCCCGCTCCACCTGGATCCAGCGGAACCCGGCCGTGACCGCGAGCAGGGCGGCCAGGCCCAGGAGCACGGAGCCGAGCACCGTGCGCGTCACCGGGTCGAACACGGAACCGGTGAAGGCCTCCACCGCGATGCCGCCGGCGATCAGCGCCAGCGACGTGCGGATCCAGGCCAGGAAGGTCCGCTCATTCGCCAGGGTGAATCGGGGATCAGGTTCCCGGCCGCCGTCGAGCACCGTGGTGGAGAACCGGCCGCGGGCTGGCGGGCCGGCCGGGGCTGAAGATGTCATACCCCCAGCGTAAACTGATCCGGGCCGGCATTCCGGCCGCCGTCCGCAGTCACTGGAGTCTGATCCCATGTCCGAGAACCCGATGCCCACCCGGGACCAGATCCGGCGGTGGCGCCGGTATCTGGCAGACGAGATCGCCGAGGCGGAGGTCTACCGGGTGATCGCCGAGCGCAAGGTCGGCCCGGAGCGGGACATCCTGTTGGGTCTGGCCACGGCGGAGAAGCGGCACGAGAACCACTGGCGGACCCTCCTCGGCGAGCACGCGAAGCACCCGCCGCGCCCCTCGCCGCACCGGGTGCTGCTGCGCTGGCTGGCCCGGATCTTCGGTTCCGTCTTCGTGCTGGCCCTGGCCCAGCGGGCCGAGTCCGACTCCCCCTACGCTAAGGACCAGCACGCCACCCCCGCCATGGTGGCGGACGAGGCCATCCACGAGGAGGTCGTGCGCGGCCTGGCGTCCCGCGGCCGCGAGCAGCTGGCCGGCAACTTCCGCGCCGCCGTGTTCGGCGCCAATGACGGCCTGGTGTCCAACCTGGCCCTCGTGATGGGCATCGGCGCCACCGGAGTCGCCCACCAGGTGGTGCTCTTCACGGGGATCGCCGGGCTGTTGGCCGGCGCCCTGTCCATGGCCGCCGGCGAGTTCGTCTCCGTGCGCTCCCAGCGCGAGCTGCTGGAGGCCTCCTCCCCCACCCAGATCACCCTCGAGACGGCCGAACACCTGGACCTGGACGAGAATGAACTCGTTCTCGTCTACCGGGCCCGTGGCATGAGCGAGGAGGACGCCACCCACCGCGCCTTGGAGCGTCTGGGCTACTTCAGCTGCGACTGCAACCCGTCCTTCTCCGCGCGTCCGGACGGCTCGCAGGGCCCGGTGGACTACTCGGACGACCACGAGGCCATCGGCAGCCCGTGGAGTGCGGCGTTCTCCAGCTTCTGCTTCTTCGCCTCCGGAGCCATCATCCCCGTCATCCCCTACCTGTTCGGGATGGGCGGGATCGGCGCCGTGGCACTCTCCGCGGCGTTGGTCGGTATCGCCCTGCTGGGCACCGGCGGCGTGGTCGGGCTGCTCTCCGGCGCTTCACCCCTCAAACGCGGGCTGCGCCAGCTGCTCATCGGCTTCGGCGCCGCGGCCATCACCTACGTGCTGGGCCTGCTCTTCGGCACGTCGGTGGCCTGAGCCCGCGCGGGGTGCTGATGGAAGGCGCCCCGCGGCCTACACCGCCCTGACCACGGGTTTCGACACGGTTTCGAGCGGTGACAGGTTTGCAATGAGCGCAGTTCGTGCAAGCATGAAGGAGACGTATCCCCTAGAGAACGGATGAAATACGATGCGCGGAAGTAACCTTGTGTGGACCATCGTCGGTATTCTGGTGGCCATCGCACTGATCATCTGGATCGTCTCGGCGCTCTAGGGATCGGTTCTCAGGTCCGCCGCACTCGTGGCGCCTGATGGCCCAGTCAACAACGACGCCGGCCCCCACCTTCCGCTGAAGGTGGGGGCCGGCGTCGTTGAACCGGGGCTGAATCAGCCCTTCAGGATCGCGCGCATCAACTCGGCGGTCTCCGAGGGGGTCTTGCCGACCTTCACGCCGGCGGCCTCGAGGGCTTCCTTCTTGGCCTGCGCGGTGCCGGAGGAGCCGGAGACGATGGCGCCGGCATGGCCCATGGTCTTGCCCTCCGGGGCGGTGAAGCCGGCCACGTAGCCGACGACCGGCTTGGTGACGTTGGCCTTGATGTAGTCGGCGGCACGCTCCTCGGCGTCGCCGCCGATCTCGCCGATCATCACGATGGCCTTCGTCTCCGGGTCCGCCTCGAACGCGGCCAGCGCGTCGATGTGGGTGGTGCCGATGACCGGGTCGCCGCCGATGCCGATGGCGGTGGAGAAGCCGAGGTCACGCAGCTCGTACATCATCTGGTAGGTCAGGGTGCCGGACTTGGAGACCAAGCCGATCGGGCCCTTGCCGGTGATGTTCGCGGGGGTGATGCCGGCCAGCGCCTCGCCCGGGGTGATGACGCCGGGGCAGTTCGGACCGATGATCGTGGTGGTCGGCTTGCCGTCGGCGTCCGTGCGGGAGGCGGCCAGGGCGTAGAACTCGGCGGTGTCCTGCACCGGGATGCCCTCGGTGATGACCACGAGCAGCGGCATGGTGGCCTCGACGGCCTCGATGGCGGCGTCCTTGGCGAACTTCGGCGGCACGAAGGCGACCGAGACGTCAGCGCCGGTGGCCTCCATGGCCTCGGCCACGGTGCCGAAGACGGGCAGCTCGACCTCGTGCCCTTCCGCGTGCGTGTGCGTCACGGTGGTGCCGGCCTTGCGGGCGTTGACGCCGCCGACGACGTTGGTACCGGCCTTGAGCATCAGGGCGGTGTGCTTGGTGCCTTCGCCGCCGGTGATGCCCTGGACGATGACCTTGGAGTCCTTATTCAGGTAGATCGACATGAGTTGAGCGGTCCTTACTTGTCAGCCGGAGCGGTGTTGGCGAGTTCTGCGGCCTTGTCGGCGCCTTCGTCCATGGTGGTGGCGAGGGTGACCAGCGGGTGGTTGGCCTCGGCCAGGATGCGCCGGCCCTCTTCAACGTTGTTGCCGTCCAGGCGGACCACGAGCGGCTTGGTGGCCGACTCGCCCAGGATCTCCAAGGCCTTCACGATGCCGTGGGCCACGGCGTCACAGGAGGTGATGCCACCGAAGACGTTGACGAACACGGACTTGACCTGCTCGTCGTTCAGGATGACGTCCAGGCCGTTGGCCATGACCGCGGCGGAGGCGCCGCCACCGATGTCCAGGAAGTTGGCGGGCTTGACGTTGCCGTGGTTCTCCCCGGCGTAGGCCACCACGTCCAGGGTGGACATGACGAGTCCGGCGCCGTTGCCGATGATGCCGACCTGGCCGTCCAGCTTGACGTAGTTGAGGTCGTTGGCCTTGGCCTTGGCCTCCAGCGGGTCCTCGGTGCGCTTGTCCACGAGGGAGGCGTGGGCCTCCTGGCGGAAGTCTGCGTTCTCGTCCAGGGTGACCTTGCCGTCCAGGGCGATGATGTCACCCGCGCCGGTCTTGACCAGCGGGTTGACCTCCACGAGCGTGGCGTCTTCCTTCTCGAAGACGTCCCACAGCTTCACCAGGACGTCGGCCACCTGGCCGCGCAGCTCCTCGGGGAAGTTGGCCTCGGCCACGATCTTCTGCGCGGTGGCGGCGTCGATGCCGGTCAGCGCGGAGACGGGCACCTTGGCCAAGGCCTCGGGGCGCTCCACGGCGAGCTGCTCGATCTCCATGCCGCCCTCGACGGAGCACATGGCCAGGTAGGTGCGGTTGGAGCGGTCCAGCAGCACGGAGAAGTAGTACTCCTCGGCGATGTCCGCACCGGCCGCGATCATGACCTGGTGGACGGTGTGGCCCTTGATGTCCATGCCCAGGATGTCCTTGGCGTACTGGAAGGCCTCATCGGCGTTCTTGGCCACCTTGACGCCGCCGGCCTTACCGCGGCCACCGACCTTCACCTGGGCCTTGACGACGGTCACGCCGCCGAGCTTCTCAGCGGCCGCCTTGGCCTCTTCCGGGGTCTGCGCCACGATGCCGGCCAGCACGGGAACGCCGTGTGCCTCAAACAGATCGCGCGCCTGGTATTCATACAGGTCCACGGGTTGCAGTCCTTCTACGTCGAGAACGGGGACGGTCGGGTTCCGCGAGCGGCATCAGGCACACCGCATCATCTGCAGGCGTGTCCGGCACGGCGGAAGCCGGCCGGAAGCCCGAGGGTTCCCCGGGCGTTCCATCCCATACCTTAGTCCACCTTGTGCAGCGGGGCGTACCGCAGCAACAGCCGTTTCTCGGTCCCGCCGAAATCGACCTTGGCCACCGTCTTGTCCCCCTGGCCCTCGAGGGTGAGCACGGTGCCGTGCCCGAAGGTGCCGTGCTCCACGTGGTCCCCCGGGCTCAGCGAGACGATCTCCTTCTGCGGCTGGACCCGGGTGCGTGCGGCACCGCGTTGCGGGACCTTCAGCTCGGCGTCCTCGGCATAGGTGCCCGAGGCGCGGGCCGGACGGTTGGCCGTGCCGGTCCCGGCCCCCCAGTGCGAGCCGGAGAACCGCTGCGGATAGCGGGACCCGGACCCGTTCTGACCGCCGTGTCCGCCGTGCCCGCCGATGCTGCCGCCACCCCAGCCACCGGAGAACCCGGCCGGACGGGCCGATCCCTCACGTTCCCACTCCACGAGGCCCTCGGGGATCTCACCGAGGAACTGGCTGGGCGGGTTGAACTGGTGCTGTCCCCAGAGGGAGCGGGCCTCGGCACGGGAGACGAAGAGCCGCTGGCGGGCGCGGGTCAGCCCCACGTAGGCCAGGCGGCGCTCCTCCGCGAGCTCCTTCTCATCCGTCATGGACCGCGAGTGGGGGAACACCCCGTGCTCCATGCCGGTCAGGAACACCACGGGGAACTCGAGGCCTTTGGCCGTGTGCAAAGTCATCAGGGTGACCTGCCCGAGACGCTCGGCCAGCTCCGCCCCTTCCGAGTCCGCGGCATCCGGCAGCTGATCGGCGTCCGCCACCAGCGCCACCTGCTCCAGGAAGTCCCCGAGGGTGCCCTCCGGATTGTTCTTCTCGAACTCGCGGACCACGGCCACCAGCTCGCCCAGGTTGTCCGCCCGGGACTCGTCCTGCAGATCCTCCGAGGAGCGCAGGGTCGCCAGCATGCCGGTCTGCTCGAGCACGGCCTCCAGCACGGTGGCCGCACGCGAGGTGGCGGCCACCTGGGACAGGTCCTCCATCATCTGCACGAAACCGGCCACGGCCTTGAGTGATCGTGCGGCCATGGCCGGGGCCTGCTCGGCCTGGCGCAGCGCCTCGAAGAAGGTGGAGCGGTTGCGGTCCTGCAGCGCCGACACCGCACCCTCGGCACGGTCACCGATCCCCCGCTTGGGCTCGTTGAGGATCCGGCGCAGGTTGACGTCGTCATCCGGGTTGGCCAGCACGCGCAGGTACGCCAGGGCGTCCTTGATCTCCTTGCGGTCGTAGAACCGCGTGCCGCCGATGACCCGGTACGGGATGCCCTTGGTCACCAGGCGTTCCTCGAGGGACCGGGACTGGGCGTTGGTCCGGTAGAAGACGGCCACGTCCGCGGGGCGGATGTCCTCCTCGTCCTGGAGGCGGTCGATCGTGGTGGCGATCCACTCGGCCTCGGCCGACTCGTTCTCCGCGGCGTAGCCGATGATCTTCGGCCCCGCGCCCTCCGCCGTCCACAGGTTCTTGGGGCGGCGCTTCGGGTTCTTGGAGATCACCGCGTTGGCGGCGTCCAGGATGGTCTGGGTGGAGCGGTAGTTCTGCTCCAGCTTGATGGTGGTGGCATCCGTGTAGTCCTGCTCGAACTCCACGATGTTGCGGATGTCCGCCCCGCGGAAGGCGTAGATGGACTGGTCGGAATCGCCGACCACCGTCAGTTCCCCGCCCCCCGTCTCCACGCCTTCTGGGTCACCGGCCGGGCCCGTCAGGAGCCGCACGAGGCGGTACTGGGCATGGTTGGTGTCCTGGTACTCGTCCACCAGCACGTGCCGGAAGCGGCGGCGGTAGTTGTCCAGGACACCGGGGAAGGCCTCGAACATGTTGACGGTCATGCCGATCAGGTCGTCGAAGTCCATGGCGTTGGCCCGGCGCAGGCGCTGGGTGTAGTCCCGGTACACGGCGGCCACGGCCTGGGCGAAGGGATCCGACTCCGAGACGGTGGCGGAGTGGTCCTCGGCGTCCACGAGCTCGTTCTTCAGGCCGCTGATCTTGTTCAGCAGGGCCTTGGGGGCGAACTTCTTGGGGTCCAGTTCATGGGATTTGGCGATCGAGGTGACCAGGCGCAGCGAGTCCGCCGAGTCATAGATGGAGAAGTTGGACTTCAGCCCGACCGTGGTGGCCTCGCGGCGCAGGATGCGCACGCAGGAGGAGTGGAAGGTGGAGATCCACATCTTCGAGGCAGCCGGGCCGATCAGCGCCGAGATCCGCTCGCGCATCTCGGCGGCAGCCTTGTTGGTGAAGGTGATGGCCAGGATCTCGTGCGGGCGCGCCAGCCCGGTACCGAGCGCGTAGGCGATGCGATGGGTCAGCACGCGGGTCTTGCCCGAGCCGGCGCCGGCCACGATCAGCAGGGGTCCGCCGGTGTGCACCACGGCGAGCTTCTGCTGCTCGTTCAGCCCCTCCAGCAGCTCAGCCGGGTCAGGGATCCTGTGCGCGGGGGCGGCGGCGGCGAAGGCCTCCGGGTCCGCGGCGACCGGTTCGATGGAGCGGGAGGTGAAGAGGCCGGGCAGGGTGGTCTGGAAGTTCTGGGACATGGTGCCCAGAAGTCTATCGAGTGACGCGGACACCTGAGCGCGCCCGTCCACAGGGCACCGGGGTCACGGCGGGTGCGCGGAACTGGGACAATGGACGCTGGAGGTTTCCGTGTCCCAGAAGAACCGCAAGCGTTCCCCGAAGAATCCCAAGAACAGACCGCGGCCCGACGCCGGCCGGTCACCCCAGGTGACCGGCGAGACCGAGCCGGGGTCCGGCGTCGCGCCCGCGAAGCGCCCCAGGATGTCCGTGGGCCAGGCGCGGCAGGATCTGCAGGCCTCCGGGCAGCAGCAGGGCAGCCCGGGCATGCTCATCATCGCGCTGCTCGGCGTGACGCTGTTCATGTTCTTCTACCTGCACGTCATCGCCCTGCCTCAGATGTCCGCGCTGGCCGGCGGGTTGCCGATGCCGGACCACCGGTTCTCCTACGACGCCCACGATCTCGCGGCGCTGGACGGGGCCATGGACGCCGCCGCCCACGGGCAGCTGAACTGGGTGCACAAGACCGCCGGGGTGATCTTCCCGCTGTTCGTCTTCGCCTGCGTGTCCGGGGTGGCCGCCTGGTCCCTGCCGCGTGGGGTCGGGAGGTGGATCTCCTACGCCGCCGGCGCGCTCTTCGCCGTGGTGGACATCACGGAGAACCTGCTCATCGAGGCCGCGTTGAACGCCGACGGCGAGGGTTCCGAGCTGGCCTCCGCGTTCACCTCGGCGCGGTGGATCCTGCTCGTGGCCCTCACGCTCTGGGTGATCCTGATGGTTGCCGGGAAGGTCCGACGCCTACTCGCTGACCGGAAGGCCCAGATCGTTCAGTAGGATGTTCGGGTGGACCGGCCCGCCGGTCCCGCGCCCCCGTAGCTCAGGTGGATAGAGTGGCCCTCTCCTAAAGGGCAGGTCGCTGGTTCGAATCCAGTCGGGGGCACCACTCAGGCCGGCACCACTCAGTTCGTCTACGGCTGTCCGGGATCATCGAACTGCGTCCGGTACAGCTCCGCGTAGCGCCCGCCGGCGGCGAGCAGCTCCGCATGGGGGCCTTCCTCCACGATGCGGCCTCCCTCGACCACCAGGATCCGGTCCGCGGAGCGGATGGTGGAGAGCCGGTGGGCGATCACCACGGCCGTGCGGCCGGTCAGTGCCTCGGCCAGGGCCGCCTGCACGGCCTTCTCCGAGGTGGAGTCCAAGGCCGCGGTGGCCTCATCCAGCAGCACCACGCGCGGGGCGGCCAGCAGCAGCCGGGCGATGGTCATGCGCTGGCGCTCCCCGCCGGAGAGCCGGTAGCCCCGCTCCCCCACCACGGTGTCCAGCCCGTCCGGCAGGGACTCGACCACCGCGCGCAGGCGGGCCCGGTCGATCGCGTCCCAGATCTCGTCCTCGCCGGTCTCGGGCCGGGACAGGGTGAGGTTGCCGCGGATCGTGTCATGGAACAGGTGTCCGTCCTGGGTCACCATGCCGACCGTGGACTGCAGTGACGCGAAGGTGGTGTCCCGCACATCCGTGCCGTTGTAGCGGATGGTGCCGGAGCCGGCGTCGTACAAGCGGGCCAGCAGGGAGGCGATGGTGGACTTGCCGGCACCGGAGGTGCCGACCAGCGCGTAGGTCTGGCCGGGGCGCACCGTGAAGGAGATGCCGTGCAGCACCTCGGAGCCGCCCCGACGGTCCAGCACGGCGACCTCCTCGAGCGAGGCCAGGGACACCTGTTCGGCACTCGGGTAGGCGAAGCGGACGTCCTCGACCTGCAAGGTCACGGGGCCGGCCGGGATCGATGCCGCGTCCGGCCGTTCACGGATCAGCGGCTGCAGGTCGAGGACCTCGAAGATCCGGTCGAAGGAGACCAGGGCGCCCATGATCTCCACGCGCGCGCTGGCCAGGGACGTCAGCGGGGCATAGAGGCGGGTGAGCAGCAGGGCGAGGGTCACCACGTCCCCCGCGTTGAGGGTCCCCGCCAGGGCCTGCAGTCCGCCGATCCCGTAGACGGCCGCCAGGGCGAGGGCCGAGACGAGCGTCAACGCGGTCATGAACACGGACTGGCGCACGGAGATCCCGACGCCGGTCTCCCGCACCCGGTCCGCGCGGTCGGCGAACTCCACCGATTCCCGGCGCGGGTTGCCGAAGAGCTTGACGAGGGTGGCCCCGGGCGCCGAGAACCGCTCGGTCATCTGGTCGCCCATGGCGGCGTTGTTCTCGGCCTGACGCCGGCTGAGCCCGGCGATCGTGCCGCCCAACAGACGGGCCGGGATGAAGAACAGCGGCAGCAGCACCAGGGAGACCAGGGTGATCTGCCACGAGGTGGACAGCATCACGGCCAGGGTGAGGACCACGGAGACCAGGTTCATGACCACCCCGGACAGCGTCCGGGAGATCGCGGTCTGGGCGCCGATCACGTCATTGTTGAGGCGGGAGACGAGCGCCCCGGTGCGGGTGCGCATGAAGAAGGCGATCGGCATCTTCTGCACGTGGTCGAACACGGCGGTGCGCAGATCGTAGATGATCCGCTCCCCGAGGTCCGAGGAGAGCCACCGGGTCACCACGGCCAGCAGGGCGTCCGCCACGGCCACCGCGGCGATGAGCAGGGCCAGCCGGATGATGCGGTCGGTGCCCCCGTCACCGACGATCGCGTCCACCACGTCTCCGGCGAGGACGGGCGAGGCCACGCCCAGCGCGGCCCCCACCACGGAGAGCACGAGGTAGAACACGAGCTTGCCCTTGTACCGGCGCACGAAGTCCAGGGAGCGCCGGATGGTGCCGGGAGTCAGGGCCCCCGAGGACGCCGGGTCGCCGTGGCTGGCCCGGCGCATGGCCATCATCGCCGCGCGTTCCATGCTCACGGCGTGCTCCGCTCCGCGGTGACGGCGCGGCTCAGGAAGGTCTCGATCCCCCGCAGGGAGGCGCGGTGGGCGCGTTCGAAGCCGGCCTGGCCCGTCCCCTCGGCCAGCCCCGCCGCGTAGCCGGCGATGAACGCGGTGGCCGCCGCGTCGTCGTCGTGCCCCGATGCCGCGGCCGCGATCCTCGCGATCCGGGCCAGGCGGGGGACGTCCACGGCGGGGTCCCCGAGTTCGAGGGCGGCCATCAGCTCAACGGTCAAGGTCTCGGGCATCATCCCAGTTTAGGTCCGCCACGAGGTGCCGCCGACCCCGGCTCAGGCCGCCGCCAGGAAGTCCGTCCACTGCTCGGCCGGCCGCTCCAACTCGCGGATCCGCCATGCGGCCCCGCGTGGCCGGCCGGGCGTGACGCGCAGCGACCAGCCCAGCTGCGCCAGCGTGCGGTCCCCCTTGGTGTTGTTGCAGGCCAGGCAGCAGGCCACCAGGTTCTCCCAGGAGTCCTTCCCACCACGGGAGCGGGGATGGATGTGGTCCACGGTGCTGGCAGACCGTCCGCAGTAGCCGCACAGGCGGGCATCCCGGCGCAGCACCCCGCGCCGGGACACCGGCGCCGCATCGGTCTGGGGGATGCGGATATACCGGGTGAGCAGGATGACCGCCGGGCGGCGCACCGTGGTGGAGGGCCCGACGACGGGATCGCCGCCGTCGGCGAGCACGCTCGCCTTGCCGGTGCCCACCAAAAGGATGGCACGGCGGTAGCTCACCACGGAGAGTGGCTCGTAGCCGGCATTCAGGACCAGAGTGCGCATGGGAGAGACCTCGCGGCGTTGTCTGTGCCGCGGGCGCCGGATCGTCCGGACGGGTGCTGGCCCGGCCATCCGGCGTCAGCGGGGATGAATCGGGGTGACGATCAGGTTCAGGATACGCGCCGTCCCGCGAACGACCGAGGGCCCCTCCTGGTGGAGGGGCCCTCGTAGCAGTCGTCGCAGGTCCGGCTCAGGGCCGGACCGTGGAGTCAGTGATCAGCCGACGTAGGTGTAGTAACCCATCAGCGGGTTCCGGGTCACGGAGTGCTGGAAGGTGCCCACGGAGGGGTTCTGGGCGCCGATCATCTGGCCGTTGCCCACGTAGATGCCCACGTGGCCGCCGCCGTTCTGGAACACCAGGTCACCCGGCTTCGGGTTGGAGGTCTGCACGAAGAGACCGGAGCCGCGGATCGCGGAGGTGGAGGACGGGATGCTGATCCCGGCCTGGCGGTACGCCCAGGACACGAATCCGGAGCAGTCCCAACCGGAGGTGGTCTTGCCGCCGTAGACGTAGGGCACACCCACGCCGGCGTAGGCAGCACCCACCACGCCGCCCACGGAGGAGCTCTGCGCGGCCGGGGCCGGGGCGGCCTTCTTCTTCGGGGCGCTCTGGGTGGAGGCCGAGGAAGACGCGGCGGATGAGGAGGAAGAAGTGGAGGAGCTGGACTGACGCGTGGTCTCGGACCGGCTCTGCTGGTTCTGCGAGGAGGCGGCCGGTGTGGCGGCGCGCTCGGCGCGCGGTGCCGGGGTGGGCTCCGGCTCAGGGGCCGGCTCGGGCTCGGGCTCCGGGGCCGGCTTCGAGGAGACCGGTGCGCGGTCAAGCTCGACCTTCACGTCCTTGGCGGCGGCCACGTTGACGGTGGTGACCGCGGCGCGCTCGATGTCCAGGCCGGGGGCCGGGATGCTGGTGGTCTCCCGGACGGCCGGGGCGGCACCCTGTGCCGGCATGCCGATCGTCAGCACGAGGCCGGATGCGGCGGCCACCACTGCGGCCTGTCGGCCCACGGTGCCTGCGTTCGAGGAGACGGCCTTGGAGATGGCCTCCAGCGGGTTGATGTTCGCCGGTACTGCGCGGTGGCGTGCTGTTGAGCTGCGCTTCGACACGTAAATAACCTCTCTCACGTGCCGCCGGGCAAAAGCCCGCCCCCGCCATGATGGACGACTGCTTGAAACGCCATGGTCACGGGGGGTGTGGCAAACCATTGGCTGGCTACTTCGATCAGGTCTGGCCGAAGCGCCGTGAACCAAGGTATATCAAAAGTTTATAAATGTCACGCGGAGGTCACGGCCTCGGTGGATAACTCGGGAGTACGCGCCGAGACCCGCGAGATCTCGCGGTTTTCACGGTCACGCCCAGATGACGAACCGGGGCATTCACCGTTATGCGCGACCATTTCCCGCGGGGTGTCTAGCGCTCCACGATGATGTGAGACGCCGTCTCCTCGTTGACTTCCAGCGCCACGCCGCCGTCGGCGGAGGCGGACGGTTCGGCGGCACGGACCGTGACGTATCCGTCACCGTCCGCGATCTCGATGACCAGACCCGGGCGGACCCCGGCCAGGGCCAACTCCCCCAGCAGCTCGGGATCGGTCTGGATGGCCTCGGTCAGGCGCACCACCGTATAGCGACCCGGCTGGCCGGACACCTCGGAGAGCCGTGCGCCCCGGTCGAAGGCGGAACCGGTGCCCGGCACGGGCGGACGCAGGTCGCCGAGGCCGGGGATCGGGTTGCCATAGGGCGATTCAGAGGGGTTGTCGAGCAGGTCCAGCAGGCGCAGCTCGACCTGTTCGCTCATGACGTGCTCCCAGCGGCACGCCTCCTCATGGACGTAGGCCCAGTCCAGCCCGATCACATCGGCCAGCAGCCGCTCGGCGAGGCGGTGCTTGCGCATCACGCTGACGGCCTTCTCGCGGCCGTCCACGGTCAGTTCCAGGTGACGGTCGTTGCGCACGTGCACCAACCCGTCCCGTTCCATGCGGGCCACGGTCTGGGAGACGGTGGGGCCGGAGTGGTCGAGGCGCTCGGCGATACGGGCCCGCAAGGGGACGATGCCCTCCTCCTCCAGCTCGAGGATGGTCCGCAAGTACATCTCGGTGGTGTCAATCAGGTCCGTCACGGCTGATGTTCCTCTCCAGGTCCCCAACGATTCGCCGTCTCCGTCCCCACCACCCTCCAGGGGCGGTGTAGACACGGGAAGTCCATCATCCACTCTACTGGCCCTGCGGTTGCGGCCCGATCAGGAACGACATGTGGCCCCGGCACCGGCGACCGTGCGAGAGAATGGCCCTTTGCCGCCCAGCCGAGACCCCCAACACCAGGAGACCCCATGAGCTCACCCGAGGTGACCATTCCCCAGAACCTGCTGCCCCGTGACGGGCGGTTCGGCGCCGGACCGTCCAAGGTGCGGGCGGAACAGGTGCAGGCCCTCGTGGAGGCCGGACCGAAACTGTTGGGGACCTCCCACCGTCAGGCGCCGGTCAAGAACCTGGTCGGCGGGGTCCGCGAGGGGCTGAGCCAGCTGTTCTCCGCCCCGGACGGTTATGAGGTCATCCTCGGCGTCGGCGGCTCCACCGCCTTCTGGGACGCCGCCAGCTTCGGGTTGGTCCGTTCCAAGGCCCAGCACCTGTCCTTCGGTGAGTTCGGCTCGAAGTTCGCCAAGGCCACGGACAACGCCCCCTTCCTTCAGGCCTCCTCCATCCTCTCCGCTGAGCCGGGCACCCGCCCCGAGCCGGCCGCCGAGGACGGCGTGGATGTCTATGCCTGGCCGCAGAACGAGACCTCCACGGGCGTGGCCGCCCCCGTGCAGCGCGTGTCCGGCTCGGCCGATGACGCCCTCGTGCTGGTGGACGCCACCTCGGCGGCCGGCGGCCTGCCGGTGGACGTGTCGCAGACCGATGCCTACTACTTCGCCCCGCAGAAGAACTTCGCCTCGGACGGCGGCCTCTGGTTGGCGCTGTTCTCCCCCGTAGCACTGGCCCGCGTGGAGGAGATCAAGGCCTCCGGCCGCTGGATCCCGGACTTCCTGGATCTGAAGACCGCCGTGGACAACTCGGTGAAGAACCAGACCTACAACACCCCGGCCCTGGCCACCCTCGTGATGCTGGACAACCAGCTCCAGTGGATGAACTCCAACGGCGGACTGGACTTCGCCACCGCGCGCACCTCCGATTCGTCGAACCGCGTGTACACCTGGGCCGAGGGATCATCCTTCGCCACCCCCTATGTCACCCGCCCGGAGGACCGCTCCGCCGTCATCACCACCGTCGACTTCGACGAGTCCGTGGATGCGGCCGCCGTGGCGAAGGTCCTGCGCGCCCACGGTGTGGTGGATGTGGAGCCGTACCGCAAGCTCGGCCGCAACCAGCTGCGCATCGCGACCTTCGCGGCGATCGAGCCGGATGACATCACGTCGCTGCTGGCCTGCATCGACTACGTGGTCGAACACCTCGGATGACGGAACGACGTCGGCCGCGCACCGGGGGTGCGCGGCCGTCGTCGTTTAAGGGGTTCGGGAAGGGGTTCGGACTCTCAGGCCTGCGGTTCGGCCGCCGGCCCGTCCTCGTCCTGAGGTTCGTCCTCGTCCGGAGCCTCGTCCTCAGCCGCGCTGCGAGCGCGGGCGACGGCCGCCTCCGGATCCTCGCCGGCGGCGATGGCGTCCAGGCGGATCTTCTCCTCCTGGCTCACGCGTTCGGACCAGGGCAGCCAGTCGGGGGCCAGGATCGCGTCCGTGCCGGGCAGCAGCCCGGTCTCGCACACCGTGACGGTCTTGCTACGCGGGGCGCGTGCCACGGTCACGAACCACTCCCAGCCGCCGTACCCGGCCAGGGTGGCGGTGAACCGGTGGGTGACCAGCCGGTCGTCATCGGCCACGGTGCCCACGTGGTCACCGATCTCGTCGTCCTCGGCCAGACCCTGCAGGGCGGCTCGGGCCTGGTCCACGGCACCGGCGAGCAACTCGTCCAGCTTCGGCGTCCGCTTGCGGGGTGCGCGCGTCGGCTTCGGCGGGATCCGCACGGTCCGACCCTCGGCCTGGGCCGTCTCCGGTGGCGAGGGCTCGACGTCGGTTGCTTCGGTAGCCTCGATGGCCCGGGCCTGTGTCTGCGTCTCAGGCTTCAAGTTCGTCCGCCACCTTCCGTAGGGCCATGGCGATCTTCTCGGCCTGGGCCTTCTGCGGGTACTTGCCCTTGCGCAGGCTGTTGGAGGCCATGTCCATCCACTTGATGAGGTCTTCCACCACCACGGCCATGTCCTGGGGCTTGCGGCGGGTCGCGCGGACCACCGAGGGACCGTCCTCGAGGATGCGGGCGCTCAGTGCCTGCGGACCGCGGCGGCCCTCGGCCACCCCGAACTCCATGCGGGTACCGGCGCGGACCTCGGTGACGCCCGCGGGAAGGGCCGAGGAGGGCAGGTGTACCTCCTGGCCGTCATCCGTGTGGATGAAGCCGAAGCCCTTGGTCGAGTCGTAGAATTTTACTTTGCCGGTCGGCATTCCTGATGTCCTTCACTTTCTTCGGTGGCCCCTCCGGCCCCCGGCGGGCCCGTTCAGCGTCCGGGGACCGTTGCGGCCGCCCCGGCATCCGGGCCCCTGCTGCGGTGCCGGCGTGTGGGGTGGTCCAGTCCTCGGACAGCGCGGTCCGGGCGGCCCTACCCCATCCTGTACCGGACGGAAGGGAAAGTCTGTAGCCCCCCAAGGATACCCTGTTGCTCCCGGGCGTAGACTGGAGGTCATGCCCGCACGTCCTTTCGCCGCCCCCGCCCCGCACAGCCTCGAGACCTCCCCCTGGTTGCGGTCCCTGCTGGTGGCCGGCGTCGCACTGACCGTGGTCTCCTTTGCCGCCACGGTGCTCCTGCTGGTCTCCTACTTCCTCTCCGTCACGGCCTGGCCGGTCTTCTTCTGGTTCGGCCTCTACGGACTGCCCCTCGGCTTCGCCCTGATGCTCGCCTACGTGGTGGCCAAGGCCGTGCTGAGGCGCCGCGCCTGATCCGGTCAGCACAGATGAGGGCTGCCACCCTGACGGACCACCTGGCCGGGTGGCCGGATGACCGGCTGGAGCGGTTGCTCGCGCTGAGGCCGGACCTCTGCCACCCGCCCGTCCCCGACTTCG
This sequence comes from Microbacterium sp. A93, assembly GCF_051842835.1. Lineage (NCBI taxonomy): Bacteria > Bacillati > Actinomycetota > Actinomycetes > Micrococcales > Microbacteriaceae > Microbacterium > Microbacterium sp. A93. Next base: position 364,987 of record NZ_JBPXMT010000008.1, read on the forward strand.
CCGCCCTGGCGGCCCGGGCCAGCACGCAGATGTCCGTGTTGCGCGCCCTCGACGGCTTGGACCGCGCCCATCTGGACCTCCTGGAGGCCCTGGCCACGCTGTCCGAGACGGACCCCCCTTCCAGACCGGACGACGCCGGCCCCACCGGTACCCCGGCGCGCCTCGCCGCGTTCTTCCAGGACGCCGACCCCGGCGTGGTGGAGGGCCTGCTCGAGGACCTCGCCGGGGCTGCACTGGTGGTGGGACACCGTGGCGACTGGCGGCTCCCCGTCCCCGTGTCCGCCGCCCTGGGCTCCCACTCCGTGTCCCCCGGCCTGACCCTGGACGCCGTCGCCCCGCCACCGACCGGACGCACGGTGTCCGCCGCGCTCTCCCGGAACGCGGCGCTGGCCGCCATCGGCGACCTGCTGCGCGGCGCCGACGACCTGCTCGAGGCCCTCACGCCCGGGCTGGGCACCCTGCGCTCCGGCGGGGTCGGGGTGCGGGAGCTGAAGAGGCTGACCGATGCCACCGGATCCACCCCCGAGGACACCGCCTGGCAGCTCGAGCTGCTGGCAGCCGCGCGGTTGACCGTGTTGGACCCGGACACCTCCACGTGGCGGCCCGCCACCACCGTGGCCCGCAGCTGGCGGCGCAGTGACCGCCACGCGCAATGGGAGGTGCTCGTGGCCGGCTGGCTCGGCAGCGGTCGAGCGCCCCTGCTCGGCACCCCGCCCGCCGAGCCCACGGGCCGGGCCCTGGCCGCGGACCGCAACCGCCCGGACGCGCCCCGGTTGAGGGTGTCCGTGCTCGAGGCGGCTCTCGAGATCCACCACGAGCGCCCGGGCACCGTCCTGGACCCCGCCGTCGCCGAGCGGCAACGCTGGCGCTCCCCCCGCCCGTTCGCCCGCACCGGGGCCTTCACCCCCGCCCTGCTCACCGAGGCCGAACGGCTGGGCCTCACCGGCGCCGGCGCCCTGACCGAGGCCGGGGCCCTCGTGGCCGCCGGCCATCTCGATCAGGCCGCGGCCGCCGTCGGGACAGCCCTGCCGGCCCCCCTCACCACGGTGCGCCTGCAGGGGGACCTGACCGCCGTGGCCCCGGGGTACCTGGACCCGGAGGTGGCCCGGCAGCTGGCGGGCCTGGCCGAGGTGGAGGGTGACGGCGCCGCCCGCATCTACCGCTTCACCGATGCCTCCCTGCACGGCGCCCTGGACGGCGGCACCACGGCCTCGGAGATCGAGACGTTCCTGACCGACCACTCCGAGGACCCGATCCCCCAGTCGCTGCAGTACCTGATCCGAGATGTGGCCCGGCGGCACGGCCTGCTCACGGTCGGCTCGGCGGGCGCCTGGCTGCAGAGCGAGGACACCGACCTGTTGGACGTGATCACGGCGGACCCGGCGATGGCCCCGGCCCGGCTGGAACGGCTCGCGCCCACCGTGGTGACGGCCGGCGTCGGGCCCGCGGCACTGCACCGGACCCTGACCGCGGCCGGGCACCGGGCGGCCCTGCTCCGGCCCGCCGGCGGCGAGGACGGGCCGGCCGAGGAGATCCAGCGCGCCCGGCGCCAGCTGTCCGAGGCCAGCGCCTTCCCCGAGCCCGTCCGGTCCGTGCGCTGGGGACCCTCCGAGGAGGAGCTGGCCGCGCAGATCGCCCGGCTGCGCTCGGCGCCCCGGCCGGCACCGTCCGGGCCGGGCCCCGAGGAGGCCGTGGCCGTGCTGCGGCAGGCCACCCGGCAGCGCACCGAGGTGGACCTCGTCACGGTGGACCAGCGGGGCCGGCGCCAGTCGCGGCGCGTGGTGCCGTTGGCCGTGGCCGGCGGGCGGGTCCGCTGTCTGGTGCCCGCGCAGGACGCCGAGACGGTGGTGCCGCTGCACCGTGTGGTCTCGGCCGCGCCGGTTACTGCGGCCGGGGCCGGCTAAGCGCCGGTCTCGGCCTTCGCGGGATCCTCAGAGGTCTTGTCGCGCGTTGTGAAGGCGAAGTAGAGCGGCAAGGCCGTCAGGGCCAGGGCTCCGATCAGGTTGCCGATCAGCACGGGGATCTGGTTCCACAACCACCAGTCGTCGAGGCCCACCGGGGCGCCCAGCATCATGCCCGCGGGGATGACGAAGAGGTTCACCACGCTGTGTTCCAGGCCCAGGGCGAAGAACGTGGCGATCGGGAACCAGATGGCCAGGATCTTGCCCGTGGTGTCACTGCTCGTCATGCCCATCACGACCCCCAGGGAGACCAACCCGTTGCAGAGGATGCCGCTGAGCAGCGCCAGTCCCGCCCCGCCGGCGTAGCCCAGGTGCTGGTAGCCGAGGGTCTTCTCAACCGCCAGCTCCGCAATGGCCAGGCCGAAGGGCTCGGCATCGACGGTCCACCATTGCGTCAGCAGGGCGGCAATGAGGAAGGCCGCGAGCAGTCCCCCGAGCACGTGCCCGAACAGCACCCAGCCGAAGTTGCGCAGCATCTGGCCGGCCGAGGCACGCCTCTCGATCACGGCCAGGGGGACCAGCGCCATGTTGCCGGTGAGCAGCTCCAGGCCCAGGAGGATGACCATGACCAGGCCCATCGGGAAGAGCAGGGCGCCGAGGACTCCCACGCCGGTCTGTCCCGTGGCCGTGGTGGCCAGCAGCACCGCGGCCCCCAGGAGGAAGGTCGCAACGGCGGACCTCAGGACCAGTTGCCCGGTGCCGAGACGGGCCTTGGTGATGCCGGAGTCCAGCATCGATGCGGCGACCTGCTCCGGGGGGATGTAGGACATGGTTCTCCTAGGTCTGCGAGTCGGGCAGGGTCAGTCTTTCATCGTTCGGCGGCCCGGGGGCGAGAATGGAGAGGACCGATTCACCCGTTCCGTCCTGAGGAGTCTTCCGTGGCCGATGGCCCCCTGATCGTCCAGTCGGACCAGACCGTGCTGCTGGAGGTGGACCACCCCCAGGCCACCGAGGCCCGCCACGCCCTGGCCGCCTTCGCCGAACTCGAGCGCGCCCCGGAGCACATGCACACCTACCGGATCACCCACCTCGGGCTGTGGAACGCGCGGGCCGCCGGGGTGGACGCCGAGCAGGTGCTGGACGTGCTGTTGAGCTACTCCCGCTATCCGGTGCCGCACGCCCTGCTGCTGGACATCGATGACACCATGTCCCGGTACGGCCGCCTGCGTCTGGAGAACGATCCCGTGCACGGGCTGGTGCTGCGCACGGACGACTACCCGGTGCTGGAGGAGGTCCTGCACGCCCGGAAGACCGCGGAGATGTTCGGCCCGCGCATCGACGGCGAGACGGTGGTGGTGCACGCCGCCAGCCGCGGCCAGCTCAAGCAGGCGCTGCTCAAGCTCGGCTGGCCCGCCGAGGACGCCGCCGGCTATGTGGACGGCACCCCCTATCCCATCGGCCTCACCGAGGTGCCGGTCACCGGCGAGGTGCCCGACGACGGCCCGGCGGCTGCCGCGGCCGGTGACACCGCCGCGGAACCCTGGCAGCTGCGCCCCTATCAGCGCATGGCCGTGGAGAACTTCTGGGCCGGCGGTTCCGGCGTGGTGGTGTTGCCGTGCGGCGCGGGCAAGACCCTGGTGGGCGCCGCCGCCATGTCCACGGCGAACGCGACCACGCTGATCCTGGTGACCAACACCGTCTCGGCGCGGCAGTGGAAGGCGGAACTGCTCAAGCGCACCACGCTGACGGAGGCGGAGATCGGTGAGTACTCGGGCGCCGTCAAGGAGGTGCGCCCGGTGACGATCGCCACCTACCAGGTGCTGACCCTCAAACGCGGCGGGATCTATCCGCACCTGGAGCTGGTCAACGGGCACGACTGGGGGTTGATCATCTATGACGAGGTGCACCTGCTGCCGGCCCCCATCTTCCGGATGACGGCGGACCTGCAGGCCCGGCGCCGGCTCGGGCTGACCGCCACGCTGGTGCGGGAGGATGGGCGGCAGTCCGAGGTGTTCTCCCTGATCGGGCCCAAGCGGTACGACGCCCCGTGGAAGGACATCGAGGCCCAGGGCTACATCGCGCCCGCCGAGTGCGTGGAGGTCCGGGTCCAGCTGCCGCGGGATGAGCGGGTGGCCTACGCGATGGCCGAGGACGCGGACAAGTACCGGCTGTGTTCCACCTCCGAGGTGAAGCTGGACGTGGTGCGGGCCCTGGTGGCCCGGCATCCGGACGAGCAGGTGCTGGTGATCGGGCAGTATCTGGACCAGCTGGCCGAGCTCGGGGAGATGCTCGGCGCCCCCGTGCTGACCGGGGCCACCTCGGTGACCGAGCGGCAGCGGCTCTTCGACGCGTTCCGGGCCGGTCAGATCCCCGTCCTGGTGGTGTCCAAGGTGGCGAATTTCTCGATCGACCTGCCGGAGGCCTCGGTGGCGGTCCAGGTCTCCGGCTCCTACGGCTCCCGGCAGGAGGAGGCCCAGCGACTGGGCCGGCTGCTGCGTCCCAAGGAGGACGGCAAGTCGGCACACTTCTACACCGTGGTGGCCCGGGACACGCTGGACCAGGAGTACGCCCAGAGGCGCCAGCGGTTCCTGGCCGAACAGGGGTACGCCTACACGATCATGGACGCCGGGGACTTGAGCACCCCATCCAGTTGACGTTCAGGAAACGTCCAGCAGACGGGGGGACGATGGAGACCATGAAGTCCAAGGAACCCGAAGCCAAGCTGCTGGTCGTCGACGACGAGCCGAACATCCGCGAGCTGCTCTCCACCTCCCTGCGGTTCGCGGGTTTCGAGGTGGTGGCAGCCGCCAACGGTCGCGAGGCGCTGGCCGCCGTCGAGAAGGACCAGCCGGACCTCGCCGTGCTGGACGTCATGCTCCCGGACATGGACGGTTTCACGGTGACCCGCAAGCTGCGGGCCGCCGGGCGCCACTTCCCCGTGCTGTTCCTCACCGCCCGGGATGATACGGATGACAAGGTCACGGGCCTGACCGTGGGCGGAGACGACTACGTCACCAAGCCGTTCTCCCTGGACGAGGTGGTGGCCCGCATCCGCGCCGTACTGCGCCGCACCGCCCCGACCGAGGGAGACGAGGCGATCCTGCGTGTGGACGATCTCGAGTTGGATGACGATGCCCACGAGGTCCGCCGCGCCGGCGAGGTGGTGGAGCTCTCCCCCACCGAGTTCAAGCTCCTGCGCTACCTGATGATGAACCCCAATCGGGTGCTCTCCAAGGCACAGATCCTGGACCACGTCTGGGAGTACGACTTCAACGGGGACGCCTCGATCGTGGAGTCCTACATCTCCTACCTGCGCCGGAAGATCGACCGAGCGGACCTGCCGGACATGATCCAGACCAAGCGCGGCGTCGGCTACCTGCTGCGGTCAGCGGACAAGCGCTGACCCGCCGGGGTCCGAAGACCGTCATGCCTGACTGCCGATGACTGCCACCGTGAACCACCACGGACGCTTCCGGCCCTTCCACGAGCTCGGACGCCTGTGGAAGACCTCCTCCCTGCGGACGCAACTGGTGGTGATGACCACCGGCCTGATGCTCCTGGCCGTGATCATCACCGCCGCCCTGACGGCTTCTCTGTTCCGGCAGGAGCTGGTGCGGCAGATCGACGAGGACCTGTTCGTCAACCGGAACAACGTCTCCCGGTACCTGACGTCCCTGGGCACGAACGTCGACTTCTTCTCCTCCCCCCAGTCCATCCTGCGGTTCTACGGGGAGCTGCAGGACAACGAGGGCAAGACCACCACGAACTCGTCCTTCACGGGGGCCAACGAGGACCGCCCGCAGGTCCCCTCCCTGGACGCCGCAGAGGTCGTGGAGCGTGACAACGACGCCTTCGAGGTCCCCGGCACCACGGAGGCCTCCCGCGGCTGGCGCGTGCAGATGTACCGACTCGAGTCGGGTGAGGGGTCCCTGGCGATCGCCCTGCCCCTGGAGCCGGTCCACGATTCGGTGGACCGGGTGACCTCGCTCGTGGCCACCATCGGCCTGCTGGCCACCGCCGGCGCCTCCGTCATCGCCTATGGCGTGACCACACGCGCCTTCAAGCCCCTGCTGCGGGTCGAGCGCACCGCGGCCCAGATCGCCGCCGGGGACCTGTCCCGGCGGGTGGAGATCGGCGCCCCGGACACCGAGGTCGGGCGGCTCTCCCGGTCCCTGAACGCCATGCTGGCGCACATCGAGATCGCCTTCCGGTCCAAGGAGCGGTCCGAGGAGAAGATGCGCCGGTTCATCCAGGACGCCTCCCACGAGCTGCGCACCCCGCTGGTCACCATCCGCGGCTTCTCCGAGCTCTACCGGCACGGCGGCATCTCGGACCCGGAGGACGTCGGCGCCGCGATGGGGCGGATCGAGGGCGAGGCCAAGCGCATGGGCCAGCTGGTGGAGGACCTGCTGACCCTCGCCCGGTTGGACGAGCAGCGTCCTCTGGAACACCGGCCCGTGGACCTGATGATGCTGGCCCACGACGCGGTGTTGGACGCCCGGGTGAACGCGCCGGACCGCGAGGTCCGGCTCGAGGGGCTCGACGGCGGCCGGGCCGGGTCCGCGCCCACGGTCGGGGACGAGGGCAAGATCCGGCAGGTCATCGCCAACCTCGTCACCAACGCCCTGCGGTATACACCGGAGGGCACCCCGCTGGAGATCGCCGTCGGCACGGTGGATGTGCTGCCCGGCTCCGTCCATGCCGACGGCCGGCAGGTCCACGGATCCCGGGACTCGGTCATCGAGATCCGGGACCACGGGCCGGGCATCGACGAGGAGGACGCCAACCGCGTCTTCGAGCGCTTCTACCGGGCCGACTCCTCCCGCCAGCGGGAAACCGGCGGAACGGGGCTGGGACTGGCCATCGTGGCCGCGATCGTGGCCCAGCATGACGGCACCGTGCGGCTGGACCAGACTCCCGGCGGAGGGGCCACCATGTCCATGCGCCTGCCGTGGGTGGGCCCTTCAGACGGTGCCGAGCCGGGCGACGCCGATGGGGTTGATGCGGCGGACGACGCCGATGAGGCGGAGGACACCTCGACCGGAGCCCTCCCCATCCCGCCGCGTCCTCCACAGCCGCCGGGAGCGGGCCATCCGTCCACAGAGGGGTAACACCGGCACGGCGGGACTCCGGGGCCCCGCCTAGCGTGGAAGGCGCCGGGGACCACCGGCACCGCCCCGCCCCTCAGGAGAGAACATGGCACTCGTCCACATCGACACCGAAGACCTCATGGCCAAGAGCCAGGCCGTGGAGTCCTCCATCGGCCGCCTGCAGACCGAGGTGAACGCCATGGAGGCCAACCTCCGGCAGCTGCAGGACACCTGGCGCGGCCAGGCCGCCAACAACTTCCAGACCGTGCTCACCGAGTGGCGCGCCACCCAGGCCCGGGTGGAGGAATCCCTCGTGTCCATCCGCGGCGCCATGACCCACGCCGCGCAGCAGTACCTGGACGCGGAGACGGCTAACGCCTCCATGTTCCGCGGCTGACGTCCCCGCCCGGTCGAGGGTACTGAACCCCCGCTTTCAGTTGAGTCGGGGTGGGTGTTCCAGCAGACCACCCACCTCGACTCGACGGAAAACTATGATGGGGGCATGACGGTCCTGATCGATCCGGCGCGGTGGCCGGCCCACGGCACCGTGTTCTCCCATCTGGTCTCGGAGACCTCCCTCGAGGAACTCCACCGCTTCGCCGCGGCCGCCGGCATCTCCCGGAGGGCCTTCGACGGAGACCACTACGACGTCCCGGTGGAGCGCTACCGCGAACTCGTGGCCCTCGGCGCCGAGGAGGTCAGCGGGGCCGAGCTGGTCCGCCGCCTGGTGGCGTCGGGCCTGCGGATCCCCGCCGCCCAGCGCCCCGGCAAGCTGGACAAGATCCTGGTCCAGCGCTTCAACCGACTGTTCCCGGGCACCTCTCCGCTGGAGCGGGAGCCAGTCGTCGCAGACCTGTTGACCCGGTGGTCCGAGCCGCATCGGCACTACCACGATCGATCCCACCTGCTGGCCGTGCTGAAATCCATCGACGTGCTCGCGCGGCACGGTGAGGACTGCGGCCGGTGGACCCGCAGCGTGAAACTGGCCGCGTGGTTCCATGACGCCGTCTACCGCGGGGATCCACAACAGCCGGCGGGCCAGGACGAGGAGGACTCCGCCGTGCTCGCGGAGCACACCCTGGCCGAGCTCGGGGTGCCGGACCCGGAGATCGAGCAGACGGCCCGGCTGGTGCGGATGACCGCCACCCACGATCCGGACCCGCAGGACCGGGCCGCCGCCGTCCTCTCCGACGCCGACCTCGAGGTCCTGGGCCGCAACCGGGGCGACTACGCACGCTATCTGGCCGCCGTCCGGGAAGACTTCGCGCACGTACCGGACGCGGACTTCGCGACCGGCCGGGCCGCCGTCGTGCTGTCCCTGCTGGAGCAGCGTCCGCTGTACCGGACCGCCGCCGGGGCCCGGCTGTGGGAGCGCCCCGCCCGGCGGAACCTGTCCGCCGAGCTGCACCCGACCGCCCGCCACTGGACCCGCCCGGGACTTTGAGTTGAGTCTGTGTGGGTCTTAAACGCCAGAACCCCCACCAACTCGACTGAAAGCGAGGTGGTGGGGGTTCCGTGAGAGCTGGGCGCTCAGGTGATCACGAGGATCACATCATGCCGCCCATGCCACCCATGCCGCCCATGTCGTCGCCACCCGGCATGGCCGAAGCCGGCTCGGGCTTGTCGGCCACGACGGCCTCGGTGGTGAGGAACAGGCCGGCGATCGAGGCGGCGTTCTGCAGGGCAGAGCGGGTCACCTTGACCGGGTCGTTGACGCCGGCGGCCAGCAGGTCCTCGTACTCGCCGGTGGCGGCGTTGAGGCCGTGGCCGTCGGGCAGGGACCGCACCTTGGCGGCCACGACGCCCGGCTCCATGCCGGCGTTGAACGCGATCTGCTTCATCGGCGCCTCGATGGCCACCTTGACGATGTTGGCGCCGGTGGCCTCGTCACCCTCCAGGGAGAGCTTGCCGAAGGCCTTGGCACCAGCCTGGGTCAGGGCCACGCCGCCGCCGGCGACGATGCCCTCCTCCACAGCTGCCTTGGCGTTGCGCACGGCGTCCTCGATGCGGTGCTTGCGCTCCTTGAGCTCCACCTCGGTGGCGGCACCGGCCTTGATGACGGCCACGCCGCCGGCCAGCTTCGCCAGGCGCTCCTGCAGTTTCTCGCGGTCGTAGTCCGAGTCGGTGTTCTCCATCTCGGCGCGGATCTGGGCCACGCGGCCCGCGATCTGCTCGGCATCGCCGGCACCCTCGACGATGGTGGTCTCGTCCTTGGTGATGACGACCTTGCGGGCGGTGCCCAAGGTCTCCAGGCCGGCGTTCTCCAGGGTCAGGCCGACCTCTTCGGAGATGACCTGGCCACCGGTGAGGATGGCGATGTCGGCCAGCATGGCCTTGCGGCGGTCACCGAAGCCCGGGGCCTTGACGGCCACGGACTTGAAGGTGCCCTTGAGCTTGTTGACCACGAGGGTGGCCAGGGCCTCGCCCTCGACGTCCTCGGCGATGATCAGCAGGGACTTGCCGGACTGCATGATCTTCTCCAGCAGGGAGACCATGTCCTTCACGGAGGAGATCTTGGAGTTGACGATGAGGATGTAGGGATCCTCCAGCACCGTCTCCTGGCGCTCGGCGTCGGTCACGAAGTAGCCGGAGAGGTAGCCCTTGTCGAAGCGCATGCCCTCGGTCAGCTCGAGCTCCAGGCCGAAGGTCTGGGACTCCTCGACGGTGACGACGCCCTCCTTGCCGACCTTGTCCAGGGCTTCGGCGATGAGGGAGCCGATCTGGGTGTCGGCGGCGGAGATGGACGCGGTGGCCGCGATCTGCTCCTTGGTCTCGATCGGCTTGGCCGAGGCCACGAGCTCCTCGATGACGGCGGCGACGGCCTTCTCGATGCCGCGCTTCAGCGACAGCGGGTCCGCCCCGGCGGCGACGTTGCGCAGGCCTTCCTTGACGAGGGCCTGGGCCAGCACAGTGGCGGTGGTGGTGCCGTCACCGGCGACGTCGTCGGTCTTCTTGGCGACCTCCTTGACGAGCTCGGCACCGATCTTCTCGTACGGATCCTCGAGCTCGATCTCCTTGGCGATGGAGACACCGTCGTTGGTGATGGTGGGGGCGCCCCACTTCTTCTCCAGCACCACGTTGCGGCCGCGGGGGCCGAGGGTGACCTTCACGGCGTCGGCGAGGATGTTCAGTCCACGCTCCAGGCCGCGGCGGGCCTCTTCGTCGAATGCAATGGTCTTGGCCATGTGTGCACTGTCCTTTCTGGACCTTGGCGTTGCTTGGCAGTGTTCAACCGACCTGTGCAGTGCCCGCGACGGACGGCCCGGCAAAGGGCCTCACCACGTTCAGGTCTACCCCGGCGGCCTTGACCACCCGCATGCCTGCGGGCTTGGCAGTCACAACCTCGGAGTGCTAAGTCCATATTTAGCACTCGCACCCTCCGAGTGCAAACGGCCTCCACCCTGCAGACCCCCGTTCAGCGCGTGGCCGAATCGGAGTCTCAGCCGGAGTAATCCGCGTTCAGCACCACCGCGATGCCCGGGACCCGGGCATCCTGGACCAGCGGCAGGCCCAGTCGGCCGGCCACGGCCTGTGCGGTGGTCGCGTTCTGGGAGTAGTACACGGCTGACTGCTGCACGGGGAAGCCCTGCCAATTGCCGGATCCGGCCACGGTGAAGCCGCCGGCGGACAGCCCGCCGGAGACCCGTCCGGCGAGCCCTCCGATCGAGGAGGCGTTGTAGACCTCCACGGGCGCGGTGGTGTCACCCGTGTCCGCAGCTTCCGTCTCCGTCGCCTCCGGAGATTCCGTCGCCTCCGGAGATTCCGTCGGCTCTGGGGATTCCGTGGGCTCCGGGGACTCGGTGGGTTCCGGGGACTCGGTGGGTTCCGGGGACGCAGAAGCGGGTTCCGACTCGCTCGCACTGGGCGCCGCGGAGTCTGACTCCGGGGACAGCTGCGACTCCGTCTGGCTCGCGGCAGGCTCCGACGGGGCCGAGGCGCTGGCTGACGAGCCGGCTGCGGCGCCGGTTCCGAACGCCCCGGAGGGCAGCAGGGAGGGCAGGACCAGGAAGCAGAAGGCTCCGACCGCCAGGGCCAGGGCGGCCGCCACGGAGATGCCCACCAGGCCTGAGGGCCCGGCCGTCACCGGCGGGGCCTGCCGGTGGGCTCCCTTGCGGTCGCTGTAGGCGGGCACATCGTCGAAGCGATCACGCGGATACTGGGTCATGGGCATGGGTCCGTCTCAGCCGCGGTGGCGGCGCTCAGGCTTCCTGCCGGCGGGCGTTGCGCGCACGGTGGCGGGTGGTCCGCAGCCGGCGCAGCCGTTTGACCAGCATGGGTTGGCGTGCGAGGGCCTCCTCGCGGTCCAACAGCCCGTTGAGCACCTGGTAGTAGGTGGTCGCGGAGAGCGAGAACCGGTCCCGGATGGCCTGGTCCTTGGCGCCACCGTACTTCCACCACTGGTTCTCGAAGTCCAGGATGTCCCGGTCCCGCTCGGACAGCCCGCCCGCTGCCGCCTGGGCGGCATCCTCGGCGGCGTGCTCTGCTGACATGGGTGGTCCTTCCAACGCGATTCGTCCTGCACAGTCTACCGGTCCAAACTACAGCCATGTCATTCACCGGGCCTGTTCCCGCCCGGTAGTCTGCCGCCGTGGACACCCCTCTGATCACCCCCCTGGACCCCGGCTGGGAGCGCGCCCTGGCCTCGCAGCGCGAGGCCCTGGCCGGCGTCGGGCAATCCATCACCGCACGACGCGCGAGCGGCGAGCAGGTCCTGCCGGCGCCGGAGGACATCCTGCGGGCCTTCCGGCAGCCCTTCGACGACGTCCGGGTGCTCATCCTGGGGCAGGACCCCTATCCCACGCCGGGCCACCCGATCGGGCTGAGCTTCGCCGCGGACCGCCACGTCACCCCGCTGCCGCGCTCCCTGGGGAACATCTACCGCGAGCTGGAGACCGACCTCGGCATCCCGCCGGCCTCCCATGGGGACCTCTCGGCCTGGACGGACCAGGGGGTGCTGCTGCTCAACCGGGTCCTGACGGTGGCAGCGGGCCGGGCGGGCAGTCACCGGAACCTGGGCTGGGAGGCCATCACCGAGGCCGCCGTGGCGGCGCTGGCGGCCCGGGAGGCGCCCCTGGTGGCGATCCTGTGGGGTGCCGACGCGCGGAAGATGGCTCCGATTCTGACGAGGCACGGCGGGGGCCGGGTGGACCTGCTGGAATCGCCGCACCCCTCGCCGCTGTCCGCCTATCGGGGGTTCTTCGGATCCCGGCCCTTCAGCCGCACCAACGAGCTGCTGACACAGGCCGGTGCGGCCCCGGTCGACTGGCGGCTGGACTGAGCGGGCGCCCCTGAGCCCCGGAGGGTCAACGGCGGCCGATCCGCCGGCGCTCGTTGGCCTGCAGGGCTCTGGTCAACGGCCGGGCGATGGTGTCACCCAACACCACCCCGGCGGCGATCGCCATGATGATCGCCGAGGCGTCGAACAGCCCCACCAATCCCTCCTGCATGGCCCCGCTGTTCATGGCGATGTTGTACATGGACCGGAAGATCTTCAGACCGGGCAGCAGGAAGAGGATGCCGGGGACGGCGACCACGAGCTGCGGGGCGCCCATGCGCAGGGCCACGTAACGGCCCAGGGCGCCGATCACGACGGCGGCGATCCCGGGTGTCAGGCGCGGGCCGGTCCCGATCGCCTCGGCGCCCACGTAGACGAGGAACCCCATCAGGGAGACCAACGCGGTGGGCAGCAGCAGGCGCCAGGCCGACTGGTCGAAGATCCCGTCCGCCGCGGTGGCCACGACCACCAGGATCCCCAGCAGCCAGATCGGGTGGTTGGACACCGCCTCATTGGCCAGATCCAGCTCCGGCACCCCGAGGATGGAGGAGAACACCACGGCCGCGATGATACCGGCCATCAGCCCCGCGAACACCAGCGCGGCGGAGACGAACCGGCCCGCCGCCGAGACGGGGAAGCCGTTGATCGCGTCCTGCATGGCGGAGACGAAGCGACCGGAGGGCAACAGCAGCATGATCCCGCCGGCCACCACGAGGGAGGGCGCCAGGGGCACGTGCAGTGTGTAGAGCACCAACGCGATCACGGTGGCGATGAATCCACCGACCATGATGGAGAAGAACTCCGGGATCCGGGCCTTGCCCAGCAGGTTCACCATCCCGATCAGCAGCATGGTGGACACCAGCGCCACCCCGGCACCGATCACGGTGGCGCCGATATAGGCCGTGAAGGCCGCCGCGAAGATGCCCGAGGCGAGGATGGTCAGCCACGGCGCGAACGGTTTGGGCTTGTGCCGGATGTCCGCCAGCCGCTGCTGGGCGGAATCGCGGTCCATCTCCCCCGAGGAGACTCCGGAGACCAGCTGATGCAGCAGGGCCAGGCCCGCATAGTTCTGGGACCAGGACCGCACCACCCGGTGCAACGAGTACGGGGTCTTGCCGCTGGGGGCGTAGTTCAGGGCGATGGACTGGTTGGTGATGTCCACCTCGGTCTCGTGCACGCCGAAGGCCTGCGTCACCACGATGATCGAGGTCTCCACCTCGAGGGCACCGGCGCCGAAGCGGAACATGGTCTCCCCCAGCTTCAGGGCGAAGTCCAGGGTGGTGCGGGCATCGGCATCCGCGTTGCGGGTGGTGCGCAGATACGGGTTGGCGTAGGGGCTGTCCGCAATCCGATGGACGATCGAGAGCGTCTGCGTGGGCAGCGGCTCGGAGTGCATCATCCGCTTGAAGGCCGTCCCGCCCGAGAAGCGTTGGCGCCCCTTGGTGGGCTTCTTCGGCGCCGAGACACCCAGCGTGCCGACCGGCGCCGCGGCGGGTGTCTCCCCCGTCACCGGTCCGGCGGGGGACAGCACGGACTGTGGCACGGGGTCCGAGACCGGTGGCTCCGTCAGCGGCGTATCGGTCAGCGGCACGTCAGCCGCCGGGGCCTCGGCCTGGGGCATCGCGGCGGTGTCCCCGCCGGGTGCCTCCGGCGCGCCCACCACGCTGGTCCCGGACTCCGTGCGGATCGGCTCGGCCCGTCCGGCGGCCGGTCCCAGCGGGAAGTCGATGGCCGAGGTCGGTGCGTGGACGGTGCTCTCCGGCTCCGCGTCCGGCTCGCCCGTCTCCGGTTCCGGCTCCTTGCGGGACGGCCTGATGATGGGGATCTCGGCCAGTTCGACCGGCGGCTCCTGGGCGTGGCGATCTCCCAGCCGCGTGTTGGGGTTGTCCTCCACCGCAGCTCCCTTCAACACGTAGCACGGCACGGCTCGGTGCCCTCAATAACTGTACTGGTGCGTTAACGGCTGAAGGGCCCAGAGCGGGCCCCTCAGGTGAAAAAGTGGTGGATCTTACTGGACTCGAACCAGCGACCTCTCGCGTGTGAAGCGAACGCTCTAACCAACTGAGCTAAAGATCCGTCAGCGCCGGGCCGCCCGCAGATGCAGGGCCCCGCAGCTATGAAAGCCTAGCAGAACACTCGCCGAACCGAAAAACCGGCCTCCGTCCTAGCCCCCTTAGGATGGTTGTCATGCGCACCGATCCGTCCCGACTGGGAGTCTGCCTGACCGTGGCCGCCGCAGCGGCCCTGATGCTGACCGGCTGTGCGGACGCGATCCGCAGTGCCGGCTCCGGCGGAGGCTCCGAGCCGTCGGCCGCCCAGACCACCCGCCAGGTCCAGGTCTTCGAGGACTTCGCCTGCCCCCACTGCGCGGCGTTCCACGATCACTATGGCGGGTTGGTGCACGGCTTGGTGTCCGGCGGCCAGGCCGCCGTCGACTACCGGATCGTGGACTTCCTGGGCCGGGGTGACCCCGAGTCCTGGTCCACCCGCGCCGCCACGTCCTACTACTGCGTGGAGCAGACACTCGGGGACTCGGATGCCGCCGCCGGGACGCTGCACGGGTTCCAGACCTGGCTCTTCGAGCAGGCGCCGGCCCAGCCGGATGACGAGACCCTCGTGTCCCAGGCCGGTGAGATGGCCGGGGACGCCGGCGACGCCGAGGAGATCGGTCAGTGCATCGCCGCGGACGGCACCGCCGAGACGATCGAGGCCGCGATGTCCGACTTCTCGGACTTCGGCCTCCGCGGCGTCCCGTCCGTCTACTCCCCCGCCGAGGGCGCGCTGTACAACCCCGAGGAACACGGGGACCTCAAGCTCTGGCTGACAGGTTCCGAGGCGCGGTAGCCTCGTTCTCCGTGGCGTAGCCTCCGTCCCGGAGCACCGGGAACCGCCGTGACACGGCGTAGCCGATCCACATCAGCGCTAGGGTGGCGGCGCAGGCCGCCAGCCAGTACAGCGGTTCGGGGACCTCCCGCAGGAACGGCCGGTACTTGAGGTAGAAGTAGTTGCCGTCCGTCAGCGCGTTGACGGCCAGCGCCACCCCGAAGTAGACGATGAACCAGCCGTAGGCACGCCGGAGTCCGCGGGCGGTGGGGCGCCAGCCGTAGGCGATGCCGGCGAAGACGGGCACCAGGATGATCACGGCATGGCTGACCAGGAAACTCCACCCCATCAGGTGGTCCAGCGGCTGGATCCGCTGCGGGTAGAGGAACGTGGCATAAGCGTAGAGCCCGAGGTAGAAACCGACCTCCAGCACGGCCCTGCGCCCGGTGACCAGATACGCCACCAGGACCAGGGTGGTCACGCGGGAGAGGTGCAGTGGCGCCGAGTCGCCCCAGTCCCAGCCGGCCACGGCCGCCTGATACCAGTAGAGCGCCGTCTGCTGCGCCAGGGCCAGTAGCAGGAAGGACCACCGCAGCACCGAGGCGTGGGTCCGCACCGTGGACCGGAACATGGACAACAGGCTCAGCCCTGCCAGCACCGTCCCCAGGGCCAGCAGGTGGTCCGTCCCGAACAGCGGGATATACGGTGCCAGCGGGTCCAGGAACGAACTCATCGGGTCACCGGCGGAACCGGGCGCCGGGGTGACCGGCCGGCAGCGTGTCGGTGCCCAGGAAACGCTGCCTCACGGTCCCGCCACGGGGTGTGGCCGGGATCAGACCCCGCCGGCGCAGCTCCGGGGAGACGTGTTCGGCAAAGGCCGCCAGGTCCGGTCCGCGCAGGGCGTGGTCCACGTTGAAGCCGTCCACGCCGGCCTCCTGGAGCCAGCGTTCCAGCTCGTCGGCCACGGTGGTCCCGGAACCGACGATGACCGGGCCTCGGGCCCCGATGGCCATGAAGGTGGCCAGGTCCCGGATGGTCCAGGCACGGTCCGGGTCCAGGGTGGTGAAGGACTGCAGGGCCGAACGGTTGCCCTCGATCTCCACATGCTCCAGCACGTCATCCGGCGAATACCGGGCCAGGTCCAACCCGGTCCACCCGGCCAGCAGGGACAGTGCGGCATCCTCGTCCACGTAGTGGGCGTAGTCCTGGAGCCGGGCGCGGGCCTCGGCGTCGGTGGCCCCGGCGATCACGGTCACCGAGGTGATGGTCTTCAGGGTGCTCGCGGGCCGGCCGCTGGCCGCCAGCCGGGACCGGACACCGTCC
The DNA here is from genome assembly GCF_051842835.1 of Microbacterium sp. A93. Classification (NCBI taxonomy): domain Bacteria; kingdom Bacillati; phylum Actinomycetota; class Actinomycetes; order Micrococcales; family Microbacteriaceae; genus Microbacterium; species Microbacterium sp. A93. Next base: position 381,399 of record NZ_JBPXMT010000008.1, read on the forward strand.
GTGAGGGGACGGACGTTCTCCGGGCTCGTGCCGGAGAAGAACAGCGCCTCGGCGTGCTGTGCGGCGAAGTCCAGGCCCCGCGGGGAGGAGCCGGCCTGGAAGAGGAAGGGGGTGCGCTGGGGGCCCGGAAAGGTGAGCGAAGGCCCCGGGACCGTGAAGTACCCACCGGCGTGGCCGGCGTCGTGCACCTTGGCGGGGTCCAGATAGGTGTTGGACGCGGGGTCCGCCACCAGGGCGCCGTCCTCGAAGGTGCCCTCCCAGAGCCGGTAGACGACCTCCATGAACTCGTCGGCGCGGTCATAGCGGGCATCGTGCGCCAACTGCCCGGTGGTGCCGAGGTTGGCCATGGCCGAGGCCTGATAGCTGGTGACGATGTTCCAGGCGATCCGTCCGGCCGTGAGGTGGTCGAGGGTCGCGAACTTGCGGGCCAGCAGGTAGGGCTGCTCGTAGCTGACGGAGGCGGTCACGCCGAAGCCGAGCGTGGTGGTCGCCGCGGCGAGCGCGCTGACGGCCAGCAGCGGGTCCAGTGTGGGGTACTGCATGCTGGCCCGGATGGCCGTGTGGCCCGAGCCGTCGTACACGTCGTAGACCCCGGCCACATCGGCGAGGAAGAGGGCGTCGAAACCGGCCCGCTCCAGCTCCTGCGCGTGCCGGGTCCAGAATCCGAGGTCCCGGTACTGCTCGGTGTCCGCCTCCGGGTGCCGCCACAGGCCGGTGGACTGGTGGGTGGGGACCATCATGTCCAGGGAGCACAACATCATCCCGCCATCATCCCACCGGCGGGACGGCCTCAGCGCGGCGTGACGGAGGCGATCGCGGCGCTCTTCAGCCCCAGCCGGGTGCGGAACTGGTTGCCGGTGATCTGCGAGGTGGTGCCGTCCGAGGCGGTGGCCGTCATCCAGTCCGTGTACCCGGAGTTCTTGTTCACCGCGGTCTCCTCCACGGTGAGCACGTTCGGCAGGCCGAAGGCCTGGGCCACCTGCTGCTGGGTCACCGTCTGGGTCCAGGACCTGTTCGGGTTGGCGGCCGTCAGGCTGTAGGGGTCGGCCTTGCTCGTCAGGTACGGCACGGTATTGCCCCACTGCTCCTGCGCGCCGCGGGTGCGCCCTGCGCTGGAGGAGAAGTAGGTGGCGTCAGCCACCGCGCCGTTGTAGTAGAGGGCCTGCCGGGAGGTCTTGTCCACGGCCGTCTTCCAGAAGGCTCCGTAGTGGCCGTTGCCCTCGTTCTCCTTGGCCCAGCCGGTGAACTTCTGCGAACGGACGTCGTCATAGACGTGGCAGTCGCAGTCCTCCTTGAGCGACCGCATGTTCCGTAGGGCGTAGGACCGTCCGGCGATCGCCTGCGCCTGCAGGGCTGCCTCGTTCCAGGCCGAGGGCATCTCGTCCACGCCGTAGAGGTACTCGTCATCCATCCTCAGCTGCGTGACCACGTTGAGCTGGCTGTCCTGGTCCAGGGTGACCACCAGGCGGCCGTGGCGTAGGACCAGGTCGGTGCTGGTGCCGTTGGCGTCGGGGACCGTGACGGTCGTCTTGCTTCCGTTCGCGTCCCAGAACCGTGTCCCGGTCCACTCGAGCGCCACCGAGCCACTGCCCTTCGTGGTCCCGTCCGGCAGTGTGGCCACCACGTGGCCGTCCTTCACCGTGAACGTCACGGCGCCCTCGGTCTGGGGCAGTTGGGTGGATCCGGAGGCGCGGACCCGGAGTGCGCCGGTCCCGTCCACGGTGATCTCGTCCGTGGAGACGAGGTGCACGCTGATGTCCTCCCGCGCCAGGGCCGGGGCCTGCGCCATCGCAGCGGGGCTGTAGTAGTGGCTCAGGATCTGCCGGGCCGTGGAGCCCTCCACGGCCATGGCCCGGGCCCCGTACTGGCTCATCCCCACACCGTGACCCCAACCCGCACCGGTCACCGCGAAGGACACCGGGAACACCGTGGTGTCGTAGCCCATCTCACCGGCCACCTTCCAGATGAGCTGGGCGGCCTCACCGCGGGAGATCGACCGTCCGGGCCGGAACGTGCCGTCCGCGTAACCACGGCTGATGCCCTCGGACTTCATCCAGGCGATGTACTGCGCATAGGACGAGCCAGCCGGCACGTCCGAGAACGGGTCGCTGCCCGGCACCGGGGCGTCCGCGCCGGCCGCGCCGTAGAGGATCTTGGCCATCTCCCCGCGGGTGATGGACCGGTACGGCCGGAAGGTCCCGTCGGTGTAGCCGCTGACGATCTCCTCCTGGACCATCCAGGAGATCGGCGCGTACCAGGAGGAGCTCGCCGGCACGTCCGGGAAGGGGCTCTCGGCCGGCGACGTGGTGTCCGGATCGATCAGTCGGAACAGGAACGCCGAGGCCTGAGCACGGGTGATGTCATCGTTCACGCCGAAGGTGCCGTCCGTCTGGCCCGTGGTGATCTCGTGCTGGATCATCCAGGTGACGGCCTCGTGGAAGGTGTGGGTGGCCGGGACATCGGGAAAGGAGGAGGGGGTGGCCGCACGGGCCGGTGCGGCACCGGCCAGCAACGGGCCCGAGGCCACCACCAGCAGGGCCGCCAGGGCCAGGGTCAGGACCCGGCGAACGGACTGCCGGAGCAGGGCGGGACGGGGAGGGTGCGCGGCTGGCGCGAGGATGACGGGCACGGCGGTCCTTACGGAGGAGTCGTCGGGACGTCTGGCCCGCTGCCCGCGGCAGCGTCAACGTCCCCACTCCTCAGTATGCGCCGGGAGCCGGGGCGGGCGGCAGGTTCTGACGCCGCGGTGGAGCCCCCTACCGGATTCGAACCGGTGACCCCCTGTTTACAAGACAGGTGCTCTGGCCAACTGAGCTAAGGAGGCGGAAAAGGGCCGGCTCCGGGCCACACCAGCGAGTACGCGGCGGGGAACGGAATCCGGCCCTTCAAGGGTAGCCGATCAGCCGATCACTCCCGTTCGGCGATCTTGCCCTCCACGTACTCGGGGAACGCGACGCTCTGGTCCCAGTTCTCCCCCTGCACCCACACGGACGGGGTGCCGGCGATCCCGGCCTCGCGGGCCGCCGAGCCGGTGTGTGTCACGAAGGGACGGTACTCATTGGAATCGATGCAGCCGTTGACGTCGGCGCCCAGGCCGGTGGCCATCTCCTGCAGCTCGTCATCGCTGAGGCCCTGGCCCTCCTTCGTGGCATAGCTCGCGAAGATCTGGCTCAGGAACGAGTTGTAGTGCTCCGGGGACTGCTCGGCCATGCAGGCCAGGGCGTTGCCGGCCCGGGACGAGTAGTTGCTCGAGGCCGGGGTGTCCAGGTAGTCGAGGATCCGGTACTCCACCGTGACCTCGCCGGCGTCCAGCCATTCGGCCAGCTGGCCCGCGTTCTGCTGCTCGAAATCGGCGCAGTGCACGCAGTTCGCGTCCGCGTAGACGATGATCTGGGCCGGCTCACCGGCCGGCCGGGCCTCGCCACCGGGGACGGAGGGCGGGACCTCGCCGGTCATCTCGGGCTGGGAGGTGTCCGCGTTGTCCACCTCGGTGAACGCCTCGTCCCCCGGGGCCAGCGCGGTGCTGGAGGTCAGGGTGATGCCGCCCTGGTCGTTGGCCGCACTCGGTGCCGGACCGGCGTCCGGGATGGCCCGGGAGGAGTTCATGAAGATGACACCCACCACCACGGCGATCACCACCACCACGGCAGCCACCACGCCCCAGCGGACCATGAGGGAGCGTCGCTTCTCCTGACGGCGCTGCTCCTCCTGCATCTGCCGGGCCTTCTCGCGGGCGGTCTGCTGCCTCTGGGCCTTCGTCTGCTTGTTGCTGGTCGCCATGGGCCTGCCTGTCGTCCTGACTCTCGGGGTCGTAAGCGGTCTCGGATGCCGGGCCGGGGTCCCCCGCCCTGAGGCCTCCGGGCCAAGGGCTAGGGTACCGGTCCAACCTGACAGTGGGGTTCAGGCGCCGGCCTCGTGCGGAGTGTCCCGCAGACCTCCCTTGGGAGGGCGGAGGGCGGGGAGATAAAGTCGGAGTCGGACCCAGACCGGGCCCGAGAGAAGGAGTTCTGAGAAGTGAAGAACCGCGTTGACCTCCCCATCGGAGCCCCCTCCTTCCTGGAACAGGCCGAGCACCGGGTCGGGGCGCCGCCCGAACCCGGCGCCTACGATCTGGTGGTGGTGGCCAACCGCCTGGCGGTGGACCGGGTGACGGATCCGGACGGCACCTCGTCCTGGCACCGCTCCCCCGGCGGGCTCGTGACGGCACTGGCCCCCATCATGGCCAGCCAGGAGGGCGCCTGGGTCGGCTGGGGCGGCGTGGCGGAGGAGGCACTGGATCCCTTCACGCACGACGGCATGCACCTGGTCCCGGTCGAGCTCTCCGAGCACGAGCTCACCGAGTACTACGAGGGCTTCTCCAACTCAACGCTGTGGCCGCTGTACCACGATGTGATCGCCCGCCCCGAGTTCCACCGGCAGTGGTGGGACACCTATCTGACGGTCAATGTCCGCTTCGCCCGGGCCGCGGCCGCCACCGCGGCGCCGAACGCCACCGTGTGGGTGCAGGACTACCAGCTGCACCTTGTCCCCCGGCTGCTGCGCCGCCTGCGGCCGGATGTGCGGATCGGCTACTTCCACCACATCCCGTTCCCCCCGGTGGACATCTATGCCCAGCTGCCGTGGCGGCGGTCGCTGCTCGAGGGATTGCTGGGAGCGGACCTGATCGGCTTCCAACGCCGCTCGGACGTGGCGAACTTCTCCGGGGCCGTGCGCCGCCTGCTGGGTGGCTCCTTCCGGTCCGGGACGTTGAACGTGAACGACGGCCACGGCGGCGAGCGCCCCGTGAGGGCGGAGGCCTTCCCCATCTCCATCGACGTCGGCACCATCACGGCCCTGGCCCGGGACCCGGAGGTGCAGGCCCGGTCGCGGCAGATCCGGGAGGAACTCGGCGATCCGCACACCATCCTGCTGGGCGTGGACCGACTCGATTACACCAAGGGCATCCGCCACCGGATCAAGGCCTACGCCGAGCTGCTGGAGGACGGCAGCCTGGACGTCGAGGAGGTCTGTCTGGTCCAGGTGGCCAGCCCGTCCCGGGAGAACGTGGAATCCTACCAGGAGCTGCGGGATGACATCGAACTGGCCGTGGGCCGCGTCAACGGCACCTACGACACCATGGGCCAGACCGCGATCCGTTACCTGCACCACTCCTATCCGGTGGAGGAGATGGTGGCCCTGTATCTGGCGGCGGACGTCATGCTGGTCACGGCCCTGCGGGACGGCATGAACCTGGTGGCCAAGGAGTATGTGGCGGCCCGGGGCGGCAGGGGCGGCCAGGGCGGGGTGCTGGTGCTCTCCGAGTTCGCCGGTGCCTCTGATCAGCTGCGTAAGGCCCTGCTGATCAACCCGCATGACATCGACGGGATGAAGGACGCCATCCTGGAGGCTGTGGCCATGGATCCGCGGGAGGCCAGCCAGCGGATGAAGTCCATGCACCGGCAGGTCCTCACCCATGACGTGAACAAGTGGTCCCGGGACTTCCTGGGCCGGCTGGCCGGCGGAGATCAGGGGATGGACGACGCCGGCCCGGAGGCCTCGCGATGACCGGTCCGGACCCCGCGGGGCTGGGTCAGGGGCTGGGTCAGGGGCTGGGTTCTGAGCCTGCCGGAGCCCTCCCCCAAGATCTCGCGGCCGCGCTGCGACGGTTCGCCGGACGCACGGAGATCCTGGTGGCCGTGGACTTCGACGGCGTCATGGCCGAACTCGTGGACCGGGCTGAGGAGGCCCGGCCACTGCCCGCCAACGCCGCGGCCCTGGCCGCCCTCACGGGGCTCCCCGGTGTGCACACGGCCCTGGTATCCGGACGCGCCCTGGCATCGCTCCTGACCGTGGCCTCTCCCCCACCGGCCACGCTGCTGATCGGTTCCCACGGCGCCGAGCGCCGCCTCGGCCCCCACGCGCCCCCGCTGGAACTGGACGACGGGCAGCTGGCGGCACTGGCCGCCGTCGGGCAGGTGCTGGAGCCCGTGGCCCGCCGGTACCCGGACTCCTGGGTGGAGCACAAACCCGCCGGCCGGGTGCTCCAGGTGCGGCTGGCCCGCAGCCCGGAGGCCAAGCGTCAGGCGGTGGCCGAGGCCGAGGCGGCGCTGCGCGGATTGGCCGGCGAGGCGGGCTTGAGCCCCTTCCACGTGGGCCACGGCAAGGACGTGCTGGAGGTGTCCGTGGTGCGCGCGGACAAGGGCCAGGGACTGGACCTGCTGCGCCGCGTCACGGGAGCCGAGGCGGTGCTGTTCGCCGGGGATGATGTGACGGACGAGCACGGCTTCGCCCGGCTGGATCCGGGACGGGACGTCTCGGTCAAGGTCGGCGCCGGGCAGACGGCGGCGCGGTTCCGGATCACCGGGCCGGAACAGGTGGCCGCGGTGCTGCAGGAGGTGGCCGCGTGGCGCGGCTGAGCCTGCAGAACATCACGGTGCGGTACCCCTCCGCCCGTCGGCCGGCCCTGACGGACCTGGACCTGACCGCCGCGGACGGGCAGTTCGTGGTGGTCTCCGGGGCGATGCGCAGCGGCAAGTCCACGCTGCTGCGGGTGGTGGCCGGTCAGGAGACACCCGCCACCGGCCACGTGCTGATCGGCGGCGTAGACGTGACCGGCCTACCGCCGCAGGACCGGGATGCCGTGCTCGTATTCCAGCACTATGCCCTGTATCCGCATATGGACGTCCAGGAGAACATGAGCTTCGCGCTGCGGGTGGCCGGGGTCCCGGAGGCCGAGCGGGCCGAGCGGGTGCACGAGGCCGCGCGGCTGCTGGACCTGACGGCGCAGCTGTCCCACAGTCCGGAGGAGTTGACGGGGCCTCAACGCCAGCAGGTGGCCCTGGCCCGAGCGGTGGTGCGCCGGCCCGCGGTGCTGCTCATGGACGACCCGTTGGCCGCCCTGCCCCCGGATCTGAAGGACCACACCGCCGGGCTGATCCGCTCCCTGGCGCGCACCCTCTCCGTCACCACGCTGTACGCCACGGCCGAGCCCGGGCCGGTGGCCTCGGTGGCGGACCGCCGGCTGCGGCTGGACTCCGGGCGGCTCAGGGAGGACACTGCGGTCTCATGACACCCCGATCCGGATTGGACATCACCACGTCCGTGAGCGCGGGCAGCTCGGAGGGCGCCGCGGAGCTGCTGCGCCTGCCCTGGGACGTCCCACTGGTGGACTGGCCCGAGTCCGCGCTGGCCGCGCTGCCCCGCGGCCTGTCCCGGCACGTGGTCCGCTTTGCCCACCTGGAGGGGTCCGTGGTGGCGGTCAAGGAGACCACGGAGTTCTCGGCGCGCCGGGAGTACCAGCTGCTGCGCCGGCTGGAACGGTTGGACATCCCCTGCGTGGAGCCCGTGGCCGTGGTGGCCGGGCGCTCCGACCCGGACGGCGAACCCCTGCCGACCATGCTCGTCACCCGGCACCTGCGCTTCTCCCTGCCCTACCGCGCCGTGTTCTCCCGCCGGCTCCACCGGGACACGCTGACCAGGCTCATCGACGCCCTGGCCCTGCTGCTCGTGGAACTGCACCTGGTGGGCTTCTACTGGGGGGACGTCTCCCTGTCCAACACCTTGTTCCGCCGCGATGCCGGGGCGTTCGCCGCCTATCTCGTGGATGCCGAGACCGGGGAGCTGCACCCCTCCCTCTCCCGCGGCCAGCGCGAGCACGACCTCGAGCTCGCCCGGGTCAACATCGCCGGGGAGCTGATGGACCTGATGTCCGGCGGCCTGGTGGACCAGGACGTGGACCCGCTGGCCACCTCCGAGCTCATCATCGACGCCTACCGCCGGCTCTGGGACGAGCTCACCGGGGACATGTCCTTCCAGCCCGGCGAGCGCTGGCGGGTGGAGGAGCGGATCCGCCGCCTGAACTCGCTGGGGTTCGACGTGGAGGAGTACGCCATCCGCACCACCGAGGACGGCTCCCGGCTGGTCCTGCAGCCCAAGGTCGTGGATCCAGGGCACCACCAGCGGCGGCTGCTAGGCCTGACCGGCCTGGATGTCCAGGAGAACCAGGCCCGGCGCCTGCTGCGGGACATCGACGAGTACCGGGCCGTGAACCACCCGGACATGGACGAGCACGAGGTCGCCAACCGCTGGCTGACCGAGGTCTTCGAACTGGTCACCCGCGCCATCCCCGCCGAGCTGTCCGGCAAGTTGGAGCCCGCCGAGGTCATGCATCAGCTGCTGGAGCACCGCTGGTACCTGTCCGAGAACCAGTCACGGTCCGTGCCCCTGCCGGAGGCGCTGCAGTCCTACGTGCAGACCGTGCTGCCCCTCCGCCGGGACGAGGATGCGGTGGCGCTGCATCCGACCACCACCATGCTGAAGGCCGTGGAACTGCCCTCCGAGAACTACGACTAGGCCGGCCGTCCGGTCCCGCCCGACCCGGTGCGACGGCCCGGCCCCTGCCTGACCCGCATCACCCCGCCCCCAGCCCGGCCACCAGCCGGGCCACCAGACCCCCTTGCTGACATCGCCGCACAGCGATATGATCGCTTCATGACGATGAGTACGGTGGAGTCCGAACCCCTCGACGAGGTGGCCACGGCCGCATACGCCCACCTGTTCCAGGCGCTGGCCGAGCCCACCCGTCTGACGCTCGTGCAACACCTCGCCTCCGGGGAACACCGGGTGCGGGACCTCGTGGAGCACCTGGGGCTCGCGCAGTCCACGGTTAGCAAACACCTCGGCTTCCTCCTGGAATGTGGCCTGGTCACCGCGCGCCCCGAGGGGCGGTCGACCTGGTATTCACTGGCCGAACCGGGCCGGCTGCGCCTGCTGATCTCCGCTGCTGAGGAGCTGTTGCAGGCCGCGGGGACGGACGCCGTGCTGTGCACGCACCTGCGGCACCCCCACCGGCGCCGGCCCCCGGGCACGCACGCCCGCACGGGTACGGGCACGGGTACGGGTACGGAGGACGCGTAGCCATGGGCGCAGGACACGTCCACGCTCCCGCCGGACCGGCAGGACCGGCAGGACCGGCAGGACAGCCTGGGCAGGCGGGTCAGCCCGGGGACCACCGGGCCCGGCTGTGGATCGCCTTCAGCCTCACTGCGGTGATCGTGGTGGCGCAGGCGGTCGGCACGGTGCTCACGGGCAGCCTCGCGTTGCTGACGGATACGGCGCATGCCCTGACGGACGCCTCCGGATTGCTCGTCGCGCTGATCGCTGCCACCCTGATGCTCCGGCCGGCCACCTCCACCCGCACGTGGGGGTTCCGCCGGATCGAGGTGATCGCGGCCCTGGGTCAGGCGGCGTTGCTGCTCGTGGTCGGCGTCTATACGGCCGTCGAGGGCATCCGCCGGCTGTTCGCGCCGCCCGAGGTCCCCGCCGGGGAGCTGCTGGTCTTCGGTCTCATCGGCTTGGCGGCCAACCTCCTGGCGATCGCCGTGCTGTCCTCCAGCCGCGGCGCGAACTTCAACATGCGGGCCGCCTTCCTCGAGGTGCTCAACGACGCCCTGGGCTCCGTGGGCGTCATCGCCGCGGCCGTGGTCATCGCCACCACCGGGTTCCAGCAGGCTGATGCGCTCGCCGGACTGTTCATCGCCGCGCTGATCGTGCCCCGCGCGTTCATCCTGCTCCGCGAGACCACCAGCGTGCTGATGGAGTTCACCCCGGCCGGCCTGGACCTGGACGAGGTCCGGCGCCACCTGATGGGGCTGGAGCACGTGGAGGACGTCCATGACCTGCATGCGACCACCGTGGCCAGCGGGTTGCCCACGCTCACGGCGCACATCGTGGTGGGGGACCAGTGCTTCACCAACGGCCACGCCGCCGCGATCCTGCACGACGTCAAGCGGTGTGTGGCCGAGCACTTCGAGGTACAGGTCCACCACTCGACCTTCCAGATCGAGACCTGGGAGGTCGCGCGGCACGAACCGGAGTCCGTCAGACACGACTGAGGAGACATGGCTGAGGAGACGCGATTGGGTGCCGCCACGCCCGGCCCAGCTGCGGAAGTCGCCGCCGGGTCACGGATCTCCTCCGATTCCACGCATTCTGACCCCAGATTTCCGGCCGTGCTGCGCGGAATCGGATGACTTCCCAGCGGGAGGCGGACCGGCCGGGTGCGGACCGGCCCAGGGCGGACGGGGCGGTGGCGCACCGTGCGGAGGTGGACCGGCCCAGGTGCGGACCGGCCGGCCCAGGGCGGACGGGGCGGTGGCGGACCGGCCGGGTGCGGACTGGCCCAAGGCGGACGGGGCGGTGGCGCACCGTGCGGAGGTGGACCGGCCCAGGGTGCGGAGGTGGACCGGCCCAGGGTGCGGACCGGGCGATGGCTCCGGTCAGGCAGGTCCGGTCAGGCAGCTCCGTCGCGGGCCAGCACCAGGACACCGTGCGCCGGCACCTGGTGAGGCTCCGGGGTCTGGGTCAGGGGGCCGTCCGGTCCGTGGCCCACCAGCAGGCGGTATCCCCGCAACTCCTCCGGCACCGGCATCGGCTCGGGTCCCAGGGCGGCCAGGAGCACCGTGCTCCCGGCACCGGCCTCCCGGCCAGCCTGATTCCCGACGCCGGCCCCGGCGCCTCCTCCGGTGTCTCGCCCTCCGTGTCCCCCGCCATCTCCCCCGGCCTGCAGGCCGCGGTCCATCCGGACCCACCGGCGGTCCTCGTCCACGGTGGCCCGGGTGGTGGCGCGGTCCGGATCCGTCAGCTCGGGCCGCTCGGCGCGGATCCGGATCAGGGTGCGGTGCAGCTGCAGCAGCCGGGCATGCCGGCCGGTCCCGGTCTCGTCCCAGCGCAGGATGGAGGCGGTGAGGGTGTCCGCGGCCTGCGGGTCCGGCACGTGCTCGCCCCAGGCCATCCGCGAGAACTCCCGGCGGCGGCCCTCGGTCACCGCCTGCGCCAGTTCGGCCTCGCGGTGTGCCGTGAAGAACTGCCACGGCGTGGAGGCCGCCCACTCCTCGCCCATGAACAGCATCGGCGTGTAGGGGCCGGTCAGCAGCAGGGCCGCACCGATCGCCAGCTGTCCCTCGTCCAGGGAGGCCGCCAGCCGATCGCCGGTGGCCCGGTTGCCGATCTGGTCGTGGTTCTGGGTGAAGACCACGAGGGCCTCGGCCGGGATCTGGTCTCCCAGCGGCCGGCCGTGGTGGCGCCGCCGGAAGGAGGAGTAGCTGCCGTCATGGAAGAACCCGGCGTTGAGGACCTTCGCCACGGCGGACAGCGGCTCGAAGTCTGCGTAGTAGCCGTCCGTCTGCCCGGTCAGGGCCACGTGCACCGCATGGTGGAAGTCGTCCGACCACTGCCCCGTCAGCCCGTAGCCGCCGGTCCCGTCCTTCCCCGACTCCGCCCGCGCCGTGATGAGCCGCGGGTCGTTGAGGTCGGACTCGGCCACCAGTACCAGCGGCCGGCCCCAGGCTGCGGAGAGGGCGTCCGTCTCGGCGGCCAGCTCCTCCAGCACGTGTACCGCCCGGGAGTCCTGCAGGGCGTGGACGGCATCCAGTCGGAGCCCGTCCACGTGGTATTCCTCGAACCACATCCGGGCGTTGTCCAGGATGAAGCGGCGAACCCCGTCCGAGTCCGGACCGTCCAGGTTGAGCCCGCTGCCCCAGCCGGTGGACTGTTCCGTCAGATAGGGCCCGAACTGCGGCAGGTAGTTCCCGGACGGTCCCAGGTGGTTGTAGACCACGTCCTGGATCACGGCCAGGCCGGCGGCGTGGCAGTCGTCCACGAAGCGTTCGTAGGCCCGCGGGCCGCCGTAGGAGGCGTCCACGGCGTACCAGCCCACGCCGTCATAGCCCCAGTTGTGGCCGCCGCCGAAGGAGTTCACGGGCAGCAGCTCCACGTGGGTGATGCCGAGCCGGACCAGGTGGTCCAGCCGCCCGGCGGCCGCCGCGAAGGTGCCCTCCGGCGTGAAGGTCCCGACGTGCAGCTCGTAGATCACCGCACCGCGCAGGTCCCGTCCGGCCCAGTCACCGTCCTGCCAGTCATGGCCGGCGGGGTCGAAGAGTCGCGAGGGCCCGTGGACGGTGTCCGGCTGGCACCGCGAGCGCGGGTCGGGGAACGGCCCCTCGCCGTCCACGCGGTAGCCGTAGCCGTGGTCCGCCCCAACACCGGTCAACAGCCCCTTCACCGGTGTCTCGGGAACCCACCAACCCCGCCCGGCGGATTCCATCCCCATCGAGGCGACGATCTCCCAGCGGTGCTCCGCATCGTGTACGGCCCCGGGCCTTTGGCCGGTGAGGACGAGCTCCACGCGCTGCGCGGCCGGGGCCCACACGGCGTAACGGGTCTCCGCGGCCGGGCCGGTGTTCAGTTCTGCGCTCATCGCAGCGTGTTCCCGTCCTCCGGGACCAGCAGGGCCACCGGGTGGTGTTCGAAGAGTTCGGCCAGCCGCGTGGTGCCGTCCGTGTGGGCCCCGCCGAAGCGGCGCCCGGTCAGCAGGTCCACCATGGTCTGCCGGGGCAGCACGACGGCGGCCTCGCCCCAGCCGCCTTCATCGTCCAGTCCCAGCGGCCACCGGGTGGCGACGGTGATGCTCCCGCCGCGGGTGAAGGCGATGACGTGGTCGGCGGCTTCCCCGATGACGTCGAGTTCCTGGTAACGGTTGAACCACTCGGGATGCTCGCGGCGGGCCCGCAGGGCGCGGGAGGTGACCAGCAGCTTGAGGCCGGCGGCGTACTCGGCCAGGTCGCCGCCGTCGCGCCTCATGGTTCCGTCCGCTCCCTCTTCAGCGTCCACCGCCACCGGGAACTCGGGGGCCCACCCGGCATCGAGCCGGGCCAGCAGCGCGGCGCGCTCGGCGAAGTCGACGGGACGGCGGTTGTCCGGGTCCACGAGCGTGGGGAACGGGATCTCGGTGCCCTGGTAGACGTCCGGGACGCCGGGAAGGGTCAGCTGGATCAGCTTGGCGGACACCTGGTTCACCACCCCGGCCACCGCCACCCGGTCCGCCATCGACTGGACGGTGTCCCGTAGTTCGCCGGTGCCGGTGGCCCGCTCGGCGAGGTCGGCCAGCCGGGCCTCGAACTCCGGGTCCTGTGCGGTCCACGTGGTCCGCGTGGCGGCCTCCCGGGCGGCCTTCAGCGCGTAGTCGGCCAGGCGCTGGGTCTCCAGCGCGGTACCGTCCACGGGCCAGGCACCGATGAGGGTCTCCCACAGCAGCTTCTCGAAGGGACCGTCCCCCAGCGGGGCGAGCTCCATGAGCCGCTGCAGCGTCCGGGCCCATTCCCCCGGGATCTCAGAGAGCACATCGATCCGGGCGCGCACGTCCTCGCTGCGCTTGGTGTCATGCGTGGACAGCGTGGTCATGGTGCGCGGCATGCGGGCCTGACGGTCGCCCTGCAGCGCGTGGAAACGCGCCAGGTCCAGGGCGAAGGCGGAGGGGTCGCCGCCCACCTCGTTCAGGGAGGCCAGCCGGGTGTACCGGTAGAACGCGGTGTCCTCCACGCCCTTGGCCATGACCATGCCCGAGGTCTGCTGGAAACGCTCCCCGATCGGGTGGTCGGGGTCTGCCAGCAGAGGCAGCAGGGCGTTGACGGCCTCCGTCAGCTCGGGGCGGCGCCGTACCGCGTCTGAGGCGGCGTCGTCCAGATGGTGGCGCCCGGTGGGCAGGTAGGAGCGGTACACGGGGAAACAGGCGAGCAGCTCGGCCAGCGCGTCCTGGAGGAGTTCCCCCTCGGGGTCTTCCGGCAGCAGGCCGGGGACCAGCCGCGCCAGCCGCTCGACCTCGGAGCGCAGCATGCCGTCCGCCACGGCCCGCTTGGTGCCGTGGATCATCTCGGCCCACACCACCTCGGCGTCCTGTTCCGCCCATCCGCCGAGCCGGCCGGCCACCTCGTCCAGCTCCGCGGCACCGGCCGGGTCGGTGAGCACCCGCTCGATCTCGCCCAGGGCGTCATAGCCGGTGGTGCCGTCCACAGCCCACGCGGCCGGGAGCCGTTCGTCGCCTTCGAGGATCTTCTCCCCCAGCAGGTAGACCCCGCCGGCGGCCTGGCGCAGGTTCTCGAAGTAGCCGCCGGGGTCCGCCAGCCCGTCCGGGTGGTCCACCCGCAGCCCGTCCACCAGTCCGTCCCGGATCCAGGACAGGATCTCGCGGTGGGTCTCGGCGAAGACCCGTGGGATCTCCACGCGCACCCCGGCCAGGGAGTTGACGGCGAAGAAACGGCGGTAGTTCAGGTTCTCGTCCGCCTCACGCCAGGGCATGAGCCGGTAGTTCTGCAGCTCGTGCGCCGCCCGGGCCACCTGTTCCTCGCCGGCCTCAGGGCCGGCCGCGGAACGCGCCGCCTCCTCGGTGCCCGGTGCCAGCGGGTACACGTTCTCGTAGTAGTGCAGCTCGCCGTCCACGATCCGCAGCCGGGAGAGCTCGGCCTCCGGGTCCTCGTCGGTGCCGTCCCCCAGCACGGGCAGCCCGATGCGGGAGTCACCGGCCTCCCAGTCGATGTCGAAGGCCGTGGCGTACTTGGAGGCCTGACCGTACTTGAGCAGGTTCCACCACCAGGCGTTGTCCTTGGGGGTGGCCACCCCCACGTGGTTGGGCACGATGTCCGCCAGGATCCCGCCGCCGGCGGAGTGCACCGCCTCGGCCAGCTCACGCAACCCGGACTCACCGCCGCGGGCGTCGTCCACCTGGGTGGGGTCCACCACGTCGTAACCGTGGGTGGAGCCCTCCTCCGCACCCAGCATCGGGGACAGGTAGAGCCAGTCGACCCCCAGCTCACGCAGGTAGGGCAGCGCCTCGCGGGCCCGGTCCATGGTGAAGTCGGCCGTGAGCTGCAGGCGGTAGGTGGATGCGGGGACTCTCTGCGGACTGGTCACGTGGTGCACGGTAGCAAACACGGCGGTCCCCGCGGTGTTATGGACTGGGTGTCTCGGTCAGGTCCCGGCTGATCTGCGGTTCCCCGGAGTCCGCGAACGTGATCAGCACGTCATGGTGGACGGTGCCGTCCGGCATAGCGACGTCGGCCTTGAGCGCGTTGCCGATCCATTCCTTGCCCACCACGGACTCGACGCCGTACTTGGCGGCCACGTTGTCCTGGACGGCCTGGTCCGAGGCATTCGATTCGAAGACCGCGAACGCGAGGGCCGCCACCCCGAGGACCAGCACCGCAGCGCCGGCCACGATCTCCCGGGTGGCGTCCTTGAGGCGGTCCGGCCCGGCGTACCGGGCATCCTGGTCGTCCAGGTGTGCCCGGTAGCGCTTGCGCCGCCACATGCCGTGGGCCACCACGGCCAGCCCGATGATGGCCAACAGGACGCCCATCCCCTGGGCCACGAGTGAGGTCTGGAGGTCGATCGGCGCGTACATGCCTCCATTCTCCCCCGAAAGCGGCGGTTCGTCAGACCCCTCCGCCGGGGGTGAACAGCTCCTCGCCGATCAGTGGCTCACCATCGCGCTCGAAGTAGACCTTGGCGTCGTCCTGCACGCTGCCGTCCGGCAGGACCAGGTCCGCCACGAGGAACGCCCCGTTCCATCGGGCGTCCTCCACCGCGCTCACCCCGTACTTGACCGCCAGGTTGCCGCGGACGTTCTGGTGGGTCTGCCACGCGCCCACGGCGGCGAATCCGGCCAGCACCACGGCCAGGCCGAGGCAGGCATAGCCGGTCCACCGTTCCGTCCGGATGTCCCGCAGCAGCTGCGGGTCCCGGTTGCGCCCGGTCCGGCTGGTGAAGCCCAGATGACGGCGGCGCCGCCACGCGGCGTGGCCGATGACGCCGGCCGCGATCACCACCAGCACCCCGACGACCCACAGCGTGGTCGCCGGCGACTGGAAGTCCACGGCCCCATAGCCGGCCGCGGACGCCTGGCCCACCAGCTGGGCCTACCGCTTCAGCGTGGTGTAACCACGCGTCCCGGCCATGTCCGCCAGCTGGCTGGTGTCCAGCCAGAACGGCGCGGTCCAGGGGTCGTACACCAGGAAGGTGTCGTTGTTCCGGTTGTAGCCCACGATGGCCATGTGGTGACGGAGGGTGAACTTGCCCTTGGTCTTGGCCCGCTGGAGCGGAGGCTGCTCGGCCGGGGTCGCCGCGATGTTGACGATGGACGGGACACCGGCATCGATGGCTTCGCGGAGGTCGTCACGCAGGGTGTTGGTCTGCGTCTGGTTGGCGTCCGATCCCGGAATGGTCTTGACCGTGTACCGGACATCGCGCGGGGCGTTGTAGTCCATCACGCGTGCCACCTGGTGCAACCAGGTGCCCTCGCGGTCCGTCTGGGCCTGAACGGCCAGGGACTCCTGTGAGAAGTACAGCCGGAAGGCGGACAGGGAGATCTCCATGGAGGCCGGCCCACACCAGTACCCGTTGGGCTGCTCCGCGTAGTCGGCGTCCAGGATGGCGAGGCCGCGTTTGGGGCGGTCCGGCAGGTAGCGCTTGCCCTTGCGGGAGACGTCCGACTTGGCGTTGCCGGCCTCGAAGTCCCGCATGAGGTACCCGCCGTGGACCCAGCCCTTGAGGGAGCCGGCCGTGATCTCACGCCAGGTGACCCCACTGACCGCCGTGCTGCGGCCGGTCCAGACCACCTTGGTGTTGCGGGCCAGGGACCCGACCTTCGAATACTGGGTCCCGGCCCCGGACCTCACGTTGAGGCCGTCGTCCGAGATCACCACGTACTTGTACTCCAGCGGGACCTCGGCCGGTGGCTTCGGTGCCGGCTTCGGCGCGGTGGCCGGCGGCTTCGGCTGGCCGTGCAGGAAGGTCTCCAGACCGTACAGGTACTTGGCGGTCTCCCCGCGCGCCACCTTGCGGCCCGGGCGGAAGGTGCCGTCCGTGTACCCGGAGACCATCTTGTGCTCCGCCAGCCAGGAGATGTCCCGGTACTGGGCGGACGTCGTCGGCACGTCCTTGAAGGCCTGCTTGGTGGGAGCCTCGTAGTCGGTGTCCCCGGCGAACCGGAACAGGTAGGAGGCCAGCTCGGAACGCGAGATCGACTGCGCCGGCTTGAAGGAGGGGTAGTCCTGGCCCTCATTCACGTAGCCGCGCACGATCTCCTGTTCGTGCATCCAGGAGATGGCGGTGAATCCCTCGTCCCCGCTGCGCGGGGTCACGTCCGCGAAGTCACGTGCGGTGCCGGGATCGTGGCTCTGCCCGGACATCCGGTAGACCATGACCGCAGCCTCCTTGCGGGTGATCTCCCGGTACACGCCGAAGGAGTGGTCCGCGTAGCCCTTGGTCAGCCCGGAGCAGGCCATCCAGGTCACGTGCGGGTAGAAGGTGGTCTTCGGGGCGACATCCGTGAAGTCCTGCTTGCACGGTCCCAGGTGCTGCAGCGCCGCCGCGGCGGAACGACTGCCGGCGGCCTCGGTCTCGGCCGGTTCGCCGGCGTTGCGCTGGAGGCCCTCCAGCAGGGAGTCCCCGAGCACGGGGAGGTCCTCGTCGAACTGGGTCGACTGGTCCAGGGGGTTGAGCGTCTCGGAGTCGGCATATGCGGGGGTCGCCACCACCGCCCCGGGGATCAACAGACCCGCGGTCAGTGCGGTGGCAAGCAGTCGCCAGCGTGCGGTGCGGCGGCGCGAGGTGGGACGGGACACGGTGGTCGCCCTTCGTCGGTGGAGTGGGGAGTGCAGGAGTATTCCCTCCTCCTGCAACCGATGTGATGATAACCGAACAAGGTTTCCATACGGTGACATCCACCACAACAGTTCACAGACTGCGCCGCAGCAAAGGTCGGGCCGAGTGGGCCGGATGTGATGGGATAGGAGCATGAAGCTCTGCACCTACCGACTGCCCGGCTCGGACCCTCAGACCCCGGGCGCCACCTTCGCCGCCCTCGTCACGCAGACGGACGGTTCCCGCGCCACCGCCGCCGTCGAGCTGGAGGGCGTCATCGACGTCGGCGACTTCCTCTCGCTGCCGGCGCCGAACCGCACGGAGATGGTGGACGCGGCCCTGGCCGCCGCCGCCGAGGACCCGAGCCGCGTCCTGGACGCCACGCAGCTGGAGTACGCCACGCTCATCCCGTTCCCCACCAAGGTGTTCTGCATCGGCCTGAACTACCGCAACCACATCCTCGAGACCGGACTGGAGCTACCGGATCATCCGACGGTCTTCACCAAGTTCGCCCAGTCACTGACCGGCCCCACCGACCCGATCGAGGTCTCGCCCGAGGACCACCGGTTGGACTGGGAGGGTGAGCTGTGCGTGGTCATCGGTGAGCCCGGACGGCGGATCCCCGAGGACCAGGCCGCCGCCCACATCGCCGGTTATGCGGTGTCCAACGACGTCTCCGTCCGCGGCTACCAGGGCCGCACCACCGAGTGGACCCAGGGCAAGGTCTGGGAGGAGACCACCCCGATCGGCCCGTGGCTGGTCACCGGGGACGAGTTCACCCCCGGGGCCGGGATCACCACCCGTGTCAACGGCGAGGTGATGCAGGAGGACTCCACCGGGGACCTCGTGTTCGGTGCGGAGAAGCTGGTCTCCTACCTCTCGGACCTGGTCACCCTGCTGCCCGGGGACCTCATCCTCACCGGCACCCCGGCGGGGGTGGCCCTGGCCCGGAAGAACGACGACGGCCGGCGGCCCTGGCTGCGGGCCGGCGACGTCCTGGAGACCGAGATCGAAGGCCTCGGAGTGCAGCGGAACGAGATCCGATGAACCCCCCAGCCGGAAGCGACGACTTCACCACCTGCGACCTCTTCGACGCAGACGAGTCCCTGCAGTCCTGCTCGCTGCAGTTCCAGGACCTCGGCGCGCGGACCCGGTTCACCGGTCCCGTGCGGACCATCCGCTGCCACCGGGACAACGGCCTGGTCAAGCAGATCCTGAACTCCCCCGGCCACGGGGCGGTCCTCGTGGTGGACGGCGGCGGATCCCTCGAGTCCGCCCTCATGGGTGACCTGATCGCCGCGGCCGCCGTGCGGAACGGTTGGGCCGGAGTGGTCATCCACGGCGTCATCCGGGACCGCGACGTGGTGGCCACCCTGGACCTGGGGGTCAAGGCCTTGGGCTCCAACCCGCGCAAGTCCGCCAAGGACGGTGCCGGCGAGGTGGACGTGCCGCTCCAGTTCGGCGGGGTGAGGTTCACCCCGGGGGCCACCCTGTGGGCGGACACGGACGGGATCCTCGTCACCCCGTGACACCGGAACCGCACGCCGTGTCTGAGACGCTCACGATCCTCGGTGCCGGGCGCGCCGGCACCGCGCTGGCCCGGGCCGCCGCCTCCGCCGGGCTGGACGTGCGGATCGCCGCCAGTCGGCCCCCGTCGGCCCTGCGCCTGCACCTGGCGCAGTACGCACCCCGGGCCACCGCCGTGAGGGCCGCGGAGGTGGCAGGAGCCCCCCTGGTGGTCCTCATGGTCCCGCAGGAGGACCTCGACTCCGTGGACCCCGCCTGGCTGGACGGCACCGTCCTGGTGGACGCGAGCAACCGGTGGGAGGGTGAGCCGGTGCCGGCCTGGCTCCAATCAGGGCTCGACGCCGGCCAGTCCAGTTCCGAGGTGTTGGCCGCCCGGTTCGCCGGCGCCACGGTGGTGAAGGCCTTGAACCATGTCAGTCACTGGGACCTGGACACGGCCGGCCGGCGCCTGGCCACCGGAGGTCCCGACCGGCGCGGGCTGGGAGTGGCCGCGGACAGCGCGCAGGCCGCGGCCGTCGTCGGGCACCTGCTCTTCGACCTGGGCTTCGACCCGGTGTTCCTGCCGGGCCTGGCCGCCGGCCAGATCCTGGAGCCGGACGGCCCGGTCTTCAACCGGCCGATGTCCGCGGCCGACCTCGCGCACCTGACCGGCGGTACTGTGGGAGGGGACTGACCCGACCACCACCCCAGGGGGCGCCCGATGCCGACCGACACCGTCCGCAGTTCCACCCGACCGGTCACCGGTTGGGTACTGGCCCTGGGCCTGTTCCTGGGTTCTCTCGGACTGCTGGCAGCGGTCCCCGCCGCGCTGCTGGCCGGCGCCTCGCCGGCGCTGGCGGCACCGGAGCAGATCGAGCTCGTGGACGGGGCCGGGGTGATCCACGAGCCCACCCTCCGGGAGGGGCTGGCGGACGTCGACTTCCACGAGCCCACCACCGTGATCGTCTGGACCCAGCGTGGTGAGGCCACCTCGAACCTCAACGAGCGGCTGCTCTCCGATGCCCGCCAGAACCATCCCGAGTGGATCAGCGACGACGGACAGAAGTGGGCGGATGGGCTGTTCATCTACGCGATCGATCCGCAGGGCCGGCTGCAGGGGGTCTACTTCGGTGAGGACCGCAAGGTCGGGCTGAGCACCCAGGAGGACATCCAGGAGGATGCCGTCGACTCGTTGCGGGAGGCCGACTGGACGCAGGCGGCCCTGGACGCCACCCAGTCCGCCGCCACCGTGATGAACCGTCCCTGGTACCAGCATCCCGGTCTCTGGGTCGGCGGGATCATCGTGGTGGTCATGGGCGGGATCTTCGGCGGCGCCGTGGCGGCCGGCCGGAAGAAGCAACAACAGAAGGCCCAGGCGGATCTGGACCGCGGCAACCGGGCGTTCGCCAACGTCAGCACGGACCTGGAGGCCACCGAGCTCAACGCCAACACGGTGCCGGAGGACTCGCGCTACGGGGCCCAGGTGCTGGAGCGGTACCGCACCTTCCACGAGCGGTACCTGGTGGCGGCCCGGGAGAACGACCGTCTCTCCGGCGTCCCCGCGAAGAAGCTGCACGCGAAGGAACACCGCCAGGCCATCACGGCGTATCGGGAGACCACCGAGGAGCTCGACCAGCTCGATGACACGGTGGCCAGCACGAACACCCTGCTGAACAAGTACCCGGGGTGGCCCGAGGCCTGGGACCTGCAGACCGCCCCGATGCGTGAGGACCTCGGCCAGATCGACGGCCTCGTCTCGGGACAGAGCAAACTCATGGCGGCCCAGCTGGCGCCGCTGCGGTCCTTCCAGCCCGAGGCCGAACGGGAGCTGGAGCGATTGGGTGCGGGCCTGCAGACCGGGGACCTCTCCCCCGATGACGCCCTGGACGGCCTCGCGGCACTGCGGGCCCGGCTGACCGAACTGCTGGATCAGTTCTCCACCGCCCAGATCAACTCCTTCGCGAAGACCGACGCCGAGCGTTCCACGCTGGAACAGGAGATGCAACGGGAACGGAACCGGGCGTCCCGCCGGCCGGGCTCCATCCTGGACACCGTCCATCAGCCCGGATGGTTCTGGACGGCCACCGCCTACCACATCGGCTTCTCCTCCGGACAGTCCTCCGTGGTGCACACCCGGGAGCAGGCGGCCTCCGCGTCCTCCGGCTCAACGACCGGCTACGGCAGCTCCGGGGGCAGTTTCTCCGGCGCCGGCTCCTCCTCGAGCTTCTGAGCCGGGAATGACCGCGCGCACCCGGGGGTTGGCACGGATATGAGCACCGCAGAACAGGCCGCCGCACCGGGCGCAGATCGAACCGGACGCCAGGGCCCGTTGAACTTCTTCCTGGACAAGTCCGACCCGGCGGCGTGGAAGGCCGTGGGCGGGCTGTCCGTCGCGGCGAAGAACGCCGCCGCGGCCGCCGGACTGGACGATCAGCTGGTCGAGCTGGTGAACCTGCGGATCTCCCAGCTCAACGGCTGCGCCTACTGCCTCGAGGTGCACACCGTCAAGGGGATCGACGCCGGCCTGGACGCCCAGCGCCTGGGCCTGCTGGCCGCATGGCGGGAGGCCGAGGCGCTGTACAGCGAGACCGAGCGGGCCACCCTGGACCTCGCCGAGACCGTGACCCTGTTGCCGGGCCAGGAGGACCAGCACGTCAGCCAGCTGATGAGTCATCACGTCCTCAGCGATGAGCAGTACTCCGCGGTCCAGTGGCTGGCCATCACCATGAACGTCACCAACCGCATCTCCATCCTGTCCCACCACCCGGTCAGACGCCGGGCGTCGAAAGGCTGAGGTAGCCACCGTGAGCAACACCGAGACAGACCCGCAGGAGACCATCTGTAGGAATGAACCCGGGCCCAGCCCCCGTTCCGACTCCAGCTCCGGCTCAGGCTCCGGCTCCAGTCCCCGGTTCACGGACGGCCTCTCCGACGGGGTGGACCCCCGAGCGGGGGCCGCCGGGACGGTGGAGCTGCTCGAGCCCCGCGCGGTCCCCCTGGGCGGACCGCGCGCCATGACGGTGAAGCGCACCCTGCCGCAGCGGGCCCGCTCGCTGATCGGTGCCTGGTGCTTCCTGGACTTCTACGGTCCGGACGACGTCTCCGCCACGGGCGGCATGGCCGTGCCGCGCCACCCCCACACGGGACTGGCCACCGTCTCCTGGTTGTTCACCGGCCGCGTGGACCACATCGACTCCGCCGGGAACTGGGCCACCGTGCGCCCGGGCGAGGTGAACCTCATGAACGCCGGGGCCGGGATCACCCACTCCGAGTTCTCCACGGCGGACACCACCGTGCTGCACGGCGTCCAGCTCTGGTACGCCTTCCCGGAGCATGCACGCTTCAGCCCGCCCTCCCTGGACGCACACCGCCCGGAGACCGTGGCGGGCCCGGGCTATACGGCCCGCGTCTTCCTCGGCTCGCTGCTGGGCTCCACCTCCCCCGTGACGACCCACCTGCCGCTGACCGGGGTGGAACTGCTGCTGGAGCCGGGTGCATCGTTGGAGATCGAGGTGCCGGCCGACCACGAGCACGGCCTGCTCCAGGTCAGCGGCGCGATCTGGCTGGACGGCGTCCAGATCCCCGAAGACCACCTCGGGTTTGTGGGGCCCGGCCGAACCCGGATCACCGTCACCGCCGGCGAGGAACCCGTGACAGCCCTGCTGATCGGCGGGGAGCCCCTGAACGAGCAGATCATCATGTGGTGGAACTTCGTGGGCCGCACGCACGAGGAGATCGTGGCCTGGCGCGCCGCCTATCAGGCGGAGATGGGCTTCGAGGTGCCGGGCGATGGATCCCCGCTGGCCGGCACGGGGCCATCCGGAGAGGAGCCCCTGGGCGCACCGGTGTCCGGCGCGCTGCTGGACCGCTCCATCGGAAGCACCTACCGTGACGGCCGGGCCTTCCCGCAGTACGGGGACTTCCCCTCCGGAACCCCGGCGCCGCTCCCGGCACCGGTGTTGCCGACCATCCGGATGAAGCCGCGCGTGAACCCACCGGCCCGCTGACCCAACCCGAGCCGCTGACCCACCTCGACCCGCTGACGCACCCGACCCGACCGAAAGGCAGACACCATGACCGAGCAGACCCCGAGCCTGGACCACCCGAAGGTCGTCCAGGGCACCACTCCGCGGTACGAGATCCACGTGGACGGCTCCGGCGAGCCCGCCGGGAAGACCTATTTCACGGACCACGAGTCCGTGGCCGGGGTACGCCAGCGGATCTTCCCGCACACGGAGGTCGGCGAGGAGTTCGGCGGTCATGGACTGGCCTCGAAGCTCGTGCGGGCCGCACTGGATGCCTCCATCGCCGAGGGATTCCGGATCGTGGCCGTGTGCCCCTATGTGAAGGGATGGGTGGAGAAGCACCCCGAATACCAGGAGCACGTCGACGCCACCACGCCGGAACACCTGCAGGCCCTGCAGACCCGCTGAGGGATGCTGGCCCTTCACCGCTAGCGGTAGCCGTTCCAGGGTGCCCGGCCAACACGGCGCCTGGCGGTCAAGTCAGCGTCAGGGTAGAGAAGTCAAGGCAGAGAAAAAGCCGGTCCCGATGTCGTTTCCGACATCGGGACCGGCTCTCGCTGGTCGGGGTGACAGGATTTGAACCTGCGGCCTCGTCGTCCCGAACGACGCGCGCTACCAAGCTGCGCCACACCCCGTTGAGTGTGGTTCCACGCCGCAAACGGCCGGGAACCACAGTGATCCATCCTAGACCTCGGAACCCCGATCGGCAAAACGATGTCCTGCACCCGAAACGTCGTCATTACACTGGAGAGAGCATCGGCCGACGCCCGAGATGCAGAACCATCTGGAGTATGCAAGGAGATCCGTGGCTACCAGCAATGACGGACCCTCAGATCCTCACGGTGTCATGGCTTTCATCCGCTCGCGTCCGAACCTGGTCGGCCTCCTCGTGTTCCTGGCGGTCTTCCTCGCCACGGTCCTGGCGTCTCAGTCTCCGGCGGCCGCCGTGCTGGCCGGGCTGCTCGGTTACGGCGCCGGTTACCTCCTGACACCGGCGACCGCGAAGACCTACGCCTCGGGGATCCCCGTCCACGGGGCCACCCGTCAGGATATGACCGAGCGTCTGGACGAATTCCAACGGACCGTGCGCCAGCACCGCTCCCACCTTCCGCCCCGTGGCGACCACGAGTTGTCCGTGCTGGGGAACAACCTCCGCGAGATGATCGCGCGCTGGGAGGACGTGGCCCACGCCCCCGAGCAGCGCATGGTGCTCGAGTCCGTGGTCTACCAGTACCTGCCGAACACCCTCGAGGTGTTCCTGCGGATCCCGGACTCCGCGAAGCCCGCGGCGGCGCCAGAATGGACCGGACAGCTGCAGGTCCTCAGCACAGAGGTCGCCCGCAGCCGCGATGCCGTCCTGAAACACGATCTCGAGGCGATGCGCCACAACGGCCGCGTCCTGGAGCAGCGGTTCGAGGACGGGGATCTGAAGATGTTCCGCGAGAACGGCCTCTAGGACCGGGTCTCGCCACCATCCAGGGGGTCTGTCTCACCGTCACCCGGGGTATGTTCTGCAGCACCGGCCCCGTCGGCATCCTCCAGCACGCGGCCCCCGGTGAACCGGGCGAAGGCCGCCAGGATGGCCGACCACTCCCCCAGCCACCGCTCCGGCTCGCGGCCCCGCACACTCAGTTCGGCACCTCCGGAGGCAACCGCCCCCCACGTCAGGAACACGCGAGCCCCCTCCGAGGACACGGTGGCGGCGCCGGGGACGGCCGGCGCCCGGCCCCGCCAGTCCAGTTCCAGGGTGGTGTCCGAGGCGCCGAGGACCGTACCCCAGGGGTGGACCTCACCCTCGGTGCCCTCCTCCAAGACCTGTCCCTCGCCGAAGTACACGTGACCCTCACGATCCGTGGCCTTGAGATCCCGGGGCCACCACAGATGGGTGTCCTCCAGAAAGGCGCTGGCGGCATCCACCAGGTCGAGCGGAACACCCACGGACACGGACGACCGGTCCGCGCGGTCGGCAGCCGGACCGCTGTCCACCACCGTCCCGGGCACCGTATCCGCCGCACGCGCCGGCACCTCTGGACTCTCCTCCACACCACCGGCGCCGGGGCCGGGTGCGGCAAAGGGGTCCTGGAAGGGATCAAGAAACAGGCTGTTGGACATACCCTCCATCAGACCACGGCCGGGCCCTCCGTGCGGCCCCGCTGTCCCCAGAGCTGCCTCGGGAACCACGGGGACCATGAACCAGAGCACCCCTAAACCCAGAGCACCCTAAAAACACAGAAGCCCTGGACCGTGAGGTCCAGGGCTTCTGGTAATGGTTGTCCGGCGGCGTCCTACTCTCCCACATCCTCCCGGATGCAGTACCATCGGCGCAGTGGGCCTTAGCTTCCGGGTTCGGAATGGGACCGGGCGTTTCCCCCACGC
>NZ_JBPXMT010000009.1:0-328879 GCF_051842835.1 Microbacterium sp. A93
CGGCCTGACCCAACAGCGCGGGCGCAGTGACCCCGATAGAAGCACTACCGGATACCTGCGCCCGTGCTACCGGATCGCTACACACCCGCTACCGAAAGAGCCGTCTATACAAACGTGTCCGGATCCATCGCCACGTCAGGGGCTACTGGCTCCTCTCGAACGCCGGCGCCCATTTGTTCGACCACGCGTCTGACCAGAACCTGTACGTCTGACTGGGCTTCCGTCCGCACGCGATTTCGGTAGTTCTCCAGAATCCACGCCCATGACTGATGGGTTGCAACAGAGTTCGACGTTCCCCTCCGGACAAACACCGTGCCAGCATGGAATACGGCTTTGGGCCGGCCGTTACCTGTCCATGTGCCGTCTTGGGAAATTACAGCGGGGAGGCCGTCCGGGGGAGGGGCAACATATATGAGGACCATCGGTCCCGTACCTGATCCTGTCCGGACCTGGGGATGAAATTGGGCCCTGATATCGACGTGGCTGTCGACGTAGCCCCTGACTATTTCCCCTAGGCTGGCAGAATCAAACATGGCCTTCTTCGGAGGTTCGATTTCGGAGACCAACTGCCCGTCATCGGTCGCGCCTACGACTATGTATCCGCCGCCGGGGAGGTTCATCATGGCGGCGCAGTCCTTGACGAAATCCAGCTTTTTCTTCGGCTCTGCAAGGACGAGCGTTTGCTTGAAGTCGAGCGCCGAGAATTCGGCTCCAGCATTCAAGAGTTCGTAGAGCTTCTCCTCATCTACCCGTCCATCACAAACGAACGGAAGTAACTGCCCGGCGAGATCGAAGCGGTCTGTCGCCGCGCCATTGCCCTCTGCAGCACTGCCTTGCATGGTCCCCCTGTGCTCGCGGATCCTTCCTAACTTACAAGTTAGGGATGCATAGCCGGCTCGCTCTATGTTCTTGGGTGTGTCTCATCGCGGATCCTGTTGGTCATAGAGTTTCCGGTTGCTGAGCTTCTCGAGTCGTCTTCCGATGGACCTGATGGCTGCCTTCTTTCGCCGGGCGTTCGCCCGGGACCGACTACCGTGGTGGGGTGAGCACGAACGAGTCATCCGCCGAGAACCCCCGTCCCGACGACCACGGGGCAGACCACGGAGCCCAGGTCTCCTCGATGTTCGACGGCCTTGCCGACCGCTATGACCTGATGAACCTCGTCATGACCTGGGGTCAGGAACCGCGCTTCGTCCGCCGGACCGTTGAACGCGCCGAGCTGCCCGACGCACCCGTCGTCCTGGACCTGGCCACCGGCACGGGCGACATCGCCCTGGAGGTGCTGCGGCAGTACTACGGTGCCACCATCACCGGCGCCGACTTCGCACCGGAGATGATGGAGGTCGGCAAACGGCGTCCCGGCGGCGAGCAGATCGACTGGGTCGAAGCCGACGCCATGGACCTGCCCTTCGCCGAGAACACCTTCGACGCCGTGACCCACGGCTACCTGCTGCGCAACGTGGCGGACATCCCCACCACGCTGGCCGAGCAGTTCCGGGTGCTCAAGCCCGGCGGGCGCATGGTCGCCCTCGAGACCTCCCCGGCCCCGGACAACATCATCAAGCCCTTCTCCACCGCCTACATCAAATACGTGGTGCCGCAGATCTCCAAGCTGATCACCCGGAATCCCGATGCCTACGAATACCTCTCCGCCACGAGCCGGGGCTTCAAGACCCCCGCGCAGATCCAGGGTCTGCTCGAGGACGCCGGATTCACCGACGTCGGCCACGAGACGTTCCTGTTCGGCACCTTGGCGATCCACTGGGCCACCAAGCCCCTCTGAACCTTCTCCCCCTCCATCACGGCACCAGTTGGTGTCGACTCCTCTGGCGAGTCTCGACCTGCAGCGCTCTCATGATCGGGGGCGGGGATCGGCCGTTCACCTTCCCCGCCTGCAGATCTAGTCTGGGATGAAGGCCGGTGCCCTGGCATCGGCTCGCTCTGGGAGGCATGTCATGCATGAGAACGAGAACGATAAGGTCCACCCTGTGGTCCGTGACAAGACCGGGTTGTCCCTCGGGTATCGCCTGCTCTGGAAGATCCGCTACGCGGCCAACGACGTCTACGGCCCGGCGAGCCGGCAGGCAGGCCTGAATCCCCGTGAGGGGCTCAGGGTGGAGCGCGCGCAACGGGTCGCGGCGGGCTATCGTGCCCAGGGCAAGGAACCGCCCCCCGCCGTCCAGCGCGCGGCGGGTGATGTGGACGCGCCCGCGTCCGAGAGATCCGAGTTCCTGGGCCACCACGGTCAGCCCCCGAAACCGTTCCAGGAGGGCTGGCGTTACATCATGGTGGATGAGGACGGGAATCCCGTGGACCCGGAGCAGACCGTGCAGACGGTCAAACGGACGCCCCAGCCCGAGGACCCGCCCCAGTCCGACGATCCCAGACCGCGGACGGACGATCCACCGCAGTCCGACAATCCCAGGCCCCAGACCGACGACTGACCGGCTGCCCGCGTGGTCCGGTGGTGGCGCTACGGTGCCCCGGGGTGGACGCGCTCCATCAGCGTCGCCATGAGCCGCTGCAGTTCGTGCACCTCATCGGCGTCCATCCGCAGCCGCCGCTTCATCTGAACGGTCTGCTCGGCCTGGCTGCGCAACGCACGCCCCTGCTCGGTGAGGGAGAGCGCCAGGCCGCGGCCGTCGTCGGCTCGGGCATGCCTCTAGGATGCCTGATGTGCCCGGCAGGCGGGCGGACGGTGCCCGGCCTCCCCGTGGCGGCGGCGGAGGGAGGCAGCATGGTGGTGGACCCGCAGCGGGTGGACCGGCGGAACGCCCGACGGCGGCGCGTGAAGACCGCGGTCCTGATGACCTGCGCGGTACTCGCCTTAGGCCTGGCGGTCCTGCCCCATCCGGCGATCACCGTCCCGTGGTTCGTGGTGCCGCTACAGTCCCTGGTCCCGGTGGTGTGCGTGGTGGTTGCAGCGCTGGCCGTGGTGATGGTCGTGGTGCGCCAGCACTGGGCCGCACTGCTCCTGCTGGCCGGCGTGCTGGCGGGACTGGTCCCGGCACTGGTGCCGATGGCGCCGCCCGAGGCTGCGAGCGGTGGTGGCGAGGCGGCAACGGAATTGACCCTGCTGAGCCTGAATGCCGAGTACGCCGGTGTGGACCCTGCCGCCCTGGCGGCGGTGATCAAACAGAACGAGGTGGATGTGCTCGTCCTGGTGGAGGCGGACGAGGGGCTGCTCGCCGGCTTGCGCGCCCGGGGTGCCCTGGACGGGCTGCCGCACCGCACGGCGGAGATTCCGGAGACGCCCCAAGGCGGGCCCGCCGGCGGCGCCGTGATCCTCTCGGCCCACCCGTTGCGGTCCGAGGGCGTGGTGCCACGGTTCGCCGGGTACCGTCATTTCGACCAACCGGTCGCGGTGGTGCAGGACCCAGGTTTGGGGCCGGTGCGCGTGGTGGGCATCCACCCGGTGCCGCCGATCGGGGCTGACTTCGTGCCCTCCTGGGATCAGACCCTGCGTGGTCTGGACGGCTGGCAGGCGGGCCGGTCGGATCTGCCCCTGGTGTTGGCCGGGGACTTCAATGCGAGCGGAGCCCACCCGCAGTTCCGTGCCCTGGCCGAGGGGTTCACCCCGGCGGCCGCCGCGGCCGGGCCCTGGCCGGGTCCGACCTGGCCGGTGGGCTCCTGGGCGCCGCCGTTCACGCAGATCGACCATGTGTTGCTGCGGGGCCTGGTGCCGCAAGACTACCGGCGGCTGACGTTGGTCGGGACGGATCACCGGGGCATCCTCACCACGGTGACGGCGGGTGGCCCGTAGGCGTGCCGCTCCGGAAGGTCAGGCCGTGGCGCTCAGTCCGCGGAGGGTGCGTTGGCGCGGAACAGCTCGGTCATCGCGTCCGCCACCAGTGCTGCCCGCTGCTCACCGAGCACGTCGATGAAGGCCGCATGGTTGATGCGGGCCGTCAGTGCGGTCAGGCGGTCGGCGAGTTCGCGGCCCTCCGGGGTGAACTCGAGGAAGGTCACCCGACGGTCGTCCGCGCAGGCGGCCCGGATGACGTACCCGCGGTGGGTGAGCTTGTCCGCGAGCTTGGTGAACCCCCCCGTGGAGAAGGAGGCCGCCTGGGCCAGTCGGGCCATCGGCGCGCGGTGCCCGGGCTGGCGGTGCAGGCTCAGCAGCACCTGCGTCTCCGCCGCAGTCAGGGAGAACTCCTCGTCGATGGCGTCGTGGATCCGGCGGTTGGTCACCTCGAAGCCGTTGATCACCCTGCCCCAGAGTTCCACGGCGCGGTCGTCCTGGGCGTGCTGCTGGGCTGCCGGTCGCCGGCCCGTGGTACTCATGACATATCCCCTTCTCGTCATTCCTTTCTTCACAATACCTTTCCAGGAAGCAGAATGGCAGTACGGCGCCCCACCGAAAGACCACATGATCCCCCGGAGGAGAACACCATGAGCAAGAAGGTCCTCATCACGGCCGGCGCAGGGGGCATCGGCTTCGCCACCGCCACCGCGTTCGCCGCGGAAGGCCACCGCGTGCACATCGCGGACATCAACGCCGAGGCCGTGGCCCAGGCCGTCCGGTCCCACGCGAACATCACCGGCTCGGTCACCGACGTATCCCAACCCGAGTCCGTGGAAGCCCTGTTCACCGGTTTGACGAGGGAGCTCGGCGGACTGGACGTGCTGGTCAACATGGCCGGCATCGGTGGACCGACCGTCCCCGCCGAGGAGCTTGCGGCCGCCGACTGGAATGCGATCCTGGGCGTCAACCTGACGGGCACCTTCCTGGTGACGCAGCGGGCGATCCCGCTGCTGAAGCAGTCCGAGGCCGGCACCATCGTGACCATGTCCTCCCTGGCCGGCCGCTTCGGCTACGAGAACCGCATCGGCTACTCCACCACCAAGTGGGGGCTGGTCGGCTTCGCCAAGACCCTGTCCCTCGAGCTGGGCCCGGATGGCATCACCTCGAACACCATCCACCCGGGCGCCGTGGCCGGCCCCCGCATGGACCAGGTCCTGGCCGGCCGCGCCGAGGCCAACGGCACCTCCCTGGAGGACGAGCAGGCCAACTCCCTGCAGAACCAGTCGGTGAAGCAGTTCGTCAGCGCGGCAGACATCGCTGCGCTGATCCTCTTCCTGGCCGGCCCGCACGGCCGCACCATCACCGGACAGCAGCTGCCGATCGATGGCGGTTCCAAGGCGGCCTCCTGATGACCCGGCCGGTTCCGCGGATCACCGCCTTCACCGCAGCAGTCCTCGTCTTCGGTGCGGTCAATGCCCCCACGGTGCTCTACGCGGAATGGCGCGCCGACTTCGACTTCTCCGCCACCGTCCAGACCCTCATCTACGCCATGTACGTGGGCGGGCTCATCCCCGGACTGCTGCTCACCGGCCGGTGGCTCCAGCGGCGCAGCCCCCGGACGCTGATGGTCCTGGCGGCGGCCGCCTCCGTGCTCGCCGCCCTGGCCCTTGCGGTGGCGGGCGGGGCGGGTGCCCTGTTGGCGGCCAGGTTCGTCCAGGGCCTGGCTCTCGGGGTGGTGATGACGGCCTCCAGTGCCGCACTCTACGGGGCCGTCCCACCGCGGGCGCGGTCCTACACCGCACTGTTGGTCACCCTGTCCGCCCTGGCGGGGGCCTGCCTCGGGCCCGTGCTGGCCGGCGTGGTGGCAGACCTCTCCGGGGGCACCACCCTGCCGATGCTGGCCGCAGCCGCCGCGGCGGCCGCCGTCCTGGTCCTGTTGCTCGTACACGGCCACTCCCCGGCCCCACCGACGACGTCGGCCCCCGCCGGTCCGTCCACCGGTCACCTGGTCCTGGGGGAGACCGGGGCGCTCGCCGTGGTCCCGGCAGCGTCCAGTACGCCGCCACCCCCGGCGGTGCTGCAGCCCCGAAGCCACCTGATGATCAGCCTGACCGCCGGGACCAGCTGGTCCATGGTCGGGATGTACCAATCGGTCGGACCGGGGCTGATCGAGTCGACGCTGGGCATCGAGAGCCTGACAGCCCTGGGCGGGATCGTGGCCGCGGTACTGGCGGTGGCCGGGATCGTGCAGGTGTCCGCCCGCAACGTGGCCATCCAGCAGGGCCGCCGGCTGGGACTGTCGTTCCTGCTGCTCGGAATCGGTGGCTTTGTCGCCATGCTGCTGACGGGGCAGGTGTGGTGGGTGCTCATCGCGGCGGCCGGGGCCGGCGTCGGGCATGGGTTCACGTTCTTCAGCGCCACGCAGGAGCTCGGCGAACTCAACCGCCGCCAGCCGCTGAAGGCAGCCGCGTCCTTGAGCCGCTACTTCACGATTGCCTACCTCTGCCTCGCGGCGTTCACGCTGCTGCTCGGGATGGTCGGGGACCTGTGGGCCATGGTGCCGGCCGCGGTGACCCTGATGGGGATCCTCGCCACCGGGTGCGTGGCGATGCTGTTCTCCCGCAACACGCCAGCCTCCCCCTGATCACGAGAGCGGTAACTGTCGACTGGCCTCGGCGATTCTGAACGCCAACTGCGGCCGTGATCGGGTGGAGGGGTGGCGGGGTCATCCTGTGGGTGGACCCGTGGCGGTTCAGGATCGGTCCCGGCTCCGACGACGCGGCAGGGGTGCCACGGCGAGAGTGAAGACATGATGAATCGACCCGCACCCCCGCACCCGCCCCTCCTCACCGCCCGGGGCCTGAGGAAGTCCTACGGCACCACCCATGCGCTGGACGGGGTGGACCTGACCGTTGCGGCCGGGGAGTCCGTGGCGATCATGGGTCCCTCCGGCTCCGGCAAGACCACCCTGATGCACGTCCTCTCCGGAATCCTGACGCCCGACGCCGGCTCGGTCCAGTTCACCGATGCCGGCACCCAGTCCACCGAGACGGTGGAGGTGACCTCCCTGAACGAGGAGGCGCGCGCGAAGCTGCGCCGCGAACGCCTCGGCTTCGTCTTCCAGGACGGGCTGCTGCTGCCAGAACTCACCGCCCAGGAGAACGTGGCCCTCCCGCTGATGCTCTCCGGGGTGCCCCGCGCGGGCGCAGAGTCCCACGCCGCCCAGTGGCTTGCTGCCCTCGGCCTGGACGGGATGCAGGACCGCCGTCTGGGGGAGCTCTCCGGCGGCCAGGTCCAGCGCGTGGCCATCGCCCGCGCCCAGGTGGCGGACCCGCACGTGGTCTTCGCCGACGAACCCACCGGAGCATTGGACTCCGCCACCTCCGCCTCGGTGCTCGGTGCCCTGCTCGACTCCACCGTGGGCCGCGGCCGCACCCTGGTGATGGTCACCCACGATCAGGCCACGGCTGACCGTTGCTCCCGCCTGGTACGGGTGCAGGACGGTCGGATCGTCGCCGACTCGGCCGCCGACACCACCACTATCACCGTGGGAGGTGCGCGATGAGGAACGAGACCGTCCGTCCCAGCACGCAGGCCGGCCTGCAGTCCAGCACGCAGCCCGGCCGCCCGGCCGGCGTTCAACCCGGCACCGCGCCCACCGGAAACCTGGGCGCCCTCCCGGGCCGGCCGCCGTCGGGCACGGGCCGCACGCCGGTATCCGGAACCGCCGCGGTGCTGAAGCTGTTCCTGGGCAAGTTGTTCTCCGACCGCCAGGTCTGGGGGCTGCCGGTGACCGCGTTCGCGATCGTCGGCACGCTGGCCCTGCTCGTGGCCGGCGGCGCCTCCTCCTTCTGGATGATCACGGGGGACCTGGCCGGCTTCTACCTGATGCTCTCCGTCTTCGCCCTGATGCTGCTCGTCTTCCCCCTGGTGGGCCTGGCGGGGTCCGCCGCCCGGCTGCTGGCCCGGCGGCGGGACGAGCGGCTCTCCTCCCTGCGCCTGCTGGGCGCCGGGACCCTCACGGTGCGGACCCTGGCCGTGGCGGAGTCCGTGGTGCTGGCCGCCGTGGGGCTGCTGATCGGCGTGGTTGGGTACCTCGTGTTCATGCCCCTGGTCGGGCTCATCCCCTTCGCGGGGCGGCCGATCGGCCTGGACGGCATGTGGCTCGGGACCGGGTGGCTGTTCGCCGTCGTCGGCGCCCTGCTGCTGATGGCAGCTGTCAGCTCGATGGCCGGGCTGCGCCGCATCGAGATCACCCCCTTGGGGGTGCGCACCCGGCAGCAGGCCGCAAAGGTCCACTGGGTCCGCGTGGTACTGGCCGTGGCCGGGCTGGGGATCGCCCAGGTGCTGCTCAACGCCTACGGGGCCGGGGACATGATGGTCGTGCTGATCATGCTGCTCGTCGGGTTCGGCCTGCCGATGCTGGCCCTGCACTTCATCGGCCCCTGGCTGGTGGGCCTGGTGACGCGGCGGACCTGGCGCCGCGCGGACACCGCCGAGAAGCTCGTGGCGGCCCGGAACGTGCTCGAATCCCCGCAACAGGCCTGGCGGCAGATCGGCGGCCTGGCGGTGACCACCTACATCGGCGTGGTCGGCGGCGCGGGCATGGGCCTGGCGAACGCGGTCTCCGCCGAGGGTGCGCGGCCCCAGGACCTGATCCTCGTCAGCGATCTGCAGACCGGGGTGCTGCTGACCATGCTCATCGCCTTCGTGCTGACGGCGTGCTCCGTGGGCATCACCCAGGCGGCGCAGGTGCTGGACCGGGCCGAGATGTACCGGGGCCTGGGCCGGCTGGGCATGACCGAACAGACCATGGAGGACATCCGCCGCCGCTCCGTGATGGGGCCGCTGTGGATCGTGCTGACCTTTACCCTCGTGGCCGCCGTGGTGACCACGCTGCCGGTGATCGGCGCGGCCATCATCTTCAGTCCAGTCTCCGTGGGCCTGGTGGCCACGGCCCTGGTGCTCGGCGTGGTGCTGGTCCGCCTGGGTGTCACCGCCTCCCGCCCCGCACTGCGCGGGGTGCTGGCCGAGGGCTGAGCCCCAGGCCACCACACGGTCGTCTGGACCAGCTCATCGTTCTGTCCCACGCTGCTCAGTCCGGTTGGCTGGACTCAGCCGCTCTCCGCACCAGGTCGTCGTAGACGGACGGGTCATCCGAGTCGACCACGAGGAATCCGGCACCCGGCTCGCCGACCTGGTGCATCTCGATGCCGGGGTTGTGGATGTCGCTGCCGTCGGGCAGGAAGAAGTGCGGGCTTCCCTGCACGGCATCCCGGCGGTGGAGGTAGGTGCGCATCATGGGTCCGCGGGCGCGGCCGTCATCGAGAGCCTCGCGGAGCCGGTCGACATCCACGTCCCGGCACCCGTCGGCGATGTCGAGGATCTCGTGCCGCATGCTGATGCACCGGCTGTCCCGCCAGAATCCCAGGCGCAGCGCCATGTCGAGCTGCTCGGCGGCCGTCGGTGACTGGTCCTTGGCGGCATGCACCGCCTCATTGGCGGGCAGGCTCGTCACCGGAAACTCCGAGGGGTCCCGCTGCCACGGTTTGAACTCCAGTTCCTCGGCCAGCGCACCGACCACCGGCTTCTCACCCTCGATGATCTTCGTGTTGAGCGCCATCTGGTTCACGTCTTCGAGCAGGAACAGCTGCGGGTCGAGGAAGAGCCTGCCGTCGAGACCGGCAGCGCTGCGCGCCCGGTAGAAGCGGTGGAAGGCGATGGTCGACCAGCCGCACATCACATCCGTGAAGGCCACGACGGTCGCGGTAGGAGCTGAGGGCTTGTCCATGGGCCCACCGTAAACCCCCGTGCAGCCCGCCGCACCCTTCCAACGACCGTCTCTTGGCGTCTCAGTTCACGGTGCTCTCGCCCAGGTCCACGGAGTCGGTGTGCTCGGTGCCGTCAGCGTCCGTCCAGGCCAGCGTCACGGTGTCACCCGGGTCCAACGAGCCGACCTGATCGGAGAGTTCAGCGGAATCGGCGACTTCGGTGCCGTCCAAGGCCGTCACGGTGTCACCGGCCACCAACCCCGCGGATTCGGCCGCGGACCCCGGGGCGGCCTCCACCACGAGGGCTCCCTCCACGCCGGGTGAGTCCGTCACCGTGACTCCGAGGGCGCCGGAGGCGCCGACCTGCACGCTGTCCGACTCCGTGCCGGCCACGATCTGGTCGGCGATGTCCAAGGCCTCGGTGACCTGCAGAGCGAAGCCGTTGACCTGCTCCGAGGTCTCCCCGACAGAGGCCGCCGTGCTCATCCCGACGACCTGGCCGTCGTCGTCCACCAGCGGGCCGCCGGAATAGCCGGGGACCACGTCCGCCTCCGTCGCGATCAGCCCGGTGAGGTCCTCGGTGTCGCCGAGGCTCTCCGCAGAGATGGACTGGTCCAGACCGGTCACCGCGCCGGAGACGGCGGTCAGGTACCCCTGACCGGAACCGTTGCCCACAGCGGCCACGTCATCCCCGGAGTCCACGCCGGAGGAGTCGACGCTGATGGTGTCCAGGCCGCTGGCGTCCTGCAGCTGCAGCACCGCGACATCATGGGCGGCGTCCCGGCCGACCACGCTGGCCACGAGGGTCTCACCCGTGTCCGCCACGGTGACCTCCACCTCGGAGGAGCCGTCCACCACGTGGTAGTTCGTCAGGGCCAGCCCATCGGCACTCACCACCATGCCCGTGCCGGCCCCCTCGCCGTAGGTGGTCTCCGTGTTGATCATGAGCACGCCGGGGGCGTCCTGGACCTCGACGCCGGCATCCACCGGGGTGCCCTCGGTACCTTGGGTGCGGTCTGCCTCGGCCGGTGAGGTCTCCTCCTCGGGCACCTCGATGCCCTCATGGACGTGGTTCAGGGACTCGGCCAGGGTGGCCGGGTCCGCGACGGTCTGCGCGGAGAACCCGCTCCCCGCGGGCTGTCCACCGGGCAGGCTACTGCCGGCGGTCGGGGAAGAGGCGACGGACGGGGGCGTGTCCGTGGTGACGGAATCGGCCACCACGCCGCCCACGGCGCCGGCCACCAGCAGTCCGGCCGCGGTCATCGCGGCCACGGACCCACGGATCCGGCGTGGCTTCTTCGGGGTGCAGTTCATGGCGTACTCCTGGGAGTCGGCTGTTTCTTGATCAGTCCACACACCACCACCGCAGTCTCCGCGCCACGTGTGCCGTTCCTGTGATCCAGCTGTGCAGGGCGTCCAGGAGCGCTCGGTCCGGCCCGGCCTTCTCCGTCGGACCGGGGCATCCAGCAGGAAGTTCAAATCTCAAGGAATGAATCGGGTGGGCCCGGGCGTTCTCCCTGACGTGACCGAGAACCCTGTGCCCCAGAATCCTGCCGCGCTCGCGGCCCCGCATCCCAACCCGTCCACCGAACGCGCCGACTCCGTGCCCGCCGGGACGCTCGAGTTCGGCCTGCACACCTTCGGGGACGTGACCCACTCGGTGGAGAGGCAACCCCTGAGCCACCCCGAGGTGTTGCGGAACGTGGTCGCCGAGGGCGTCATGGCAGACCAGTCCGGTGTGGACGTCATCGGCATCGGCGAGCACCACCGCCCCGACTTCACGGTCTCCTCACCCGAGATGGTGCTCTCCGCCATCGCCGGACAGACCGAGCACATCAAGCTGATCTCCGCCGTCACGGTGCTC
The DNA here is from genome assembly GCF_051842835.1 of Microbacterium sp. A93. NCBI lineage: Bacteria > Bacillati > Actinomycetota > Actinomycetes > Micrococcales > Microbacteriaceae > Microbacterium > Microbacterium sp. A93. The sequence goes on from NZ_JBPXMT010000009.1 coordinate 11,381, forward strand.
TCCTCGGACGACCCGGTGCGCGTCTACCAGCGGTTCGCCACCCTGGACGCCGTCTCGAACGGCCGGGCCGAGGTCTCCCTGGGCCGCGGCTCCTTCATCGAGTCGTTCCCACTCTTCGGGTACGACCTCAAGGACTACGAGATGCTCTACGAGGAGAAGCTGGACCTCTTCTCCCACCTGCGCACCGAGCGGCCCGTCACCTGGCAGGGCAACACCCGTTCCGCGCTGCAGCGACAGTCCGTTTTCCCGACGACGGCGCACGAGTTCGGCCTGCCCACCTGGGTGGCCGTTGGGGGCACCCCGACCTCCGTGGTGCGTGCGGCCACCTATGGCATGGGGCTCGAGTTGGCGATCATCGGCGGGGCACCCGAACGGTTCCGACCCTTCGCCGAGCTCTACCGCCGGGAGATCGCCGCCCGCGGCTTCGACGAGCGCCGCGTGGCCCTGCACTCCCACGGCTTCGTGGGCGCCACGGACGAGGAGGCCGCCGAGCGGTACTACCCGCACTGGGAGGCCTCCATGCGCAAGATGGGCGCAGAGCGCGGATGGCCGGCTCCGTCTCCGGCCCAATTCCAGCAGGAGATCACCCACGGCGCTCTGCACCTGGGGTCCCCGGAGACGGTGGCCCGCAAGGTGGCGGCCAGCGTCCGGGCGCTGGGCGCCGGCCGCTTCGGCATGAAGTACGGCAACGGCTCCCTGCCGCACGAGTACATGATGGAATCGATCGAGCTCTACGGCTCGAAGGTCAAACCCCTCGTCCTGGACATGCTCTCCGGGTCCTGACCCACGGCACCACGAGTCCTGACCCACGGCATCACGAGAGCGCCAACTGTCGATCCGTTCGGCGTGTCTCGACCTCTGGCGCGGTCGTGATCCGGGGGTTTAGGAGGTGCGGTGGGTGCGGAGGGCGGCGGCGATGACCTGGACCAGGTGGCGTCCCTCCAGCCCGGCCAGGTCCGCGACCTGGGTGCGGCAGGAGAAGCCGTCGGCCAGGATGGGCTTGCCCGGGGAAGCCTCCGCCTTGGCCAGGATGCCCTTCCGGGCGATCGTCTCCGAGACCTCGTAGTGGCCCTGCTCCATGCCGAAGTTCCCGGCCAGCCCGCAGCAGCCGTTGGACAGCTCCACGTCCACGCCCATGGACTCCAGCAGGCCCCGGTCCGCGGCGTAGCCCATCACCGCGTGCTGATGGCAGTGCGGCTGGGCCAGCAGTTCCGCATCCCCGGCGGTGACCTGCGGCGGCATCCAGTCGCCGGCGGAGACCTGCTCGGTCAGCAGTTCGGCCATGGTCCGCACCGAATCCGCCACCTGCCGGGCCCCGGGCTCGTGGGGCAGCAGCTCCACCAGGTCTGAGCGCAGGGTCGCCGTGCAGCTCGGCTCCAGCCCCACCACCGTCCGCCCGGCCCGCACGTGAGGCAGCAGGATCTCCACGGTCTTCCGCAGCTTCACCTTCGCGGCGGTGAGCTGGCCCGTGGAGATCAGCGTCAGCCCGCAGCAGGCCTGCTCCCCGGCGGATTGGCCCACCACCTCGGCCACGCAACCCGCCGCCGCCAGCACCTGGAGGGCGTCGGCGGGGATCTCGGGGGACAGGGCGTCGGAGAAGGAGTCCACCCACAGCACCACGGGCCTCCCGGGGAGGTGCCGCGCACCGGAAGGTGCGCGGCCGGCGTCGTCCGCCGGGGTCGATCCGGCCTTCGCAGCCGCCTCCGACCAGCGGAACGGGGCCTTCGGCAGCGGCGGCAGGGACCGCCGGGGGTCCGCCCCCATCAGCGTCATCATGGCCCGCCGCACCACGGGCACCCTCCCGGCCGCGTTGACCAGCCCGGCCATCGGCGCCGCGAGCCGCAGCCAGAACGGCAACCGTCCCAAGGTGTAGTGGGACAGCGGCCGCACCTTCCCGGCGAACCGGCGGTGCAGGGATTCGGACTTGTAGGTGGCCATGTCCACGCCGGTGGGGCAGTCGGAGGCGCAGGCCTTGCAGGACAGGCACAGGTCCAAGGCCTCATGCACCTCGGGGGACTCCCACCCGAGGGTCACCACCGATCCGTTGAGCATCTCCTGCAGCACCCGGGCCCGCCCGCGCGTCGAGTCCTTCTCGTCCCCGGTGGCCAGGAAGGACGGGCACATGAAGGTGCCCTGCTCCCGCAGGTCCGCCCGGCACTTGGCGATGCCGATGCACCGGTGCACGGCATCGGTGACGGAGCCGTCGTCGTGGGCGAAGGCGAAGCCGTCCGCCGCGCCCTCCGTGGCGGAGGCCGGCCGTCGCAGGGAGGCATCCAGGGGATCTGGGTCCACCAGCACCCCCGGATTCATCAGCCCCGCAGGATCCAGCAACGCCTTGAACTCGGCGAACGCGGTCAGCGCCTCCGGGGAGTACATGACCGGCAGCAGTTCGCTGCGCGCCCGCCCGTCCCCGTGCTCGCCGGAGAGGGAGCCGCCGTAGCGGGCCACCAGGGCGGCGGCGGCCTCCATGAACTCGCGGAGCTGAGCCGTGCCGGTGGCGGTGCCGGCGTCGAAGGGGAAGTCGATGCGCATGTGGATGCAGCCGTCCCCGAAGTGACCGTAGGCCAGTCCGGACAGGCCGCGGGAATCCATCAGCGTCTTCAGCTCGCGCAGGTAGTCGCCGAGATGCTCGGGAGGCACGGCGGCGTCCTCCCAACCAGGCCAGGCCTGCGCACCGGTGGCGGTCCGGACCGCGAGCCCGGAGCCATCGGCCCGGATCTGCCAGAGCCGGGAGGCCTGCGGGCCCGAGGGCAGCACCACCGCCTCCAGACCATGGGCCTCGGCCACCATGGCCTCGGCGGCGGCCACCGCCGAGGCCTCGTCCGCCCCGCCGACCTCCACCATCAGCCAGCCCCCACCGGCGGGCAGGTCCGGCACGTCGGCTCCGGCAGGGGAGCGGCGCACCACGTCCACCATCTCCCCGGACAACCCCTCCAGCGCCAGGGGACGGTGGGGCAGCAGGTGGGGGACATCGTCCGCGGCGGCGGCCATGTCCGGGTAGCCGATCACCGCCAGTGCGGGTGCCGGCGCACGGGGGACCAGGTCCACCTCGGCTTCGAGCAGCACGCCGCACGTCCCCTCGGTCCCCACCAGGGCGGCGGCCAGGTCCCGACCGTTCTCCGGCAGCAGGTGCTCGAGGCTGTAGCCGGAGATCTGCCGGCCGAACCGCCCCAGCTCCGTGCGCAGCGTCTCAAGGTGCCGCTGGATGAAGGGTTCCAGGCCGGGCACCTGGTCCACGCCGTCCTGTCCCGGGACCACGTCCAGGATCCGGCCGTTCGGCAGCAGCCACCGCAGCCGACGCACGTTGTCCGCGGTGCGCCCGTAGGCCAGCCCGTGGGGCCCGCAGGCGTTGTTGCCGATCATCCCGCCGAGGGTGCAGCGGCTCGCCGAGGACGGATCCGGGCCGAACCGCAGCCCGTACGGCGCCGCGGCGGCCTGCAGGTCCGTCAGGATCACGCCCGGTTGCACGACGGCGGAGCGGGCCTCGGCGTCGATGGAGACGATGCGGTTCAGGTGTTCTCCCACGTCCAGGACCAGCCCCGGCCCCACGGCGTTGCCCGCGATGGAGGTGCCCCCGCCCCGCGGCGTCACGGGCAACCCGTGTCCGGCGGCGATCCGCACCGCCGCGATGACATCCGCGTCGTCCAGCGGACAGACCACCACCTCGGGGGCCACGCGGTAGTTGGAGGCGTCCGAGCTGTAGAGGGACCGGCGCAGCGGCGAGGTGTGGACCTCGCCGCGCACCTCCCGCTCCAGCTGGCGCACCACGTCCTGCAGGGTATCCCGGGTGACGGATCGGACGGCGGTGTCCACGTGCATGGGTCCTCCACAGGGTCGGTACAGGGTCGGGCAAGGTCGGTACAGGGTCGGTGACGGTGACGGCGGCGGTCGGTTCCAGCAGGTCCTTCTCCTGCACTGTGCCGGACGCCGCAGGTCATCACAAGGGTGTGAGGTCCTGCCGGAAGTACCCCGGGCAGGCCATACTGGTCCTATGAGTGATCCAGCCAACACTCCGGCCCGCCCCGCACCCGTGTCCCCGCCCGACTGGAAGCCCATCCTCGCCGCCCTCGGCAATGAGGCCGCCCGCAGTGTCTTCGCCCTGGCGACCCTCGGTGAGCTGGATGCGGAGACCCGGGCCGGGTTGAATGCCAAGGAGCAGAAGTCCGTGGTCGGCTGGATGTCCCTGGGGATCCTGACAGAGGACGAGGAGGGCGCCGTCACCGTGGACGGCTCCGCGGTGCGGGCACCTCTCACCGCGCCCGCCGCCACCGGGGCAGGGAGGGCGCGGGCCGGCGTCGGGAAATTCCTGGTGGCCGGGCGAGGACCGCGGATCGAGGCGATGCCGGCAGGATCGGCCGAGCGCGCCGAACTGTTGGCGTGGGTGCGCGACCACGCACTCGCGTCCGACGAGGTCCTGAGCGAGGAGCAACTGAACCAGCGGCTGCACGTCTTCCACCCGGATGTGGCGATGCTGCGGCGCTACCTGGTGGATGCGTCCCTGCTGGAGCGCACGGCCGCAGGGACCGAATACGCGATCCCGGCCGACTCCCGGATCCACTAGCCCGCCCTCTGCAAGCTGCAGGTCGTTGGATGCGGGGGTCAGACGCGGGGGTCAGACGTGGGGGTCAGGCGACGGCCTTGCGGATCGCGGCGCGTTCGGTGCGCCGGTCCCACCACCGGGAGACGAGGAAATAACCCGCGACCCAGGTGCCCAGGGCGGTCACGAGCCAGACCACCAGCGGGGCCAACACCCAGGCGCTCGCCCCGTCGATGGTGAGCCCGTTCGGCATCAGGGTGGCGATCCATATCGCCAGGAACGTCGAGACCAGCCCGACGCCTCCGAGGATGGCGGAGGCATACTTGCGGGCCAGGTTGAACACGAAGGGCGCCAGCAGAGCTTGGGCCAGGACGAAGACGAGAACGGCGGTGATGAACCCGGAAGGCTGCATCGAGACGCCGTCGATGAGGGCGCCGGCCAGCAGGAGTCCGACGGCGGCCATCACCAGGTTGATGCCCGCGTGGATCAGGAAGCGGATCATGGCGCGTACTCCTCGGGGATGAGGTGGGAGCGGCTTCAGGGCCGTCTGGGCGCACAACTCGTGTGCTCGGTGTGTCCATCACAGACCTCCCCGCGCCGCCGGTCAAGAACGCGCCGCCCCCGGCCTGAACCGTGATGATCTGGACTGCTACTGCTGGGCGGCCAGCGCCTCCCTGACGGTCCGGACCACCGAGAGGGCCGTCATCCCGGACGTCTTCGGGTTCTCGGGGCTCGGGGCCGATTCGAAGGTCAGCTCGATGCGGCCGGCCGGACCGGTGGCGAGGATCTCGTGCCGGCTGCGCTCGGCCTCCGGATCGGCGACCAGTTCTACCCGCACCCGGTCGAGGGAACGGGCCAGCAGCGTCGCGTCTTCGGCTTGTCCGGCCTGAGGCCCGACGCCGGCCCCGGCACCGGGTATGGGAGGGGTTCGGCCTCGCGTGGCCCAGGCCAACCCGACCGCCACATTGACGTTGGCCGGGAACTGCTCGATCGCGCCGGCGGGCCCGCCGGCGAACACGGTCACGGGGCCATCTCCGGGACGCAGCGCCCGCAGCTCGGCCTCCTGTTGATCGGTCATCCACGGCCGGAGCAGGGAGGTGGGGAGCTTGGAGGTGCGGATGCGCACTGCATCCAGCCCGCCGGCGTCGGCCGCGGCACCGAGCACATCGAAGCCGCCGATCGCCCCGTTGGTCACCCAGAGTCGCCCCGGTCCGGTCAGCAGTCGGCGTGCGGTCTCCGGGTCTGCCAGCGCGCCCACGCTGGTGAGAACCACATCGATCCCGGCGGCGATCACGCCCGGCCCGTACTCACCGGCGGGCTCCACGCCGGCGCACTCCACCACCAGGTCCGCCTCCGCCAACGCCTCGGCCCAGGTGGGGCAGTCCGTGTCCGCGCCGGTGGAGGACAGCTCGACCCCCGGGATGGCCCGATCGCGATGGGCGGACACCTCCCGCTCGGCCGCGCACAGCCGCAGCACGCCGGCCTCCCGCTCCGGGGCAAGCAGCGTGGCCACGTGGCGGCCGATGGCACCGAAGCCCAGCAGGAGTACCCGGGCCGGGACGGCGGGTGAAGCGGTGGGTGAAGCGGGGACGGGGAAGGCGGCAGGCGTCATCCCCACAGTCCACACCACGGGCGTCCCGACGCAGGGCATGTTGCGGCCCAGAACGACGTGCCGATCAGATCATGGTGCGGGCGGCCTGCTGCACGGCGGCGGTCAAGCGGTCCAGGGCCGCGGTCCCGGCCGACCAGCGTTGCCAGTGCAAGTCCACCCGGGACTGGCCGAGTTCCGGGATGGTGACCAGGTCCGGGTGGGTGCCCTCCAGGACCCCCTCAGGGAGCTGGCCCGCCGGGATCATGCCCCAGCCCAGTCCCGCGGCCACGGCGGCGTTGAACCCGCCCACGGTCGGCACCTGGTGGCGCGGGGGCTCGACGGGCTCGCCGCCGACGGCCGCCCGCCAGGCGGCGAGCCGGCTGCGTTGCAGGTTGTCCCGGGTGCCGAAGTCCTGCACGGGCACCGCCCCGAAATCCACGGTGCCGTCCTCCCCGCGGTACCTGTCCAGCAGGGAGGCGGCCGCCACCGGGTGGTAGTCCATGGTGCCCAGCTCCATGGAGATGCAGCCGGACACCGGGGCAGGGTGCTCGGTGATCGCCGCGATCACCGAGCCGGAGCGCAGCAGCTCGTGGGTGTGCTCCTGGTCCTCCAGGTGCAGCTGCAGCACCGCGTCATCCCAGGTGGCGGCCTGCCGCAGCACCTCCACGAACCAGGTGGCCAGCGAGTCCGCGTTGACCGCCACGGACAACACGGTGCGCCCGCCCGTGCCGCGGCCGAGGGAGCGCCGGGTCTCGTCCTCCAGCACGGCCACCTGCCGGGCGAGTCGCAGCATCCGGTCTCCGGCCGACGTCGTGCCCACCGGGACGGTGCGGGTCAGCAGCACCTGGCCCGCGTCCTTCTCCAAGGCCTTGATGCGCTGGGAGAAGGCGGAGCCGGAGATCTGCAGGGCGTCGGCGGCGGCGTCGAAGGTGCCCTCGTCCACGGCGGCGGCCAGGGCGCGCAGGTGATCGGTGTTCATGAAGCAAAGCTTAATACCCTGAAGGATATGCAGGTGGAACGGAAGGTGCAGGTCAACCTACCGTGATCGCTGTGACGATTTTCCTGATCGGTCTGCTGACCTGCCTCGCCCTCATCGTGGCCATCGGTGCCCAGAGCCTGTTCATCATCCGACAGGCCATCCGGCGCGACCACCTCGTGCTGGCACTCGCCGTCTGCCTGGTGGGCGATGTCGTGCTGATCACGGCTGGGACCGCTGGCGTCGGCGTGATCGCCGAGAACGCCCCGTGGCTGCTGGAGGTCCTCACGTGGGGCGGTGTGGCCTACCTGCTCTGGTTCGCGTTCTCCTCCTTCCGCTCAGCGTTCGGCGCCCGCCGCTCCATGACCGTGGACGAAGGCGAGGAAAGTGAGCTTGCGCTGGTAGGTGCCGGGGCCGGCGTCGGGCCTGGGGCCGGGAACCGGCAGGGGAGCGGAGGCGGACCGGCGACCGGGACGTTGGCCGTGGTCGCAGAGCGGCAGCGACTGTCCGTGCGGATGGAGCGCTCCAGCTCCACGCGGCGGGCGCTGAGTCCCGTGTGGACCGTGGTGCTGACCGCGCTGAGTGTCTCGCTGCTGAACCCGCATGCGATCCTGGACACCGTGGTCATGCTGGGCACCCTGGCCAACTCCTACGGTGCGGAGAAGTGGGTCTTCGCCGGCGGCGCGCTGGCGGGCTCGGCGATCTGGTTCCTGACCCTGGGGTTTGGCGTCCGTGCTCTGGCCCCGCTGCTGGACACCCCGCGGACGTGGAAGATCGTGGACATCGTGGTCGGCTCGGTGATGGTGTTCATCGCGGGGAGCCTGGCCTTGGGGTGATGCGGGATCAGATCCGCCGGCCCGTGTGGTCGTTCGTTCTGCCGCAGATCAGAATGCCAACTGTAGGTGCATGAGCCAAGGAGTTTCCCGGTCCCCGTGCGCCCCGGGAAATTTTCCCACAGGCTGTGAGATATCCGGGTCCCAGTTGAGCCACTCGGCGGAGAAAGCATGCCGAACAGGTTGATCTACGGGAGAGGTCTTTTCATCCTCGGGGATGCCGCGTGCAGGTCCTGGTGTGGCGACAGCTGGCGGCAAACTTTTCATGGAAGAGAGTGTCGAGCGAGAGTCGCAGATCGCGCCGCATCTGCTTAGCCACTGGGTCAGCTGCTGGTTTCGGCGTCCAGCTGCCTGCCAGCTGATGGTGATAAGTTTTGTGTCTCAGACATCGCCCCCCTCTGAGCTTCGGCTCAAGGGGGCGATTTTCATTATTCGTTATCTCGGTGATGCGTGGAATACACGAAGGAATTCAAAGATCGCGACGAAGCGCTCGCCTTCCTCACTCGCGTTGGGTACTTCCGTTCAGGCGCGTACCGATATGTCTTTCGGCAACTGCTGCCAGCCGACCAGATCGATGAGCGCCTTCACCAGTACCGGTCAGACGACTACATACCCGGTGCGAGCATGGCGCATGTCATGAAGCTGGAGGCTTTCGACTTCAAGCTAGCCCGGGTCTGTCAGGAGGGCCTCCTGGAATTCGAGGTTCGCCTGAGGGCTGCAATAGCCCACATGCTCGCGGCAGAGAACGTTGCCGCCCATGCGTCGAAGAATTTTCTGGATGCGCAGAATTGCGACAAACCCAGTGGTGACCGTACGAAGTTTGAAGCGTGGACGGCTACCTGGCGAGAAGCCGTTCGTTCCGGTGCCGAAGACGAAGACTTCATCAAGCACCACCTGTTGAAGTATCCGCAGCAGCCTGTGCCTATCTGGGCAGTCACCGAGGTGCTGAGTTTCGGAAATCTGCCGTTCCTCTTTGAACTCATGAAGACTTCAGATGCGCGCGAAGTGGCCCGCACATTCGGGTTTGTCCACCCTCGCGCCTTTGGTGCTGTGCTTCGCATGATGGTCGATTTTCGGAACGCCTGCGCCCATGGTTCCCGTCTCTTTAATCGAGCTTTCAAACGAACGCTGTCGCTCAAGTCGCACGAGACTCATGGCGACTTACTTTCGCACCTGCTCGAGCCGAGCTTCACGGCCACACCCAAACCGCATCAAAGGGTTTACATCTACGCAGCCGCTCTTGCGTTCATGCTCAGGTCACACACGAGCGGCACAGGCTGGCACCTGTCCTTCAAGACTCAGGTCAGGAAACTCAACATCGAGCTTCAAGCGCCAGATGGGTCCCAACTCATATCTCCGTACGTGAGCATGGGATTCCCCGCCGACTGGACGGAGTTGGACCTCTGGAAGCCAACGCCCTCAAGGGAACTGTAACCTGATCCGGCCGCGCATTCCTCGTGTTGGGAAGAGACCTCGCCCCGGCGCTGTTGCCCCTGATGATGGACACGTCGTCAACAAGGAGCGTTTCATGAGAATCGGCATCATCGGAGCCACCGGCATGGCCGGCCAGGAGATCTACCGGGAAGCGGTGCGCCGCGGAGAGGAACCCGTGGCGCTGGTCCGCGACGCCGCCAAGGCGAGAGAGCTGCTGGGGGCCGAGGCCGCCGTCGTCGAGAAGGACGCCTTCGACCTGACGGCCGCGGACCTGGCGGGCTTCGACGCGGTGGTGGATGCCTTCGGCACCTCGCCGGACCAGGCGCATACCCACAACGACCTGACGCGTCGGCTGGTGCAGGCCGCACCGACTACGGAACCCGGCTCCCCCCGCCTGCTGTTCATCCTCGGCGCCGGGTCCCTGACCAACCCGGAGACCGGCCAGCTGGCGATCGAGGACATCCGGAAGGCGCCCGGTTCCGAGGCCTGGATCAGTATCCCGGCGGCGGCCCTGGAGCAGCTGGACTACCTGCGCACCGTGGACTCGGCGGAGTGGGTGGGCGTCTCCCCGCAGATGATGTTCACCCCGGGCGAGGCCACCACCCCGCAGGTGGGCCAGGACGAGTTGCTCACCGCTGCGGACGGGGGATCCCACACCACCGCCGGCACCATGGCCGTGGGCATCCTTGACGAACTGCAGAAGCCGTCCTACCGCAACACCCGGTTCACCGTCTCGGACGCCTGATCCCCTCAGCGGCGCTGGGAGGGCTCGTGGCCGCGGGCGTCGAAGTCGTAGGCGCCGGGGCCGCGGAACCGTTCGGCGGGTACCGGCCTCCCGGCCATGGCCATGATGAGGTCCTTGGCGGTGCCCTCCACCTCCGGGCCGGCGCCGACCCAGTGGTTCACGTCCCGGGCCACGAGGGTCAGTCCGCGCGCGCGGGCCTTGGAAGGGACGGTGAAGTTCGAGGACTCGAAGAACTCGAGCAACGCCACCAGGACCTCCTCCGAGTAGTCCCGGTGCAGGCCGAGGGGTTCGCGGATGTCCTCACCGTGGATGACCACCTCACCCAGCCAGGCCGGCAGTTTCCCGGTGGGTGAGACCGTGGAGTCGATGGTGCCGCGGAACCGTTCGAGGGTGTCCGCCGGCGTGGGGCCCAGCCGCTCCTCGAGCCGGCGCTGGTTGTGCGTGTCCGCGTTGAAACCGGCCCCGACGATACTGCGGATCCAGGCCCAGAAGCCGATCGAGGCCCCGGCGGTCAGGTGCGCCACGACCTCCTCCACGGTCCAGGCCGAGGACAGGGACCTCCGCTGCCACTGCTCCTCCTGAAGGCCCGCCAGATCCTCCGCGAGGGCGGCACGTTCAGTGTGGATGAGCTCCCAGAGGTGGTTCACCCTCTCACCCTAGGACACCCCGCTACACTCGGCCCATGGATCAGCCCGAGGACCCCGCGACCCTGTCCCAGCTCCCACCGGCCACCCTTCCGTTCTCCCAGGTCAACGTGTTCTCGGCGGCACCGCTGGCCGGCAATCCAGTCGCCGTGGTGCACGCGGCCGACGGCGTGGGTGCGGCGGAGATGGCCGCCTTCGCACGGTGGACCAACCTCTCCGAGACCACGTTCCTGCTCGCGCCCACGGACCCCGCCGCCGACTACCGGCTGCGGATCTTCACCCCGGGCGGCGAGCTGCCCTTCGCCGGCCATCCCACGCTCGGCTCGGCGCATGCCTGGCTCGCGGCCGGCGGCCGCCCGGCCGCCGAGGGGCGGGTGGTCCAAGAGTGCGCGGCGGGCCTGATCACGCTGCGTCAGGACCGCCCGGACTCGCAGGATCACGACGCCGGCCGCCTCGCCTTCGCCGCCCCGCCCCTGGTGCGCTCCGGTCCGATGCACCCCGCTGAGGTGGACCGCGCCCTGGCCGAGGCGGGGCTGGAACCGGAGGACCTGGTGGACGCCGCCTGGGTGGACAACGGTCCCGGCTGGATGGGCCTGCTGCTCACGGACGCCGCAGCGGTCCTGCGGGCGGCCCCACAGCCCGGGTCTGAACTGAAGATCGGCCTCGTGGGACCGCACGTCTCCGCCCAGACCCCGGCCGACGTCGAGGTCCGCGCCTTCGTCCCCGGTCTGGGGATCCCGGAGGACCCGGTGACCGGCAGCCTCAATGCGGGACTGGCCCAGTGGCTCATCGGCACGGGGCGGCTGCCGGCGCACTATGTGGCTTCCCAGGGCACGGCCCTGGCGCGCGCCGGACGGGTCCACCTGGATCAGGACGCCGCGGATCCTGCGACCATCTGGGTGGGTGGGGACTGCGTCACGGTCCTTCACGGGACCCTGCGCCGGTAGGCCGGCCGGTAGGTCGGCCGGTAGACCAAAGTCTGCGGCCCGTGAGAGCATGACGCCATCGTGGAGCAGCTGCCTCACCGGCTCCGGTGCCGGTCTCCGCACTGCACCTGAACCGATCGGAAAGGATCGCTCTATGACGACTCATTACCACTCCCCGGAAGACCTCGACCAGCTGCGCGAGTACAAGGAACTGGCCGGACCCGAGTTCGCGGCCTATGCCAAGTTCGACGGGAGCATCGGCCGGGAGGGCGGTGCGATCGACCTCCTGCACCGTGAGCTCATCGCCGTCGGTGTCGCGATCTCCTCCCAGTGCCCGTACTGCATCCAGGTCCACGTGGGGCAGGCGAAGAAGGCCGGTGCCACCAAGGCCCAGATCGCCGAGGCGAGCATGATCGCCGCCGCGCTGGGAGCCGGCGCAGCGGTCACCCATGGGACCCTGGCGTTCCGCCTCTACGACGAGGCCTGAGCCGCCCCGTCCCGGTGGTCGGGGCCTACCGCCGGGCGCCCGTTCGGCGCCCCGACCGCGCGGTGCAACACGCCCCGCTGTCATCTTCAACCTTTTCGGCGCGGCCGCGAGAAGATGGGGGGATGCAGAACACAGTTCCGGACGGATCCAGCGTCACCCAGCCGATCGAGGTGGCCGCGGTCGTTCTGTACCGTCCGAACGGTGAGATCCTCACGGTCCGGAAGACCGGCACCACCATGTTCATGTTCCCCGGCGGCAAGCACCAGCAGGATGAGACGCCCCTGAGCACCGCCCTCCGCGAGCTGGCCGAGGAGACGGGGCTGACGGTCGCCTCGGAGGATCTGGAGTACCTCGGAGCCTGGGACACCCCGGCCGCGAATGAGGACGGGCAGCAGCTGCACTCGGAGGTCTTCGCCCTGCTGCGGCCCCTGGCCCGCAACGAGGTGCCCACGCCGGACGCGGAGATCGAGGAACTGGCCTGGATGGACCCGGCCGCGCCCCAGGCCCCCGCCGGCTACGGGATGGCCCCGCTGTTGCTGGCCGTCTTCGACCACCTCAAGGACCGCCGCCCTTTCTGACTGGCCGTCACCTTCTGACCGGCCGCCCTTTCTGATCGGCCGCCCTTTCTGAGCGGCGGAGCGGTCTCCGGTTCAGCCCCTGACGGCACCGCCATGCGGATCATGCTCGCGCAGGAACCGGTGCTGGACCCGGGCATCGACCACCAGCAGGAGGGCGACCACCGCAAAACCGGCCACGGCCAGCAGGGCGGCCGGGCCGGCGTCGTCCCCGGGTGCCGTCAGGGCCCGCGTCTCGTCCTGCCAGGGCCACAGGGTCCGCAACCCGCCGACCATGACGCCCGTCAGCAGGGCCAGGGTGATGGTGTGGTGGTGGTCCAGCAGCCACTTGAGCAGCTTCACCACCACCACCATGCCCAGCACCATGCCGAGCGCGAAGACCCCCAGATAGGCGAGGTCGAGCTCGTCCACGGCGCGCAGCGTGGGCTCGTAGAGGCCGAAGGTCAGCAGCAGGAACGAGCCGGAGAGCCCCGGCAGCACGAGCGCGGACACGGCCACCATGGCCGCGGGCACCAGCACCACCGGATGGGCCTCCACGGAGGCGGGTGGCAGGGAGACCAACAGGAAGGTGGAAACCGCGGCGAGCGCCCCGCCGATCAGGTGGAGCGGCCGCAGACGGGCCTCCGAGGGGTCCTTGCCCACGGCCACGCGGCGGAACCGCTCGGTGGTCAGGCCCTGCAGCATCATCCGGAACGGCACCGCCACGGAGGCCAGCACCATGCCGAAGAACAGGGCGCGCATCATCACGGGGTGGTTGTCCATGGCGTCGGCCATGGGTCCGGCCACGGTGAACACGGCCAGCACCATGGCGATCCCCACGGGGATGACCACGCGCCAGTGCACCCGGGCCAGGTGTTCGGCCGCACCGGTCCGCCGGTCCGGGCCGGTGATGAGATGGCGTACGGCGGAGATCACGTGGGCCGCCGAGTCGATGATGTGGTGGTAGATCCCCACCACGAGGGCCACCGTGCCGCCGGAGACGCCGGGCACGGTCTCCACCGCGCCGATCAGTGCGCCGCGGATCAGGTTTCCCAGCCACGACGTCGGCCGCTCGGGTGGGGCGGTCGGCTCGGCGGGGGGTGTGGAACGGGACATGACGCGGGAGACCTCCGGGGATCACTGCAGGCGGCGGGCGGCCAGACGGCACCCGAGTCTACCGACCGGGCGGATGGGGGCGTGCACGGCTCACGGCAACGGTGACCGGGCCGCCAGGAGGGCGCGCGTGAACGGGGCGGTCGGCTGGGCCCACACCTGTTCCACGGGTCCCCGTTCCACGATCTGCCCGCGGTGCATCACGGCGACCGTGTCGCAGACCTGTCGGATGACCGCGAGATCGTGGGAGATCAGCACCAGGGCGGTGCCGGTGCGCTCCTGCAGCTCGGTGAGCGTCTCCAGGATCGAGGCCTGGACCGTGACGTCCAGGGCGGAGACCGGCTCGTCCAACACCAGCACGGCCGGTTCGGCGGCCAACGCCCGGGCGATCGCCAGGCGCTGCCGCTGGCCCCCGGAGAGTGAGCGGGGGCTCCGGCCCAGCACGGAGGCGGGCAGCCGCACCAGTTCCAGCAGCTCCTCCGGGGTGCGGGCGCCGCCCGAGACCTTCAGCGCCGTACGCAGGATCCCCCCGCCGTTCCAGCGCGGGTCGAAGGAGCCCAGCGGGTCCTGGGGGACCAGCCGGACGAGGTGGCGCCGGGGCCGGCGCCGGCGCTCGGGCAGCTCGCTCCACGGCTCACCCGCCAACTCCACCCGGCCCGCATCCGCCTGTTCGGCGGCCACGAGGATCCGTGCCAGCGTGGACTTGCCGCTGCCGGATTCCCCGACCACCCCCAGTGCCTGACCGCGGCGCACGGTCAGGTCCACGCCGTCGAGGGCATCCACCGCGCCGCCGCCGGGCAGCCGGTAGCGTCGGTGCAGCCCCGTGGCGCGCAGCACCTCCGGGGCCTCGTCCGCCACCGGTGGCCGCTGGCGTGCACCCCGCGGGACGGCGGCCAGCAGGGCTTGGGTGACGGGGTGGGAGGGACGGCCCAACACCTGGTCGACGCCTCCGGACTCCACCACGCGGCCGCCGTCCAGCACCACCACGTCGTCGGCCAGCCGGGCCACCGCGCCGAGATCGTGGGTGATCAGCAGCACCGCCGTCCCCTCGTCCCGCAGCCGTCCGAGCAGTTCGAGCACGCCTCCGGCCACGGTGGCGTCCAGGGCGGTGGTCGGCTCGTCGGCGACCAGCAGCTGCGGCTCGGACACGATCGCCGAGGCGATGAGCGCGCGCTGGCGCATGCCGCCGGACAGCTCGCCGGAACGCTGGGCGGCACGGGTCGCGGGCTCATCCAGGCCGGCGTGCTCCAAAGCCTGTAGCACCCGGCGCCGCCGCTCGGTCCGGCTCATCCCGCGCAGCTGCAGGGACTCGCCCACCTCAGCCTCCACGGTGCGCAACGGATCGAGCGACTGCAGGGCGTCCTGCAGCACGAAACCCACGGCCGGCCCACGGAGCCGCCGCCACTGCCGTTCGCCCGCGCTGATGACGTCCTGACCGGTCACCGTGAACCGCTCGGCGGACACCGTGGCCGGGGCGCCGCCCTCCCCGGCCAGACCGACGACGCTGCGCGCCAGCACCGATTTGCCGGCACCGGACTCGCCGACCACGGCCAGGCACCGCCCCGGTTCCAGCCGCAGGTCCACGCCCTGCAGCACCTGCCCGACGCCCGGGAAGGCGACGGTGAGCCCGGCGACGTCCAGGATCGCGCTCATGCCCGCGCTCATACCGGCGCCACCCGGCTGAGGCGCCGGCCGAGCATCGTCAACGCGGCCGCAGCCACCGTGATCGCCAGGCCCGGCGCCACCGTGAGCCACCACGAGGTGGTGAGGTGCAGCCGGCCGGCGTTGAGCATGGCCCCCCACTCGGGGGAGGGCGGCAGGGCACCGAGGCCGAGGTAGCTCAGGGCGGAGACCCACACGATCGCTTGTCCGATTCCCAGGGTCCCCACGGCGATCAGCGGCCACATCGTGTTGGGCAGCACGTGCCGGCCAAAGGCCACCGGCGCGGACACCCCCTCCAGCCGCGCGGCGGTGACGTACGGGCTGTGCACCACCGAGCGGGCGCGGGCGCGCAGGATCCGGGCGTACCCGGGGGCGGTGGCCAGTCCCACGGCGAGCACCGAGGGACCCACCCCCGCGCCGAGCACGGCGACGAGCAACAGTGCGAGCACGAGGCTGGGCAGCGCGAAGAGCACCTCGATGACCCGGCTGAGCGAACCGTCCAGCCAGCGGGGGCCGAGGGCGGCGCCGAAACCCAGCAGCAGCCCGAGGCTCAGGCCGATCGCGGTGGCTCCGGCCCCGACCCCCAGGGACTGGCCCGCCCCGTGCACCACGCGGGTGTAGACGTCCCGTCCGGAGGCATCCGTGCCGAAGAGGCCGCCCGGCCCGGGCGGCTGGTAGGCCTGCGCCGGCGAGACCGCCGTCGGGTCACCGGGGGCGAACAGGCCCGGGACCAGGGCGGCCAGCAACATCAGGAGCACGACGCCGGCGCTCACCATCCCGCCCGGCCCCAGATTCGTGGCCCAGCGCCTGGCCCACCCACTCACGCGATCACCTCTGACGAGGGTGCCGTCCGGACGGCCTCGACCCGGCCGCGCAGGCGAGGATCGACCACGCGCTCGAGCAGGTCGGCCACGGACATGACCACCACGTAGCCCAAGGCGATGACCAGCACCACGCCGATCACCAGCGGCACGTCCCGGGCATGGGTGGCGTCGATCAGCAGGCGGCCCAGGCCCGGCCGACCGAACAGCGTCTCGACCACCACGGCCCCGGAGAGCAACGAGCCGAACGCCCAGCCGGACAGGGCGATCGCCGGCAGGGCGGCATGACGCAGCGAGTGCCGCCACAGCACCCACCGCTCCGAGGCACCCCGGGTGCGGGCCGTCGTCGCGAAGGGGGAGGTGTGCGCCTCCTCCAAGCCGTCCCGCATGACCTGCCCGAGGAAGCCGGCCACCGGGACGGCCAGCGTCACAGCGGGCAGGATCAGTGAACGCAGGGAGTTGTCGCTGCTCGTGGCGGGCAGCCAGCCGAGCCCGCCGGCGAAGAGCGCGATCAGCACGGCCCCCAACCAGAAGTGCGGCATGACCGAGGCGACCACCTCGCCGCCCCGCAGCAGGCCCATCGCCCGGCGGGCGAGCGGGCCGCGGGCGCGCACGGCCAGCGTGGCGACCGCCAGCGCGATGACCCAGGCGAGCACCAGCCCGAGGCCGGCCAGGGCCAGAGTGCCGGGCAACTGGTCTCCGATGAGCTCGGAGACGGGCCGGCGCCGCGCGTACGAGTCGCCGAGCTGGAAGGTGACGGTCCGGAGCAGCTGCAGCAGGTACTGCACGATCAGCGGCTCGTCGAGGGAGTACTCCTGCCGCACCCGGGCCATCGACTCATCGCTGGTCTGGGAGCCGGGGCCTCCGAGGATCGCCTCGGAGGGGTCGCCGCCTGCGGCCCGCAGGGCGAAGAACACCACGGTGGCCACGACCCACGCCACCAGGGCCGCCGCGGCCAGGCGACCGAGCAGCCAGCGCAGCACTGTCACGGCAGGACGGCCCCGGCCGCGCTCGCGTCCCGCGCAGTGATTCGCACGGCGCCGGTCATCCCTGCGTGAGCCGGGCGTTGATGAAGGTGGGGGTGGACACCGTCCCGAGGGTGGTCACGCCCGCCACGCCACGGGTGAGGAAGTGGTTCTGCTGGTCGTACAGCGGCAGGATGTAGTAGCCCTCCAGCACCTGCTGCTGGGCCTGCTCGTACAGTGCCGCGCGCTCGTCCGGGTCGGTGATCCGGGCGGCTTCCTCCAGCAGCGCATCCAGCTCCTCGCTGGTGACCTGGGAGAGGTTGGCGAAGTACCCGCTGGGCGCGGGCTCGGTGCCGGCGGAGTGGTAGAGGGTCCGCAGCACGTCAGGGCCGACCTTGGTGTACGGGGCGCTGACCGCCTCGTAGTCGTTGTCGCCGCCGTCCTCCGGTGCGGCCAGAGCGCCGTACCAGGCGGAGAGGTCCAGCGGGGTGAGGATGACCTCGAAGCCCACCTGACGGGCGTTGGCCTGGATCTGCTCGAAGAGGGCCTGCTCGGCGGCCACCGACTGGTTGGTGCTCACCGGGAAGCGCACTCTCAGGCGCTCGCCGTCCCGGACGCGGTAGCCGTCCGCATCGGTCTCGTCCCAGCCGGCCTCGTCCAGGAGGCGAGCCGCGGCCTCCACATCGGTGCCGAAGAGCGATGGGTCGCTGTAGGCCATCGGCTCCACGCTGGACAGCGGCGAGTGGGAGCGGGTGGCCACGCCCTGGTAGAGCGCCTCGATGCCCGGGTCCACGTCGGCGGAGCGGACGAAGGCCTCCCGCACCCGCTCGTCGTCGAACGGGGCCTGCCCGGAGTTCAGCTCGATCCGGTTCACGGATCCGGGCCGGGGCGCGTCCAGATGGCTGAACTGATCGCCGGATTCGGCCGAGACGATCGCCTCCGGCTCAGGGTTGTCGATGACGTGGACCTCGCCGGACTGCAGGGCCGCCCAGCGGGTGGCCGGGTCCGGCAGGAACCGCCACTCGATGCTCTCCAGGTGCGCGGGACCGCCGTGGTCTGCCTCCGGACCGTGGGAGGAGTAGTCCTCGTTGCGCTCGAGGAGCACGTGCTGCTGCGGGACCCCCTCGCTCACGGTGAAGGGGCCGGTGCCGATCGGGGCGGCGCAGTTCTCCTCCATGCCCCGCTCGAGGCCGGCGGGGGACTGGATGGCGGTCCACTGCATGCTCAGCGACTCCAGCAGCGCGGAGTCCGGTTCGCTGAGGTGGAAGCGCACGTGGGTGGCGTCCACCGGCTCCACCTCCGCGATCTTCTGCACGGCGAGGAAGCCGGTGGAGGAGGCGGTCTCCGGGTCCTGCAGGTGCTCGATGTTCACCTTGACCGCCTCGGCGTCCAGCGGCGTGCCGTCGGTGAAGGTCACGTCCTCGGCCAGGGTCAACTCCCACGTGAGACCGTCCTCGCTGACCTCCCACCCGGTGGCGAGCCAGGGCTGGATCTGTCCGTCCGCATCCCGGCCGACGAGCGGCTCGAGGTACTGGGTGCTGATCAGGGCCTGCGGGTAGTTGCCGCCCACGTGCGGGTCCAGGCAGGTGGGCTCGGCATCCCCGGTCGCATAGACGAGGGTGCCACCCTGAACGGGTTCGCCCCCACCGGCGGCGCCGTCGGAGCCGGTCTCGCCGCCGCCACAGGCCGCGAGCACGAGCGCCAGCACGGCCGCTCCGGTGGCCAGGCGGACTCCGCGTCGGATGGAAACGGGGGACAGCCGGGCAGCGGCCATAGGTTTATGCACCTTCACTCGTGATTGACACGTCAATCGTAGTCCAGGGGCCTGCGGCGGATTCATGCGGCGTCACGCCGGTCCGGTGCCGGTGGCACGGGCCCGCTGGTGACATGGGTCCTCTGGTGACACGGGCTGTCCTCCGGAACCGTCCGCGGGGGATGGCGGCCGGAGGCGCGACGATGCGACCATGTCCCGCATGCCCAGTGAACCTCCCGCCACTCCAGCCAGCGGCCCCGCCGCCACCCCGCCCGACACGCGACCGCCCAGCGGTGCCGAGGACGACGGCGGACTCCAGGCCGTCCTGCATCACTATCTGCAGTCCGCGCGGCGGGACCTGCGGTGGAAGCTCGAGGGACTCTCCGAGCGCCAGCTCCGCACCCCCCTGACGTCCACCGGCACCAACCTGCTCGGGCTGCTCAAGCACGTGGCCTCGGTGGAGGTCGAGTACTTCACGGACTGCATGGGCCGGCCCTCCGGGATCCCGATGCCGTGGCTGGCGGACGACGCCGAGCCGAACGCCGACATGTACGCCTCGGCGGAGGAGTCCGCGGCGTCGGTGTTCGCCTTCGCGGACCGCTGCGCCGCAGCGTCGGACGCGGCGATCGCGGAACTGGACCTGGCCGCCGTCGGGCACGTGCCGTGGTGGACGAACGGGACCGTGACGCTGGGCCGGCTACTGGTGCACATGGTGGCCGAGTACCAGCGGCACCTCGGGCATGCGGACATCATCCGGGAGCTGCTGGACGGCGCCGCCGGCCTGGCCCCGGGCAACTCGAACCTGCCTGGGGACCAGGAGGGCGCGGACCGCCAGTGGTGGGACGGCTACACGGCGCGGTTGAGGGCGCTGGCGGAGGCCGCGCCGGACACTGTGCCGGGCACCTGAGCCCGGGCACCTGAGCCCGGCCGGACGGGGCCTACTGCACCGGCACCTGAGCGATCTGGAAGGTGGCCCCGGCCGGATCCACCACGGTGGCGAGCCGGCCGAACGGGGTGTCCATGGGGCCGTCCACCACGGTGCCGCCCAGCTGGCGGACCTGTTCCGCGGCGGCGTCGGCATCCTCGACGATGAAATAGGCCCGCCAGAAGGACGGAGTGCCCTCGGGGAACCAGGCGCGCGGTGCCCCGCACAGTCCGGCCGTGGCGGCCTCGCCCGGATGGTTGTTGGCGTAGTCCACGTCCTCGCCTCCGGCCTCCTCGCCTCCGCCAGCGAGCGAGGTCGGTTTTCAGCCCCACACGGAGCGGTAGTACTCGGCGTCGGCGGCGAAGTCGAAGCTCATGACCTCGAACCAGACCGGTGCCCCGGCCGCCCCGTCCAGCACGAACCCCTCGAAACCGTCGGACTGCCACAGGCCCACGGACTCGCCGCCCGGGGTCGTGACGATGCCCATGGAGCCGAGTCCGGGCATCGGCATGGCGGGGACCACCACGTTGCCGCCGGCCGCCGCGGTGTCCGTGAGGGTCTTCTCGATGTCATCACTCTTGAGGTAGATGGTCCACGCAGAGCCCTGGTCCGGATAGTCGTCCTGCATGGACATGGCCCCACCGACGTGGGCGCCGCCGTTCGTGATCATGTGGTAATTGCCGTAATCCGGCCCCATGTTCTCGAACTCCCAGCCGAACAGGGTCTCGTAGAAGCCCTGCACCGCCCGCAGGTCCGGGACGCCGAGGTCCACCCAGACGGGCGAGCCTGCGGTGATAGGGGTGGACGTGGTCTGGGAGTCGGGGTTGTTCTCGGCCATGGTGGTCTCCTAGGGCAGGTTCTGGTGCTGGTGGTCGGACGCGGCTGGAGGGAGTGTTTCAACCGCCGGGCCTCAGGCCCGGGAGCAG
This sequence comes from Microbacterium sp. A93, assembly GCF_051842835.1. Taxonomy (NCBI): domain Bacteria; kingdom Bacillati; phylum Actinomycetota; class Actinomycetes; order Micrococcales; family Microbacteriaceae; genus Microbacterium; species Microbacterium sp. A93. The sequence goes on from NZ_JBPXMT010000009.1 coordinate 32,273, forward strand.
ACAGGGCAGGGCGCTGAGCAGCGGGAACTGCCAGGGGGCGGCGAAGTCCAGCCCGATCCGCACGGTGGCGGAGCCGGTCAGCGGCTGGGGGTGGACCCCGACGGCGGGGCGCGGGTTGGCCAGGTGCTCCACCGGTTCCGCGGTGGGCGGGACGGCGGTGGCCAGCAGCCACGGGGCGGCGGCCATGACGGGCAGCCGGAACGCACCCTCACCGAGACGGAGCACTCCGGTCACGGGCAGCCCGGCCGGCGACGGCGCCGGGTAGAACCCGATCCAGATGAGGGCCTCCACCCCGGGTCCGCCCCGCAGCCGGGGCGGCAGGTGCACGGTGCCCTCCACCGTGCCGACCTGGCCGGTGGCCGGGTTCGGCAACCCGGCGGCCACGTGGACCTCGGTGACACCGGGTGGGTAGAGGGTGAAGGGGCTCGGAGTCGACAGGGACAGGGAGACCGCCAGCCGGCGGAGTTCCGAGGGGGCCACCCCCACCTCTTCGCGGAAGCGGCGGGTGAACGTGCCGGGGGAGGAGAACCCGACCTCGTGGCAGATGTCCACCACCGAGTGGTCCTGGGTCAGGAGCAGTTCCTTGGCCCGGTGGAACCGCACGCCCGCGAGGAAGCGGTTGGGCGTGACGCGCAGGCTCTCGGCGAACATGCGGGTGAAGTGGAACTGGCTGTAGCCGGCGGCATCGGCCATGTCCGCCACGGTGATGGGCTCGGTGGCGTGCTCGGTGATGAAGCGGGCCGCCCGCCGGGACGCCGCCGCGTGGTCCCCGCTCTGGTCTTTCACGGACCCAGTGTGAAGCCCGGTCCGCAGTGCTGTCATCATGTCGCTCGCTGCCTGTTCCCTGCTGGGACCGTTGATCCCCGCTCCGCCCGTGCCGCCAGGCGGTTCAGCCCTCGGGCATCTCCGAGGACATCCAGATGATCTCCCACTGGTGGCCGTCCGGGTCCGTGAACGTGCGGCCGTACATCAGGCCGGCGTCCACCATCTCCTGGGCGGGGTTGGGGTCGCCGGGCGGGACCTCGGTGGCGCCTGCGGCCAGGGCGGCGTCCACGAAGGGATCGACGCTTTCCTTGGACTGGGCGTCGAGGGCGACGATGGCGCCGCTGGCGGCGTGGGGGTCCGCCACGGGTTTTCCCTGGAGGAAGCTGGCGTAGAAGTCCCGGGCCAGCAGCATCACGGTGACGTGGGGACTGAAGGACAGCGAGACGGCGTTCTCGTCCGAGTAGTCCTCCGAGATAGGCACGCCGACCGTCGTCCAGAACTCGCGGGCCGCCGCCACGTCCTGGGTGGGCAGGTTGAGGTACATGCTGGTGCCGATGTCGCTCTGGTCCATGGCATCGACCCTAGGACCGGCCCGGAACCCGTTGCGACTCCGATCCTGCGCAGCTCGGTCCAAGTTCCCCAGTTCCTCAAGGTCCCCCGCGGCGCCGAGATCGAGTAGGGAGGACACGCTGGCATCAGCACGATGATCTCAGCGTGTCCTCCCTACTCGATGGGTCGGTCCAGAGGCGCGGTGTGATGGGTCGGTCCGGAAGGGGCGACGCGGGTCAGGCCATGGCCAGCCCCTGCACCGGAGCCAGCTTGGCGGCCCGCTGGGACGGCGCCACGGAGGCGAGCAGCCCGGCGAGCACGGAGACGGCCACGATCACGGCGAGCTCCCACCACGGGACCACGGGCCAGACGATCGACTGGCCGATCCCCGCGGCCATCGGCCCGAAGACCGTGTGGGCGCCCATGCCGCCGTAGAACGTTCCGAGGGCACAGCCGATGAGGGCAGCCACCCCGGAGATCAGCACCGCCTCCAGCGCCAGCATGCCGCGCAGCCCGCGCCGCGTCAGCCCCAGGGCGCGCATCAGCGAGTTCTCCCGGGAACGCTCGATCGCGGACAGGGACAGGGTGTTGGCCACGCCGATCAGGGCGATCAGCACGGAGACCGCGAGCAGTGCGGTGACCACCATGAGCATGCCGTCGATCACCACGGAGAACAGCAGCCGGATGCTCAGGTCCCCGGAGATCTTGTCCTGCGAGACCCCGGCCGCCTGGGCGACGTCCGTGTTCAGCTGCTGCAGCCCGTCCATGGTGACCCCGTCCGAGGCGTCGAGCCAGAGCTGCGGAGCCGCGGACTCCTGGCCGGCACCCTGACCGGATCCCGCGGTGGTGTCCTCCTCCAGGCCGATGGAACGGGCGTCCTCGAGTGTCATCACGGGGCTGATGGCGGACGAGGCGCTGTGGATGACATCCAGTTCCACGGAGCCGGTGGCCCCAGTGACGGTCAGGGTATCCGCCTCGATGGTGTTGGGCACCAGGATGGTCCCGCGCTCGCCGAGACGCTCGGTGGCGTCTCCGGCGGGCATGCCCGAGACCACGGAACGCAGTTCGTCCGGGTCGGCGGCGAAGACGGGAGCTCCTCCGGCCTCCGCACCGGCATCGGCAGCCGTGGTTCCGGCCGGCAGTAGGATTGCGGCGGAGTCGATGCCGTCCACGCCGGTCACAGCCTGCTGGGCGGTCAGGGCCGCGGCGGCGTCCAGGCCACCGGCATCAGCGCCTGCACCCGGCTGCTGGGCGGTGGCATCCGCACCGTCCAGGGCAGCTGCGGCGCCCTCGCCGCCGACGAGCTGAACCTGCAGGTCCACCGGGAACTCGGCAGCGAAGATCGTGTCCATCTGCTGCTGGGCGGTGCGCCCGCCCGTGAGCATCATCGCCACCAGGGTGGTGCCGATCAGCAGGGCCGCCGCGGTGGAGGCGGTGCGTCCCGGGTTGCGCACGGAGTTCAGCCGGGCCATCCGGCCGGGGACACCGGCCGGCTTGGCGGCCAGGCCGGCCACGGACACCACGGCCGGCACGAACAGGATCGCGAGCATCAGCACGCCCACGAAGGACAGGGCACCACCGGCCACCGCGATGGCCAAGTTCGCGACCGCGGCACCCCAGACCAGCCCGGCCAGCCCGGCCAACAGGAACAGGGACCCGAACACCAGGCGGACGACGCCGGCTCGGTTGCCGACCGCTGCATCCTCCCGGGGGCGCATGGCCTCCAGCGGGGAGACCCGGGTGGCGGCCAGCGCGGCGGAGAACGAGGCGATGATGGTCAGGACCATGCCCACGGCCACGCAGGCGATCAGGTCCCGCGGGTTGACCTCGAAGGTCAGGAACCCGAAGCCCTGGTTGGTGGAGCCCCACGCCACCAGGGCGGCCACGATCCCGCTGGCCAGGGCCGAGCCGATGATGGCCCCGACCACGCCGATGATGCCGGCCTCGGTCAGGACCGCACCGCGCACCTGCCGGCGGGAGGCACCCAGGGCGCGCTGCAGGGCCAGATCGCGGGAGCGCTGGGCCACCAGCACCGAGAAGGTGTTGGAGATGACCAGCGCCGTCACCAGCAGGGCGATCACTGCGAAGGCCCCGAGGACGTACACGAAGATGTTGGAACCGGTCATCTGGGCGACCTGTTCCTGTGCCTGTACGTCCGGGGTGGCCACGGAGGCCTCCATCCCCTCTGCCGAGGCGAACTCCAGCAGAGCGGCCTGCACGGTGGCGAGGTCGGCCCCGTCCGCCAGCCGGATGAGGACGTGTTCGGCGTACTCGCGGCCCAGCATCTCCTCGACCTCTGCCGCGCCGGCCCCTTCCTCGCCGGCCGCGGCACCGGCCCCGGACGTCAGGGCCCGGACCATGTCGGCCCGGAGGGCTTCGGCCAGGGCATCGTCCATCTTCAGTTGGATGGCGCCGATCGCGTTGGGGTCCTGGGAGACCTCGGTCAGCCCGGTCACGGTGACCCTGCGGCCGGCCGCGTCCTCGGAGCTGCCGGACATCAGGAAGGTGGTGGAGCCGACGTCGAGCCCGAAGTTCTCGGCGGTGCGCTCATCCAGGGTGATCTCGGTGGTGGACCCGGCGGCCGGGTACGCACCGGTCACGAGGGGCTCGGCCACCAACGAGGTGTCCTCGGGGACCGTGGAGGCGAGGGCGTAATCGGAGTCGGGACTCCAGGTGCCCTGGCCCTCGGCGTCGGCCGGGCGCTGGACGCCCACGGCCGTGACCACGTGGGCATAGGCCTCCTGAACGCCCTCGACGTCCTGCAGCGGACCGGGTTCGGGGGAGGAGCCGGCCACCTCGGCCAGGGACTCCATGGTGCCGAACGTGTCAGCGGCCCCGGCGGCCGGGGCCATCACGAGGTCGGCCTTCGAATAGGTGGCCCCCAGTGAATTGCGGAGGCTGGCCGTGGAGGAAGATCCCACGAGCAGGGCGGAGGCCAGGAAGGTCACGCCGATGGTGATGGCCAGCAGTACCGAGATGTAGCGGCGGGGCTGGTCCCTCAATTGGGACAGTGCGAGTTTCAGCATGGCTCAGGCGCCCCCGACCATGTTCAGCTTCGCCAGCGATGCCAGAACGTTCTCCGGGGTCGGATCGGTGATCTCCCCGGCGAGCTGACCGTCGGCGAGCAGCACCACGCGGTCGGCGTAGGAGGCGGCCGAGGGATCGTGGGTGACCATGATGATGGTCTGGCCCATCTCCCGGGAGGACCGGCGCAGCAGGGAGAGCACCTCGGCGCCGGTGACGGAGTCCAGGTTGCCGGTGGGCTCGTCACCGAACACCACGTCCGGCCGGGTCAGCAGGGCGCGGGCCACGGCCACGCGCTGCTGCTGCCCGCCGGAGAGCTCGTGCGGCTTGTGCTTGAGGCGGTCGGTCAGGCCCAGGATGCCGACCACATCGGCCATCCAGGCCCGGTCCACCGGCTTTCCGGCCAGGTCCAGCGGCAGCACGATGTTCTGCTCGGCCGTCAGGGTGGGGACCAGGTTGAAGGCCTGGAAGACGAAGCCGATGCGGTCGCGGCGCAGCCTGGTCAGCTCGGTGTCCTTCAGGCCGGTGATCTCCTGGCCGCCCAGCATGATCGAACCGGAGTCCGCGGTGTCGAGGCCGGCCAGGCAGTGCATGAGGGTGGACTTGCCGGAGCCGGACGGTCCCATGATGGCGGTGAATGCCCCGGCGGCGAAGTCCACGTCCACGCCGGCGAGGGCATGCACCGCGGCCTCGCCCTTGCCGTAGGTCTTGAAGAGCCCGCGGGCGGAGGCGGCTGTGGAGCCGCGCGAAGCGGCACCGGAGGCGGATGAACCGGCCGCATGGCCGGCGTCGGGCGCTCGATGGTCAGGGGAGGTGGTGGCGGTAGTGGTGTCCATGCAAGCCACTCAACCGGATACGTGGCCGCCGCGGATCCACCGACGGGCCTGTTCCGTGGCCGTTCAGGGTCATCCTCCGGGATGACTCGGGGTCATCCCGGAGCCTCCGGCAACTGAGTAGCAAGGAGTGGCCCCGCCCGGGTGATTCCAGGGCCAATCCGTGGGACTCAGTTCGTGCGGGTCGGCTGGTCGCGGCGTCCGGCGTCACCACCGCAGACCGGTCCGACTGAGGCGGGGGTAGCATTCGCTGGGGCGGCGCCGGGACCGGCGGCCGCCACATCACATCATCTCGGTGAAGGGGGAGGCCGTCAGTGGATGTCCTCATGGCGGCACTGCCCATTGCGTTGACGCTCGGCCTGCTGCCGACCAGACTCCCCGCCTGGGTGGCCCCCGGCGCGGGCCTGGCGGCCGCCCTCCTGATCGCCGTGACCTGGTTCGGTGCGCCGTGGGTGGCCCTCGGCGAGACTTTCGGCGGCGGCGCCTGGACCGTGGTGGAGGTCCTGGCGATCATCGGCGGCGGGGTGCTGCTCTCCCGGGTCATGGACCGCACCGGCGCGCAGCAGCGGATCGCCATCTGGCTCTCGGCCGGCGGCGGCCCCACCGTGGCCTCAGCCCTGCTCATGGTCACCGGCGTGGTGCCCTTCATGGAATCCGTCACGGGCTTCGGCGTCTCCGTCATCATCGCCATCCCGCTGCTGCGGGCCCTCGGCTTCACGCCCCTGCGCGCCGCGCTGCTGGCCCTGTTGGGCCTGACGGTGGCGCCCTGGGGGTCCATGGCCCCGGGAACCCTGCTCGGCTCCGAGATCGCCGGGGTCTCGCTGATGGACATGGGCCTGGCCTCCGGTGTCTTCAACGTCCTGCCCTTCGTGGCCGGCGGCGCGCTCGCCGCCATGGTGGCCGGCCGCGGCTCCCACGAGGTGGGGGCCTTCCGCGGGGAGGCCGACGCCAAGGCCTATGCCACGTGGGCGGCCATGGGATTCGCCGCCGGGCTGGTGCAGAGCACGCTGGTTATGCTGAGCAACCTGCTGCTCGGCACCGCCGTGGCGGGCGCGGTGGGCTCCCTGCTGATGTCCGCCGGCTGGGCCCTGGTCATCAGCCGCGGCCGGCTCCAGCCCACCCCCTGGCGCTCCCTCGCCCCCTACCTGATCCTGCTGGTGGGGACGATCGCCGGCCAGGTCCTCGAACGGACGTTGTTGCCGAACGCTCTCGGCGCTGTGCTGGGCTCCCCGGCCCTGTGGTCCATCACCGGCGCCGTGGCCGGTATCTGGATCCTCAGGATGGAGAGTCACCACCGGTGGATGCTGCCGCGGGAGACGGGGCGGGTGTGGCTGGGCGCCGCCGTCCCAACCGGCCTCTACCTGCTCCTCGGCTACGCCGTCTCCGGGGGCGGCCTGGCGGAGAGCCTGGCCACCGCGCTGACCACGTTGGGCGGCGGATACCTGTTCCTGGTTCCGTGGATCGGCGGGCTCGGCGGCTACATCACCGCGTCCAACACGGGGGCGAACGCGATGTTCGGCGGCACCCAGACCGCCGCCGCCCATGCCCTCGGTGTGGACCCCCTGTGGGTGATGGCCTCGCAGAACTCGGCCGCGGGCCTGGGTTGCCTTACCAGCCCCGCCCGTATTGAGCTGGCCTACCGGCTGGCCAGCCAGGAGGACCACGCGGACCATCCCGGCCCGCGCGTGACCCGCGGCAACCTGCTGCGTGTCACCCTGCCGTTCTTCCTGGTGTGCCTGGTGATCTGGGCCTTCGCCGGACTGCTGTTCCTGCCGACCACCGGGTAGGTCCGGAGAGTGGGGCCCCGGCGTGACGGCGGCGGCCTACGGCTGGGCGATTCCGGTCCGGTAGGCCGTCACCACGGCCTGCACGCGGTCCCGGGCGCCGAGCTTGGCCAGCACGCGGCCCACGTGGGTCTTCACGGTGGCCTCGGAGAGGAAGAGACCTGCGGCGATCTCCTGGTTGGAGTCCCCGCGCGCCATCAGCCCGAGCACCTCGCGTTCGCGCGGCGTCAGGGAGTCCACGGCCGCCGACTCCCGCTGCCACCGCTGGTCCGCCGCGTTCTCCCGCCGCAGGGTTGGGGCCATGTGGTCCAGCAGCCGGCGCGTGGTGGACGGGGCGATCACCGCGTCCCCCCGGTGGACGGTGCGGATCGCGGCCAGCAGCTCCTCCGGCGGCGCGTCCTTGAGCAGGAACCCCGAGGCGCCCGCCTCGATCGCCTCCAGCGCGTACTCGTCCAGGTCGAAGGTCGTCAGGACCACCACGCGCGGGCCCACCGCGGCAGGCGCGGGGCCGGCGTCGTGCTCCTCGGGAAGCAGCGCCCGGGTGGCGGCGATGCCGTCCATCTCGGGCATGCGGATGTCCATCAGGACCACATCCGCACCGCGCACGGCGGGGGAGGCCACGGCGTCGCGGCCATTGGAGGCCTCCGCCACGACCGTCAGGTCCGGCTGTGAGTTGACGAGCATCGCCAGGCCCGAGCGGACCAGCTGCTGGTCGTCCACGAGGGCCACTCGGATGGGGTCCTGCTGGTGATTCACGGTCTCTGTCACGCTTCCATCATCTCCTGTGACTCAGATCTCCTGGTACGGCACCGTCGCGTGCACGGCGAAACCGCCGCCCTGCCGCGGGCCGGCCGCCACGGTGCCGCCGAAGAGCCCGATCCGCTCCCGCAGTCCCACCAGTCCCTGCTGCGAGCCCTGGGTGGACGGGGAGGCTGCCGCGCCGCGGCCGTTGTCCTGGACCTCGATGACCAGCCCCTGGCCCGTCCAGCGCAACCGCACGGTGGCGGCCGCGTGAGTGCCGCCGTGTCGGACGGTGTTCGTCAGTGCCTCCTGCACGGCGCGGTAGGCCGCGAGCTCCCCACCGGCGGGCAGGGCGCGTCGGGCGGTGCCCTCCACCGTGAAGTCCACCGTCAGGCCCGTCAGGCGGATGGTCTCCACGAGGGCCTCGAGGTCCCCCAAACCCGGCTGCGGATGGAACTCGGTGGCCTCGGGCCCGCGCAGCACCCCCAGCAGCCGGCGCATCTCCCCGAGGGCCTTGCGCCCCGTCTCCGAGATGGTGCCGAGGGTGTCCACCGCCACCCGCGGGTCCTGGGCGCCGGCGTACCGGCCGCCGTCCGCCTGTGTGATGACCACCTGCAGGGAGTGGGCCACGATGTCATGCATCTCCCGGGCGATGTGGTTGCGCTCGTCCGCCGCTGCCAGTTCCCGCTCCTGGGCGGCCTCCACCTCGAGCTGCCGGGCGCGGTCGCGCAATTGCTCCATGGCGAGTCGGCGGGTGCGGGCGAGGTCACCGAAGGCCCAGGCCGCGAGCACGATCGCCGCAGCCCCCACGGCGAAGGATACGGCGATCACGGCCTGCTGGGCGGGATCGCCATACATCGACATGTTGTTGGAGATCAGATCCGCACCCGGATCCAGGAAGGAGGGTGGGGCGTAGGCGATCTTCGCTCCGTTGAGCACGGCACCCGCCAGGGCCGTGCCGATGCCCGCCAGGGACGCCCAACGGGGGGCGTTGACGGCGAGGTTGTGGACCATCATGGGCACGGCGACCACCGAGGGCAACAGCTCCGGACCGAGCAGCAGCTGCAGCACGCAGAAGAACGCGGTGATCCCCGCCGCGAGCACGGGCCTCCACCGCCGAATGGCCCACGGGGCGAGCTGGCCCACGGAGATGAAGAAGGCCAGCAGCATCCAGGGCAGGCCGTCCACGTCCGGGACGGAGATCGGCGCGGCGGCCCCGATGGACAGGGTGGAGAAGGTCAGCACCAGCAGGCACGCCACCAGCACGTCCGTGATGACCGGGTGGGTGCGGAACCAGGAGTCGACGCGGCGCAGGGGATTCACGGGGTCAGGGCCTCCAGGATCTCCTCCGCCGGGGCGGTGCGGGTGCGCGCGGCCCCGACACCGGCCCACAGGCTGACGGATTCCGCATCACCGATCGCGGTGGCGGCGGCGCGCAGCGGCTGGGTGAGGTCGTTGACCTCCGGGTAGGCGGCCGGGGCGTCGGCGTGCTCGCGCATGAACCGGTTCTCCAGCCCGCGGGCCCAGCGCCCGGAGTAGGCGCGGGTCAGCGCGGTGCGGGCGGAGCCGTCGTCGTGGGTGAAGCGGGTGCCGGCGGCGGCCTGCTCCAGGGCCGCACGCTGCAGGGCGGAGGTGCCGGCCTGATCGGCCAGCAGGAAGGCTGTCCCGCACTGGGCCGCGGTGGCCCCCGCGGAGAGCACGGCGCGCACCGACTCCGCGTCCATGATCCCGCCGGCGGCGAACAGCGGAACCGAGGGCCCGACGGCGGCCCGCACCTCCGCCACCAGGTCCACCAGGGCGGTGGTCCCGGGATCCGCCGCGGGATCATGCACCGAGCGGTGACCGCCGGCCTCGGGGCCTTGCACGCAGAGCAGATCGGCCCCGTGCTCCAGGGCCCGGGTGGCCTCGGAGACCGTGGTGACGGTGACCCCCAGGGCGGAGCCGGAGGCGTGCAGTCGTTCGAAGATCTCCGGGGCGGGCAGCCCGAAGGTGAAGGTCACCAGGGACCAGCGGCCGGCTTCGGCGGCGTCCAGCTTGGCGTCCCAGCCGTCGGTGGCGTCCGGGTCCAGGGCGTCCGCGGCCGGCAGAACGGCGGGGTCCAGGGTGAGGCGCGACGCCTCGGCGAGCAGGCTGGAACGGTACGCGGCCACCTCGGCCGCGCGCCGTCGTCGTGCTGGGGATCCGGGCGCTGTGCGCTCCGCGGGGATGGCGGTGTTGGCCGGCTCGGGGACGAAGAGGTTCACGCCGAAGGGCGCCGTGATGGCCTGCCGGACCGAGTCCACGTCCTGGGCCAGTTTCTCCACCGGCCGCATACCGCCGGCCAGGAATCCGATCCCGCCGACGGCGGACACGGCCGCCGCCAACTGCCACGTGGAGGGGCCGCCGGCCATGGGCGCGGCGACCACGGGCACGGCGGGTACTGGCACGGCGGCCACTGGTACAGCGGGGGCCGCGGAGGAAGCCGGAGACGACTGAGACGACTGAGACGACGGGGGCATCGAAGAAGTCCTCATGGGTGGATTCTGGCACGCCGCACGATCGCCAGGGTGGCGGCGGCGACCGCCAGGCCCACGGCCACCATGATGACCAGGCGGGTGCTCTCTCCCAGGGTCGTCAGAAGGCCGAGTCCGCCCCCGACCGCGACGAGGGTGATCAGCAGGGCCAACAGTGCGGGGGCGTGGTCGGGCAGCTCGGTGCTGGACTCCGGCGGGGCGGAGGTGGAGGTGGCGGCTGCGGGGGCATAGGCGGGTGCGTGGCTCATGCTCTCTACCGTGCCCGCTTCAGGGGGTGTCCCAGAAGCCACTGCAGGGTGAACCTGCCGGCCAGCGTGTACGACTCCAGGATGACCCCGCCTTCAGGATGACCCCACCCCTCACCTTCAGTCGAGTTGGCGTGGGTGTATTGCCGAGACACCCACTCCAACTCGACACAAAATGCAGGAGGTCAGAGGATGCCGAGCATGCCGGCCTCGGGGGAGACGCAGGCCATGGGGTCCACCGAGGCCGTCAGCGCCGGGTTCCGGTTCAGCAGCGGCACGGTCCACTTCTCGCCGGGGTGCATGGTCTTCTCCCGCCCCTCCACGTTGAGGTGGATGGGCAGGGCGGAGCCCTCGAGCAGCTGCAGGGTGATGCAGTACTGGGTGATGCGCACGCTCAGCGGCTGGCGGCGGAACCGGATGGTGAACTGCACACCGGGCACCTCCAGGGGCAGCAGGGGGTGCAGCCACAGGGTGTCCGAGCGGGTCTCCACCCCGGCATAACAGCGGATGACCATGTCCACGGTGCCGGCCATGGCCCCCAGGTGGATGCCCTCCCGCGTGGTGCCGCCCTGGGTGTCCGAGAGGTCCGCCTCCAGGGCCTCCTGGAACAGCTCCCAGGAGCTCGAGCGGTCGGTCCGGGCCGCCACCCAGCCGTGGACCAGGCGGGACAGGGTGGAGCCGTGGGAGGTACGGGCCAGGTAGTAGTCCACCGTGGCCGTGAAGTCCTCGGAGGTGAAGTGGTAGCCCATCCGGTTCAGGATGCCCTGGAGCTCCTCGGAGGAGAACAGGTAGGCGAGCATCAGCACGTCCGCCTGCTTGGAGAGCTTGTAGCGGTTCGTGCTGTCACCCTCGGCCTGCAGGATCAGGTCCAGCCGGCCGATGTTCCCGTACCGGTTCCGGTAGGCGGCCCAGTCGAACTCCTCCAGGTCCTCGTAGCCATCGAACTGGCTCATCACGCCACCGTCCTGGAACGGCACACGCAGCTTGAGGCCCATGTCCGCCCACAGTGCCAGCTCGTCCTCGAAGACGTCCAGCCACTCGGTCAGCGGATCGTCCAGCCCGTCGAGCCACTGCACCAGCCGCACCGTCTCGGACAGCACCCAGGACAGCAGCACGTTGGTGTAGGCGTTGTTCCGCAGCCCGGATCCCGGGGTGTCCGGGTAGCCGTCGTGGTACTCATCCGGCCCCATCACGCCATGGAGCTCATACCGGCCCCGCTCCGGGTTGTAGTGCGCCATCGAGACGAAGAATCGGCAGATCTCCACGAGCATCTCGGCGCCGTAGTCCGAGACGAAGGTCTCGTCCTGGGTGGCCTCCACATAACGCAGCACCGAGTACGCCACGGCCAGGGAGACGTGCCGCTGGTGGTGGGAGTTGTCCGGCATCCATTCTCCGGAGCGCTCGTTCCACAGCTCGGTGGGCGTCTCCTCGCGGCCGTCGGAGCCGGACTGCCACGGGAACATGGCCCCGCGGTACCCTTCGGCGCGGGCGTTGGCCTGGGCCTCTCCGAGCCGACGGTAGCGGTACATCAGCAGGCCGCGCGTCAGATCTGGCCGGCGCAGGGTCAGCATGGGGTAGATGAAGATCTCGTCCCAGAAGATGTGGCCCCGGTAGCCCTCGCCGTGCAGGCCACGGGCGCCCAGCCCCGCGTCGAGGTCGCTGCGGGAGCCGAAGGAGGTCTGCAGCACGTGGAAGGTGTGCAGGTTCAGGGCCAGCTGGTGGCGCTGGGTGGTACCCGACCGCATCAGGACCTCCGTGGCCTCGAACCGGGTGGCCGGCGGCAACAGGTGGCCCTGCTGCTCGGGTGCGGGATCCAGCCGTACCGCGAAGCGGGACCAGTTCACCCCCCACATCTCCTCGTGGTAGGTCAGCAGCTGACGGAAGGAGCCGGTCCGTTCGATCCGCTTGGCCGCGTTGTGCCACACCGTGGAGATCGCGTGGTCGTGCGTGTTGGCCACCGCCGCGATCTTGTCGAACATCACCGGCACTCCCTCGGCCAGCTCGATCTCGATATCATGTCCGGCCACGAGGGGGCCCAGCTCCACCGGCGTGCGGACCGGTTCGGGCGCATCGGCGGGGTATTGGAAGCGGGTCCGGGCCGCCGTGGCCACGTGGACGCCGGACTGGCTGGTCACCGTCTCCAACAGCACGGTCTCACCGTCCAGTTCACGGGACTCAACCGGCTCCCAGTGGTCGGCGGAGAGCTCACGGTCATCCGCGACGTTCTGGTTGGCCACGCGACCGTCGATCATGGAGCGCACCGTGGCGGTGCCGGACCAGTCCTCGGCCACCACCGTCAGCTCCATGGCGGCCAGGTGGTGGCCCGCGAAGGACTGGAATTGGCGGGTGCTGACACGGGTGGTCCGCCCCTGGTCATCGCGGAACCGCATGGTGCGGGACAGCAGTCCGCGGCGCAGATCGAGCTCCTGGCGGTAGGAGACCATGTTCGGGTTGTGCGGGAGCAACTCCTCGCCACCGGCCAGGGTGACCCGCAGGAACGTCCAGTCCGGTGCGTTGACCATGTGCTCGGTCTCCACCGTCTTGCCCTGCACCGTGGACTGCAGCCGGTTGAAGACACCCGCCAGGTAGGTGCCGGGGTAGTGGGTGGTCCCGGCTGTGGTGCCGGGCACGGATCCGCGGGTGCCCCAGTAGCCGTTGGCCAGTGTGCACAGGGCCTCCCGGGTCCCCTCCTCGGCCGGGTCGAAGTGATCGTAGGCCAGGACCCAGTTCGGGTCGAAGGGCCGGGTGGTGCGCTGGCCCAGGTGCAGGGTGGAGATGTCCTCGACCACCACGTCCGCCCCGGCGTCCTTGAGTCGCTGCGGATCGAGGGCCCGGTCCACGCCGACCACCAGGCCGAAGCCGCCGTCGCGGGCGGCCTGCACGCCGGAGGCCGCATCCTCGAGGACGATCGCGTCCACCGGCTCCACCCCCAGCTGCTGGGCGGCGAGCCGGAACATCGCCGGATCCGGCTTGCCCGGCAGGCCGCGCTCCAGGGCGGTGTTGCCGTCCACCACCACGTCGAACATCCGCTCCACGTGGCCCGCACCCAGCACGACCCCGGAGTTCCGGGAGGAGGTGACCAGCGCCGTCGGCACCGCGTCCTGCCGCAACTGGGTCAGCAGGGCGAGGGTCTCCGGGAACACGGTGACCCCGTCCCGGTGCAGGACCTCCTCGAAGAACCCCTGCTTGCGCTCCGCGAGACCCTGCACGGTCAGCGCCTCCACGAGTACGCCCGGCCTCTCCGGCCTCTCAGGCACCTCAAGCGCCTCGGGCGCCTCAGGCACCAGCAGTCCACGGGAGGCGAAGAACGAGCGCACCCCGTCCTCGCGGGGTTTGCCGTCCACGAACTCCAGGTAGTCCGCGCGTTCGTCGAAGGGCCGCAGGGCCCGGGGAGCTGCCGCCACGGTGGCCTCGTTCTGAGGCAGGGCGCCCACCGCCGACAGGCTCGAGTCGAAGAGGTCCTTCCAGGCCCGGGCGTGGACGCCCGCAGTGTCCGTCACCACGCCGTCCATGTCAAAGATCACCGCACGGAAATGACGCAGCGCGTGGCGTCGGGCGGGGCCCGAGAGCTCGATGGGACGGGTCAGTGGATGCATGAATCCAGCCTAGCCATCAGGGGCCCCGGCCCCAGAATCGGCGCTGAACGGTCCGGCGGCCCGCGTGAGCGGTCAGTTGAGTGGTCACTTGTTGTGGGGTGGGGGCGGCTGAAGGCGGCGACAACTGATCACCCACGGGAACTGACCACCCACGGTGAGGGGCGGGGGTCTCAGCGCCGCTCCAGCAGCATCAACACCTCGTAGTGCGCCGCCTGCGGGAACATGTCCAGCAGCCGCGCCCGCACCGGCCGGTACTCGGGCAGGTGCTCCAGGTCTCTGGCCAAGGTGGCCGCGTTGCAGCTGGAGTACAGCACGTGCCGGACCCCGGAGCCCTCCAGCCAGTCGGCCAGCTCCGCACCGATGCCCCGCCGGGGTGGATTGACCACGACGGCGTCCGGCACCTGATCGGGTGCCTCACCCAGGACCGTGGCATCCCCGACGGCGAAACGCACCCGGTCCGCCACGTCCAGTTCGCGGGCGGTCACCTGGGCGGCGGCGACGGCGTCCGGCGAGGTCTCCAGGCCCCACACCGAGCGCTCGGTGCCGGCGGACAGGGGGCCGACCGGGCCGGCGTCGTGCCCCCGGACCTGCGCGAGCTGGAAGCCGAAGCCGCCCACGCCGCAGTACAGGTCCCAGACGCTGGTGGCCTCCGTGGCATCGAGCCACTCGGAGGCCAGCGCGTAGAGGGCGGCGGCCAGAGCGCTGTTGGTCTGGAAGAAGCCCTGGGGGCGAAGGTTCAGGGGGATGCCGTTCAACGGCATCCGTAGGGTGGGCTCCCCGGCGAGGTGGATCTCCTGAGGACCTTCCAGCACTGCGCGGTGCTCTGGCAACAGATTCGCCGTGATGACCTGGGCGTTCGGCAGGAACCGCTGCAACGCGGGGACAGCGGCGCGCAGTGCCGGCAGCTGGTCCGTGGAGCGGAGGACGAAGCGGATCATCAGCCCGCCGGTGGGGGAGAGGGTCAGGATCACGTGTTTGAGCTCGCCCGTGCGGGTGCCCACGTCGTACGGGACCAGCCCGGAGGCGGTGATGACCTCCGCCACAGCCGGGAAGGCGGCGCCGAGGGCGGGCTCGTAGAGGCCGCAATCGCGCAGGTCCACCCCCGTGCCGTCGTGATGCTTGGGATGCTGGCGAGGATCGAGGATGCCGAGCCGGGGCGCCTCGGCGGTGCCGGTGACCACCATCTTGGCCTTGTTCCGGAAGCCGGACTCCGCGGAGGGGACCGGCTCGCCCCACAGCTCGCCGCCGTCCGGGGCGCGGGTGCCGGCCACCGGGTCCAGCAGGGCACGGACCCCGGCCTGTTTGGTGGCCAGTTGCTCGGCGTAGGGCACCCCCATCAGGGGGCAGGAGCGGCACTCGCCGGCGTCGAAATGGGGGCATTGCATGATCCCCCAAGGGTAGTGGTGCCGCATCCGGCTGGCGTGCGGATGGAGTGCGACGGGTGCGCGGCAGGTGCGCGGCCGGTGTCCCGGCGGGTGTCCCGGTGGGGTCCACGGGTCCCACGGGCGGGCCCGCCGAACTTTTTTTCACCGCGGACCCATCCGGGCCGGGGGTGGCTCCGAACACCCCACGACAGCCCGCCCGATGTGGTGGCGGGAAGGACCGGTGGACCGTCAGGGTCCATGCACTAAAAGGAGTAGGTCATGAAGACGACGATGCGAAACACCATGCTGGGCCTGGCCGCCGTTGCGGCTCTCGGGTTGACCGCCTGTGGCGGCCCCACGGAGGAACCGGCGGCCTCCGAGGACGCCTCGATGTCCTCCTCGCCCTCCATGTCAGAGTCCATGGAGGCTTCCGAGTCGGGCGCCCCCGGTGCCTCCGAGTCCATGATGGACCCGGCCGCCAACCTGGTGGGCCCGGGGTGCGGCGCCTACGCCGAGGAGGTTCCGGACGGAGCCGGCTCGGTGGAGGGCATGGCCATGGACCCGGTGGCCACTGCGGCCTCCAACAACCCGATGCTGACCACGCTCACCTCGGCCATCTCCGCTGAGCTGAACCCGGACGTGGACCTGGTTGACACCCTCAACGGGGACGAGTTCACCGTGTTCGCCCCCGTGGATGACGCCTTTGCCGCCATCCCCGAGGCGGATCTGAACGCCGTGGTGGAGGACGCCGACATGCTGTCCTCGGTACTGACCTACCATGTGGTGCCCGGCCAGCTGTCCCCGGACGAGATCGAGGGGATGCACACCACCGTCCAGGGCGAGGACCTCGAGGTGACCGGCAGCGGTGATGAGATGACCGTCAACGATGCCAACGTCATCTGCGGCGGCGTCCAGACCGCCAACGCGACCGTCTACCTGGTCGATTCCGTCCTGATGCCCGCCATGGACTGAACGGACTGAACGGACTGGACGTCACCGGCCGGCCCGGAACCGCGGTCGCGGGACCGGGCCGGCCCCTTGCCGTAGAGCCGAGGGAGAGAAGAATGAGTGCCATGACCGGGACCTCCGAACTGAGTCCATCCACCCGGTGGCCGTCCCGCCGGTGGCCCTTCGCCGCCTCCGGTGCCATCGCGGCAGCCCTGCTGTTCGGGGTGGCCGAGTTGATCTCCGTGCTGTTCTCCCCGGCCTCCTCACCGCTGGTGGCCGTGGGGGCCGCCTTCATCGACGTGACGCCGGCCTGGCTGAAGGACGTCGCCATCGACGTCTTCGGCACGGCCGACAAACTCGTGCTGTTGGTGTCCATGGGCGTGGTGGCTCTGGTGGTGGCGGCAGGGCTGGGGTTGCTGGCGCGCCGGAGGCTGGCCGTGGCCTCCGCACTGTGTGCGGCCATCGCCATCCTCCTGGGTGTGGCGGTGATGTCCCGGGCAGGAACCGGGGTGGCCGATCTGGTGCCGACCGTGGCTGGAGGGGTGGCGGGTGTGGCGGCCCTGAACGGGCTCGTGCGGCTGGCACACCGCAGTCTCCCGGGCGGCGACCCTGCGGCAGCCGCCTCGGAGCGCCCCGGGGAGGCGGCCGGACGGTCCGCACAGGGGCCGGCGCGGCGCACCTTCCTCGTGGCCGCGGGCCTGAGCACGGTGGTGGCCGCGGCGGCCCTGGCTGGTGGCCGCGCACTGTCCGCTGCGGGCAGCGCGGTGGAGGCCACCCGGGACGCCCTGAGGCTGCCGGGAGCGCGTCGGGCTGCGGCCGCGCTGCCCGACGGCGTGGGGGCCCCGGTGCCCGGGATGCCTCCCTTCGTCACCCCTAACGGCCAGTTCTACCGCATCGACACGGCCCTGTCCGTGCCCCGGATCGATCCCACCACCTGGGAGCTGCGGGTCCACGGCATGGTCGAGGAGGAGTTCACCCTGGGCTTCGCCGAGCTGATGGAGAAGGACCTGGAGGAGACCTGGCTGACGCTGACGTGCGTCTCGAACCCGGTGGGCGGCGAGCTGGCCGGGAACGCCAAGTGGCTGGGCTATCCGATCAGGGAGCTGCTCGCGCGGGCCCGGCCGCTGGCCGGTGCGGACATGGTGCTCTCCACCTCGGCCGACGGCTTCAGCGCCTCCACGCCGCTGGAGGTCCTGACCGATGACCGCGCAGCACTGCTCGCCGTGGGCATGAACGGGGAGCCGTTGCCGCTGGAGCACGGTTTTCCGGTGCGCATGGTGGTCCCCGGGCTGTACGGCTACGTCTCGGCCACCAAATGGGTGGTGGACCTGGAGCTCACCCGCTTCGCGGACCGAACCGCCTACTGGACCCAGCGCGGTTGGTCCGAGCGAGGGCCCATCAAACTGGCCTCGCGGATCGATGTGCCGCGGGGTTTCGAGACGGTACCGGCCGGCGGGGCCGTCCTCGGCGGCACGGCGTGGTCGCAGACGACCGGCATCGGGGCCGTCCAGGTGCAGGTGGACGAGGGGGAGTGGCAGGACGCCACCCTGGCGGCTGAGGCCACGGTGGACACCTGGCGCCAGTGGTCGTTCGAGTGGGCCGGCGAGCCGGGTGAGCACACGGCGAGGGTCCGCGCGGTCAACCGGGACGGTGAGGTCCAGACATCAGAGCGGGCCGACACCGTACCGAACGGGGCGAGCGGCTGGCACCAGGTCCGCTTCCGCGCCGAGTAGCACTCCGCCCCGGGGTCCAGTACTCCGGCTCAGTACTCCGGTTCGGCCCGCAGGTCCGGCCGGCCGTGCCGTTCGGCCAGTCGTTCCAGGGCCTCCTCGGCGGCCTCGGCCAGGACCGAGTCCGGATCCATGAGCAACCCCTGTAGGGCGGTGGCGGCGCGCTCGCCACCGACCTCCCCGAGCGCCAGGGCGGCCGCGCTGCGCACCCGGGGTTCGGGATCGCCCAGCAGTGACTCGACCGTCCCGGCGGCGTCCACCAGCTCCGGGGCCCCTTGGGCGGCCACGATGCGGCAGCACGCCTGCCGCACGGCCGGGCTCTCGTCCGTCAGGCCGGCCAGCACGGCCTGCGCGGCCCGGGGGTGCCAGTGATACCGGAGGACGCGGGCGCCGAGCCACCGGGACAGGTGCGGGTCCAGGGCGAGCTCCGGATCCAGGTGGGAGGCCTCCCCGCGGATCAGCGCGATGTCCGGATCCCCCGGATCCCCCGGCTGGGCGCGCCCGGTCAGCAGGCGCACGGCCCAGTCGGCCAGCTGCGGGCCACCCACCTGCCCGACGGCGGCCGTGAGCCGGGCGGCCTGCCCGCCTTCCGGTGCGGCCGGCAGCGAGACGTCCCAGTATCCGCGTTGACTGCGGTCCATCAGTGGTCCTCCTGTGTTTCGTGCGCTTCGTGTGCCGCGTGTGCCGCGTGTGCCGCGTGTGCCGCGTGTGTCTCGTGGTCGAGCAGGTGATTGGGCAGCCGGTTGCCCTGGGCCTGTCCCCGGATCCGCAGCAGGGTCCGGGCGTGCTGCCACAGCCGGCGGTCCTCGTCGCTGACGGGCTCCCACGCCGGCACCGGCACGGAGGTGCCTTCCCCGTCCCGGGCCACCATGACGGTGATGCAGTTCGTGGTCGGCTCCAGCCGGCCGCCCTTCGGATCCCCGGAGCGGACCTCCACGGCGATGTGCATGCCCTTGTGGCCCGTGTAGATCAGCCGCGCCTCGACCTCCACGAGGTCACCGATGTGCAGGGGGTGCAGGAAACGGATGCCCCCGGAGAAGACGGCCACGGTGTCCCGGCCGCAGTACCGCGAGGAGCAGAGGTAGGCGGCCGTGTCGATCCACTCCATGACGATCCCGCCGTGGACCTTACCGCCCCAGTTCACGTCCGTGGGGGCGGCGAGGAACCGCAGCAGCACCTTCTCGGCCGTTCCCGCCTCCGTGTAGTCCTGCCGGCGCAGCTCGGCCGCGATCTCGTCCCGGACCGGGATCCGCGACCTCGCGTAGTCACGGGCCAGCTCCTGCTCCAGGGTGCGCGGGACGAACTCGGGGACAGCGGTGGAGTGGCCCTCGCCATCCACGGCTACGAAGATCACCAGGCAGCGGGCCCGTTCGGTGAGGAGCCCCGACTTCGGATCACCCGAGCGGACGGTGGTGTTGATGTGCATGGAGGACCGGCCCGTGTAGAGCACGGTGGCGGTCACCTCCACCATCTCGCCGACCTGGACGGGGTGCTCGAAATGGATGTTGCCCACGTAGGCCGTGACGCAGTAGCTGCCGCTCCAGCCGGTCGCGGTGGCGAAGGCGGCCTTGTCCACCCACTCCAGCACCCGGCCGGCATCCACGGTGCCGGACTTGCCTCGATCAGTGGGGGCCGCGAGGAACCGCAGGGTGACCTCGTGCTGGCGGGCCACGGCCGTCTCCGGCCCCGCAGCGGCCGGCGACGGGCCGGGCGAGGGGGTGGCCGGCGTCGGGAAGTTCTCCATCCCACCATTGTGGCCGACCATCCCGGCGGCTGAGGGACGGCTGGGAGACAGCTGGTGTTTGACGAAGAGTTTCCACTTGGTGAGATTCTGATGGACGTGGCATCCATCACAGATGCTAATTTTGTTTACATGCCCACCCACAGCTCCATCGCCCTGCAATTCAGGGCCGAGTCCTATGACCACCCTGATGGAACCGTGGACGCTGGAACCGTCATGACCTGGATCGACAAGACGGCCTACGCCTCGGCCGCCTCCTGGTCCGGCACCAACGTGGTGTCCTCCTACGTGGGCAACATGTACTTCGCCCATCGCGTGCCCGTGGAGACCCGGGTGGTGGTCCAGGCCCGCGTGGTCCTGACGGGGCGGACCAGCGTGCACGTGCAGACCCGGGTGGTCCTGCCGGAGGTCAAGGACGCCCACGGCAAGGCCACCGTGAGCACGGAGTGCGTCATGATCTACGTGGCGGTGGACGCTGAGGGCAATTCGATCCCGGTGCGCCCCTGGGCGCCCGAGACGCCCGAGGAGGAGGAGCGGCAACGGCTCGCCCAGCTGCGCGGCTCCGTCCGCCGCGAGGTCGAGGAGTCGATGGTCGAGGCCCCGATGCCGGCCGCGGACCTGACCGGTGAGTCCGTGGTCCTGAGGTTCGTGGCGAACACCCGGGAGGTCTACCCGGGGGAGAAGGTCCAGGGCGGAGCGGTGATGCGGTGGATCGACGAGGCCGCCAACGTGTGCGCCTCCCGGTGGTCCGGTCAGCCCGTGGTGGCGGTCTTCGCCGGCGGCGTGCGCTTCTACCGGCCCGTGCGGGTGGGGAATCTGGTGGAGCTCGAGGCCCGACTGGTGCACACCAGCTCGCGGTCCATGCACCTCTCCGTCCGGGCCCGCGCCGGAGACCGCCGGGAGCGCGAGTCCGCCCTGATCGCCCACGGGCTGACCGTCATGGTCTCTACGGGCCCGGACGGCCGCGCCGCCCCGGTGCCCCAGTGGTCCGCCCGGACCGAACACGACCAGGACCTGGAACGGCGCGCCCTGGAGCTGGTGGGGATGCGCAACAAGGCCGCCCACGAATGGGCCGGCGGCTAGCACCGGCCGCGGGGTGCTGCGCCCCCGGACCCGGTGCCAGCGCCATGGCCAGAAGGTATCCCCTGCGCGTGCCGCGGGGATAGGGTCCACGCATGGACGCCGGATCCGTGAGGAGCGAACCATGACGAACCCGGGCCAGCCGGCCGCGCTGAGCGAACCTTCCGACCCCGAACTCTGGGACGGGCTCATCCTGTGTGCCACCTGCGGGGTGGAACAGGCGGCCGCCCACCCCGAGGGGCTGCCCGCCGTCTGCACGATCTGCGCGGACGACCGCCAGTGGATCCCCGCCGGCGGGCAACGCTGGACCACCGTGGGTGAGCTCCGCGACGCCGGGGCGGGCCTCGAGGTGGCCGAGCTGGAACCGGACCTCTGGGCGCTGCGGGTGCGGGCCGGCGTCGGAATCGGCCAGCACGCGAAGGTGGTGGTCACTCCGGCGGGCAACCTCATGGTGGACGTGCCCACGTACATCGATGCCGCCGCGGTCCAGCACGTCCGAGGACTCGGCCCGCTGGCGGGGATCATCGCCTCCCACCCGCACATGTACGGGGTCCAGTCGGCGTGGTCCGAGGCGCTGGCCGGCCCGGAGGGGCCCGTGCCGGTGTACGTCTCCGAGCCCGACGTCGGCTGGCTGGCCCGGCGGCCCGTTGCCGTCCACGTGTGGTCCGGTTCCCTCTCCCCGCTGGCTGGGCTTCCCGGGGTGAGCGCCTCCCAACCGGGTGGGCACTTCCCGGGCTCCGTGGTGGTGCACTGGCCCGGCCGGGACGGGGCCGGGGTGCTGCTCGCGGGGGACACCGTGGGGGTGGCCCGGGACCGGAGGTGGGCCACGTTCATGCGGTCCTTCCCGAACTACCTGCCGCTCTCCGGTGCCGTGGCCGAGCGGATCGCCGCCCACCTGGACCGGTACCGCTACGAGCGGCTCTATGACAACTTCTCCGGGGTCCTGGGTGTTCCCGGCGGCGGGGCCTCCAGGGTGGTGCGCCGCTCGGCCAGCCGGCACGCGGACTGGGCCGAGGGCCGGATGGACCACCTGACCTGACCGGGCACCTGACGCACCCGGCCGGTGGGGTTGACCCTGACGTGGCGTGAGGATGTTCAGTGGGGGATATGAAGAAGACGAGGGGCCAGGGAGCACGCGCGGACATCGAACCGCGGCGGTTGCGCCGGCGGCACGGAGCAACACACCCCGAGGTCGCGCTGATGACGGTGGGCGAGACCGCCTCCACCACCGGCGTCACCGTGCGGACGCTGCACCACTATGACCAGATCGGACTGGTGTGCCCGGCCGCGCGGTCCTCCGCCGGCTATCGGCTCTATGCCCCGGAGGACGTCGAGCGCCTCCAGCAGGTCGTCGCCTACCGGCGGCTGGGCCTCGGGCTGGAGGACATCGCCGCCGCCCTGGACAGCTCGACCGGGCCGGAAGGGGACCCGTCAGCGGAAGGGGCCGGCCGGCGTCGTGCCCTGGAACGCCAGCGCGAGCTGGTGGAGGAAAAGATCACCGAACTTTCGCGGCTGCTCGCCGCACTGGACACAGCATTGGAGAAGGACATGAAGGACCTCGACCTGACCGAGACCGAGATGCGCGAACTCTTCGGAGACGCCTACACGGAGCGCTTCGAGGAGTACCAGGCCGAGGCCCGGGACCGCTGGGGCCAGACCGAGGCCTGGGCCGAATCGCAGCGCCGGACGGCGGCCTACACCCAGGCCGACTGGGAACGGATCAGCGCCGAGACGGAGGAGAACAACCGGCTGATCCTGGCCGCGATGGATGCAGGACAGCCCGCTGACTCGGACCAGGCCATGGACGCCGCCGAGGCCGCGCGGGTGCACCTGGACCGGTGGTTCTTTCCGGTGGACGGGGAGTTCCACCGCAACCTGGGGGACATGTACGTCCAGGACCCGCGGTTCGCGAAGACCTACGGTGACCTGCGGCCCGGGCTGAGCCAGTACCTGCGGGACGCGATCCACGCCAACGCGGACCGGCTGCAGGGCTGAGTGGCTCCAGGGCTGAGTGGCAAACAGGGGCTGGGACGCAGGGGCCTGTTCCGATCCTGCGGCATCGGTTCACTGTCAGCGGACCGTGGCCTAATCTGCGGGTACGTCAGGCATGATGGTCGTGGACCATGTTCGGATCCGCCATCTGCGCCACCCGAAGCCCCTCCCGTCACTGCCGCCTCTGCAGACGTGGCGCCCGTGTGCTCGACGACGGTCCCACCGATATCCCTCCCGCCTGAGCGACGGTGAGGACAGAACGAACCGGAAGCGAAACCCATGCTGTGGAAACTCGTCCGGCACTACGGCAAGCCCTACTGGGCCCACGTCGTGGCCGTCCTGGTGCTCCAGTTGGCCGCCACCCTGGCCACGCTGTACCTGCCCAGCCTCAACGCGGACATCATCGACAACGGGATCGCCACGGGCGACACCGACTACATCTGGCGCGTGGGCGCCGTCATGCTGGCCGTGGCCCTGGCCCAGGTCATCACGGCGATCTCGGCCGTCTGGTTCGGCGCGCGGATGTCCATGTCGATCGGCCGTGACATCCGCCAGGCCATCTACACCCGCGTGGACCACTTCTCCGCCGAGGAGATGGGCCACTTCGGCGCCCCGACGCTGATCACCCGTGGCACCAACGACGTGCAGCAGGTGCAGATGGTGGTGCTGATGGCCCTGAACTTCATGGTCATGGTCCCGATCATGTCCATCGGCGGGATCGTGATGGCCATCCAGGAGGACCCGGGCCTGTCCTGGCTGGTCTGGGTGTCCGTACCCGTGCTCCTGGTGATCGTGGGACTGCTGGTGCGCCGGCTGATGCCGCTGTTCGAGAAGATGCAGACCAACATCGATGACATCAACGGCGTGATGCGCGAGCAGATCATGGGCATCCGCGTGGTCCGGGCCTTCGTGCGTGAACGCCACGAGGCCCAGCGCTTCACCGACGCCAACGAGACCCTGACCCGGACCTCCATCAACATCGGCCGACTGTTCGTCCTCATGGGGCCGGTCATCACGATGGTGCTGCACCTGGCCACCGCCGCCGTGCTGTGGTTCGGTGGCCAGCGGGTGGACGCCGGGCTCGTGGAGGTCGGCGCGCTGACGGCGTTCATGCAGTACCTGCTGCAGATCCTCATGGCCGTGATGATGGGCACCTTCATGTTCATGATGTTCCCCCGCGCCGTGATCACCGCGCGGCGGATCGGCGAGGTCCTGACCACCACCGGCTCCGTGCAGGAGCCCGCGTCCCCCACCGAGCCGCAGCGCCGCGACGGCACCGTCGAGTTCCGCGACGTCACCTTCTCCTACCCCGGCGCGGAGGCCCCCATCCTGGACGGGGTCTCCTTCACGGCCGAGGCCGGCAAGACCACCGCGATCATCGGCTCCACGGGGTCCGGGAAGTCCACGCTGGTCAACCTGATCCCGCGGCTCTACGACTCCACCACCGGCTCCGTGCTGATCGACGGTGTCCCGGTGGACCAGATGTCCCGGGCCTCGCTGACCGCGGCCGTGGGGCTGGTCCCGCAGAGGCCCTACCTGTTCTCCGGGACGGTGGCCGAGAACCTGCGCTTCGGCAAGCCGGAGGCTACCGAGGACGAACTGTGGAACGCCCTGGACACCGCCCAGGCCACCGGGTTCGTGAGGGACCGGACCACGGGCGAGGGTGAGTCCGCCGCCGCAGGACTCGCCTCCGGCATCTCACAGGGCGGCACCAACGTCTCCGGCGGCCAGCGCCAACGCCTGTGCATCGCCCGCGCTCTCGTGGCCAAGCCCAGGGTTTACCTGTTCGACGACTCCTTCTCCGCCCTGGACGTCACCACCGACGCCCGGCTGCGCGCCGCCCTGGCGGGCTACACGGACGGCGCCACCACCCTCATGGTCGCCCAACGCGTCTCCAGCATCACGGAAGCCGACCAGATCATCGTCCTGGAGGAGGGCCGGATCGTGGGCCGCGGCACCCACCACGAACTCCTCGAGAGCTCGGAGACCTACCGGGAGATCGTGGATTCCCAGATCAGCGCGGAGGAAGTGGCATGAGCAAGCGCGAACACACCCCGTCTGCCCAGAGCCGGCGCCCTGAGGACCTGTTCCCCGCCGTCCAGCGCCCCGCCTACCGGTCCACCGTGGCCGCCAGGCCACAGGGCGACGGCGCAGCGGACGGTGCCGGGGCCGGCGTCGTGTCCGAGCAGGAGATCGCCGAGCTGCAGGACAACGTGGGCGGTGACGAGTGGGGCGGCAACTCCGCGCCGCGCAAGGCGAAATCCTTCTGGCCCTCCCTCGGGCGCCTGTTCGGCACCCTGAGGGACCACAAGCTCGGGGTGGTGCTGACCTTCGTCTTCGGCGCCATCTCCACCGTCCTCACGGTCTGGGCGCCCGCCATCCTGGGCCAGGCCATGGACGTGATCTTCAACGGCTGGCTGGGTGACGGCATCGACTTCACTACCCTGTCCCGGCTGCTGGCCGTGGTGCTGGGCATGTACGTGGTGGCCTCGCTGTTCGACTGGCTCCAGGGCTTCGTGCTCAACGAGATCGTCATGCGGGTGGTCTACCGGCTGCGTCAGCAGATCGAGGACAAGGTCAACCGGCTGCCGTTGAGCTACTTCGACACGCGTCAGCGCGGCGACCTGCTCTCCCGCACCACCAATGACGTGGACAACGTGCAGACGGCCATGCAGCAGGCCTTCGCCTCCCTGTTCTACGCGGTGATGACCATCATCGGCATCACCATCATGATGTTCGTGCTCTCCTGGCAGCTCGCCCTGATCGCCCTGATCGCCCTGCCGGTCGCGGCCGTGGTGGTGGGCCTGATCGGCTCGAAGTCCCAGAAGCTGTTCGCTGCGCAGTGGAAGAACACCGGACGGCTGAACGGGCACATCGAGGAGTCCTTCACGGGTCACGAGCTGGTGACCGTGTTCGGCCGCCAGGGTGCCATGCGCGAACGCTTCGACGAGCACAACGAGGACCTGTACGAGGCCTCGTTCCGGGCCCAGTTCTACTCCGGCATGATCATGCCGATCATGCAGTGGGTGACCTACCTGGGCTACGTGGGGATCGCCGTGGTCGGCGGGTTGCGCGTGGCCACCGGACAGATGTCCCTGGGCCAGGTCACCGCCTTCATCCAGTACTCCCGCGAGTTCAACGCCCCGCTGGGAGAGATGGCGGGCATGGCGAACATGCTCATCTCGGGTGTGGCCTCGGCCGAGCGGATCTTCGAGCTGCTGGATGCGGACGAGCAGGACGAGGACCTCTCGGTCCAGACGGAGAAGGGCACGACGCCGGCCGGCAGCATGGCCGGCAAGGCACCCGGGCAGCTGGCCCAGCCCGTGCACGGGCACGTGGAGTTCGACCACGTGCAGTTCTCCTACACCCCGGGGGAACCGCTCATCTCGGACCTGTCCCTGGATGCCCGGCCGGGGCAGACCGTGGCGATCGTGGGCCCCACCGGCGCCGGCAAGACCACCCTGGTGAACCTCATCATGCGGTTCTACGAGATCGACGGCGGCCAGATCCGGCTGGACGGGGTGGACACCGCCACCCTGGACCGCGGGGTGCTGCGCGGCCAGATCGGGATGGTGCTGCAGGATGCCGTGCTGTTCGGCGGGACCATCCGGGAGAACATCCGCTACGGCCGGCTGGACGCCACGGACGAGGAGGTCGTGGCGGCCGCCACGGCGACCTTCGTGGACCGCTTCGTGCACACCCTGCCCGAAGGCTATGACACGGTCATCGAGGCGGAGGGGGCCAACATCTCCGCCGGTGAGCGCCAGCTCATCACCATCGCCCGCGCCTTCCTCGCCGATCCCGCCCTGCTGATCCTGGACGAGGCCACCTCCTCCGTGGACACCCGCACCGAGGTGCTCGTCCAGGAGGCCATGGCGGCCCTGCGCTCGGAGCGGACCTCGTTCGTGATCGCGCACCGGCTCTCCACCATCCGGGATGCCGACGCGATCCTGGTGATGGAGCACGGGGACATCGTGGAACAGGGCTCGCACGAGCAGCTGCTCGCCGCCGAGGGCGCCTACTACCGGCTGTACATGTCTCAGTTCACCCAGGGAGTGGACCTGGACGCCGAGGAGGCCGCCGTGTCCACGGTGACCGGCGCCGTGCCCCAGGTGGACCCGGGCGCCGAGGACCAGCAGCGGTAGGTTCCGGCCGTCGCGATGAAGGGTCATCCGATTTCACGCAATCCAGGCGCTCGTGGGGGCCGGAACTGCGTGGAATCGGATGACCCTTGCGTTCTGTGCCCCGGATTGGGGCCACCCTGGGCGGCGTCGATAACATGACCACATGACCGACATCCCGCGGCAGGCGCCCCCGACCCCCCACCACGGGCAGCCGGGCATCCCGCCGGGGTGGCCGGGACGCCGGCCGCAGGACCGGATCGTCCTGGACCCCGGAAAGCCCTCCTGGATGGACCTGGTCACCGTGCTGGCGTACCTCCTGATCTTCATCCTCGGCGGGGCCGTGCTGGTCACCCTGATCCCCGGCTTCCGCGAGCAGTTCACCCAGCCGGACGGCAGCCTCAACGAGGGCTCCTTCACCTTCACGATCAACCTGATCTCCTACACGGTCCTCACGGTGCTGGCCCTGATCGCCTGCTGGCGCCCCTTCGTGGACTCCCTGCGCACGTTCAAGCGGTACGGGTGGCTGAAGATCGGGCTCATCCCGGTGATCTGGTTCGCCTGCATCATGGTCAACGCGGCCGTGGTGATGTCCGCCGGCGGGGACATCAAGAGCGCCAATCAGCTGGCGATCGAGGAGATGACCACCCAGGTGGACTTCCTGCCCATGATGCTGGTGACCGTGTTCATGGCGCCGTTCGTGGAGGAGTACATCTTCCGCCACCTGATGATCGGCAAGCTCTCCCGCTGGGTCAACGTCTGGGTGTGCGTGGGGATCTCCATGGTGCTGTTCGCCTCGATCCACTTCATCAGCGCCGGCTTCAGCTTCGACCCGGTGCAGATCGTCCCCTACCTGACCCTGGCCGCCGCCATCACCGTGGCCTACGTGCTGACCGGTCGATCACTGGCCTACGCCACCATCCTGCACGTGTTCAACAACCTCGTCTCGATCGTGGTGGCCTACACCGTGCTGCCTCTGCTGTCCGAGGGGATGTGACCGCAGCACCCCGGGACCCCCGCCCGGTCTCCCGCCAGATCCTGGCGCTCGCGGTCCCCGCCTTCGGTGCGCTGCTGGCCGAACCGCTGTTCCTGTTGGCGGACACCGCGATCATCGGCCATCTGGGCGTGACGGAACTGGCCGGCGTCGGCATCGGCACCACCATCCTGCACACCGTGACCGGCCTGATGATCTTCCTGGCCTATTCCACCACCCCGGCCGTGTCCCGGTTCCTGGGTGCCGGCAACCTGGGTGCCGCGATGGACCGGGGGCGCGACGGCGTGTGGCTGGCCCTGCTGCTCGGCGCGATCCTGGGCGTGGCCGGCTGGATCGGCGCCCCGTGGCTGGCCGGGCTGATCGGGGCCGAGGGGGCGGTGTTGGCGAACGCGGTGGCCTACCTGCAGTGGTCCATGCCGGGCATCCCGGCCATGCTGGGGGTCCTGGCGGCCACCGGCATCCTGCGTGGCCTGTTGGACACGAGGACCCCGCTGGTGGTGGCCGGTCTCGGCTTCGGGCTGAACATCGCGCTGAACTTCGCGCTGGTCTACGGGGTGGGCCTGGGGGTGGCCGGTGCAGCGCTGGGCACCTCGATCGTCCAGTGGGGCATGTTCGCGGTCTATCTGGCGGTCCTCTACCCCCGCTTCCGCACAGCCGGAACCCACCTGACGCCCTCGATCGCCGGCATGCGGGCCACCGCCCAGGTGGGTTCCTGGCTGCTGCTGCGCACCGTCAGCCTCCGGGCGGCGATCCTCGTCACCGTCATGGCGGCCACGGGACTCGGCGTGGCCACGCTCGCCGCGCACCAGCTGGTCTTCACCGTCTACTCGACCCTGGCCTTCGCGCTCGACGCCCTCGCGATCGCCGCCCAGGCCCTGATCGGCCGCGAGCTCGGCGCGGGCCGGCGCGAGGACGCCCGGGCCCTGACGGGCACCATGATCCGCTGGTCGATCTGGTTCGGGGTCATCACCGGCGCCGTGCTCGCCGTGCTGGCCTGGGTGCTGCCCCCGCTCTTCACCCCGGAACCCACCGTCCAGGCCGCCGCCACCGCCGGGCTGCTCGTGCTGGCCGCCTCCCAGCCCATCGGCGGTTATGTGTTCGTCCTGGACGGCGTGCTCATCGGAGCCGGCGATGCCCGCTATCTGGCCCTGGCCGGCATCGTGAACCTGGTGGTGTACCTGCCGGCCCTGGCCGGGTTGGTCTGGCTCGCCACGGGTGCCGGGACGGCTCAGGCGCCCGACGGCGGCGCGCAGCTGGCGCTGCTGTGGGCCGGTTTCGCGGGGGTCTTCCTGGGCGCCCGCGCCGTGACGCTGGGACTGCGGGTGCGCTCGGATGCGTGGATGCGGACCGGGCAGGGCTGAGCGGAGCCGCCCCGACGCCTAGAATGGCCGGGTGTCTGCCGTCAAAGCCCCCATTGAAACCGCCGCGATCATGTGGAAGCCCATCCTGATCCGCGCGCTCATTGCCGTCATCTTCGGCCTGACCACCGTGTTCCTGCAGGAGCCCGGTCTGGGCGTGCTGAAGTACGGACTGGCGGCCTACTTCGTGTTCTCCGGCACCGGACTCTGGGAGTACCTGCGCCGCGATCCGGTGCCCGAGAGGATGCGCGGGCCGCTCTCGATCGCCGCGGCCGTCCTGATGGTCGGGGCCATCGCCCTGCTCTTCGCCGGATCCGTCTTCGTGGCCGGGATCATCGCCGCCGTGGCCCTGATCGGCTCCGGCGCCGCCGAGCTGGTCGCGTGGGCGCGGCACCGCAGGGACTTCGTCCCGGCCCGGGACCAGCTGTACACGGGGTTGGTGGGCGCCCTGTCCGGCGTCGGGCTCCTGCTGTTCCTGAACCTGGACGCCCACGGGCTGCTCGGCATCGTGGGCGGTGGGGCCATCATCATCGCCGTGGTGCTGGCCATCTCCGGCTTCGGATTCCGGCACGACGCCGGCCCGGCCGCCCGCGCGGAGGCGGAACCGCGGGCGCCGCGGAAGTAGCCCTCCGGCCCCGGACGGACCCGTTCTCTACACGCCGTAGAATGGTGGGGTGCGCCGAGGCCCACCGGCCCGCGCACCGGACCGCAGCAGACCAGGAGATCAGTACGTGAGCACGCCCCAGACCGGCCCCCAGCCCGAGGACCAGCGCCCCGGTGGTGCCCCGACGGACAGCCGCGAGGGCAAGCACGGCTTCCTGCAGTCGATCAAGGGGCCGCTCTGGTTCTCCTTCGCACTGGCCCTGATCGGCGGTGCGGTGGTCACCATGGCGTCGTCCGGCGGAACCGACAACCCGGTGCGGTTCGACCTCGGGCTGATTGCCTTCGGCGTCTTCTTCATGGTGTCCCTGGTGGTGGTCGCGATGCTGCAGCTGGCCGCCAAGGACAACCCGGAGCACCTCTCCCGGGGCTCCGGAGTACACCGCTCCTCCGAGGAGCTGCACCGCAAGGCGGTGGCGAAGCGCAAGGCCGAGGCGCAGCGCAAGCGCGAGGAGTCCGGCCCCGAGCGGTCCGGCGGGACTACTTCTTCTTAGCCTTCTTCTTGCCCGCCTTGCCGGTCTTCTTGCCGGTCTTGAGGTTCTCCGGGGCGGGTTGCCCCGCCGCCTCCTCGGGAGCCGGCGCGGCCTCCGCGGCGCGGCGCGCCCGATAGGCCTTCACGTGGGCGCGGTTGGCGCAGTTGGCCTCGTCGCAGAACTGCTTGGAGCGGTTGCGGGTCAGGTCCACGAAGGCGTTGCTGCAGTCCTCGCCGGAACACGTCCGCAGCCGACTCAGCTCCCCGGCCACCGCCATATCGGTGAGGGCCAGGGCGAAGGCCGTGGACAGGGCCTTGTCCGGCGCGTCACCCTCCTGACCGGCGACCAGGACGGCCGGGGACCGGACCGTGGAGTCGGTGGGCAGGACCGCGCGGACGGTTCCGGCCGCACCCAGCAGGGTGTTGATGCCCTCGAGCGCGGCGTCCACGTCCTGTGCCGCGGCATCCTGCCAGACCCCGGCGACGACGGCCCGCAGCTTGCGGATGGAGCGCAGGGTGGCGCTGGAGGGGTCATCCTCGAACCCCCAGTCCGGCAGGATCGAGGGGAGGGGGGAGGGGAGTCCTGCGGGTCCGTCGAGCCGGTCGGGCAGTTGGCGGCCGCCTCGGAAGCCGGGTGCCGTGTTGGCGAGCGTGGCAGCTTGGGCCAGGCGCGCGGTGGTGGTGGCTGAGAACATGGTGCAGTGACTCCTTTGATCCTGACGGGCGTCCGGGGATGGATGCCGCAGGGCGGTGACAGCACTGTACTTCGCGTTGGAGGTTCTCGTCTGCGGAAATGGCCGAATCACGTGGTGTTCAAGAGCGCTCCACGTGGGCCCAGACCCGGTGTGCGGTACCGGTGTGCGGTGCCGGTGGGGACGACACATGGTGCCACAGCGCGGGGACGGGGCCTCTGGCTGGGGTATTTTGTACGAAGTTCGCCCAGCGCGCCGCCCGAGGACCATCCCGGGCCGCGGGACCGGCATGGTCCGGAACCGCACACAGTCCTAGGAGCCCTGAATGAGCAAAGAACAGTCCACGGCCACAACGAAGTCGGCCGGACACGTCATTGTCGATACCCTCGAAGCCCACGGTGTCAAGCGGATCTATTCCGTTCCGGGCGAAAGCTACCTCGATGTCCTGGATGGTCTGCACTATTCCTCGATCGAGAACGTCATCTGCCGCCACGAGGGCGGCGCCGCCTACATGGCCGAGGCCGACGGCAAGATGAACTCCGTCCCCGGCATCGCCATGGTGACCCGCGGCCCCGGCGCCGCCAACGCCCACGTGGGGCTGCACACCGCGTGGCAGGACTCCACCGCCATGGTGCTGTTCGTGGGGCTCATCCCCTTCGAGCACCGCGGCAAGGAGGCCTTCCAGGAGTTCGAGCCGCAGGCCTGGTTCGATTCCGGGGCCAAGCGCGTCATGATCCTGGACCACGCCGACCGGGCCTCCGAGATCGTGGCCGAGGCCATGTTCGCGGCCTCTTCCGGCCGCCCAGGACCGGTGATCGTGGGTCTGCACGAGGACATCATCAAGGAGCAGATCAGGCCCGAGCTGCACCCGAACATCCCGGTGGCCACCGGCGGGATGACCGTGGAGGACTGGAAGGCCCTCAACGAGGCCCTGCAGGAGTCGGACAAGCCCCTGTTCATCACCGGCGGCAATGACTGGACCCATGAGGGCGCCGAGGCCCTGACCGCCTGGCTCGAGGAGCACTACATCCCGGCCGCCGCCGAGTGGCGCACCGAGGGCACCGTGCCGTTCACCTCCCCCTCCTACGTGGGCCCGATCGGCTACGGCCGCCCGAAGCCGACCTATGACCTGCTGGAGGAGACCGACCTCATCATCTTCGTGGGCACCGTCCCCGGTGACGTGGTGACGGACGGCTTCACCATCCGGCAGAACTGGGACAAGAACAACTTCCTGGTCACCATCGACCCCTCGCTGCGCGGCCGGTCCGGTCCCGTCTCCCACCAGATCGTGGCCAAGCCGGACGTCTTCATCCGGGACCTGGTCCGCATGGACCTCGCCGTGAAGGACACCTGGAAGGAATGGACGTCCCGCATGCGCGGCGAGCAGGAGAAGTTCGCCGCACTGCCGCCGGCGGAGCCGTCCACGGGCAAGGCCCGGATGGACACGCTGATGGCCAACCTCGTGCCGTCACTGCCCGAGGACTCCCTCATCACCTTGGGTGCCGGCGAGCACACCAACTGGGCGCACCGCTATTTCCCCACCAACTCCTACGCCTCCATGGTCTCGGCCCGCAACGGCTCCATGGGCTACTCGGTCCCCTCGGCCGTGGCCGCGTCCCTGAACTACCCGGGGCGCCGCGTGGTGACCATTGCCGGTGACGGTGAGTTCCTGATGAACGGCCAGGAGCTGGCCACCGCCGCCCAGTACGGGGCCACCCCGCTGGTGGTCGTCATGGACAACCAGGAGTACGGCACCATCCGCACCCACCAGGAGCGTGACTACCCGAACCGGGTCTCCGGCACGCAGCTGAAGAACCCCGACTTCGCGAAGATGGCGGAGGCCTTCGGCGGTTTCGGTGTGCGCGTGGAGCTGGATGCTGATGTCCCGGCCGCGGTGGAGGCCGCCACCCGGGCCATCGACGAGGACGGCGTCTTCGCCCTGATCCACCTGATCGTGGACCAGCGAGTCCGGGCCTACTGAGCCCACGCTGACTGCGGGTCTGCGCGGGCGCGAGCCCTGGTGGCCCGCGGGCCCGGACGTCCCGGACGGTGGCCGCCCCTTCTCGGGGGCGGCCACCGTCGTCTCAGCCGGCCTCCAGCCGACTCTGGGCCTGCACCGCCCGCCGGGGCGCCGATAGTGACGTGGGCCACGGCGGGAGATACCGTGGATGCACCCCTACCGCCAGGAGGTCGCACCATGGCGTCCCCGTCTACGGAATCAACCCGCACCGCGCAGACCGCAGATCGTGCCGTCGGCGCGGCCGATGCCAGCTCGGTGCTGGACGCACGCCCGGAGGTTGACGGCGAGACCATGTCCCGCGTCGGCATGACCCAAGCCGCCCTGGACCTGATCCGCTCGCTCCAGCAGGTCCACGGTCCGTTGATGTTCCACCAATCGGGAGGCTGCTGCGACGGCTCCTCGCCGATGTGCTTCCCGGACGGGGACTTCAAGACCGGCGGCTCGGACACCCTGCTGGGCACCTTCGAGCTGCCCGACGGCACGGGACTGCCGTTCTGGATGAGCCGCGAGCAGTTCGAGTACTGGAAGCACACGCACCTGACCCTGGACGTGGTGGACGGCCGCGGCTCGGGATTCTCGGTCGAGGCCCCGGAGGGCAGGCGCTTCCTGATCCGCTCGCGACTGATGGAGATTGCGTGACCCTGCCGCTGTCCGGCCCGGCCTACCAGCAGGCCGTCGAGCGCGCTCACGGTGAGCTGGCCACCCTGACGGCGTCCCCGGGCGGAGGACTCGGCCAGCTCCGGGGGGAGGTCGCCGAATCGTGGCGCCGCTCCCTGGTGGTCCTCGGCGGCCCGGCCGGGCGCAGGGAGCCCCGGATGGTCAGCGACGACGCACTGCGGGACGTGCGGCAGGAGCATCCGTTGTCCCCGGTGCTGCCGATCATCCGCCGGCTCCTGGTGGACCCGGCCCAGGACGCAGGGCTGATCGTGGCGCTGGGCAACGCCGAGGGGCAGTTGCTGTGGGTCGAAGGGGATCCGGTGGCCCGCCGCCGTGCGGAGGACATGGGGTTCCTCCCCGGGGCGGACTGGTCCGAGGCATCGATGGGGACCTCGGCGCCGGGGGTTGCACTGTACTCCGGCCGACCGGTGCAGGTGAGCCGGGCTGAACACTTCCATCCCGTGGTGCACCCCTGGAGCTGCTCGGCGGTGCCGTTGCGGGACCCGGCCAATGGCAGGATCGTCGGCGTCATCGATCTGACCGGCGGTGATGAGGCCATCTCGCCCCTGGCCCTGCCGCTGCTGAGCGCTGCAGCCGAGGCGGTGCACTCGGCCTGGCGGGACCATGCGCTCCCGGCCCCGGTGGCGCTGCCCTCGCTGGAGCCCGACGCCGGCCGCGAGACCCTCGTGCGCGTCACCGGGGGGCTGCCGCCTCGGCTCTCCGGCCCCGGTGGTGCCTCGTCCGAGGTCTCCGGCAAGCACGCCGAGATCCTGACCCTGCTGGACTGGCACGGCTCAGGGCTGGACGGCGCGGCGTTGGAGGACCTCCTCTACGGCCATCAGGCCGGGACCACTCTGCGGGCGGAGATGCACCGGGTGCGCCGTTTTCTGACCACCACCCTGCCCTCGGTGTCCATCCGTTCGCGGCCCTACCGTTTGGACGGCCCCCTGGTCACGGACGCCGTACTGGCCCGGGATGCGTTGCGCCGCGGCGAGGTGGGCGCCGCCCTCTCCCAGGCCGCCGGGCCGGTGTTGCCTCGCTCGGTGTCTCCGGGCATCACCGAGATCCGACGCCAGCTGGAGGCGGACCTGCGGGAGTCCGTGCTGGAGAACGCGGGGATCGAGGACCTTTGGTCCTTCGCCGGGCGTCCGGAGTCGGCTGGCGACCTGGAGGTGTGGATGACGGCGCTGCAGCTGCTGCCGGCCGACTCCCCGCGCCGTTCCCTGGCCGTCAGCGCCGTGGAGCGGCTGCAGGCCGAGGGGGTCTAGCGGCGCCCAGCCCTGGCAGGCCCTGCCGGCGGGATGCAACGTTGATGCAACCTGACTGTGACTAGCCTCACAGTCAGTAGGACAACCATCCCCGCGATACAGGAGCTGACATGACCATCTACGCGAATCCGGGTACCGACGGCTCGAAGGTGACCTTCAAGCCCCGCTACGAGCACTTCATCGGCGGCGAGTGGGTGGCGCCGGTGAAGGGCCAGTACTTCGAGAACTCGACCCCGATCACCGGCAAGACCTTCACGGAGGTCGGACGTGGAACTGCGGAGGACATCGAGGCCGCCCTGGACGCCGCCCACGCCGCGGCACCGGCCTGGGGTGCGACGTCCCCGGCCGAGCGGGCGGTGATCCTCAACAAGATCGCCGACCGCATGGAGGCCAACCTCGGGATGCTCGCGGTGGCCGAGACCTGGGACAACGGCAAGGCCGTCCGCGAGACCCTCAACGCGGACATCCCGCTGGCCATCGACCACTTCCGGTACTTCGCCGGCATCATCCGTGCGCAGGAGGGTTCGCTCTCCCAGCTGGACGAGGACACGGTGGCCTACCACTATCACGAGCCGCTCGGCGTGGTGGGCCAGATCATCCCCTGGAACTTCCCCATCCTCATGGCCACCTGGAAGCTGGCCCCCGCCCTGGCCGCGGGCAATGCCGTGGTGATGAAGCCCGCCGAGCAGACCCCGACCTCCATCCTGGTGCTGGCCGAACTGATCGGGGACCTGCTGCCGGCCGGGGTGTGGAACATCGTCAACGGCTTCGGCCTGGAGGCCGGCAAGCCCCTGGCATCCAACAAGCGCATCCGCAAGATCGCCTTCACCGGTGAGACCACCACCGGGCGGCTGATCATGCAGTACGCCTCCGAGAACCTCATCCCGGTCACCCTCGAGCTCGGCGGGAAGTCCCCGAACATCTTCTTCGAGGACGTGCTGTCCACTGACGACGCCTTCTGGGACAAGGCCCAGGAGGGCTTCAGCATGTTCGCCCTCAACCAGGGCGAGGTTTGCACCTGCCCGTCCCGTTCGTTGGTCCAGGAGTCCATCGCGGACCAGTTCCTGGAGGCGGTGGTGGAGCGGACCCGCGCCATCAAGCAGGGCAACCCGCTGGACACCGAGACCATGATGGGGGCCCAGGCCTCCAACGACCAGCTGGAGAAGATCACGTCTTACCTGGACATCGGCCGCCAGGAGGGGGCCGAGGTGCTGTTGGGCGGCGAGCGGGTGGAACTCGAGGGAGAGCTGGCTGGGGGCTACTACGTCCAGCCCACGATCTTCCGGGGCAACAACTCCATGCGGGTGTTCCAGGAGGAGATCTTCGGACCCGTGGTCTCGGTGGCCACCTTCTCCGACTTCGACGACGCCATGACGATCGCCAACGACACCCTCTACGGGCTCGGCGCCGGTGTCTGGTCCCGCGACGGCAACACCGCCTACCGGGCCGGGCGGGCCATCCAGGCCGGCCGCGTCTGGGTGAACAACTACCATGCGTACCCCGCGCACTCGGCGTTCGGCGGGTACAAGTCCTCGGGCTTCGGCCGGGAGAACCACAAGATGATGCTCGACCACTACCAGCAGACCAAGAACCTGCTCGTCTCCTACTCGGAGAACAAGCTCGGCTTCTTCTAAGCCCTGATCCCTTCCCTGAGCAACACCACTGAACAACACAACATGTGCCTATTACTAAGGAGTCTGCCATGAGCACGATGAAGGCTGCCGTCGTCGAATCGTTCGGCAAGGATCTCACCGTCAAGGACCTGCCCATTCCAGAACCAGGCCCCGGCCAAGCTCTGGTGAAGCTGATCTCCACCGGTGTGTGCCACACCGATCTCCATGCCAGGGATGGTGACTGGCCCGTCCAGCCCTCCCCACCGTTCATTCCCGGACACGAGGGGGTCGGCATCGTCGAGAAGGTCGGCGACGGCGTGACCGAGGTGTCCGTGGGGCAGATGGTCGGCAACGCCTGGCTCTCGGGTGCTTGCGGCACCTGTGAGTACTGCCGGACTGGCTGGGAAACTCTCTGCGAGAACCAGATCAACGGCGGATATGCAGTGGACGGCTCATTCGGCCAGTACATGCTGGTGGACGCCAAGTTCGCCGTCATCATCCCCGAGGGCGCCGACCCCTACGCCGTCGGTCCGGTGCTGTGCGCCGGCGTGACCGTCTACAAGGGCCTGAAGCAGACCGAGGTCCGCCCGGGCCAGTGGGTCGTCATCTCCGGCATCGGTGGGCTCGGGCACATCGCCGTGCAGTACGCCGTGGCCATGGGCATGCGGGTCGTGGCGGTGGACGTGGCCGACGATAAGCTGGCCCTGGCCCAGGAGCACGGCGCAGAGGTCCTGGTCAACGCGAGCGTGACGGAGCCGGCCCCGGAGATCCTGGAAAAGACCGGTGGAGCCCACGGGGTGCTGGTCACGGCGGTACACCCGAAGGCCTTCGGGCAGGCCATTCACATGACCCGTCGCGGCGGAATCATCGTGTTCAACGGCCTACCCGCGGGCGACTTCCCCGCCCCCATCTTTGACATCGTCCTCAAGGGACTGACGATCCGTGGTTCCATCGTCGGAACGCGCCAGGACATGGTGGAGGCACTGGACTTCTACTCCCGTGGATTCATACACCCGACCTACACCAAGCGACCGCTGAGCGAGGTCAATGCGGTCTTCGACGAGATGCAACACGGGAAGATCTCCGGCCGCGTGGTCCTGGACTACTCCGCCTCGTGACGGACCTCTGAGGCCTCGTGGACAGGGGCGGGCCCCGGGTGATCCGGCTGCGTGAGGGGGACGCATCAAGCCGGGCCCGGGGCCCTGTCTCATTCATCACTCGCACCTTGATGAGGTGCTTTCCACAGTAGGGGCCGGACCTGTTCGCGCACTTGGATGCGGCTGAGAGTGCGCTGGCAATCCGGCCCCGCGCTCCGGCGAGGTGCCCCCGCGGCGTGCCTGCCGGCGTCGTGCCCGGGGTCCTAGAGGTACCGTCCGGCGAGGCGGGTGAGGGAGGCGCGGATGCCGTTGGCGTTGTCCTGTGGGCGGCGGGTCAGCTCGTAGCCACGGGCCACCACGTGCCGGGTCCAGGAGTAGTCGAAGGTCTCGGTGACCACGGTGCTGCCGTCACCCTGGTCCTCGAACCGCCACCGCCACCGGTGCCCGCCCGGGTGCTTCCACTCCACGACCTCGTCCTCATCCGCCGCCGTCACCACGAGCGTCATGGTGTAGGGGATGCCGAACATCTTCATGGCCACCGAGAACTCGTCCCCGACGCTCAGCCGGTCCGGCCCGGACTTCGCGTACTGGACCGTGGCGGAGCCGTCCACCTCGTGGTGCCGATGCGGATTGGCCAGGATCGGGTACAGCTCGGAGGCCGGGGCGTTGACGCGGATGCGGTAGCTGACCTGCAGGGGGCCGGTGTCCACGGGCTCGGGCCACCCGGCCTGCGGGGCCGAGGTGGGCAGGCCGGTCTCGGGGTTGATGGCGGGGTGGATGGTGGGTTCCGGCTCGTTGCTCATGGTTCCAGTGTAGGAACCACCTGATTCGGAGGTGTCTGATTCACATCGGAGGTCCTGTCCGACTGATCCTTCCTCCCGACGAAGGACAGAAGGGACCGCCCCGCCAGATCAGCGCAGGCTCCCAGCCCGAAGAGGAATGCCAAGGACGGCAGACGGCCAGTGTTGATGGCCTCATGCACGTCAGACAACTGTTCCGAAAGGATGGGGATGGTATCGGCAACAAACCATCCGTTCACCACTTGCTGCTGCGGTGCTCCTTCGGTGTTGTTGTCATTGATCGTCTTCACTGCCTCAGCGGACGAAATATCCGATGCCCGGTCCTCGCCGGTCGAGGACGGCGTGGCGACGAACCAGATGGTGATGGCCAGTAGGGCGACTACTGTCCACAAGCCAGCACGGTAGAGATCCGCGACTTGCCCAGACTGCGCCGCAATCAACTTCCACCACTTCCGTTTCGGTGCATCAGACCAGCCAGGAGAACGGGCAGAAAGAGGGGCGATTGCTGGGCTGGTGGACGGGGCGGGAGGAACGTGCTGTGAGGGTGTGCTCATGAGATGTCCTATGCTCGAACGTCAGTGGGAGGGGACCACTGTTTCAGTAGAGCGCATTCCAGGGACCGGATAAGCCGGGGCTGTCCGCGGCTAGGGTGGACCTGTCACCCCTGCACCGACGGAGATCCAGCCATGCCCGACGCCGCCCCCTTGCCTGAGCGCGCACCG
Organism: Microbacterium sp. A93; assembly: GCF_051842835.1. Taxonomy (NCBI): domain Bacteria; kingdom Bacillati; phylum Actinomycetota; class Actinomycetes; order Micrococcales; family Microbacteriaceae; genus Microbacterium; species Microbacterium sp. A93. Next base: position 71,652 of record NZ_JBPXMT010000009.1, read on the forward strand.
AGCCATCCCGAGGTGGCTCAGAACCTCGCCGTGGCCCGGACGGGATCGACCCCTGAGGAGCGCCAGTCCGTGTGGCGCACCCTGCGGCGGCCCGGGTGGCTGAAGACGGAGCTGCTGTCCGGGATCGTGGTGGGCCTGGCCCTGATCCCGGAGGCCATCGCCTTCTCCATCATCGCCGGGGTGGACCCCCAGGTGGGCCTGTTCGCGGCCGCGATCATGGCGATCTCCATCTCCTTCCTCGGCGGCCGGCCGGCCATGATCTCCGCCGCCACCGCGGCCACGGCCCTCGTCATCGCCCCCGTGGTGGCCAGCCACGGCGTGGAGTACCTCTTCGCCACCGTCATCCTGGCCGGGGTCCTGCAGGTGGTGATGGGCCTGGCCGGCGTCGCCCGGCTGATGCGGTTCATCCCCCGCTCCGTCATGACCGGATTCGTCAACGCGCTGGCCATCCTCATGGTCCTGTCCCAGCTCCCGGACCTGATGGGTGTGCCCTGGCCGGTCTATGCGCTGGTGGGCCTGGGACTGCTGATCATCTTCCTGTTCCCCCGGCTGACGGGGGCGGTACCGGCGTCTCTGGTCTCCATCCTGGTGGTGACCGGCCTCGTGCTGGTGGCACAACTGGCGGTTCCGACCGTGGGGGACAAGGGCGAGCTGCCGCAGGCGCTGCCGATGCTGGTGCTGCCACAGGTGCCGTTGACCCTCGAGACGTTCCAGGTGATCGCCCCCTACGCGGCCGCCATGGCCGTCGTCGGGCTGATGGAGTCCCTGATGACGGCCAAGCTGGTGGACGACGTCACAGACACCGGCTCCTCCAAGACCCGCGAGTCCCTCGGCCAGGGCGGGGCAAACATCATCGCCGGGTTCTTCGGCACCATGGGCGGCTGCGCGATGATCGGCCAAACCATGATCAATGTGAAGGCCAACGGGGCTCGGACCCGCCTGTCCACCCTGGCAGCCGGGGTGATGCTGCTGCTGCTCTCCGTCCTGCTGGGGGACGCCGTGGGGAGGGTGCCCATGGCCGCGCTGGTGGCCGTCATGCTCTACGTCTCCTGGGCCACCTTCGAGTGGCACTCCATCCGGCCGGCCACCCTCAAGGCCATGCCCAAGTCGGAGACGGCGGTCATGCTGGTCACGGTCGCCGCCACGGTGGCCACCTCCAACCTCGCCATCGGGGTGGGCCTGGGCGTGCTGACCGCCATGGTGCTCTTCGCCCGCCGGGTCGCCCACTTCGTCACGGTGCGCCGCACCGTCCAGGAGTCCGACGCCGGCTTGGTCACCTACCGGGTGGACGGCGAGTTGTTCTGGGCCTCCTCGAATGACCTCTACACCCAGTTCGACTACCTCGGGGACCCCGGGCGGGTGGCCATCGACCTGTCCCGATCCCACCTGTGGGACGTCTCCACCATCGCCAGCCTGGAGGCCATCACCGAGAAGTACGAGCGCTACGGCAAGACCGTCGAGGTGGTGGGGCTGAACGAGGCCAGCATTGCCATGCGGGACCGCCTCCGCGGGAAGTTGGCTCCGGGCGAATAGGCGGTCGGCAGCAGGTCTGGACGGCCGGATGCCACAATGAGCACCATGCAACCCGACCCCCTCGATGCCCGGCTCATCCAGTTGCTGACCGACGAGCCACAACTGCCGATCCTCGAGTGCGCCCGGCGGCTGGGCGTCGCGCGGGGCACCGTGAGCAGCCGACTGGCCCGGCTCCAGGGGCGGGGCGTGGTCTCGGCGATCGTCCCGCAGGTGGACCCGGCCGGCTTCGGCTACGACCTCGTCGCCTTCTGCTTCGTGGACATCTTCCAGAACGTGGGCCACGGGCCCGTGACGGACGCGATCCTCTCGGCCATCCCCGAGGTCACCGACCTCTACACCGTCACCGGGGACCATGACCTGCAGCTGCGGGTGGTGGCCCGCGATGGACAGGAGCTGCAGGGGGTGCTGGACCGGATCTCCCAGGTGCAGGGAGTGTCCCGCACCTCCTCCTCCCTGGCCCTGCGCACCCACGCCCAGGGGCGCACCCTGCCGCTGCTGCACGCGGTGGCCGGGACGGACCCCGGCGGTACGGCCCCGACCGGCGGATAGGCACGCGGCACCACGGCGGGTGTGACACTGGACAGACTGTCCAGCACGCGGGGAACAGGACCGAACAATCTGTACACCCTGTTCAGCCTCAAGGTGATCGATTGCGCAGCGCCGTGCCGGAGCGCACACTTCTCGGTATGACCGCCGTGAACCAGACCCTGATGCCCGACCACACCGAGACCGGACGGGGCGTCCGGCGCGCCACGGTCCCGCAGGCGGTGGCGGGCGTGGTCCGGGAGCGAGCCGAGGTGCTCTTCGGCCTCATGGGCAACGGCAACGCGCACCTGATCAGCGAGCTGACCAGCACCGGGTTCCCGTTCGTCACCGTCCGGCACGAGGCCGGTGCGGTGGCCGCCGCCGATGCCTATCACCGTGCCTCCGGCCGCATCGGCACCGCGAGCGTCACCTATGGGGCCGGTTTCACGAATACCCTGACGTCTCTGGCGGAGGCTGCGCTGGCCCGTATCCCGCTGCTGCTGATCGTCGGGGACAGCCCGACCACCGGCCCCCGTTCCTTCGACATCGACCAGGTGGCCATGGCCGCCGCCGCCGGGGTCGAGACGGTTCGCCTGGACGCCCGGGATCCGGCCGCACAGGTCCGCGCGGCCTACGATCGCGCCGAGGCCGGCCGGCGGCCCGTGGTCGTCGCGATCCCGTATGACCTCGTGGAAGTCCCGGTGGAGGCCTTCGTCGAGGCCAACCAGTCCGCGATCGATCAGCCCGCCGGGCTCACCCAGACGCCGGTCCCGGAGGCCCCGTCCGCGGCCGGGTTGGAGCCGATCCTGGCCGCCCTGCGTGGGGCGGACCGTCCGCTGTTGATGGCGGGCCGGGGCGTGCTGGATTCTCCGGACGCCCCGGAGGCCCTGCGGGAGCTGGCCGACCGCCTGGGTGCATTGTTGGCGACCTCGGTCATGGCCCGGAACATCGCCGGCCCGGAGGGCGATCTGGGCATCGCCGGTGGTTTCGGCCGCCTGGAGCGGGTGGACCTCATGCGCCAGGCCGATGTGGTGCTGGTCCTGGGCGCGAGCATGAACCCCTTCCAGATGCGGTACGGCACCGTCTTCGGCCCGGAGGCCACCGTCCTGCAGGTGGACGTGGATCCGCACCGACGCCACGAGCGCACCGATCACTTCCTCGCCGGTGACACCGGAATGGTGCTGCGGGCGCTCATCGCGCGTTTCGGTGCCAGCCCGGTGGAGAACGGACGGCACGACGGCGGCTGGCGGGCCCGCCAGCCCATCCCCGCGTCCCCGAGGTTGGCTCTGCCGACCAACTCCGCTCCCGAGGCCGCGATCGACGCTGCCCCCGAGGGTCTGGCGCCCGACGGCCGGCTGGACCCGCGCACCATGGCGCTGGCGCTGGAGGAGATCCTGCCCGGGGAGCGGACCTTCGTGCAGGACGGGGGCCACTTCATCGGGTGGATCCCCCTGATGTGCTCGGTGCCGGACCCGCGCTCGCACCTGTTCGTCGGCACGGCCTTCCAGTCGATCGGGCTGGGCTTCCCCTCAGCCGTCGGCGCCGCGGTGGCCCGGCCGGACCGGACCACCGTGCTGGTGACGGGAGACGGTGGCGGCCTGATGGCCCTGGCCGACCTGGAGAGCTTCGTGAAGCAGGCCCGCTCCGGCGTGGTCGTGGTCTTCAACGATGCCGCCTACGGTGCGGAGCTGCACCAGTACGCCTCCCGAGGGCTCCACGAGCAGGCCATGCTCATCGACGAGGTGGACTTCGCCGCCGTGGGCCGTGCCTTCGGTGCCGAGGGGATCAAGGCCCGGAGCCTGCAGGACCTCGACGTCCTGCGGGGCTGGGTGGAGCGTGGCGCCGAGGGCGTCTTCGTGCTGGACCTTCCGATCTCCCAGGACGTGGTGGCCGAGTACATGACCGAGTCGATGGCCGGCGCGGCGCCGGCACCCCGGCCGTTGCCGGTGGAGTGACGGCCCGTGGAGTGGTGGCCAGTGGACAGAAGTCCGCAGGGGTGGCCAAGGTCACCAAGAATCGTATACGATCTGTGGTGAACGAGATGCACGTCACCACGGAGGCAGCACATCATGACCGAGACACCCGCCCTGGACCACGCCGCGCAGTCGCCCGGCCCGGTGGACTTCACGGCCCGTCAGAACCGGCCTGGCAAGGTCATCGCCCTGCACCTGAACTACCCCTCGCGGATCGCCCAGCGCGGCCGGTCGCCGAAGTTCCCCGGCTACTTCCTCAAGGCCGGGACCTCCATCGCGCGCACCGGAGATGCCATCGAGCGGCCGGCGGGCACCGAGCTGCTGGCCTACGAGGGCGAGATCGCCCTGGTGATCGGTGAGAGGTGCCGCCGGGTGACACCGGAACAGGGCTGGTCCAAGGTCTCCGGCATCACCGCCGCCAACGACTGGGGCCTGTACGACCTCCGGCACGCGGACAAGGGCTCCAACGTCAAGAACAAGTCCGGCGACGGTTACACCCCGCTGGGCCCGAAGATCATCCCCGCCGCCGGCCTGGACCCCGAGAACCTGCGCGTACGCACCTGGGTCAACGGCGAGATCGTCCAGGACGACACCACCGCGGGCCTCGTCTTCCCCTTCGGCCAGCTGGTGGCCGACCTCTCCCAGCTGATGACCCTGGAGGCCGGTGACGTGATCCTCACCGGCACCCCGGCCGGGTCCTCCGTGGCCCAGCCGGGCGACGTCGTCGAGGTCGAGGTGGACGCCCCCACCGCCCCCGGTGCCCCGAGCTCCGGCCGGCTGGTCACCACGGTCACGGCCTCCGAACACCCCCTGGCCTCCTACGGCCACGGACCGCAGGTGGACGACACCCAGCGCGAGGAGGCGTGGGGTTCCCGCAAGGCCGCAGGCCTGGCCGCACAGCCGGCCACCGCCCCCGGTGAGACGGCCGGTGGCGGTGACGGGGCCGGCGTCGGGCACCTGCACTACGTGCCCTCCGCCCCGGTGGCCGACCGCAGCCTGCTGACCGCGCAGCTGAAGGCGAAGATCAACGAGACGGCCGTGGCCACCATCACCGCCCAGCTGCGCAAGCGGGGCATCAACAACGCCACGATCGACGGCGTGAAGGCCACCCATCCCGGCCAGCGCATCCTCGGCTACGCCAAGACGCTGCGCTATGTGCCCAACCGCGAGGACCTCTTCAAGGCCTTCGGCGGCGGCTACAACGCCCAGAAGCGGGCCATGGACTCGGTCGAGCAGGACGATGTGGTGGTCATGGAGGCCCGCGGCGAGAAGGGCACCGGCACGCTCGGGGATGTCCTGGCCCTGCGCGCCAAGGTGCGCGGCGCGGCCGCGGTGGTGACCGACGGCGGCGTCCGGGACAGTGCGGCCGTCGCCGAGGTGGGCTTGCAGGTCTACTCCAACGGCACCCACCCCTCGGTACTCGGCCGGCGTCACGTGCCCTGGGAGGTGGGGGGCACCATCGCCTGCGGCGGCACCGCGGTCCAGCCCGGGGACATCGTCATCGGGGACGACGACGGCGTGGTCATCGTGCCGCCGGCCCTCCTCGCCGAGGTGGTCGAGGACGCCTGGGAGCAGGAGCAGCAGGACGCCTGGGTCTATGAGCAGGTCGAGGCCGGCCACCCGGTGGACGGGCTGTTCCCGCCGAACGCCGAGTGGAAGGCGAAGTATGAGGAGTACCGCGCGAGCCGGGACGGCCGGTGACCATGACCTCCAAGGCGGATCTGGCCTACCGGGAGATCCTCTCCGGCATCAACGCCGGGCGGCACAGCCCCGGGGCGCGTTTGGTGCTGTCCCAGCTCGCCACCGAGCTGAACATGTCCGTGGTCCCGGTGCGGGAGGCCATCCGGCGCCTGCAGTCGGAGTCGATCGTGGCCTTCACCCGCAACGTCGGGGCCACCGTGATCGGGATCGACCCGGAGGTCTACCACGACACCATGGAGACCCTGGCCCTGGTGGAGGGGTTCTCCACCGCCCAGTGCGCCCCCCTGGTCACGGCCGAGGAACTGGGCCGGGCGCGGGAGCTCAACGAGCGGATGCGGGCGCTGCTGACGGACTTCGACGCCCGTGAGTTCACCGCACTGAACAAGGAGTTCCACTCGGTCCTCTTCGAGCACCACCAGAACCCCCACATCCTGGACCTCGTCCACCGCGGCTGGGCCCGGCTGGCCGCCCTGCGGTCCTCCACCTTCGCCTACGTCCCCGGCCGGGCCAACACCTCGGTGGCCGAACACGACCACCTGCTGGACCTGATCGCTGACGGCGCCGACTTCGCCACCGTGGAGGAGGCCGCCCGTCGGCACCGACTCAACACCCTGAACGCCTATCTGGACCACGTCGCCGACACCGCCGACACCGCCGACGACACCGACACCCCGTCTGTCTGACGACCGAGAGGACCATCATGACTGCCCAGAGCACCGACTTCGTTCCCGCGAACCTGCCCTCAACGATCCAGCACTACATCGGGGGACAGCACGTCGACTCGATTGACGGCGACACCTTCGAGGTGTTGAACCCCGTCACCAACAAGCCCTACCTGAAGGCGGCCTCCGGCAAGGTCGCCGATGTCGACGCCGCAGTCGCCGCCGCGAAGGACGCGTTCGAGAACGGTCCCTGGCCGTCCATGCTGCCCCGTGAGCGCTCCCGGGTACTGAACAAGATCGCCGACATCGTGGAGACCCGCGGTCAGGAACTGGCCGAGATGGAGTGCTTCGACACCGGACTGCCGATCTCGCAGGCCCTGGGCCAGGCCCGGCGCGCGGCGGAGAACTTCCGTTTCTTCGCCGACCTGATCGTGGCCCAGCACGACGACGCCTTCAAGGTCCCGGGCCGCCAGGCCAACTACGTCAACCGCAAGCCGATCGGCGTGGCCGGGCTGATCACCCCGTGGAACACCCCCTTCATGCTGGAGTCCTGGAAGCTCGGCCCGGCCATCGCCTCCGGCAACACCGTGGTGCTCAAGCCGGCGGAGTTCACCCCGCTGTCCGCCTCCCTGTGGCCGGGCATCTTCGAGGAGGCCGGGCTGCCGACCGGCGTGTTCAACATGGTGCACGGTTACGGCGAGGAGGGCTTCGCCGGGGACTCCCTGGTCAAGCACCCGGATGTCCCGCTGATCTCCTTCACCGGTGAGTCCACCACCGGGCAGCTCATCTTCGCCAACGCCGCCCCCCACCTCAAGGGACTGTCCATGGAGCTGGGCGGCAAGTCTCCCGCCGTCGTGTTCGATGACGCCGATCTGGACACCGCGATCGACGCGACCATCTTCGGCGTGTTCTCCCTCAACGGCGAACGCTGCACCGCCGGCTCCCGCATCCTGGTCCAGCGCGGCATCTACGACGAGTTCGTGGAGCGCTACTCGGCCCAGGCGAAGCGTGTGAAGGTCGGCCTGCCGCACGAGGAGTCCACCGAGGTGGGGGCCCTGGTGCACCCGGAGCACTTCGAGAAGGTCATGTCCTACGTGGAGATCGGCAAGTCCGAGGCCCGCCTGACCGCCGGCGGCAGCCGTCCCGAGGAATTCCCGGAGGGCAACTTCATCCAGCCGACCGTCTTCGCCGACGTGGCCCCGGACGCCCGGATCTTCCAGGAGGAGATCTTCGGACCGGTGGTGGCCATCACCCCCTTCGACACGGACGAGGAGGCCCTCGAACTGGCGAACAACACCAAGTACGGCCTGGCCGCGTACATCTGGACGAACGACCTGAAGCGGTCCCACAACTTCGCCCAGAACGTGGAGGCGGGCATGGTGTGGCTGAACTCCAACAACGTCCGCGACCTGCGCACCCCCTTCGGCGGCGTCAAGGCCTCCGGCCTGGGCCACGAGGGCGGCTACCGCTCCATCGACTTCTACACCGACCAGCAGGCGGTGCACATCAACCTCGGCGAGGTCCACAACCCCGTCTTCGGCCGCCAGGAGGAAGCCGCCGAGGAGCTCCAGGCCTGAGCGGCCACCCCACCCGGCACCCCGTCCCCTCCCTCCACGGCACCACCCCACCAGAGCAAGGATCGACATGACACACCTCAGCGATCGGACCATGACGTCCTCCGGCTTCTATGTCTCCCAGGAAGCCCCCATCACCGCCGACAACCCCGTCCCGACCCCGCAGGCCCCGGCCCCGGACATCCTGCGCTGCGCCTACATGGAGCTCGTGGTCACCGACCTGGCCGCCTCCCGCGAGTTCTACGTGGACGTGCTCGGCCTGACCGTGACCGAGGAGGATGAGGAGGCCATCTACCTGCGCTCGCTGGAGGAGTTCATCCACCACAACCTGGTGTTGCGCCAGGGCCCGGTGGCCGCCGTCGCCGTGTTCTCCTACCGGGTGCGCAGCCCCGAGGAGCTGGACAAGGCCGTGGCCTTCTACGAGGAGCTCGGCTGCCGCGTGGAGCGCCGCAAGGACGGCTTCACGAAGGGCATCGGTGACTCGGTGCGCGTGGAGGACCCCCTGGGCTTCCCCTACGAGTTCTTCTACGACGTCGAGCACGTCGAGCGGCTGGCCTGGCGTTACGACCTGTACACCCCCGGGGCGCTGGTACGCCTGGACCACTTCAACCAGGTCACCCCGGATGTCCCCCGCGCCACGAAGTTCATGCAGGACCTGGGCTTCCGCGTCACCGAGGACATCCAGGACGACGAGGGCACGGTGTACGCCGCGTGGATGCGCCGCAAGCCGACCGTGCACGACACCGCCATGACCGGTGGCAGCGGCCCCCGCATGCACCACGTCGCCTTCGCCACCCACGAGAAGCACAACATCCTGGCGATCTGCGACAAGATGGGCGCCCTGCGCATCTCCGACCGGATCGAGCGAGGCCCCGGCCGGCACGGGGTGTCCAACGCCTTCTACCTGTACATCCTGGATCCGGACGGCCACCGCGTGGAGATCTACACCCAGGACTATTACACCGGAGACCCGGACAACCCCGTGATCACCTGGGACGTGCATGACAACCAGCGCCGCGACTTCTGGGGCAACCCCGTGGTCCCGTCCTGGTACACCGAGGCCTCCCTCGTGCTGGACCTGGACGGTAACCCGAAGCCGGTCGTCGAGCGCACGGAGAGCTCCGAGATGGACGTCACCATCGGTGCCGACGGGTTCTCCTACACCCGCGAGGGCGATGCGGACGGGACCTACACGGGCGAGGCCGCCAAGGGCTTCAAGCTCGGGAACCAGCTGTAGGGGAGGGGTGACGCTCATGCTTGACCACGCCACGCACGCCGCCATCGCCGACGAGCTGCACGCCGCCGGCCAGGACCGCCAGCCCGTGCCGCTGCTCACGGCGCGCTATCCCGAGATGGAGATCGAGGACTCCTATGCGGTGCAGGGCATCTGGGCCCAGCGCCAGCAGGAGGCCGGCCGGAAGAAGGTGGGCCACAAGATCGGCCTGACCTCCAAGGCCATGCAGGACGCCACCGGGATCGACGAGCCCGACTACGGCGTCATCTTCGACGACATGGTGATGGAGTCGGGTCACGTCTACGAGTGGTCCCGCTACACGCACCCACGGGTGGAGATGGAGCTGGCCTTCGTCCTCAACCAGACCCTGTCCGGGCCGGGCGTCACTCTGCTGGACGTGCTGCGCGCCACGGAGTACGTGGTGCCGGCGCTGGAGGTGTTGGACTCCCGGATCGAGATGGCCGGCCGCACCATCGTGGACACCATCAGTGACAACGCCGCCATGGGGGCCATGGTGCTCGGTGGCCGGCCGGTCGCCGTGGACGCCGTGGACCTGCGCTGGGTCTCCGGGATGCTCTCGCGCAATCAGGAGATCATCGAGACCGGTGTGGCGGCCGGGGTGCTGAACCACCCGGCCAACGGCGTGCACTGGCTGGCCAACCGGATCGCCGGGCACGGGGACGTGCTCGAGGCCGGGGAGATCATCCTCGCCGGCTCCTTCACGCGGCCCATGTGGGTCTACGCGGGAGACACCGTCTATGCCGACTACGGAGAACTGGGGACCGTCACATGCCGCTTCGTCTAGAACCACAGCCGAGCCTGAAGGACCTGTTCACCCCCGCGGCGCGAACGGCCCGAGGTGACCGGCCGGTCGCCGGCATGTTCGTCAACTCCGGGGATCCGACGGCCACCGAGATCTGCGCCTCGGCCGGCCTGGACTATGTGCTGCTGGACAGCGAACACGCGCCGATGGGGCTGGAGACCATCCAGACGCAACTGCGGGCCATGGCCGGCTACCCGACCATCCCCGTGGTGCGGGTCCCGGCCCTGGACGCCGTGCTGGTCAAGCAGTACCTGGACCTGGGCGCCCAGTCCCTCGTCGTCCCGATGGTGGACACCGTGGCGGACGCCGAGGCGGCGGTGCGCGCCATGCACTATCCTCCCCGCGGCATCCGCGGCGTGGGCTCGGCCCTGGCCCGCTCGGCGCGCTGGAACCGAATCCCGGACTACCTGCACCGGGCCGGCGACCTCATCACCCTGGTGGTCCAGGTCGAGTCCGCCGCCGCCGTCACCGCGGCCGCACAGATCGCGGCGGTCGAGGGGGTGGACGGCATCTTCATCGGCCCGTCCGACCTGGCCGCGTCCATGGGGCTGATCGGCCAACAGAACCATCCGGACGTGGTGGCGGCCGTGACCTCCGTGATCAACCAGGTGAAGGCGGCCGGGAAGTTCGTCGGCGTCAACGCCTTCGCACCCGAGCAGGCCCGGGACTACGCGGCGGCCGGAGCCGACTTCGTCAACGTCGCCGCCGACGTCGCGATCCTGGCCCGCGCCACCGAAGCCCTCGCCGACACCTGGTGCCCCGCACCATCCCTCGACTAGAACCACCTGCCACCGCTCTGCCACAGACCGCCACAGACCTGCCAAGGAGTCGTCATGCTCTTCCACCACAACGGGTACGTTTCCACGGACCCCCGCGTGCAGCCCGCCGCCGGCGTGGGCCTCAACCGATCTTCCGACCTGCCGGACACCATGGACGTGCTCGTGGTCGGGTCCGGACCCGCCGGGATGACCACCACCGCCACGCTGGCGAGCTTCCCGGACGTGATGACCTGCCTCATCGACCGGCGGCCGGGCCGGCTGGAGATCGGCCAGGCCGACGGCATCCAGGCCCGCAGCGTGGAGACCTTCCAGGCCTTCGGTTTCGCGGACGAGATCGTCGCCGAGGCCTTCCACCTGACGGAGATGAACTTCTGGAAGCCGGACCACGAGAACCCCGGGCACATCGTCCGCAGCGCCCGGGCCCAGGACGACCCCACCGGGGTCAGCGAGTTCCCGCACCTGATCGTCAACCAGGCCCGCGTGCTCGACTACTTCGCCCGCTTCGCCCGGAACGCACCGTCCCGTACTGAGCCGTACTTCGGCTGGGAGTTCGTCTCCCTCGAGGTCGGCGAGGGGGAGTACCCGGTCACCGCCACCCTGAGGCGCACCGGCGAGACGGCCCAGGCCGGCGTCGAGCCCGGCCAGGAGCGCGTGGTGCGCGCGAAGTACGTGGTGGGCGGGGACGGTGCCCACTCCAAGGTGCGCCGTGACATCGGCGCGCAGAACGTGGGCGCGGTGTCCTACCACGCCTGGGGCGTCATGGACGTCCTGGCCGAGACCGACTTCCCGGATATCCGGACCAAGTGCGCCATCCAGTCCACGCACGGCTCCATCCTGCACATCCCGCGTGAGGGCGGCTTCCTGTTCCGCATGTACGTGGACCTGGGGGAGGTGGACCAGGACGACGCGGGTGCCGTCCGGAAGACCCCGATCGAGTCGATCATCGCCCAGGCCAACCAGATCGTGGCCCCCTACACGGTGGAGGTGAAGGACGTGGCATGGTGGAGCGTGTACGAGGTGGGCCACCGGGTGACCGAGCGCTTCGACGACGTCCCCACCGAGCAGGCCGGGCAGCGCCGGCCGCGCGTGTTCATCGCCGGCGACGCCTGCCACACGCACTCCGCCAAGGCCGGCCAGGGCATGAACGTCTCCATCCAGGACGCCTTCAACCTGGGCTGGAAGCTGGGGCAGGTGCTGACCGGGGTGGCCACGCCGAAGCTGCTGGCCACCTACTCGGCGGAGCGGCAGCCGGTGGCGCAGAACCTCATCGACTTCGACCGTGAGTGGTCTTCGATGATGGCCGCCAAGCCGGAGGACCTGGAGAGTGAGACCGCGCTGGAGGAGTTCTACCAGAAGACCTTCGAGTTCCCGGCCGGCTTCATGACCGAGTACCCCGAGGGCCTGCTCACCGGTCCGGTGACCCACCAGGGCCTGGCGACCGGATTCCCGGTGGGCAAGCGCTTCAAGGCCAATCCGGTCAAGCGGGTCTCGGACACCACCCCGCAGAACCTGGGCCACCAGCAGGTGGCCGATGGCCGGTGGCGGATCTACGCCTTCGCCGATTCGGCCGTGTCCTCCGCGCCCGATTCCGCACTGCGGACCTGGGCTGACTGGATGGCCTCCGCGGACTCCCCGGTGCAGCGGTACACCCCGGCGGGGAAGGACCAGGACGCACTGTTCGACGTCTACGCCGTCTACCAGCAACCGCATGAGCAGGTGGAACTCATGCAGACCCCGGCGGTCTTCCGCCCGAAGGTCGGCCGGTTCCAGATCTCCAACCTGAACAAGGTGTTCGGGGTGGACCCGGCGGACGACATCTTCGAGGCCCGCGGTATCAGCAGGGACGGCGCCGTGGTGCTGGTCCGTCCCGACCAGTACGTGGCCGGGGTGTTCCCCCTGACGGCGACACAGGAGCTGGCCGACTTCCTGGCACCGATCTTCACCGTCTGACCCGGGTCCAGGTGGTCAGCGTCCGAACCGCGTCAGCCGCAGCGAGTTCGCCACCACCAGCACGGAGCTGGCGGCCATGGCGGCGCCGGCGACCATCGGGTTGAGCAGGCCGAGGGCGGCCACCGGGATGCCGAGCGTGTTGTAGGCGAAGGCCCAGAACAGGTTCGACTTGATGATCCCCAGGGTCTTGCGGCTCAGCTGCACGGCCTGCACCACCTGACCCAGCGAGGAGCCCATCACGGTGATGTCCGCGGCCTCGCGGGCCACGTCCGTACCGGAACCCATGGCGATCCCGAGATCCGCCTGGGCCAGCGCCGGGGCGTCGTTCACGCCGTCGCCCACCATGGCCACCACGTGCCCGGCCTGTTGGAGCTCGGTCACCTTCGCCACCTTCTCCTCGGGGCGCACCCCGGCGAAGACGTCCTCCGGGGAGATCCTGACGGCGGCCGCCACCTGGGCGGCCACGGCGGCGTTGTCCCCTGTCAACAGGATCGGGCGCAGGCCCAGGCGCGTGAACTCGGCGATGGCCGGGGCCGAGGACTCTTTGATGGTGTCCTGCAGCGAGATGATCCCGGCGATCCGGCCGTCCACAGCTACCCAGATCGCGGTGGCACCGGCGTCCTCGGCTTCGGCGAGCTGCTGCTGCTCGGCAGCGGTCAGCGCCCCGGAGTCCAGCTGCGTGACGATGTAGCTGGAGCGGCCCGCTGCCACGGTGTGCTCCTCGACGGTGCCGCGCACGCCCCCGCCGGCGGCCGAGCTGAAGCCGATGACCTCAGGGATCCGGCCCGTGGCCGAGCCCGCACGGGCCGCGTCCACGATCGCCGTGGCGATCGGGTGCTCCGAGTGGGATTCGACCGCACCGGCCAGCGCCAGGAGGCGGCCGGCGTCGTGCCCGTTAATCTGCTCCCCCAGCGGCGTCACCGAGGTGACGGCGAGGTCACCGGCGGTGACGGTGCCGGTCTTGTCCAGCACGATGGTGTCCACGGTGCGGGTGTCCTCGAGGACTTCGGGGCCGCGGATGAGGATGCCGAGCTGGGAGGCGCGGCCGGTGCCGGCCAGCAGGCCGACGGGCGTGGCCAGACCCAGCGCACAGGGGCAGGCGATGACCAACACGGCGACGGCGGCGCGGAAGGCCGCGTGCAGGTCGCCACCGGAGAAGACCATCCACGCCACGAAGGTGAGCACCGCGATGACCAGGACGATCGGCACGAAGACCGCCGAGATGCGGTCCGCCAAGCGCGCGATCGGGGCCTTGCCGGTCTGGGCGTCGGAGACGAGGCGGCCCATCTGGGCGAGCGTGGTGTCCGAGCCCGTGCGGGTGGCCCGGACCAGCAGCCGGCCGGAGGTGTTCACGGTGGCGCCGGTGACGGTGTCCTCCGGGCCGATCTCCTCGGGGACCGATTCGCCTGTGATCAGGGAGGTGTCCACGGCCGAGTGGCCGGAGATGACGAAGCCGTCCGTGGCGACCTTCTCGCCGGGGCGGACCACGAACTCGTCGCCCGGGACCAGATCGGCGGCGAGGACGGTGGACTCCACCCCGTCGCGCAGCACGGTGGCGGTCTTGGCGCCGAGGTCCAGCAGCGCCTTCAGGGCGTGGCCGGCCTGCTTCTTGGCGCGGGCCTCCAGCCAGCGGCCCAGCAGCAGGAACGTGGTGACCACGCCGGCCGTCTCGAAGTAGATCTGGTGATCGGCCATCGAGGCCATGTCCCCGGCGCCCAGGGCGGCGCCGGCGTGCGCGGTCATGGCCGGGTCGAGTAGGAGTTCGACCGTGGAGAAGGCCCAGGCAGCCAGCACACCGAGCGAGATCAGGGTGTCCATGGTGGAGGAGCCGTGGCGTGCCGCCTTGAACGCGGCGGTGTGGAACGGCCAGGCGGACCAGAAGGTCACCGGCGTGGCCAGGATGAGGGCCACCCAGCCCCAGTGGGGGAACTGCAGGACCGGGAACATCGAGATCAGGAACAGCGGGAGGGTGAGGATCGCGGCGACGATGAGCCGGGGCCTGATCACGTCCCCGGTGGGCCCGTGGTTCATCTGGTCGTCAGGGGCTGCGTGATCGGTGTGATCGGTGTGATCGGCGTGATGGACGTGGTCACCGGGCCGCTCGGAGTCACCCTCCCCGGGCGCAAGGTGACCCGGCCCCCGCCGCGGTGACGTGGATGCGTCACCCTGTGCCGGGGAGGCTGCCGGACGGCGCAGGGAGGCGGTGTAGCCGGCCCGGTCCACGGCCGCGAGGATCTCCTCGTCCGTGATGGAGGAGGGGGCCATCACCGCAGCGGACTCCAGAGGCAGGTTGACGGTGGCCGTCACCCCGTCGATCTTGCCGAGCTTGCGCTCCACCCGGCCAACGCAGGAGGCACACGTCATGCCCGTGATGTCCAGGTCCACCCTCCGGGCGGACTCGAGGGGCTCGGAGGTGTCCTGTGCGGCGGTGTTCATGGTCCGTCCTGTCTGTGGTCTCTGCCCCGTGGGTGCTGTTCGTCCTGCTGGTCCGTAGCTCGGGCTGGAGCCCGAGTCGGGGCTCAGGCCAAGTCCAGCCCAGGGGTCGCGATGGCGTAACCGGCTTCCTCGACGGCTGCCTGCAGGTCTTCGGGGGCGACGGTGCCTGTTCCGGTGGTCACGGTGGCCATGGAGGTCCCACCGGCCACGAGTTTGACCTCCACCGCCGTGACGCCGGGCAGTTCCTGCAGTTCCTCGGTGACGCTGGCGACGCAGTGGTTGCAGGTCATGCCGTTGATCTTGATGTCGATGGTGCTCATGGCGGTTCTCCTGGGAGTCAGGGTGGACATGGTGATGGTGATCTGGGACGGGGCGTCAGCGCATGAGGCGCGCGATGGCCGCCGTGGCCTCGGCGACCTTGGCCTGGACGGCCTCGTCGTTGCCCGTCTCCCGGGACTCGCGGGCGGCATCGGCCACGCAGTGACCCATGTGGTCTTCCAGCAGCCCGAGGCTGACGGCGTGCAACGCCTTCGTGGCGGCCGCCACCTGCGTGAGGATGTCGATGCAGTACTGGTCCTCATCCACCATCCGGGAGATGCCGCGGACCTGCCCCTCGACGCGGCGCAGGCGCTTGAGATAGGCATCCTTGTTCGGGCTGTACCCATGGTGGGCGTGCTCGTCCGTGGACTCAGGCTGGTCGGTGATGTCCGTGCTCATGCCTGAACCATATACCCCCTATGGGTATCGGATCAAGTACCCATGGGGGGTATCGGTGTCGCCCGGGGTTCGCCGGGATCGGCGGGCCGGACACCCAACTCCCGCATCAGCCCCAGGACCCGGCTCTCGAGGTCATCGCGCATGGCACGGATGTCCTCCAGGGATCGGCCCACGAAGCTGGGGATGTCCCAGTCCCGGACGTCCTGACCGGGCAGCTGCTCCACCTGCTTGGCGCAGGCGAAGGTCACCACGTACTGGGCGGCCCGGTGCACGTCCTGGGAGAGGGGCTTGGGATATGCATCGGCCAGCGGGATGCCGATCTCCGTCATGACGGCCACGGCGTCCTCGTGCAGGTGTCCAGCGGGCACCAGGCCGGCGGAGCGGGCGGTGATGCACCCGGCGGAGTGCTTGAGCAGTAGGGAGGCGGCCATCTGTGAGCGCCCGGCGTTGACGTCGTCGATGAACAGGACGCGGGGCAGCGGCGACTCGATGATGCCCTGGGCGATGCCGAGGGAGCGCAGCTGGCTGTCCGCGAAGTTGCCGGCCAGCAGGGGCAGATAGGCCTTCACGGTGGCCCGCCGGTCCATCTCCCGGTAGGACTCGGTCAGGATGCGGTCCACGGTGGGGCGGTCGGCCACCCGCGCATAGCGTTCATGCAGGTGGGCGGCGGTCCGCTCCAGCACGTGGCGGTCCAGAGCCGGGATGGAGGGGGCGGTGCCGGGGCCGCTCGGCGGCGACGCCTCCTGGAGGGCGTGCTTCCCGTTCATGACAGCTCCTTCGCGGGGCGTGTGGGTCAGGCGGCGGCCGCAACCTCCTGGGCCATCACGTCGCCTTCGGCGGGCCGTGCGGCCAGCCGGCGCAGGTGGTCCTCGGCCTGGCGGATGCCCAGGGTGGGCAGGTAGGTCTTCAGCCGTGCGGTCCGGTCCAGCTCGCGGTAGGCGGCGTTGACCGTGGAGCGGACCACGTCCGGCTCCAGGTCGGCATACCTCGCCTGCAGGGCCCGGATGGCACGGCCCAGCACGTGGGCATGCAGGATGTGGTTGGCCCCGGTGGGCAGCGCGCCGTTCATGCCGTTTCCGGCAGGGGCGGGGGCGAGGGCCGCGTGGCGGCCGTTGGGCCGGTCGACGCTGCTCTGCGCCGCGGCCGATGTTGTCTGGGTCATGACACGGGTGGTCATGGGCACCTCCTTCACTGATCCCGGCGACCTCTCGTCGGCGGGTCCGCCCTCCCTGCAAGATGAACAGCAGGTGAACGGAACATGAATCATCATAGTCGATCCGGTATTGTCCCGGTAGGACGGGGCTGCGATGTGCGTCACCCTGTCGTCATTGACCGCCATGTCAGCGCCCTGTCGGTGCCTGATGTGACCCCTCTGCGTCCACGATTCGACCCGGGTTACTCCGGGCATGCCAGAATCGGCGAACGTGACGGACTCCAGTGCAACCCCGCAGGCCGCCACCGGTCGTACGCCCCTGACGGGCGTCCCGGAGGCCGGCTCCGGACTGCTGTCACGGCTCCTGTCGATTCGCCGCCTGACCAGTCCGGTGGCCCGCGAGTCGCTGGCGATCTGGGTGGCGATCGCCGCGGGGGTGGCGGGCGCCGCCGTCGGGATCCTGGTCTTCGTGGGGCGCCGCGCGCCGCTGTCCGGGGATTTCTCGGTGGGCACCGCCGCCGCCATCCTCACCGCCGTCGCCGCGGGCCTCGCCTGCCTGGTGGGGCTGGCCCGCTCCACCCGCACCACGCACCAGTGGATGATCCAGCGCCATTGGGCCTGGATGGTGGCGGACGCGGTGGGGCTCGTGGTGGTGCACGCCTCGATCGCCGTGATGGCCTGCCTGGCCCTGTTCCGCCTGTTCCAGGAGTCCTTCACGGGACTGACGGTGGACGGGATCGCCTCCACCGTCCTGCTGATCCTCACGGGCTCCGTGGCCGGCTACCTGGGGTTCAACTCCTCGGCCCGGATCTCCACGCGCTCGCTGTCCACCCTGCTGGCGCTGTTCATGGCCTCCGGCATGATCGTCTCGATGCTGCTGGCGGAGAACCCGTTCTGGTGGCATGCGTTCTTCTCCGAACTCGGGACGGGGCAGGCTGGCATCCTGTCCTTCTGGACCTTCAACACCACGCTCACCGTGTCCGGCCTGGTGCTGACCACCCTGTCCTCCTTCATCACCCAGGACCTGTTCTCCTGGGCCCGCGCCCGCGCCCGGCGGGGGGTCCGCAAGGCCCGGATCGGGGTGTTGCGGTGGTCCCTGTTCATCATCGGACTGTGCATGATGGGCGCCGGCGTGGTCCCCATCAACTTCTCCGACCCCGTGCACTCGACCTTCATCCGCGTCCTCGGCGTGGTGTTCATCGTCCTGCTGGCCTCCATCCAGCTCTGGCTGCCCGGTTTCCCGGCCGCGGTCTACGTGGGCACCTATCTGATGCTGTCCCTCGCCGTGATGGCCACTCTGCTCTGGCTCCCGCTGCGTTACTACAACCTCACCGGCTTCGAGCTCGCCATGGGCGGGGTCATCTACGCCTGGCTCGTGGTCTTCATCCGCAACCTCGACGCCGTGCTCACCGAGGCCGGCCTCGGCGACCGGGCCCGCGAGGCCGCCGTTGAGGAAGCGGCAGTGGAGGCAGCCGAGGCAACCCAATTCGGCGAATCTGAGGGGACCAGACAATCGGGGGAGGGCCCGGCGCTGACGTCCGGCACGGCATCCGGCACGACGCCGGCCCGGCAGCCGGACGGCCGGCCCGCCTACCGCGGGTGGCAGGTAGGACCCGAGCGCGGAAGGTCGTCAGGGTCCGGTGGGCCCAGCGGCGACGCCGGATCCAACGGGTCACCGTGATCGGCCGATCGCGCTCCGCCCCGGCCACCACGGTGGGCCTGGCCCGGGAGGCCGTGGTGCTCGCCGGAGCAGGGGCCGCGATCCTGCTGCAGGTGGCGCACCGGCCAGTGGGGGCCGGCGTGGCCCGCCACTCCGACTTCGCCGCCGATCCGCTGAAGCGGCTGCGCCACACCCTCCAATTCGTCTACGCCGCCGTCCTGCCGGAGGCCGAACCGGCACGGGAACGCATCGCCGCCTGGGTGGCCGCCGCGCACGCCCCGGTCCGGGGCGCCGACGCCGAGGGCCGGAGCTACTCCGCAGCCGATCCGCAGGCGCAGCTGTGGGTCACGGCCACCCTCTATTGGGCCGCCGAGCAGGCCCGCTGGCGGATCTGGGGCGAGCTGGACCCCGAGGACGCCGAGCGGATCTACCGCGACTACGCCGTGCTCGGCACCCTGCTGGGGATGCCGGCCGGTCTCTGGCCCCCGGACCGGGCGGCCTTCCAGCGGTACTGGCAGGCCGCCGTCGTGCGCCTGGAGGTGACGCAGGAGGCGCGGGACATCACCCGGGGCCTGTTCGCCGCTGAGCAGGCCCCCTGGTGGCTGCGGCGGATGATGCCGATGGTGCGGTTCGTGACCGCGGGGATGTTGCCGGGGCGGATCCGGACGGAACTGGGGCTGGACTGGGACGGGGTCCACTCGCGGCGGGAGGCCCGGCTGTGGGGCGCGGTCCGCACCGTGTACCCCGTGATGCCGCGCCGGCTGCGGCACCTGCCCGCGGCGCTGGTACTGCGCACGCTGGGGCCGGCCGGCGCTGGCACAATGCTGGGGTGACCACCTCGCCTACGTCCCGCTCCCGCCCCGCGGCCAGCTCCTGGGTCTACCTAGCGGTCTGCGTGGTCCTGGTGTCCCTCAACCTGCGCACGCTCTTCTCCAGCCTCTCGGCGATCCTGCCGGAGATCATGGCGGTCACGGCGCTGCCGGCGTGGGGCGTGACGCTGCTGACCACCGTGCCGATCACGTTGCTGGGCCTGTTCGCCCCGCTCGCCCCGGTGCTGGCGCACCGCTTCGGCACCTGGCAGGTCCTCGGCGGCTCCCTCGTGCTGCTGGCGGCCGGCCTGGTGCTGCGCGCCGTCCCGGTGCCCGACGGCGGCGCGATCGTCCCGCTGCTGGCCGGCACCGTGCTCTCGGGAGCCGCGATCGCCCTGTGCAACGTGGTGCTGCCGAGCATCGTCAAGCAGGACTTCGCCGACCACGTGGGACTGATGAGCGGGCTGTACACCACCTCGGTCTGCGGCTCGGCGGCCTTCGGCGCAGGCCTGACCTACCCGCTGTACAGCTCGCTGGGGACCTGGCACCTCGCGCTGGGTGTCTGGGCCGTGCCCGTGGTGCTGGCGGCGGTGCTGCTGGTGCCGGTGCTGCTGCGGCACCGCTCCACGGCGCTGGTGTCCACCTCGACCACCGGGCGCAGCCCGCTGACCTCGCCCGTGGCCTGGCAGATCACCGGCATGATGGTCTGCCAGGCCATGACCTCCTTCACCTGCTTCGCCTGGCTGGCGCCCATCCTGCGCGAGCGGGGGATCGACGGGGGCACGGCGGGGGTGATCGTGGCCGTCTCGATCGTGCTGCAGATGGCGGGCTCCCTGTTCGGTCCGGTGTGGGCGGCCCGGCTGCGTTCGCAGTCCGGGCTCAATGTGATCGCGGCCGTGCTGACGGGCACGGGGTTCATCCTCGCCATCCACGGGCCGCTGGGTGGGATCTGGCTCTGGACCGGGGTGCTCGGGGTGGGGCAGGGGGCGCTGACGGCCCTGGCCCTGACCATGATCACGCTGCGCAGCAGCACCTCCCACATGGCGATCCGCGTCTCCGGGATGATGCAGGGGCTTGGCTACGGCCTGGGCTCGGCCGGCACCTTCATCACCGGGCAGATCTTCGCGTCCACCGGCTCCTTCGGCCCCGCCGCGTGGCTCTTCGCCGCCTCCGGCCTGGGGGCGGCCGCCTTCGGGTGGCTCGCCGGCCGGGACCGCACCATCCAGGGGTAGCCGGCCGGCCGTCGTCGGGCCCCGGCTCCCCACTTTCAGTCGAGTTCGGGTGGGTACCACCGACCAATACCCACCCGAACTCGACACAAAGCGGAGGGTGGGCCGGCTCGAGCCGGAATTGGACACCCATGGGAGAATGGCGGGGATGGCAGACACGTCTCGTCCCCGCGGAGGGGACCACCGCCCGGACCGCACCTCCCGGAGCACCGCCGCGCGCTCGGCTGAGCCCGCCGACGCCCGTCTGGAGCACGCGCGGGACGGCAAGCTCAAGCTCAACCGCCCGAAGCGGGGCCTGATCAATGAGACCGAGGCGAAGCAGATCGCCGAGGACCGCGCCCGGTTGCAGCAGCAGGGCATCGGCGGACCGCTGGACGGCCGCATGCTCTCCAACCCCGCCGCCGAGACGGAGCGCCCGCAGGTCCGCCCGCAGACGGAGGGATGGACCCAGCCGACCGCCGACGACGGCCGGCCGCTCCTGCAGTTCAAGCAGCCCC
Organism: Microbacterium sp. A93; assembly: GCF_051842835.1. Lineage (NCBI taxonomy): Bacteria > Bacillati > Actinomycetota > Actinomycetes > Micrococcales > Microbacteriaceae > Microbacterium > Microbacterium sp. A93. The sequence continues at coordinate 92,907 of NZ_JBPXMT010000009.1, forward strand.
GCGTGGCGCAGCCGAAGACCCACCTGGCGGACCTGACGCTGGCCGAGCGCGAGGCCAAGGTCAAGGAGATGGGACTTCCGGGTTTCCGGGCCAAGCAGCTCTCCACCCACTACTTCACGCACTTCACCTCGGACCCGCAGCGGATGACGGACCTGCCCGCGGGGCAGCGGGAGCAGCTGGTGGGCGAGATGATGCCCCCGCTGCTGACTGAGGTCCGCAGGCTCACCACGGACAACGGGGACACCATCAAGTTCCTGTGGCGCCTGTTCGACGGCGCACTGGTGGAGTCCGTCCTGATGCGCTATCCGGGGCGGGTGACGCTGTGCGTGTCCAGCCAGGCCGGCTGCGGCATGAACTGCCCCTTCTGCGCCACCGGCCAGAACGGGCTGACCCGCAACATGTCCACGGCGGAGATCGTGGAGCAGGTGGTCCGCGCCAACGAGGTCATCGCCGAGGGCGGACTGGGCGGGCTGCGCAAGGACGGTGGACACAACGCCGAGCGCGTGACCAACATCGTGTTCATGGGCATGGGTGAGCCGCTGGCCAACTACAAGCGCGTGATCGCCTCCATCCGCCGCATGGTGGACCCCGCCCCCGCAGGCCTGGGGATGTCTGCCCGGCACATCACCGTCTCCACGGTGGGGCTGGTGCCGGCCATCAACAAGCTGGCGGCCGAGGGGATCCCCGTGACCTTCGCGCTGTCCCTGCACGCCCCGGATGATGAGCTGCGGGACGAGCTGATCCCCGTGAACTCGCGGTGGAAGGCAGACGAGGCCATCGACGCGGCCTACAACTACTTCGTGCAGACCGGCCGGCGCGTGTCCATCGAGTACGCGCTGATCAAGGACATGAACGACCACGCCTGGCGGGCAGACCTGCTGGCCAAGAAGCTCAACGCCCGCGGCCGCGGCTGGGTGCACGTGAACCCCATCCCGCTGAACCCGACCCCCGGGTCCATCTGGACCTCCTCCGAGCCGGACGTGACGGATGAGTTCGTCGACCGGTTGAACGATGCCGGCATCCCCACCACGCTGCGGGACACCCGGGGCAAGGAGATCGACGGCGCCTGTGGTCAGCTCGCCGCCGAAGGCGACGAGGACGAGGTGGCGGAGGGCACCGTGACCGAGGCCGGGCCGGGCTCAGGCCGGCGCGGACGCGGCGGCGCCGCGGAGTCGATCGACATCCGCGGCTGACCCTCCACCCCTCCTGCTGCAGTTCTTGGGGCCCGACGGCGGCCGGTACGTTGCGCTGGGAGGCGCGGAGCCGGCGTCGGGCCGGGGGGCTGCTCAGGCCTGGACGAGCCGGGCCATGTGCTCCAGGGCCAGGCGGTAGCCGTGGACTCCCGCACCGGCAATGACCGCCTCGGCCACCTTGGAGACGTAGGAGTGGTGGCGGAACTCCTCACGGCGGTGGATGTTGGTGATGTGAACCTCGATCACGGGCAGCGCCGCGGCCAGCAGGGCGTCCATGATGGCGATCGAGGTGGTGGTGTAGCCCGCCGGGTTCAGGATGATGCCGGAGCCCGACGCCCGGGCCTCCTGGATCCAGTCGATCAGGACGCCCTCATGGTTCGACTGCCGGAACTCCACCGTCAGACCGAGACCCGAGGCGGTCTCCTCGCACAGCTCACGCACGTCGTCCAGGGTCGCCGTGCCGTACTTCTCCGGTTCGCGCTGTCCCAGGAGGTTCAGGTTGGGGCCGTTGAGCACGAAGACGGTCTTGCTGGTGGACGGGGTCATGATCGCTCCTGGAGGGTGGGGCCGCTGCGCGGCCGGCGGTGAATCCGGAGAGGACGGGGCCGGATGGTCCGGCCCCGTCCTCGGTGGCGTGTGGTGTGTGGTGTGTGGCGTGTGGTGCGGCCAGTGTCTCAGACCGGTGTGGTCAACTTCGAGCCGTGGTGCAGTCCGGCCTCGATCTCGGCGTCCGAGACGGGGTTGCCGAGCTCGGCCAGTGGCGTCTTGTAGGTCTCCCGGGTGGTCAGGGCGACCAGGGTCGCCAGGATGGTGGCGCCGGAGACCAGCCAGGCGGCCGGGCCCCAGTTCGCGTAGTTGTCACCCACCAGGACGGAGGCGATCATCGGCGTGAAGCCGGAGACCAGGATGCCCACCTGCAGGCCGACCGCGACGCCGGAGTAGCGCACCTTGACATTGAACAACTCGGAGAACCAGGCCGGGTAGACGGCGTTGGAGAGCGCGTAGGTCACGCCCAGGATGGTGGTGGAGGCCACGAACACCAGGGCGATGTTGCCCGAGGCGATGGCGTTGAAGTACACCCAGATCATCACGGCGGTGGTGGAGGTGCCCGCGATGAAGGTCGGCTTGCGCCCGATCTTGTCCGAGAGGTACGCCGCCGCTGGGGTGGTCACGATGGCCACGATATTGCCGACGATGGTCACCCACAGCATGGTGGAGGAGTCGATGCCCACCTGGGTGGCGTAGGACAGTCCGAAGGCCTGCATCAGGGTGTTGGTCACGACCTGCAGGGACAGGAGGGAGATCTGGACGAACTGCACGGGGTGGGTGCGGAGCATGACCAGGAAGGGGGCCTTCTCCTGTTCGCCGGCGTCCTTGGTCTCCTGGAAGTCCTCGGGCTCCTGCAGGCTGCGGCGGACGACCCACGCCACGACGAGGACGAGGATGGAGGCGAGGAACGGCAGGCGCCATCCCCAGCTGAGCATGGCCTCCTCGTCCATGGCGGTGATCGGCAGGAAGGCCAGGGACGCCAGGACGATGCCGGCGGCGATGCCGGAGATCGAGAAGGACGGGAAGAACCCGCGCAAGCCCACGGGGGCCTCCTCCGTGCTCAGGGCGGAGGCGCCGGCGATCTCCGCGCCGGCGGACAGGCCCTGGGCCAGGCGGAGCGTCACGAGCAGGGCCGGGGCCCAGAGGCCGATCTGCTGGTACGTGGGCAGCACGCCGATGAGGAAGGTGGCGACGCCCATCAGCATCAGGGTGGCCAGCAGGATGGCCTTGCGTCCGACCCGGTCACCCAGGTGCCCGAAGATGATGGCGCCGAAGGGGCGGGCCACGTAGGCCACGCCGAGGGTGCCGAAGGAGGCCACCAGGGTGAGGGCGTCGCTGCCGGTGTCCGGGAAGAAGATGTGGGGGAAGATCAGCGAGGCCGCCGTGGCGTAGACGAAGAAGTCGTAGTACTCGAGGGCCCCTCCGAGGAAGGCCGACCAGCCGGCACGCTTGGCACGGGCCATACGGTACTTCCGGTCCTCGGGCGACAGGGTATTCAGCTGACCGCTGGTGTCACGGTGTGCCGTGTGGGTGGTGCTCATGGTTGCTCCCATGTTGGGGACGGTTCTCCGGCCACTCCGCGTGGAGACCGGGCGCGCCCACTGAGGGGCGGGAAAGGGGCCGGTGCTCCACATGGCCTGCGCGACCCAGGGTTGTGAAGGGGGTCACGCGACTGTCACTGAAGACTGCCTCCCGCCGAGGGCGACGGCAAAAGATAGCCCATTGAATGGGTTGTCTGGTCTAAGCTGGGCCCCATGGCCAACTCGACGTCCGGCGAATCGGTGATCAGCCGGGTGGCTCGGCTGCTGGACAGCTTCGATGCCGAGCACCCCGAACTCTCTGCCGCCCAGCTCTCCGCACGCACGGGGCTGTCCGCCTCCACCGCCCACCGTCTGGCCTCGGACATGGCCCAGGCGGGGCTGCTGTTCCGAACGGGGCGCGGGCGCTTCCGGATCGGCCTGGCGCTGTGGGAGGCGGGGCAACGTGGGTCCCGGTTCCAGGCCCTGTCCCAACTGGCGCTGCCCTTCATGGAGGCCATCCACGTCACCTTGAAGCACAACGTCAGCCTGTCCATCCTGGACGAGCCGGCGGGGGAGATCATCTACCTGGAGCGGCTCACGCACCGGGGGGCCCGGGAGGACCTCACCCAGGTGGCGCTGCGGCAGCCGGTCCTGGCCGCCTCGCCGGGGCAGGTGATGCTGGCATTCTCGCCGCCGGAGGTGCGGGAGCGCATCTTGGCCATGCCTTGGGATTCCAGCACGCTCCAGTCAGGGATGACGGAGGGTCACCTGAGGCGGCGCCTGGCTCAGGCGCGGGTGGATGGCTATGTCCATCTGCCCGGGGTGTTGGTGGGCTCACTGTCCGGCCTGGCCGCTCCCGTGCTGGACGCCCACGGTGCGGTGGTGGGTGCCGTGGCCATCGTCCAGACGCTCTCCGACGTCAACCTGAGGGTCCAGGTCCCGGTGTTGCTCTCCGCCGCCCGGGGCTTGTCCGGCATGGTCGGCAGCAGCCTGCCTCGCGTGTGAGCCGCCGATGCGGCGTGTGACCCCCTTCACCGTATATCCCATTCAATGGTTGCACGTGTGGCGCGGCCGGTGCGAATGGGATGACATGGGAAGGTCCCTGCGGCATGCAACACCACCGCACCACCGCACCACTGCTCCAACGACGAATGAACGGTCCCACCTGATGCCCACCGCCACCGGTCGCCTCCTCGGCGTGGCCCAACTGTCCCTCCTCTCCGCAGCCCCGCCCCGGCTGGTCCAGCTGGCGGCGGATGCCGGGTTCGACTTCGTGGGAGTCCGAGTACGTCCCGTCACGGCGGCGGAGGTCCCCTTCGACGTCCAGCCCGGCTCTCCGATGCTGGTCGAGACCCTCTCCCGGATGGCGGATACCGGCGTGGGGGTCCGCGATATCGAGTTCCTGCTGCTGGACGGAACGGACCAGCGGGACGCGTGGATGCGGATGTTCGAGGCGGGGCAGGCGCTCGGGGCCGAGTCGCTGACCGTGGCCTGCGGGGATCCGGACCTGGCCCGAGCCCGGGACACGCTGGCCCAGATGGCCGAGGACGGCCAGCCCTACGGGATCAGCCCGGGGCTGGAGGCGATCAGCTACCAGAGCGTCCGGTCCATTCCGGTGGCAGACGAGATCGCGGTCCACGCCGGCTGCGACCTCGTGGTGGACACCCTGCACGTCGGCCGGTTCGGGGCCACCGCCGCCGAGCTGTCCGCGGCCGCGAGCCGAGCGCCGATGGTCCAGCTGTGCGACGCCCCGGCCGAGCGCCCCGCCACCCGGGACGCCCTGGTGGCGGAATCGCGGTCGGCACGGCTGGCTCCGGGGGAGGGCGGGCTGGACCTGCTCGGGGTGGTGGCCGCCCTGGAGGCGGGGCTGGCCACGACTCCGCGCGCCGGAACCCAGCTCCCCGTCTCTCTGGAGGTCCCCAACGACGAGGCGGTGGCCCGGCTGGGGGAGGCCGGATGGTTGGAACACCTGCACTCCTGCGCCCTGCGCCTGCTGGATCAGCAGGCGACGCGGGCCCCGTCAGCGGACCCTGATGCGGCCACCGCGGCAACTCCGTCCGAGACCACCGCTGCAGCAAGGACCAGATGATGAGCACCCTGGAACAGCACCCCCTGACGGACGACGAGGCCCTGGCCCTGGGCATCCCGGTCGAGGACACCGACGTCCTGGTGGCCGGCTCCGGCGCCGGCGGGCTCGCGGCCGCGGTGACGGCCGCGTATCACGGCCTGGACGTGATGGTCGCGGAGAAGGCACCCGTGTGCGGCGGTGCCACGAGCTGGTCCGGCGGCTGGGCCTGGACCCCGGGTACCGCCCTGGCCCGGGCTGAGGGCGTGGACGAGGACCGCGAGCAGTTCCGCGCCTACCTGCGCGCGGTGCTCGGGGAGCGCTACACCGAGGCCGCAGGGGAGAAGGTCGAGGCCTTCCTCGAGGCCGTGCCGCACATGGTCGGCTTCTTCCACACCAAGACCTCCCTGCAGTTCGTCACCGGGGCGAAGATCAATGACATCTACGGCCACCTGCCCGGGGCCGGTACCGGCAACCGATCGGTGGGACCGAAGCCGGTCAACGCCCGCGAGTTCGGGCCCGCGCTGTTGAAGAAGATGCGCCGCCAGCTCTACACCACGTCCTTCTTCGGGATGGGGATCATGGCGGGCAAGGACCTGTCCACCTTCCTCAAGGCCTCCCAGCTCAAGCCGGAGGGCTGGGTCCACTCGGTCAAGCGCGTGGTCCCGCACGTGCTGGACATGGCCACCAAGGGCCGGTCGATGCACCTGGTCAACGGCACCGCCCTGACCGGGCGGCTGATGAAGTCCGCAGACGACCTCGGGGTGGACCTCCGCGTCAACACCCCGGTCCAGCGGCTGGTCCGCTCCGCCGGCGGGCGCATCACCGGTGCCATCATCGGAGGGCCCGACGGCGGCCGGTACGTCCGCGCGCAGCGCGGCGTGGTGTTGGCGACCGGAGGGTTCCCCCACGACGTGGGCCGGCGCCGTGAGCTGTTCCCGAAGACTCCCACGGGCAACGAGCACTGGACCCTGGCCCCGGAGGAGACCACGGGAGACGGCCTGGACCTGGCGCTGGGCGCGGGCGGGGCGTTCGATACGGACATGGAGGCCCCGGCCGCCTGGTGCCCCGTCTCACTGGTGCCCTACCCGGGCAACAGGCACGGCGTCTTCCCGCACATCATGGACCGCGCCAAGCCCGGCTCCATCGGCGTGCGCCGGGACGGGACGCGCTTCGTCAACGAGGCCAACGGCTATCACGACTACGTCAGCGGTCTGCTGGACGCCACGGGTGACGGGGAGGCCGTGGAGTCCTGGCAGATCGCCGACTCCACCGCGATCCGCCGCTACTCCCTGGGCTTCGCCAAGCCGATCCCGATGCCGCTGACCCCCTACCTGAAGACCGGGTACCTCGTGAAGGGGGACACGATTGCGGACCTGGCGCGCCAGTGCGGGATCGATCCGGCGGGGCTGGAGAAGACCGTGCGGGAGTTCAACGAGAATGCTCGGCGTGGTGAGGACTCCGAGTTCGACCGGGGAGCCACAGCCTTCAACCGCTACGGCGGTGACCCGGAGGTCGGGCCGAACCCCTCGCTGGCCCCGTTGGAGAAGGGCCCGTTCTACGCGGTGCATGTGCGGCCCGGCTCCTTCGGCACCTTCGCCGGGATCTCGGCGGACACCCGCTCCCGCGTGGTGGATGCCGCCGGCGAGCCGATCCCGGGCCTCTACACCGCCGGCAACGACCACGCCTCGATCATGCGGGGCTTCTACCCCGCCGGCGGCATCAACCTCGGCCCGGCCCTGACCTTCGGGTACATCGCCGGCCGGGACCTGGCCGGGACGACCGTCTACGAGGATGATGGGTCGACGGCACCCGGAACAGACGCAGCACCGGCCCCCGCAGCGGGTCCGGAGGGAAGGAACGCATGAGCACCGTGGACGAGTCCTATCTGGTCGGCCTGATCGGGGACGGGATCACGGCCTCGCTGACCCCGCCCATGCATGAGCGGGAGGGGCGCGAACACGGATTGCTCTACCTCTACCGCCCCGTGGACGTGGCCGCACTCGGCGTCGATGGGCAGGCGGCCCAGGATCTGGCGCCGCAGCTGCTGGAGTACGGGCGCAAGTTGGGCTTCAACGCCTTCAACATCACCCACCCCTTCAAGCAGACCATCATGGAACACCTCGACGAGGTGGATGAGGACGCGAGGAACCTCGGCGCCGTGAACACCGTGGTGTTCCGTGAGGGCCGTTCGGTGGGCTACAACACCGACTTCTCGGGGTACATCACCGGGCTGGGGAACGCCCTGGCCGATCCGGACCTGAGCGAGGTCCTGCAGCTGGGTGCGGGCGGTGCCGGCTCCGCCATCGCCTACGCCCTGCTGCGTGCCGGTGCGAAGCAGCTGACGCTGATCGACCTGGACGCCGAGCGCGCCGCCGCCCGGGCCGCGGACCTGCAGCAGCAGTTCCCGGACCAGAGGGTCCACTCCCGCCCACATACCGAACTGCAGGAGGCGCTCACCACCGCCACCGGGTTGGCCCACTGCACCCCCGTGGGCATGCACACCCACCCCGGGATGCCGATCGAGGCCTCTTGGCTGCGACCGGAGATGTGGGTCTCCGAGGTGGTCTACCTGCCGGTGGAGACCGAACTGGTGGTGGCGGCCCGCGCCGCCGGCTGCCAGGTGGTGGACGGTGGTCGGATGGCCGTGGGGCAGGCCCTGGACGCCTTCGGGCTGATGACCGGCCGGCAGGCGGACCCGGAGCGGGTGCGCGGACACTTCCTGGAACTCGTGGCCCGGCACCAGGCCTGAGAACCGACGTAGGGTTAAGCCATGAGTCAGACCACCTCCTCGGAACCCGCCGCCGGTCCCCTGCCGTATCCTGCCCGCATGCACAAGACCTCGATCGCCACGGTGTGCCTGGCCGGCACGCTGGAGGAGAAGATGCGGGCGTCCGCGGAGGCCGGATTCGACGGGATCGAGGTGTTCGAGCCGGACCTGGTGGCCTCCCCGCTCTCCCCGGAACAGGTGCGGGAGCTGGCCGAGGAACTCGGGCTGACCCTGGACCTGTACCAGCCGTTCCGGGACCTGGAGGGGGTGCCCGAGGAGCAGTTCAAGCAGAACCTGCGCCGCCTCGAGGCCAAGTTCCAGCTCATGCGGCGCCTCGGGGTGGACGTGATCCTGCTGTGCTCCAACGTGGGCACGGCCACGAGCTGGGAGGATCCGGTGGCGGTGGAACAGCTGGGCCGGGCCGCGGACCTCGCCGCCGGATACGGCATCCGGATCGCCTACGAGGCCCTGGCCTGGGGCCGCTTCGTCAACACCTACGAGCACGCCTGGTCCCTGGTCAAGCAGGCTGACCGGCCCAACCTCGGCATCTGCCTGGACTCCTTCCACATCCTCTCCCGCCGTGGTGACGTCACCGGCTTCCGGGACATCCCGGGGGAGAAGATCTTCTTCGTCCAGATGGCGGATGCCCCCATCATGCTGTTGGACGTGCTGTCCTGGTCCCGGCACCACCGGAACTTCCCCGGCGAAGGCGGCTTCGACCTGGTCACCTTCATGCGGGAGCTCTACGCCACCGGCTACACCGGTCCGGTGTCCCTGGAGGTCTTCTCGGACATCTACCGCCAGACCGAGTCCGTCCGCACCGCCCGCGAGGCCATGCGGTCCCTGCGGTGGCTCGATGACGCCCAGGCCGGGGACGCCCCGTCCCACCCGACCGGCTGGGACTTCACCGAGGTCCGGGCGGCCGAGCCGGCCGACCTGGCGGAGGTGCTGATCCAGCTGGGCTTCGAGGACCGGGGCCGTCACCGCACCAAGGACGTGCGCCTGTACTCCGCCGGAGCGGCCCGGGTGGTCACCAACGACCGTGCCGAGGCCCCCCTGGAACACGCCGGGGGCTCGGTCATCGCCTCCGTGGGGCTGCAGGTGCCGGACCCGCGTGGCACCGCCGACCACGCCCGCGAGCTGCACTACCCGAAGGCCTGGCGCGCCAATCGCGCCGATGAGATGGTCCTGCGCGGCGTCCAGGCCCCGGACGGCACCGAGGTCTTCCTGGCGCCGACGTCCTCCGCCGCACCCCAGTGGGTCGGGGAGTACGGAACCGGGACCGAGGGGGTCGGCGAGGGGGACGGACTGATCCTCGGGATCGACCACGTGAACCTGGCCCAACCGTGGCAGTGGTTCGAGGAGGGCGTGTTGTTCTACCGCTCGCTGTTCGGGCTCGCCGCGCAGGTGAGCAATGACGTGGCGTCCCCGCAGGGGCTGGTGCGGTCCGAGGTGATGCGGACCCCGGACGGTGCGGTGCGTATCCCACTGAACCTGATCCCGCACGGGCTGGACCCGGGCCGCTCCGCGGGGTCGCGGTCCGTGAGCGGCCACGTGGACCGTGACGAGCTGCGCCTGAAGGCCGCGTACCCGCAGCACGTGGCGTTTCTGGCCACGGATGCCATCGAGGTGGCGCGGCGGGCCCGTGGCCGCGGCCTGCGGATGCTGCCGGTGCCCTCCAACTACTACGAGGACCTGGCCGGCCGCTTCGAGCTGGACGAGGACTTCCTCGCCGAGATGCAGCAGAACGATGTCATGTATGACCGGGACGAGGGCGGGGAGTTCCTGCACTTCTACACCCGGACGGTGGGCACCGTGTTCTTCGAGGTGGTCGAGCGCCGCAGCGGCTATGACGGCTACGGCGCCGGCTCCGCACCCGTGCGGCTGGCGGCCCAGTACGACCTGGACCGCCACTAACCTCCAGCTGCGGGGTGGGGTCAGTGGACGGGGGCGTCCTCCGGCGCGCGCTCTCCGACCAGCACATCCGGTTCCTCGTCGGCCGGGACGGACGTCACGAAGAAGGATCCGGCGAAGGCCACTAGGGAGATCACGGCGCCCCAGACCATGGCGTTGTGGATGCCCGTCATCAGGCCCGCCCCGGACTCGCCGCCGCTGGACGCCCCGGCGAGGGTCGCCGTCGTCATCACCGTGATGAACACCGCCGTGCCGGCCGCGCCGGCCACCTGCTGCAACGTGGACATGATGGCCGAGCCGTGCGAGTACAACCGGCGGGGCAGGGACCCGAGGGCCGCCGTCATGAGCGGGGAGAACATGAAGGACAGTCCGCCGTTGAGCAGCATGTGCCAGGCGATGACCGTGCTCTGGGCGCTGTCCGCGGTCAGGGTGGTCATGCCCCACAGGGCGGTGGCCACCACGGCGGTACCCGGGATCACGAGGGGGCGGGCGCCCACCCGGTCGAAGAGCCGGCCGACGATCAGGCCCATGACACCCATCAGCAGGCCGCCGGGCAGCAGCGTCAGGCCGGTGTGCATGGCGTCCAGGCCCAGCACGGACTGCAGGTAGATCGGCAGCACGATCAGGGTGCCGAACATGCCCATCATCCCGATGCACATCATGACCAGGGAGATCGTGAAGGTGGGGGTACCGAAGGCCCGGACGTCTAGCAGGGCGTGGTCCCGCAGCGCGAGCTGGCGCCACGTGAACACGGCCAGGGACAGCAGGCCCACCACCAGCGGGATCCACGGGGACACCAGGGCGCTGCCCTCCGCGGCGGAGCCGATGCTGCTCAGGCCGAAGACCAGCCCGGCGAAGCCGAGGGCCGCCAGGATCACGGAGAAGACGTCCAGCGGCAGCTCGCGGGTCTCGGTGACGTTGCGGATCAGGGCCGCCCCGAGGGCGAGGGTGATCCCGGCGATCGGCAGCATGACCCAGAACATCCAGCGCCAGTCCAGGGCGTCGAGGATGACGCCGCCGAGGGTGGGCCCGGTGGCCGGGGCCACCGCGATGACGATGGAGATCACGCCCATGGTGCGGCCACGGCGATTGGCGGGCACGAGGTTGAGCACCGTGGTGAACAGCAGCGGCATCATGATGGCGGTACCGACCGCCTGGACCACTCGGCCGGCCACGAGGACCAGGAACGTGGGCGCCAGCCCGGCCAGCAGCGTGCCCAGCAGGAAGCTCACCATCGCCACGGTGAACACCGTGCGCAGCGGCAACCGGGTCAGCAGGTACCCGCTGACCGGGATGACGGCGGCCATGGTCAGCATGAAGGCGGTGGTGATCCACTGCGCGGTGGAGGCGCTGATGGCGAAGTCACGCATCAGTTCCGGTAGGGCCACGGACATGACGGTCTCGTTCAGGATCACCACGAAGGCGGCGACCACGAGCAGGGCGATCACCCGCGTGGCGCCGGCGGGGACGGCAGGCCCTGCCGGCGTGGGGGTCTTCGGGGGGTTCTCGGCAGCCGATGCGGACACGGCGTTCCTCTCTGAAAAATGCAAGCGGGAGCCGGTGGGCTCCGGTACTCCAACCTCGTACAGTGTGCCGGTATTCCCGGGCGGATGGCGCATCCGATCCTGGGGTGGGGTCTGAGGCGTTCGTCACGCGGTGGCCGGCGGGGGCGGGCCACACGATGCTACCCTCGGCCGCATGACGCTGCCCGAGGACTGGATCGAACACCGCCGCGAGGACGGTGAACCCGTCGGATGGATCGTGCCCGACGACGGCCGGTTCCGTCCCATGGACCTCCTCGGCCGCCCGGTGGGCGGGCCGGTGGACTGGCTCGAGGCGGAGGAGGCACTCGAGGACCGAGGCCTGGCCTTCCTCGCCGGACCCCACCTGTTGCGCCGATCCGAGGGCGGTGAGCGTCCCGTGCAGATCAGCCAGGCCGGTCCGGACGGCATCGTGGTCGTGGCCGACGAGTACGGCTCCGCCTCGGCGGTGGGCGCCCGGGCCGAGGTCTTCCACCTGCCGTTCCCGGCGCCGGAGACCCTGCGCGAGCCCGGCGCGGGGGAACCAGCAGGGCATTGAGGGGAACCAGCAGGGGCTTGAGTGGTCTCCGCCGGGCCGGGGGCTGGTGCCTCTGACCGGCCCGGCGGAATCTGTGGGGCGGGTTAGCCGTCCAGTGCAGCCGTGCGGTTGCGGCCCAGGAGCAGGGCCTCGTGGTATCTGGCCTCGGCCGCCGAGGCCTCTGCGGCATAGCGCCTCGTCGGCGCGCTGACGTGGACCTCTTCGGTCTCGAGGACGGCCTCCGCCATCACGGGGCTGAAGGCCGCTGGCCGGTCATCGGTGGGGTCGTATCCCGCTTCCAGGAGAACGTCCTCGTAGGCGCTGAGGATCCGATCCGTGAGGACTTCGGTGGCTTCCACAAGGTTCACGCTGGTCATGGACTTCCCCTGAACTGCCGTCTGGCATTGGCTGCTGCCGGTGGGTGTTGACCGGTCGGACGGGTGTCACGAGCGGTGATTCAACAATGGCGTGTTTCCGGCGGGCCCACACCGTGAGAACTACCCCCTTGGCTACCCGCCTGTGCCCGGTGGCCACCCGCCTGTGCCCGGGCATCACGCCCGCGTGCCACCCGTCGGGAGGCCGGCCGGAGGGGGTTGCGGCAGACGCCGGGAATATCCGGGCGCCTACGGGTGGAATTACGCGTTGCAGTACCCGTAGGGTGTGGCCCACCATCGGTGGTGGCGGCGAAGGGAATCGGTCCATGGTCGTGACTAAAGCGGGCAACGGTGCTGTGACCGGATTGACCGCACTGACCAGTTTCATCGGTCGCCGCGGCGAGCTGGCGCAGGCCAGGGAACGGATGGCCCAGTCGCGTCTCGTGACGTTGACGGGGCCGGGCGGTATCGGCAAGTCCCGGCTGGCGGCCGAGCTCGCCCACCGGGCCCGCAAGTCGTTCCGGGACGGCGTCTACTTCGTCGAGCTGGCCAACCTGCCGGCCGGTGCCGCCGTCGCCCCCGCTGTGGCCTCGTCCCTGCAGGTACCGGACCAGTCCGCCCGGGCGGCGACCGACCGTGTCCTGGACTTCCTGCGGGACCGCGAGCTCCTGATGGTCCTGGACAACTGCGAACACGTCCTCGCGGACACGGTGGAGCTGGTCCAGCAGATCCTCGCCGAGGCACCGGGGGTCAGTGTCCTGGCCACCGGCCGGGAACAGCTCGGGTTGGCCGGAGAGTTCATCACCGAGGTCCCGCCCCTGGCCGTTCCCGGTGAGGACTTCGGGATCGATGCGCTGAGCCTGGGACGGCTCGAATCGGTGATCCTGCTCGTCGACCGGGCACGGACCGTGGACGCAGGCTTCGCCGTCACCGAGGACAACCAGGAGGCCGTGGCCCGGATCTGCACCCAGCTGGACGGCATGCCACTGGCTATCGAGCTGGCGGCCACCCGGTTGCGCTCGCTCAGCATCCACGAGCTGGCCGATCGTCTCGACCAGCGTTTCACCCTGCTCAACCGCGGCGACCGGGGATCGGTGCCGCGGCAGCGGACCCTCGAGTCACTGATCGACTGGAGTTATCAGCTGTGCGCCGCGGAGGAGCAGTTGCTGTGGAAGCGGCTCTCCGTGTTCCAGGGTGGCTTCGACCTCGAGGCGGCCGAGGACATCTGCAGCGGGGACGGCCTGGAGTCCGGACAGGTGTTGGACGTCCTGGACCGGCTCGTGGCGAAGTCGGTGGTGCAGACCAAGCGGTCGGCCACCCGGATGCGCTACCTGCAGCTGATGACGGTGCGCGAGTTCGCGGCGGAACGGCTGGTGGATGAGCGCCCGGCAGGCGGGGGCGCCACCGAGACGGACCGTCTGCGCCGTCGGCACCGGGACCACTACCTGGAGCGGGCCGTGAGGATGGTCGAGGACTGGGCCGGGCCCGATCAGGCCAGCTATCTCGGTCGCTCCCGCGATGACCACGCCAATCTGCTCTCCGCCCTTGACTGGTCCCTGTCCACCCCGGGGGAGGAACCGGCGGCCCTGAAGCTCGGCGCCTTCCTGAAGTACCACTGGATCGCCGGCGGGTTCCTGGCCGATGGCCGTGAATGGCTGGACCGCGTGCTCGCCCGGGCCGGGGGGCACGGAGAGACCACGACGCCGGAGCGCGGCTTCGCGCTCACCGTGCTCGCCTGGGTGGCACTCATCCAGGGCGACACCCACGCGGCCGCGGCCTCCCTGGACGAGGCGCGGGTACTCGCCACCGCCCTCGGGGACGCGGAGCTGGCCAACCACGTGCGGACCTGGACCGCCAACGTGCACATGTTCCGCGGCGAACTGGACGAGGCGATCGCCCTCTACCTCCGGGCCGTGGAAGAGTTCCGCGCACGGGGCCTGGTCGGGGACCAGCTGACCTCGCAGTTCCAGCTGGGGATGGCTCAGGTGATGAACGGTGACCCGGGGTCCTCCCTGGCCACCTGCCACGATGCCCTGGCCACCGCCCAGTCCCACGGTGAGCTCTGGTCCACCGGGTACGCGCACTGGGTCTGCGGCCTGTGTCACTGGCATCAGGGCGATCTGGCCGAGGCCCGGGTGGCCGGGATGGCCGCCCTGGCGGTCCAGCGGATCTTCCACGACACCATCACCATCGCCCTGGTGACGGACCTGCTCTCCTGGGTTGAACAGGCCGATGCCGGGGGCGTGCGCTCCGAACGGGCCGAGGTGCTGTCTGCGGCGGCGGGGTCCATGTGGCGCTCTCTGGGTACCGACATCTCGGCGTTCGGGCCGCAGCTGGAATCCCAGGCCGTCCGCGGCCGTCCGCCACGGCGTGCCGGGAAGCCCTCCAACGCCCTGCGGGAGGCGTCCGTTGCCACGGCCGAGCAGGTGATCGCGATCGCGCTGGGCGACCCGCCGCCGTCGTTCGGTTCTGATCCAGACCGAAGGGACGAGGTCCCCAATCCGCTCACGCCGAAGGAGAACGAGGTGGCCGGCTATGTGACCCAGGGGATGACCAACCGGCTGATCGCCCAGAAGCTCGTGGTCTCACCCCGGACGATCGACGGGCACGTGGAACGCATCCTGTCCAAGCTCGATTTCACCTCCCGGGCCCAGATCGCGGCGTGGGTCGAGGGCGGCCGGGGCTAGCCGCCGCCCTGCGGGGTGAGGACGCGGGAGGTAGCCGGAGTATTGCGTCAGCAGTAAATGACGTAATGTCGAATGAACTGTGCAGTCCACCCGAAAGAGGTCCGCATGTCAGCGCCTGTCCCATCACGTACCCGCCCGCCGCGCCAGCCCAAGCCGCCGGTGCTGCTGGAGGTGGTGGCCACCCGGCGGCTGAGCCCACATCTGGTCCGGTTGACCCTCGGCGGGGAGGGGTTCTCCGATTATCAGGACCGGGACGCCACGGACAAGTACATCAAGCTGATGTTCGCGGACCCGGCCCTGGGCCTGACGATGCCCTATGACATGGAGGAGCTCCGCGAGACCCTGTCTCCGGAACAGATGCCGGTGCGCCGCACGTACACCGTGCGGTCGGTGGACCACGCCGCCGGCACCCTGGACGTGGACTTCGTGGTGCACGGCGAGGGCGGCTTGGCCGGCCCCTGGGCGGCCAACGCCCAGGTCGGTGACCCGGTGACCTTCGGCGGGCCGGGTGGGATGTTCCTCCCCGACCCGGACGTGGACTGGTACCTGCTCGCCGGGGACGAATCCGCCATTCCCGCGATCTCCTCGGCTCTGGAGGCGATGCCCGCGCAGGCCACGGGGATCGCGATCATCGAGGTCGCCGGGCCCGAGGACGAGATCCCGCTGAGCACACCGGAGGGCATCGAGGTGCAGTGGCTGCACCGCGGCGACATCTTCAGCCCGGAGTCCACCACCTTGGCGCACACGGTCATCGAGACGCCGTGGCGCGAGGGCTCCGTCCAGGTGTTCGCCCATGGGGAGCGGGAGATGGTCAAGGACCTGCGCCGGTACCTCGCCGATGTCCGCGGCGTGGACCGGAAGAGCATGTCCCTGTCCGCGTACTGGGCTTACGGGCGTGCCGAGGAGGCGTTCCAGGCCGAGAAGAGCGAGCCCATCGGGCAGATCTTCCCCGGGGCCTGAGCCCGGGACACCGACGCGCACCTACGCTGGTTCCAATCCCGACGCCGGCCCCGCCGGCCCCGCCGGCCGGGCTGACAGAAGCCGGGCCAACAGAAGGAGTTCCGATGGGACACCACCACGGCAGCCACCACGGGCGCCCCCGCGACCAGACCGGCGGAGCCGATCCGGCCGAGCAGGAGGCCTACGAGCGGTACCTGGCGGCCCGGCAGGACTACGAGGTCGCGAAGTACGAGTACAAGGCCGCCAAGTATGCGCTGAAGGCGGCCCGGATGCGCGGTCCGGCCGGCTCCGATGGCGGCCGGAGCGGGCGCGAGAGGCAGGGGCGCGGGACGCTGGGACCGGTGGAGTCCCGCGACTCCATGGACCGCTCGATGGAACGCGTCAAGCGCCGTCAGGTGGTGCTGGAGGTGGTGGCCACGGAGCGGATCGGGGAGCGCTTCCAGCGGCTCACCCTCGGCGGTCCGGGGTTCGCCGACTTCCGGGACAACCACTTCACGGACAAGTACGTGAAGATCCTCCTCGTGGACCCGACCCTGGGCCTGGAACCGCCCTATGACGTGCAGGCTCTACGCAAGGAACTGCCCCGCCACCAGAGGCCGGTCCGCCGCACCTACACGGCCCACTCGGTGGACGCCGAGGCACAGACCCTCGTCATCGACTTCCTGCTGCACGGGGACGCCGGCGTGGCCGGACCCTGGGCCGCGCGGGCGGCGGTGGGGGAGAAGGTGGCGTTCTCCGGACCCGGTGGAAAGTACGCCCCGGACGTCGCGGCGGATGCGCATCTGCTGGTCGGCGACGAATCGGCGCTGCCGGCGATCTCCGCCGCCCTGGCCGAACTGACGGAGAAGGCCCCGGCCGCCGTCGGGAAGGCCTTCATCGAGGTGGGCGGCCCGGAGGACGAGTGGGAACTGACCGCGCCGGAGGGCATGGACGTGGTCTGGCTACACCGCGGCCGGGACTACACGCCGGCCCACTCGGAACTGGCCGCCACGGTCCAGGATCTGGCACCGGACCAGTGGCCGGCCGGCCGCGTGCACGCCTTCGTCCATGGGGAGAAGGCCATGGTCAAGCGGCTGCGCCGGCACCTGACGGAGGACCGCGGCGTGGACCGGCGGATGCTGTCCCTGTCCTCCTACTGGACCTACGGCACGGCCGACGCCTGAGCGTCTAGTCCGCCGATACCGTTGAACGCTCGGCCATGACCTCGGCGATCTGGCCGACGCAGGGCTCGTTCTGCAGGGACGTGGTGTCCCCCAGGGCGGTGCCCTCGTAGAGCTGGGTGAGCAGGCGGCGCATGATCTTGCCCGAGCGGGTCTTGGGCACGTCCGGGACGAACACCACCTCGCGCGGCTTGGCCACCGGGCCGATCATGGTGGCCACGTGCTGGCGCAGCTCCTCCGCGGATTCCTTACCCACGCCGGCTCGGGCCACCACGAACGCGACGGCGGCGTGCCCGGTCTTCGGATCGGGCACCGGGCAGACGCCGGCCTCCACCACGCCCGGGTGGGACACCAGCGCGGACTCGATCTCGATGGTGGACAGCCGGTGTCCGGAGATGTTGATGACGTCGTCGATACGGCCGAGGATCCACAGGTCCCCGTCCTCGTCATACTTCGCCCCGTCCCCGGCCAGGAACCAGCCCTGCTCGGCGTAGTCCTTCCAGTAGGAGGTGAAGTAGCGCCGCGGGTTGCCCCACACGGTGCGGGCCATGGCCGGCCCGGTGCGGGTGACCACCACCTTGCCCTGCAGGCCGGGGGCAACGGGCTCGCCGGCCTCGTCCACCACGGCCACATCCACCCCGGGCAGGGGGCGGGAACCGCAGCCGGGCTTGAACCGTTCGTCGGTCTGCCGCGGGGAGAGGATGGTCGCCCCGGTCTCGGATTGCCACCAGGTGTCCACCATCGGCACGCCCACGGAACCGTCGCGCGCCACCCGCGCGCCGCCGTCGTGCGTCTCGGCCTGCAGCCGGCCGTCCAGCTCGACCAGCCGGTCCCGGCCGATCTGGGTGCGCGCCCAGGTCCAGGCCTCCGGGTTCACGGCCTCGCCGACGGTGCCGACCAGGCGGATGCTGCTCAGGTCGTATTCCGCGGGGATGCCCTCGGGGAACCAGCCCATGAGGGACCGCACGAGGGTGGGCGCGGTGTAGTAGGAGGTCACGCCGTACCGCTCGATGACCTCGAAGTGGCGGCCCGGGTGCGGCGCGTTCGGCACTCCCTCGTAGAGGACCTGGGTGACGCCGTTGGAGAGTGGGCCGTAGATCTCGTAGGTGTGGGCGGTGACCCAGGCCAGGTCCGCCGTGCACCAGTGCACGTCCTGCTCACGGGCGGACTCGTCCGGGTTCGAGAACAGGAAGTCGTGGGACCAGGAGGCCTGGACGAGGTAGCCGCCGGAGGTGTGCACCAGCCCCTTGGGCTGGCCGGTGGTGCCGGAGGTGTACATGATGAACAGCTCGGTCTCGGCGTCGAAGGCCTCGGGGGTGTGGGTGGCCGGTTGCCGGTCCACGATCTCGTGCCACCAGACGTCTCGGCCCTCGGTCCAGCCGATCTCACCGTCGCCGGTGCCGACGGTCGTGTGTCCGGTGCGGTTGAGCACCAGCACGTGCTCGATCGCGTTGTCCCCGGCGACGGCGGCGTCCGCGTTGGTCTTGACCGGCACGGCCTTCCCGCGGCGGAACTGGCCCTCGGAGGTCACCAGCAGTTTGGCGCCCGTGTCCTCCACCCGGAACTTCAGCGCCTCGGCGGAGAAGCCGCCGAACACCAGGGAGTGCACGGCACCGATCCGGGCGCAGGCCAGCGTGATGACCACGGTCTCCACCAGCACCGGCAGGTAGATGACCACGCGGTCGCCCTTCCCGATGCCCAACTCGATCAGCGCGTTCGCGGCCTGGCTGACCTCCCGCTGCAGCTGCGCGTAGGTGACGGCACGGCGGTCGCCCGGCTCGCCCTCGAAGTACAGGGCCACCTTCTCACCGCGCCCGGCCACCACGTGCCGGTCCACGCAGTTCGCCGCGACATTGAGTCTGCCGCCCTCGAACCAGCGGATCGCCGGTCCACGCTCGGTGAGCGGGTCCGGTGCCGTCCAGGAGTGGGTGGTGTGCCATTCGGTGTCCCAGTCGAGGCGGCGGGCGGCCTGGTCCCAGAAGTCCAGGCGGTCCTGTTCGCTGACCGGCTCGCCGTCGCCGAGCCCGCCGTGGAGCAGGTGGGCGGGGCGGCCCGGGTGGATGGTGGTGTCGGCGGAATTCACGACGGCGGCCGGCAGCGGGGCGGGCAGGGCGGCGGTTTCGGCGCTGGTGGCGTTCGGGGCGGCAGACAAGGGTGGAACCTTCTTTCCATCGAATCTGGCGGTAGCACCTGGTGGCCGACGCAGCTCTCCGGGAGGGGGCGGCGAGGACCACGGGTTGCTGCGGCGTCACGGAGCCAGATCTCTCAGCCGCTCGGGATGGTCGTCGTCCACTCTAGGACCGGCACCGCCGCGGGGCGAAACGGGTGAAGCAGTGCTAAGCGGTGGCGGGGCCGGCCACCATCGGATACGGCCCCCTGACCTTCCCGTTTAGCCGTCGAAGAGTCCCGAGGGGATGTCCCGCGCCGTGTGCAGCACCCGGTGGACCCGGACGGCATCGCCATCGTCGGTGTAGAGAGTCAGATACGGGAACCTACGCAGGGCCATGGTGCGCAACTCGGGGATATCCACCTCGGCAGCCAGGCGCGTCGACTCCAGCTGCGGATGCTCGCCCATGAGGACCTTCGCATCTTCCAATGCGTCGACGAAGGCCAAAGCCGCCGTCGGAGCACCTTGGCCCAAGTAGTGCTCGATGGCGGCGGCGATGTCCTCATCGGCACGCCGAGTGGTCACGACCCGGCGCGCGCTCACGACCCGGAGAGTCGGATCCGCTCACGCATCTGCTCAAAGTGCGCCTCGTCCATCTCCGACCCCGGCCCGGAGCCCATCCCGTCCACCACCAAGGCACGCAGCTGCGTCCGCGCCTGCTCACGCCGAATCAACTCGCGGACGAACTCACTGCTAGTTCCGTAATCACGTTCATCAACCTGCGCCTCCACGAACTCTTTAAGCGCGTCGGGCAGGGATACATTCATCGTCGCCGTGGGACCACAATAGACCCGATTGGCAAACCTTGCCATAGGCGTGGAGCCCGAGAACAAACCGGTGATGCAGAAGGCCACCGTCCAGGGGGCGGTTCTGGGACTCATATCCGAGGGCTGCGTTGCAGGCCGCCTCGACGTCATGCTCCACCGCCCGCCCGGCGAAGGAGTAGTTGACCTGTCTGACTAGTCAGTCATACGATCTAGTCATGACGGGGGACAACTGGCCGAGTGAATGGCTGCGGGGTGTGCTCGGGGTCTGCGTGCTGCGCATCCTGACGGACGGTTCCAGCTATGGCTATGCGATCATCCAGCGTCTGGCCGAGGCGGGCCTGGGGACCGTCAAGGGCGGAACCTTGTACCCGCTGCTGGGTCGGTTGGAGGAGGCCGGATTCCTCGAGGTCGAATGGCGGCCCGGCGAGGGCGGCCCCGGCCGGAAGTTCTATGCGCTCACCGAGCAGGGACGCCAGGAGGCGGGAGAGCAGGCGGCCCGATGGGCCGCGTTCACCGCGACCACCCGGACGCTCACGGACGGCGCGCTGTCCACCACCGGAGGAAACCGTAGGCCTCGAGGGAAGGAACTGACATGAAGGCAGTGCGCGGTGGATCGGAGCCTCAGCCGGGAGGCTCGCTGGGTTTTGTCCGGTGGGCGCCCAGCGCGGAGAAGGACTGGGTGCAGGATTTCGTCCTGGAACAGCGGCTCCTCGGTGTGCCGGGGGCCGCCATCGGTGACGCGCTCGTCCTGGTGGAGAGCCATATCGTCGATTCGGGTGAATCGGCCCGGGAGGCCTTCGGTGAGCCGAAGGAGTATGCCCGTCAGGCGGCGCCCTCCCGCCGGACCGCCGAGGACCGGGACCCTCGGTGGCTCCTCGGGTTGGGACTCGGTCTGTTAGGCCTGTTCGTCACGAGCATCGGCGCGGAGGAGTGGCTGTTCGGGTCCGGGCAGATCCAGGTCACGGCCGGGCTGCTGGTGAGCGGTGGGTTCCTGGTGGCGGCCTTTGTGGTCCTGATTCTGGCCACCGATGCGGTCCTGCGGATGGCCGTGGAGCGGACCTGGATGTTCCTGGGGGTCTGCGCGTTGTATGCGGCCGCCGTGGTGGCCGCCGTCCTGATCCTCGACGCCAGCGTGGGGCAGTGGTCCGCCGCTCCCGTGACCGCCGTGGGGGTGGGGCTCCTGGCCCTGGGTGCCGCGCTGGAGTGGGCGGTGGCGGCGCGGGGCGGATTGGATGATCCGATCGTGGGCCCCGCCCAGCGGTCCGAAGCGGGCGGGGCCGGTCCGGCGGCCGGGGAGCGGGGGAGTTCTCTGGACATCCTGAGCTGGCTGACGGTCTTCCTCTTCCCGATCCTCACGGCCCTGATGCTCGCCCTGGGCTGGGTCCTACACCTCATGACCTGAGCGGCGCGGAAGGGGGGGCGAACTATTCTTGGAGCGCGCAGTGGCCCACGGGAGCGGAGAACACGCATGGAAGAGTTCGCACTGCTGGCGGTCGCCGGCGTCCTGATCATCGTGACGGTCTCGCTGTTCGCGCCCAAGCTGGGGGTCGCCGCACCGATCCTGCTGGTGCTGGTGGGCATCGGCTGCAGCCTGATCCCCGGCGCCCCACAGATCCTGTTGGAGCCCGAATGGATCCTCATGATCGCCCTGCCGCCCATCCTCTATTCGGCGGCGGTCAACGTCCCCAGGCACCCCGGCGCTTCAGCGCGGTGGACCGGATCACGGACCGCACCAACTGGAGGACCATCCAGCTGCTGCTGGAGAACGGGGTCTTCCTGCTGATGGGCTTCGAGATCACCACGATTGTGGCCGATGCCGAATCCTCGGGGCGTGGCCTGTGGTTCGCCGTGGGCCTGGCCCTGCTGTGCACCGCCGTGCTGGTGGCCGTGCGCATCGGCTTCGTGGTGCCGCTCATCGCAGCCTTGCGCCGGAGGCAGCAGCGGGTGCCGGAGCGGGCGCGGCGGGTGGATGACCTGCTGGAGTCGGTGACGGACCGGGATCAGGCACTCCACCCCCGGGTGGAGGCCCGGCTGAACCGTTGGCGTGCGGACGCGCACTTCCTCTCCACCCAGGGCCTGGGCTGGCGGGCGGGGCCGTGCTGGCCTGGTCCGGGATGCGCGGGGTGATCACGCTCGCGGCCGCGCAGTCCCTGCCCGCCGGCATCCCGTACCGCTCGGAGCTGATCCTCATCGCCTTCTCCGTGGCCATCCTGACGCTCGTGCTCCAGGGCGGCACGCTCCCGATGCTGATCAGGGTCCTCGGGATCAAGGGGACCGACCAGGAGCTCCAACGTCGGGAGATCGCCCGGCTGGCGGAGGAGATCGTGGCGGCGCGGGAGGTGTTCCTGGACCGCCAGGCGCTGCTGCGGGAGAACGGCAGGCCCTTCGCGGAGGAGGTGGTCGCCCAGTCCCGGGAGCGGGGCTTGGCCGCCACCGAGGTGCTGGCGGCCATGGTCTCCGATGTCGATCCGGACAGCCCGGCCCAGCAGTTCCGGGAGCTGCACCGGCAACTGGTGGATGTGGAGCAGGCCGTCCTGCTGGACGCACGGTCCGGTGGCACCTACTCCTCGCACACCCTGCAGCGCGCGCAGCTCGTCATCGACGCGGAGTCCACCCGGCTCGGGTGACCGAGAAATCCTCGGGCAACAGATTTCAGGATGACATCTTTCGAGAAAAGGATTACTGTTAAAGTACGTTGAGCCACAGGAAAGCACCG
This sequence comes from Microbacterium sp. A93, assembly GCF_051842835.1. NCBI lineage: Bacteria > Bacillati > Actinomycetota > Actinomycetes > Micrococcales > Microbacteriaceae > Microbacterium > Microbacterium sp. A93. The sequence continues at coordinate 115,807 of NZ_JBPXMT010000009.1, forward strand.
AATGGTGCCGGAAGGGAATGACCATGAAGACACGTGCCGCAGTAGCCACCGCACCCCAGGCTGACCTGGAGATCCGCGAGGTGGAGCTCGATGCCCCCCGCCCGGACGAACTGCAGGTGAAGGTCGTGGCCTCCGGGGTCTGCCACACCGATGCCATCATCCGGGACCAGTGGTATCCGGTCCCGCTGCCGGCCGTTCTGGGGCATGAGGGCGCCGGCATCGTGGAGGCCGTGGGCGCCGACGTCGAGGGCTTCGCCGTCGGTGACAAGGTCGTCATCGGTCCGGCCTACTGCGGCCGTTGTGAGCAGTGCCTGGCGGGACACCCGATGTTCTGCGTGAACTTCTACGACCGCAACTTCGGGGTCCGGCGCCCCGACGGTTCCACCGCCTTCTCGGACGGGGACGGCGCGATCGGCTCCCACTTCTTCGGCCAGTCCTCCTTCGCCGAGCACACCAACGTGGTGGCCAGCGGCGCCGTCAAGGTCCCGGACAATGCGCCCCTGGAGCTGCTCGGCCCCCTCGGTTGCGGCATCATGACCGGCGCCGGCGCGGTGCTGAACGTCCTGGAGCCCCGGCCCGGTTCCTCCGTGGCCATCTTCGGCACGGGAGCCGTGGGCATGGCCGGCATGCTGGCCGCCCTGGCCGCCGGTGCCACCACCGTCATCATGGTGGACATCGTCCCGGAGCGGCTGGAGTTCGCCAAGGAACTGGGCGCCACCCACACCGTCAACTCCCAGGAGACCGATCCGGTGGAGGCCATCAAGGAGATCACCGGTGGTGGGGTGCACTACGCACTGGACACCACGGGCGTGCCGCCGGTCTTCGCCCAGATGACCCGGTCCCTGGCCACCCGGGGCCACGGCGCCCTGGTGGGTGCCGCCAAGCTGGGCACGGAGGCCCCGTTCGACATCGGCACACTGCTGCTCAGCGGCATCAAGGTCAGCATGGTGGTGGAGGGTGACGCGATCCCGCAGGAGTTCATCCCGCGGCTGATCAGCCTGCACGCGAACGGCAAGTTCCCCTTCGACCGGCTGACCAAGACGTATCCCTTCGAGGACATCAACCAGGCCTTTGCGGATTCCGCGAACGGCACCACGCTGAAGCCGATCGTCGTCTACTGACCGGCCACCCCACGGTCCGGACCCCGGGACGGCGACCGTACCGGGGCCGGGGCCGGGGCCGGGGCTGGAGCCGGGACCAGGCTCAGGGCTTCAGGGCCACGGGGGCGGAGTCCAGGTCCGCCACCCGGATCAACCGTGTCCCCCGGGGGTGCCGGGCGGCCGCCAGTGCCGCCGCCACGGGCAGGCGTTCCGGATCGGCGCCGGCCAGGATCTCCTCCAAGGCGCCGGCCAGGCCGGCCTCCGGCAGCAGTCGGTCGCCGCGGACGTAGCGGGCCGGCGGCGCGAGCGCGAGCAGGAGCATGCCGTAGACCGGCTCCTGAGAGGCGTCCACGGGCGGCTGGACATAGGGCAGGTCCAGGATGTGCCCGCCGAGCCGGCCGTAGAACCGTAACCTCGCCGCCGGGTCCCCGTGGACGGCGTGGACCGGGTGGTGTGCGGGATGCTCCACCTCGGCCAGCACCACGGACACCTCCGGTTCCTCCGCGGCGATCCCGGCCAGCAGGCCGGTCAACAGCGCCGAGCCGATGCCCCGTCCGCGCTGGTCGGCGCGGGTGGCGAAGTAGCCCAACAACACGGCCGGGGACCGGGCGAAGGACTCCGTCACGGCGATCGCCAGCGGGTCCTCGGGGGCGCCGATCACCCGGACCGTACTCGTCCCCGCGGCCACCGACTCCACCAGCTCCGCCGCGGTGATGAGCTCGCTGGCCGGGAAGTTCGGGACCAGCAGGTGCTCATACAACCCCGCCACGGTGAGGGGATCGTCCACCCGGGTGCCGGCGTCGGGCCCGGGGGTGTCAGCGGCGTTCACGCTCGGCCTCCCTGCGTGCGGCACGGGACCCGAGCCGGCGCCCCGGGGTGTGGGTCCAGCGGTAGGCCAGGACGCCGATCAGCGCGGCCAGGAAGACCACGGCGAGGACCAGCCAGAGGGTGTTCCACCAGCCGGTCATGCCGAAGCCCTCCTGCATGAGCGAGGCGATCCCGGAGATGCCGATCCCGGCCACCACCGCCAGCAGGGTCTCGACCATGACGCGGTTCCGGGCCTCCTTCCGGTCCTGCCGGCGCTTCACCCAGGCCCCGATGGTCTCCTCGTACCGTTCACTGAGGGCATCCCCGGCCCCGTCCGTGTACTCGGCCCGCCGGGACCACAGCGGATTCAACGCCAGCAGGTCGTTCAGGGTCTGGCGGATCACCGGGGAGGCCACCAGGGCGGGTGAGTCGATGAACAGCAGGCTGGTCCGGGCCCCGCTGACGTAGCGGCGCAGCAGGACGTGCGACTGTTCCAGCTCGCCGATCACCCGGTCCACCTCGTGGTGCTCGGCCTGCTCCATGCTGGCGACGTTCGGGTAGTGCTCCCGGTGCGCCTGGATCTCCTCCTGGAGCCGGGTGAGTTCGTCCTGCCACGCGGCGAACATCCCCTCGAGGCTGACGGAGAAGTCCACCACCTCCAACACGCTGGCGATCATGAACGAGGGCGCCGTGAAGGAGGCGATCAGCGTGTGGTTGATGTTCACCATCAGCAGCGTGTCCGTGGCGATGGCCGTGGGCACCACGGTGCCCAGCCGAGGGGATCCCAGAGCCCAGTCCGCGATCGAGCCGACTCCGGAGGCGAGGGGGCCGCAGACCGCGGAGGCCCCGAACAGCTGCGGAAGCTCGGAGGATGCCGTGAGCGGGCGGGCCCGGTCCGGATCGCCGCCGGGCAGTGCCGAAGCCCGGCGGATCTGGGTGATGACGTGGAACATCCCGGCCCGGTAGCTCAGGGTGGACTCGATGCCCACGGCGGCCAGGTTCTCCGTCAGATCCTGAAGGCAGCGGGCAACGAAGGCACCCAGCCGCGGCCATCCGGCGGGATCGGCGGGTGGGGTGAGGTCGGCGGGTGCGCCGGGCCGGCCGGGGCTGCCCGGTTCCGCGGACGGCTGGGGCAGCGGGGCGAAGTCCAGGGGCTGGCGGAGTTCCTGGAGGTCGCCGTACTCGGGGGTGGAGAGCAGGCGGAGGGCTGCCATCTCCTGGGGGAGCAGACCGGTGTCTCCACCGTCCGCGGGTTCCTCGCCGAGGCTGATCGCGAACCGCAGATGGTGGTTTCCGATCTGGGACAGCACGATGCTGGGCTCCAGGGTGTACTCACGGCCGCAGACCCGCACCGCCACCTCCGGCAGGTCGATCTGGGTGCCCTCGTAGCGGCGGTTCAGGGTGTCCTCACCGCGCCAGATGTCGTCGATCAGCAGCAGGCTGCTGGGGGCGTTGTCCAGGGGACGGCCCGCCAGAGACCACCGGGAGCCGTGGGACTTGACCGCCTCGATGAGCTCCGTGTGGCTGTCCGTGCGCAGCCCGAACGGGAACACGTGGGTGATGGTGCCCTCATCCACGCGCAGCCAGTCCTGATCTGCTGCCTCCTGCAGGCGTCGAAGCGCCGCCCGGTGGGAGCGGAGTTCGCTGGCCGCCTCCGGGGCGATCCTCTCATCGCGCTCCGCAACCTCGAGGGCACCGACGGCCTCCCCCAGGCTGGGCGGCAGGGAGCCCGAGTCCGGTCTGAGGGAGGCCGCGGCCGCCGCGGCGGCAGTGGCGAGTGCGCCGAGCCGGTTCCCGGTCTCCTCGGCCAGATCGACCAGCCACGATCGCAGTGCGAGCCGGTCCAGATCGTCGGAGAGCTCCTTAACCCTCGCCGCATGACACCGGCCTGCTTCGGCCGCCGAGACCAGGTGGGCGAGGGAACCCACGGAGTTCGCGGTCTCGGTCTTCAGCTCGTGATGCAGGAGCCAGAGGGCGCCCAGCGCCGCACGCTCCTCCGGGGTGCAGTCCTGGGGGGCTTCCCACATCGGCCGGGTGGAGTCGATGACCCGGGTGATGGGGCGGTGGTCCCAGCTGAGCTCCCAGGCCTCCTCACAGACGATGCGGATGTACCCCAGGACCTCGGGGAGCAGCCCGTGCCGCCGCGACTGGTGCATCACCCGCTGCACCATGGCCACGGTGTGGTCCATCTTCTCGGCATCGGCCAACTGGCTCCACCAGACACCCTCGATCAGCTCGCCGAAGCGGTGGGCCTCGTGGCGCCGGACATCGGCGGCGATCAGCTCAGGGATGAGCAACCGGCCCGCCCGGCGGATGTCGCCTGCGGCGATGTGGGTGATCAGTTCTTCTCGGGAGGCCTGGTCCATGAGCACACAGTACTGTCAGGCCCAGCGCCTGTTGGCCCGCTGTTCCACCACACCGAGGATCGTGTCCGTGACCTTGCCGATGACGGCCAGCAGGATGATCGCCAAGATCAGCCGGTCGGTGCGCCCGTTGTTCTGCGAATCGCTCAACAGCCAGCCCAGTCCCATCGAGGCGGCGATGAGCTCGGCAGCCACGAGGAACAGCCAGGCCTGGGCCAGGGCCAGCCGCAGCCCGGAGAACACGGAGGGGACCACGGCGGGCAGCTGCACGGTGCGCAGCAGGCGCAGCCCGTGGAAGCCGAAGGCCCGGCCGGCCTCCACGAGGTGGGGGTCCACATGCTTCAGCGCGGCGTAGAGGTTGGTGAAGATCGGGAAGAAGGCGCCGATGGCGATCAGCGTGACCTTCGAGTCCTCGTTGATCCCCATCCACAGGATCAGCAGCGGGACCCAGGCCAGCGACGGAACGGCGCGGATGGCACCGATCAGCGGCGAGAGCAGGGTGTCCGCCCACGTGGACAGGCCCAGCACGGAGCCCGCCAGCAGGCCGAAGACGCCGCCGATCACGAAGCCCAGCAGCACGCGCTGCACCGAGATGGCGATGTGGTGCCCGAGCTCCCCCTCGGCGGCCAGGTCCAGTCCCGCCTGGACCACCGATGCCGGGGCGGGCAGCTGCACCGGGGAGAACAGTCCGGCCGCCGTCACAGCCCACCATGCGATGACCAGCAGCACCGGAACCAGAAGCCCGACGGCGGCCCGGCCGGCCGGGGTGCCCAGGGCCCCACGGGTGCCCCGGGTGCTGCGTGTGGCCCGCGGCTGCGGGGCCGGGGCGACGTCCGTGGTGACGGGTGAACTCATCTGGTGGCCTGCTCGGCGAAGGAGGGCTCGAGGAGTTCGGCGAGGGCTGCGTCCACGTTCTCCTGGCTGGCCACGTCCCCGGTCTCCACGAGGATCGGGCCGACGACCTCCAACACGTCCAGCTGGGCCTGGCCGGGGACCGGGTCCACGTCCAGGTTGGACCGCTCCTCGATGACCGTGGTGGCCACCTCCGGCTCCAGGCCGGCGACCTCGGCCAGGATCTGGGCGGTCTCCTCCGGGTTCTCCAGGGCCCACGCGCGGGCCTGCTCGTAGACGTCCACCACGGCCTGGGCCAGCTCGGGGGACTCCTCCAGGAAGGACTCCGTGGCGTTGAGGAAGCCGTAGGTGTTGAAGTCCACGTTGCGGTAGAACAACTCGGCGCCCTCGGCCTCGGCGCCGGCCATGATCGGGTCCAGCCCGGACCAGGCGTCCACGGCGCCGTTGTTCAGGGCCGCGTTGCCATCGGCGTGCTGCAGGTTCTGGACGGTGACCTCGGACTCGTCCACGCCGGCCTCCCCGAGGGCCTGGATGAGGAAGAAGTAGGGGTCGGTGCCTTTGGTGGCGGCCACGCTCCTGCCGACCAGGTCCGTGACCTCGGTGATGTCCGAATCGGCGGTGGTGACCAGGGCGGACCACTCCGGCTGGGAGTAGAGGCTGATGGTCTTGATGGGGGTGCCGTTGGCGCGGCTGAGCAGGGCGGCGGAGCCGGCGGTGGAACCCACGTCGACGGCCTCGGCGCGCAGGGCCTCGTTGGCCTTGTTGGAGCCGGCCGACTGGATCCAGTTCACGGTGACGCCCTCGTCCGAGAGCTCCTCCTCGAGCCAGCCCTTCTCCTTGATGACGAGGGAGAGCGGGTTGTAGGTGGCGAAGTCGATGTTCAGCTCGCCGCCCGAGGCGGCAGTGCCGTCACTGTCGCCGGCCTCGGCGGCACCGGTGGAGCCCTCGCCGGCCACGCAGCCGGTCAGGATGAGGGCGGTGGCGGCCAGAGCGGCCGCGGACAAGGTGAATCGTGTGCGCATGGGAGTGCCTTTCGAGGGTGCGGTGCGTTCCGCGCCATCAGGGATGCGGCGCAGGACGGGGGAGTGTGGGGCGAGGGGATCCGGTCCGGTCAGTGCCGGTGGGCGTCCACGCCGAGGCCGGCGAGCAGCTCGGAGCGCAGCGAGGCCAGTGCGGCCGAGCCGCGGTCCCGCGGACGGTCGCCGGGGACGGTGACCACGGAGCGTGCCGTGGCTCCGGGGGCGGCCCCGGCGGTGGGATCCTGACCGAGCAACAGGATGCGGTCCGCCAGCTGGAGGGCTTCGTCCACGTCATGGGTGACGAGTAGGACGGTGGTGGGAGTCGCGGCGTGGATGTCCAGGAGCAGGTCCTGCATCTTCAGCCGGGTCAGCGCGTCCAGGGCCCCGAAGGGCTCGTCCAGCAACAGGACTCCTGGCTGGCGGGCCAGGGCGCGGGCCAGCGAGGTGCGTTGTGCCATGCCTCCGGAGACCTCGCGGGGCCGGTGGCCGGCGTACTCCGCGAGGCCGACCAGCTCCAGCAGCCGGTTCACCCGCTCGCGGCCCTCAGCACGGTTCGTCCCCGGGGGCAGGCCGAGGGTCACGTTCTGGTGGATGGTCCGCCAGGGCATCAGCCGCGGCTCCTGGAAGCCGACGGCGGTGCGGGAGTCGTAGGCGCGGGCCGGGGAGCCGCTGAGCAGGATCTCGCCCGTGCTGCCGGTGTCCAGGCCGCCCACGGCGCGCAGCAGCGTGGACTTGCCGCAGCCGGAGGCGCCGATGATGGCCAGGACCTCGCCCGGGGTCACCGTCAGGTTGATGTCCCGCAGGACGGTCCGCTCACCATCGGACGCCGGGAAGGAGCGGCCCACTCCGCGGAATTCGACCGCCAGGCTGCGAGCGCCGTCGCGTCCCGCTGTGGTCGTGCTGGCGGCGCCGGTGGAGGAGCCGGAAGCATGGTCCAGGGTCTCGGCCAGGGCAGTCATGGTGCATCACTCTCCATCGGTTCTGGCGTGAGCACCTTCCCGGATCGTTGCGGGAGGTTGCTGCGGCGTCGTCGAGCCAGATCTCTCGGCCGCTCTGGATGGTTGTTGACTTCAGTGAAGTAGGCCGGGGGTGCCCGTGTCAATCGCGAGAGGGCTCGCCATCGTCCTCCCACAAGGGGCTCTGCGCCGGTCACCGGTACGTTGTCCGGCGCCGGAGCGCCTCGGCGTCCTCGGCGCGCTCCGGCGCCGGGCGTCATGCAACGTCATCTTCGGGCGGTTTGGACCACCGGGCCGCCCCGGCGGCGCCGGGAGGACGTGACGGGTCTGAATGTGACGTCGAATTGGTTCGTACCCCCGATGATCTGGTCCTCTTTGAGGGAACCCATCCAGAGCGGCCGAGAGATCTGGCTCGACGACGCCGCAGCAACCACCGGGGAACCGGACAGGTGCTACCGCCAGGACCGATGGAAGGACGTGCATCCCCGTGCCCGAGAACCCGCCCGACACCCTGCCCGCGTCCCAGCCCGGGGACGGCGGTGCGCTGTGATCGAGATCCGCGACCTGCACCAGTCCTACACGGGGCACGGCGGGACCGTCGAGGTGCTCAAGGGCATCGACCTGACGGTGCCGGAAGGCTCCATCACCGCCGTGGTCGGGCCCTCCGGGGCCGGCAAGACGACCCTCTCGCACTGCATCTCCCTCCTGGAGAAGCCGACCCGCGGCGAGATCCTGGTGGACGGCAGCGACCTGTCCCGGCTGCGGGGCCATCAGCTGCGCTCCGCCCGCCGCGCCATCGGCACGATCTTCCAGCACTCCGCCCTGTTGCGCCGTATCACCGTGGCCGAGAACGTGGCCCTGCCGCTGCGCAACCTCGGGGTGGTCCACCACGAGATGCAGGACCGGGTGGCCGGGCTGCTGGACCGCGTCGGACTGCTGCACAAGGCTGACGCCTACCCCGGTCAGCTCTCCGGCGGGCAGAGGCAACGGGTGGGCATCGCCCGGGCGCTGGCCCTGCGGCCCCGGATCCTGCTCTCGGACGAGTCCACCTCGGGCCTGGACCCGGACACCACCGCGCAGATCCTGTCCCTGCTCGCTGACCTGCGCGCCGACCTGGGCCTGTCCATCATCCTCATCACCCATGAGATGGACGTGGTCCGGCACGTCGCCGACCAGGTGGCTTCCCTGTCCCACGGCCGGCTCGCGGAGTACGGCTCCCTGCCGTCCCTCGTGGCCGACCAGGACTCGACCGTCGGCGGACAGCTGCTGCCGATCGCCGCGCTGCCGCTGCCGCCCGGCTTCGACACCGCCCTGGACCTGGCTTACCGGGACGGGGACGTGGACCCCGAATGGTTCACCCGCGTGGCGGTAGACCAGCAGATCCGCCTGGCCCTGCTCGGCGGCACCGTCGAGGCCCGCGGCGCGACCGCCCTGGGTCGGGCCGTCGTCGGGGTCCGCGCCGAGCAGGCCCGGCGCGCCATCGGCGCGCTGAACGAACTCGGGCTCAGCGCCCGCGTGAGGAACGACGCCGGCCGGTCCGGTCCCGCCGGGACCGGCGCCACCGCGGGCACAGGCCAAGGCGCGGGTGCAGGCCAGGCCGGGTCGCCGCCGTCGGGCACCCGCCGGGTACCGGCCGGCACGACGGTGGGGGCGACGGCATGAGCGCGACCGCGGACACCTCACAGCCCCTGCTCTCCGACACCCCGCTGTCCGAGCTGCCTGCCCTGTTGCTGCCGGCCTACGGGGAGACCTGGGCCATGGTGGGCATCGTCATGGTGCTGGTCGTGGCGATCGGCGGCGCCACCGGCGTGCTGCTGTACAACACGAGCCCACGCGGGCTGTTCCCGCAGGAGCGGGCCTACGGAGTGCTCAGCTGGGCCGTCAACATGGGCCGGTCATTGCCGTTCCTCGTGCTGATGGCGGCCATCATCCCGCTGACCCGGTGGATCACCGGCACCACCCTGGGCATCGCCGCGGCCGTGGTGCCCATGACGATCGCCGGCATCCCGTTCTTCGCCCGGTTGGTCCAGAACACCCTGAACGACCTGCCGCGGGAGAACATGGCCGTGGGTCTCGTGACGGGGTCATCCCCAGTGCAGATCATCCGCCAGACGCAACTGCGCGAGGCCCTGCCCGGCCTGGCCTCCGCCATCACCCTGAACACCATCTCAATGATCGAGTACTCGGCCATTGCCGGGACCATCGGTGCGGGCGGCATCGGCTTCCTCGCCGTGACCTACGGCTACCAGCGCTTCGACATGACCGTCATGCTCGGCACGATCGTCCTGCTCATCATCACCGTCCAGCTCGTCCAGTTCGTCGGCGACCGGATCGCCCGTTCACTGACCCGGCCCTGAGCGGCCCCACCCCTGTTGAAGGACCTCCTATGAACCCCGAGAAGAAGGCCCCGGCGACCACCGGGGAGCATACGACGGCCGGACACGATCACGGCTTCACCCTGCGGAAGTCCCGCTCCGTGCTGCCTTGGTCGCTGGCGGCCATCGCCACGGTGGTCGCCTTGGCCCTGGGTCTAGTGGTGATCCAGCAGTCCAACCGCCCGGCCGTGGCCGCCGGCGGCGAGGCTGAGATCACCCGGCCGCTGAAGGTGCACTACGAACCGGCCATGGCCGGGGAGGAGAGCCTGGTCGAGTTCGTGGCCGAGGAGATCGCCCCTGACTACGGCGTCGAGATCGAGGCGGTGGGCATCGCGGACGCGGTCCAGGCCAACCGGGCCGTGGCGGAGGGGCAGGTGGACGCCACGATCTTCGAGCACCAGTGGTACATGAAACAGGTGGCGGAGGGCAACGACTTCGACCTGTCCACCACGGTGGAGATCTACCAGTGGGCCTTCGGCTTGTACTCCACCCGGTATGACGCCGTGGAGGACCTACCGGACGGCGCCACCGTGGCCGTGCCCACAGACCTGGCCAACCAGGGCCAGGCGCTGTGGCTGCTGGAGCGCGAGGGCCTGATCGGGCTGGACTCGGACATCGAACCGCGCACCGCTCAGCTCAAGGACGTGGTGGAGAATCCACGCCGTTTCGACTTCACCGAGATCGACCTGCTGTCCATGGCTCGGACCCTGGACTCAGTGGACGCCGCCCTCGGCTACACCAACATCTTCGACGCCGGCAAGATCGGTCGGGACCAAGGCATCCTATTCCCGGACCCGCCCCGGACCTATGCCTCCTGGCTGATCGTGGGGACCGATTTCAAGGACACCCCGGAGACCCGCAAACTCGTCGAGGTCTTCTCCGACCCTCGCTTCGAGGAGTACCTCAAGACCACGGACAACCCGCTGGTCGCCGGCGTCCTGACCCCGGTCTCCGAACAGTAATCACCCGCCCGGACCGGGTTGGAAACCACCGAACCCCTGTGGTCTGATGGAGGGGACCACCATCCAGAGCGGCCGAGAGATCTGGCTCGTCGACGCCGCAGCAACCCGCCCGTCAGGGGCCAGGGTGCTACCGCCAGGACCGATGGAGCCTTTCTCATGACGACCTTGCCGTCCCGCTACACCGCCCTGTCCGCCCGCTTCGCCCCGGCTTTCGCCGAGGTGGCGCAGGGGGAACTGGCCCGGGAGGCCGGCCGCCACCTTCCCTTCGCCGCTTTCGAGCAACTCCGGGAGCAGGGCCTGGGCGCCCTCAGCGTCCCGGAGTCCGCCGGGGGATTAGGGGCGGGCCAGGAGGACACCTACCGGCTGCTGATGGACCTGGCCGCCGTGGACGCCAACACCGCCCACCTGGTGCGCAGCCATCTCAGCTTCGTCCAGCACGTCCTCGCCCAACCCGATCCCGCCGCGAGGGACCGCTGGCTGGGGCGGATCGCCGCCGGGGAGGTGGCCGGCAGCGCCCTGTCCGAGGGGCGCGGCGCAGCACTGGGGGACGTCGGCACCACGGTCTCCCAGGACGAGACCGGACAGCTGCTGATCAGCGGCAGCAAGTACTACACCACCGGCAGCATCTTCTCCACGTGGGCCCTGGCCACGGCCCGGCTGGACCCGGGTCTTTCCCGCGCCCGCCGCCGCCAGCACGCCGGGTTCGCGCTCGCCGTGGTGCGCGTGCGCCAGCCACGGGTCACCGTCAAGGACGACTGGGACGGCTTCGGCCAGCGGCTCACCGGGACCGGGACCATGGAATTCTCCGGGGCGGGTGTCGAGGACCTGCTGGTGGTCCCCCCGGAGGACGGTGCGGTGCCGCTGCACCACGAGTCCACGCTGATGGCCCTGCTCGCCGGGATCGGGCGGGCCGCGCTGCGGGACGGGGTGGAGCAGACCCGGCTGCGCCGGCGCTCGCCGAACACCGGAGGGGGCCTGACCCCGCGCGATGACGACCAGCTGCTGGGGATCGTCGGCGAGATGTCCGCGCAGCAGGCGGCCGCCGAGGAACTCGTGCGGGCCGCGGGACGGGACCTGGACGCCGCGCTCGCGCTGGCGGAGGGCGCGCTGGAAGGGGCCGGGGCCGGCGTCGGGAATCTGAAGGGCAAGAAGGCGGAGCACGACGGCGGCGCGGCGGCCGAGGCGATGTACCGCGCCGCCCTGACGGCGCACCGGGCGCATGTGGTGGTGCCGCGGCTGGTCCTGGACACCTGTACCCGCATCTTCGACACGCTCGGCGCCTCCGCCACCAGCACGGACCTGCGGCTGGACCGGCACTGGCGCAACGCCCGGACCGTCGCGAGCCATGACCCGGCGGCCTTCATGGCCCGGATGGTCGGTGACTGGGAGGTCAACGGGACCCGCCCCGTCCCCTACCTGTCCACCGGGACCGCCGAGGCGTCCTGATCCCCGGGCTGCTCTCCCGGCACACCAGCCGGCACACCAGCCGGCACACCAGCCGGCACACCGAAGGAGATGCGGCTCGGACCCATCCGCGGCGGCCGCGGCTCCGAACACTGGATATCCCGCCGGATCCGGCGCGGGGCAGACACGGACAGGAGGCAGCGCCACTTAGGCTGAGGTGATGACGAGCGAGGCAGGGCCCACCGCCGGGCAACGCGGGCCCCAGGAGCGGGACCGCCACCTCGCGGGCCTGGTGCAGCGCAGCGCGTCCGGTGACCACGAGGCCTTCGCCGCGTTCTACGACGACGTGGCACCGGTGGCCTACGGGCTGGCCCGCAAGGTGGTGCGTGACGCGGACCTGGCCGCCGACGTCACCCAGGAGGCACTCATGGACGTGTGGCGCTCCGCGGACCGCTTCGACGCCGCGCGCGGCTCGGTGATCGGCTGGGTCTGCTCCATCACCCACCGGCGGGCGGTGGACCTGATCCGGTCCACCCAGGCCAGCCGGGACCGCGAGCAGCGGGCCGGGGTGGCCGCGTTCGACCGCGCCCATGATGACGTCGCCGAGCGGAACGAGGCCGTGGAGGACCGGGATCGCGTGAACGAGTGCCTCGGCACACTCACCGAGCTGGAGTACGAGGCCGTGACCGCGGCCTACTACGGCGGGCAGACCTACCGGGAGGTCGCCGAAGGCCTGGGCGCCAAACTGGCCACCGTGAAATCCCGGATGCGCAGCGCGCTGCAACGACTACAGGACTGTTTGGGGGTGGGTGCTTGATGAACCGCGATGGACACCGTGACGGGATCGATGGCGGGCAAGACGGCGGGATCGGCGGCGGGCCGGATGACGCGCTGCTCGCCGCCTGGGCGCTGGACGCCGTGGACGATCAGGAACGGCGTGACCTCGAACGGCGGCTGGAGGCCGACCCGGAGCTGCGGGCCCGCGCCGATGCCCTGAGCGGCACGGTCGCCCGGCTGGCCGCCAGCACGCCCGCCCGGCCCCCGGCCGGGTTGCGGGACCGCGTCCTGAGCGCCGCGGCCGGCACGGAACAGGACCCCGGCCCCGAGCGCTCCCGTCCCGCCGATCTGGACCGGCACCGCGCCCGACGCCGACCCGACCGGCGCCGCTGGTGGGTGACGGTGGCCTCGGCGGCCGCAGCGGCCGCCGTCGCCGTGGGCCTGTTGGTGACGCAGCCCTGGGTCGAGGCGCCCGGGATCTCCGAGGGCGAGCAGCTGACCGCCCTCGAACAGGTCCTGCAGGTGGACGGGGCACAACGCCTCGAGTCCGCCGTCACCGGAGGCGGAGCGGCGGAGGCCGCCATGGCACCCAACGGTGAGGCCGTGCTGGCCGTGCGGGACCTGCCGGATCCCGCCGACGGGCACGACTACCAGCTGTGGACCATCCAGGGTGAGCAGCCGCCCCAGCCGGCGGGACTGCTTCAGGTCCAGGGCGGCCGCGCCCTGGTCAGGATGCAGCAGGTCCCCGCCGGTGCCGCCATGGCCGTCACCGTGGAACCCGATGGCGGCTCGGAGGCCCCGACCACCGAGCCGATCGTGGTCTTGGCCGCGGGCTGAACCTGGAGTGACTCCTCGTGACGAGGCGGTTGGTACCGGACCGCCGGGGTGTGGTGCAATCTACAGGTAACCATCCAGAGCGGCTGAGAGATCTGGCTCGACGACGCCGCAGCAACCACCGGGCACATCGTGTACCGGACAGGTGCTACCGCCAGAACCGATGGAAGGAGCATCATCGTGTCTGTCCCCACCCCTGAATCCGCAGCATCCGCCCGCCTCCCCGAGGGTGTGCCCGTCACACCCGCCGGCCAGCGGGAGATCCTGTTCAACGCCTTCGACATGAACTGCGTGGCCCACCAGTCCCCGGGCCTGTGGCGCCACCCGGAGGACCACGCCCGCGACTACAACACGCTGGGCTACTGGACCGGACTGGCCCAGACCCTGGAGAAGGGCCTGTTCGACGGCCTGTTCATCGCGGATGTCCTCGGCCCCTATGACGTCTACGGCTCCTCGGACGAGGCCACCCTGAGGGCCGGCACCCAGGTGCCGGTCAATGATCCGCTGCTCGTGGTCCCGCCGATGGCCGCCGTCACGAAGAACCTCACCTTCGGGGTCACCGCCGGCACCGCCTATGAGCACCCGTACCCGTTCGCCCGCCGGCTGGCCACGCTGGACCACCTGACCGAGGGCCGCGTGGGCTGGAACGTGGTCACCGGCTACCTGCCGTCCGCCGCCATCAACATGGGCCAGGAAGACCAGATGGAGCACGACGAGCGGTACAACCACGCCGATGAGTACCTCGACGTGGTCTACAAGCTGCTCGAAGGGTCCTGGGAGGACGACGCAGTCCTGTATGACAAGGAGTCCGGCGTCTTCATCGACCCGACCAAGGTGCACCGGATCGAGCACGAGGGTGGGTACTTCAAGACCCCGGGCATCGCCTTCACCGAGCCCAGCCCGCAGCGCACCCCGGTGATCTACCAGGCCGGGGCCTCGACCCGCGGGCGCGCCTTCGCCGGCAAGCACGCCGAGGCCGTGTTCATCAACTCGCCCACGGATGAGCTGATCAAGGGCACCACAGCGAAGATCCGGCAGTCCCTGGCCGAGGCTGGCCGCGACCCCTACGACGTGCGCGTGATGTCCATGCAGACGATCGTCACCGGTGCCACCGACGCGGAGGCCCAGGCCAAGTACGAGGAGCTGACGCAGTACATCGACGTGGAGGGCGGACTGGTGCTGATGTCCGGCTGGATGGGCATCAACCTGGCCGAGTTCGAGCTGGACGAGCCGATCGGTGACGTCAAGTCCAACGCCATCCAGTCCGCCGTGGAGACTTTCAAGAAGGCCTCCGGGGACGACTCGATCGAGTGGACCGTGCGCAAGCTGGCCGAGTGGTGCGGCGTGGGCGGCTTCGGCCCGGTCATCATCGGTTCCGGGGAGACCGTGGCCCGCGAGCTCGCCCGGATCCAGGACGAGACCGATGTGGACGGCTTCAACCTCGCCTACCACATCACCCCCGGCACGTTCGAGGACATTGTGGAGTTCGTGGTCCCCGAGCTGCAGAAGATCGGCCGGTACAAGACCGAGTACACCGAGGGCACCATGCGCCACAAGCTCTTCGGCAAGGGCGACCACCTGCCGCTGAACCACTACGGCTCCGGCTTCGCCCTGCGGAACCGCGTCACCGCCTGATCCCTCGCCCTCCCCTCCCCGCGCATCATGTGACCGATGGATGTCACCACGGTGGGGGTCGGGTCACTCTGGGCCTGAAGGCGGCGTTGGAGAGGCCCACGGCGTGCTGGCAGGCAGAGACCCCGGCCCCCCGAACGGGGACCGGGGTCTCTAACGTGCTGGACCGTGGTGGGGCGGATCCGGATCAGTAGCGGTCGGGTCCGCCACCCTCGCTCTCGAGGGACTGGGAGGGATCCGAGAGGACGTCACCGTTCGAGGACTTCACGGTGGTGTCGCCACTGGAGGCGTTGGAGTCACCGGTGGCGTGCTTGCCGGCCGACTTCTCCGCGGCACTGGAGGCCTTGTCCGCCAGCCCCTGGGTCGCGTCGGAGCCCTTTTGGGTGGCCGTGTGGGCGGCGGCGTTGGCTTTGTCCGCCTTCTCCGCCAGGTTCGGGGCCTTGTCCTTCACGGCCTCCGTGGCCTTGTCGGCCAGCCCGGCGGCCCGCTCCGCCACCACGGGCGCCTGCTCCTTGACGGTGGAGGTGGCGCGCTGGACCTGCTCCTGCGTCTTCGGGTCATTCCAGAAGCTCTGCGCGTTCTTGGCGAACTTGTCCAGATTCTGCCGGCCTTCGCGGCTGCCCAGTAGGTAACCGAGGGCCGCGCCGATGCCGAGGGTGATCAATCGCTTCATGGTCTCTCCTTTGTGGCGTCCTCCCGGGGCGGGATCCACCGCTCGGGTATGTCCCGAGTCTTCACTCTGTGCGGACTCCGGTCAATCTGTACCCAGTGCAGTCTCGGGGCATTCCCAGCCGAATTTCAGGTTCAGCGGGCAGCAGCGAGGGCCCGTGGCACACTGTCCCCAGCGAAGGAGACCCCATGCTCACACTCACCCCACAGCTCGTGGCCCGCATGCGCCTGCTCGCCCAAGGACTGATCGAGCCCTGGCCCACGCCCGTGGAGGCCGCCCGGTCCCTGACCTGTACACAGGGCCAGGACTATCCGGGATCCACGATCTCCCTGGCGCTGCGTTCCGCCCCCGGCGGCTCCGGCCGCAGCACCGGGGGCACCAGTCGCAACACCACAGGAACGACGGCGGCCGTCCGGCAGGCGTACGACGCCGGCCTTATCGTCCGGTCCTGGCCGATGCGCGGGACGTTGTTCGTGGTGGCCTCCGAGGACCTCGGGTGGATCCTGGAGCTGACCGGCCCGAAGATGCTCACCGCCACGGGCCGCCGGCGCGAGGAGCTGGGCCTGGACCCGGGCACGCTGAGGACCGCCGAGGCCACCGCCGTCCGGGAACTCTCCGGCACCGGGCTGACGCGCGCCGGCCTGCTGGAGGCCTGGACGCGGGAGGGGATCGCGGTGGATTCCGGCCGCGGTTACCACCTGATCTTCTTCCTGGCCCTGACCGGGGTGCTGTGCTTCGGTCCCACCGAGGGCAACCAGCAGCGGATCGTGCTGGTCCAGGAGTGGATCGGCGCCCACGCCCCGTCCGGTCACGCCCCGTCCCCACCCGCCTCGTCCGCGCGTAGCCGGGACGAGGCGCTGCGGGAGTTGCTGCTGCGCTACCTGCGGTCCCACGGACCGGCCACCCTGGAGGACTTCTGCTGGTGGTCCAAGCTGGGCAAGACGGAGGCGCGGGCCGCGCTGCGCGAGATCCAGGGCGAGGCCCCGGACCAGCTGGAGGCGGCCGACGTCGGCGGCCGGGAGCACTGGATGGCCGCCGGACTGCCGGACCGGTATGCGGACCGGGCCCGGGCCACCGCCGCACCGCTGCTGCTGCCCGGATTCGATGAGATCGTGCTGGGCTACCAGGACCGTTCCGCCGTGCTGACAAAGGCCGAGGAGGCCCGGGTGGTGCCCGGCCGGAACGGGGTGTTCAAGGGCACCGTGCTGCACCGGGGCCACGCCGTGGGGACCTGGAAGCGGTCCACCCGCCAGGGGCACCCGGTGCAGGTGGAGCCGTTCGGCACCCTGCCGGGGCCGGTGCAGACAGCGGTGCCCCGACTCAGCGCGAGATGGCCGGGCTGAACCGGGGCACAGACTGCAGGGTGAGACTCAGCGGGTCTCAACCAGACCCAGCGAGGCTCACAGACCAGCGGGCCTCAGCCGCGCGGGGTGGCCACCCGCGCCACGGCCTCGGCCACCCGCACCGAGACCTCGGGATCGAAGACCGAGGGGATGATGAAGCTCGGGTTGAGCTCCTCGTCCGTGATGGTCTCGGCGATGGCCTGGGCAGCCACCACGAGCATCTCGTCCGTGATGTCCGAGGCCTCGGCGTCCAGCAGGCCGCGGAAGAAACCGGGGAAGGCCAGCACGTTGTTGATCTGGTTCGGGAAGTCGGAGCGGCCGGTGGCCACGATCGCGGCATGCCTCGAGGCGATCTCCGGGTGGACCTCCGGGTCCGGGTTGGACATGGCGAAGATGATCGAGTCTTCGTTCATCTTCTCCACATCCGCCTCGTCCAGCAGGTTGGGGGCGGAGACGCCGATGAACACGTCGCGCCCGGCCACGGCCTCCTTGAGGGAGCCGGAGAAGGCCTCCTCATTGGTGTGGTCCGCCAGCCACTGGCGGTTGGAGTCGGTGTGCTGGGAGCCGCGCTCGATGATGCCGGACCGTCCGGAGGCCACGATGTGGCGGGCCCCGGAGGCCATCAGCAGCTTGATGATGGCGGTGCCGGCCGCGCCGACGCCGGCCACCACGATCTTGACGTCCTCGATCTTCTTGCCGGTGAGCTTCAGGGCATTGGTCAGGGCGGCCTGGACCACGATCGCGGTGCCGTGCTGGTCATCATGGAAGACCGGGATGTCCAGCTCCTCGCGCAGGCGGGCCTCGATCTCGAAGCAGCGCGGGGCGGAGATGTCCTCGAGGTTGATGCCGCCGTAGGCCGGGGCGATCGCCTTGACGATGGAGATGATCTCCTCGGTGTCCTTGGTGTCCAGTGCCACCGGCCAGGCATCCACGCCGGCGAACTGCTTGAACAGGGCGGCCTTGCCCTCCATCACCGGCATGGCGGCCTCCGGGCCGATGTCTCCGAGGCCCAGCACGGCGGTGCCGTCCGTGACCACGGCCACGGTGTTCTTCTTGATCGTGAACTGGCGGGCCAGCTCCTTGTCCTCGGCGATGGCCATGCAGACGCGGGCCACGCCGGGGGTGTAGGCCCGGGAGAGGTCATTGCGGGTGCGCAACGGCACGCGCAGGGTGGTCTCGATCTTGCCGCCCTCATGGAGCTGGAAGGTGCGGTCCGTGATCTCGTGGACGGTGACCCCCTCGAGGGCTTCCACGGCGGTACGGACGGTCTCGGCGTGGCCCGCATCCACGGTGTCGCAGCTGACGGCCACGATCATGGAGCTGTGGTGGGACTCGACCACGTCCAGGGCGGTCACGGCCGCACCGGTAGCGGCCACCGCTGCGGCGAGGTCGGTGGTGGACGTAAAGGATACGGGCGTCTCGACCTGCAGGGTGATCGAGTAACCGGGGCTGGGTGCTGCCATGGGGATGCTCCTTGGATTGGGGATCCTACCGGGCGCTGGCCCGATTGCCGTCGTGACCACCTTCGCGGCCAACAACGATCTGAGTGTATCGGCGGCTTCTTACTACCCCACAGTTCGCGGCGTAACGTTGGGCGGCGACTGACCGTCCGTCACGGCATGCCGGCGCCGGTGCACCTGGTGGATACCCTCCAGTAACAGGCACGCCACGGCCCCGATGCCCACGGCGGCGACGGCCAGGTCCAGCGGCGGGAGCTCGAACTGGTGGAAGTCCCGGGACGCCGGGATGAGCAGCACCAACAGCAGCAGGACGTACGTGGAGGCCACGAGCGCCAGCTTGAACCGCGTCATCGGCCGGGAGATCAGGTTCAGCACCCACAGGCCCATCAGTGTCAGCGTGATGACGGAGGCGGTCTGGACCTGTTGTAGAGAGACGTCCCCCGGGACCACCCCCACGGCGCCCCCGGTGAACCCTTCGATCCCGGCGAACCAGCGGGCATAGCCGTTGACGGCCAGCATCCCCGCCAGGATGACCACTCCCGAGGGCAGGGCGAACCGCAGGGCCCGGCCCAGGAAACCGGGGACGTATCTGCGCTGGTTCGGCACGAGAGCCAGGAAGAACGTGGGCAGTCCGATCATCAGGAAGTCCACGGTGGAGGCCTGGCGGGGCAGCAGCGGATACTGCCAGGCCAGCAGGGAGAAGACCACGCCGAACAGCACGGCGTAGGCCGTCTTCGTCAGGTACAGGTGCGCCAGCTGCTCCATGTTGGCGATCACCTGGCGTCCCTCCGCGAGCACCTTCGGCAGGCGGGAGAAGCGGCTGTCCAGCAACACCATGCGGGAGACGGCCTTGGTGGCCGGGGCGCCGTTGCCCATCGCGATCCCCAGGTCTGCGGTCTTCAGCGCCAGGGCGTCGTTGATGCCGTCCCCGGTCATGGCCACCACGTGACCGGCCTCCTGCAGTGCCACCACCATGCCCTTCTTCTGCTCGGGGGAGACCCGCCCGAACACGGAGTGCTCAGCCAGGACTGCCCGGCGTGCCTCCGGATCCTCCGGAAGGTCCCGTGCGTCATAGCCGTCGCCCGTGACGAACAGGCCGACCTCCCGGGCGACCGCGGCCACGGTCCGGGGGTGGTCACCGGAGATCACCTTCAGCTCCACGTCCTGTGCGCGGAAGTACTCAAGGGTGTCCCGGGCGTCGTCGCGGACCTTCTCGCGGAAGGTCAGCAGCGCCACCGGCTCCAGCACCGGGGGCAGCGTCCCGGCCGTGCCGCCGAACCACGAGCCGTCCCCGGCCGGCCGGCGCGATCGGCACAGCACCATGGTGCGCAGCCCCCGGCTGGTGGTCTCGGCACACAACCCCTCGACCCGTTCCCGGGTCCCGGCCGCGCCGTCGGCAGCCGGCAGCAGGGCCTCCGGGGCACCCAGGACCCAGGCGCCGGCCACCGCATCCGGGAGGCCGGCAGCGCCGGGGTGCGCGCCGTCGTCGTGCCCCAGGCGGTGCTCGGCGGGCTCCTCCCGGTACGCCCGTGGGCGGGAAGGCGCCCCGAAGGCGACGGCGGACCAGCGCCGTTCCGAGGAGAAGGCCACCTGGGCGGTGGGAGCCTGGGCGGGCGGCGCGGTGAAGGGCGTGGCCAGGGCCAGCGCGGTGGGGTTGGCGTTGGCGTCCGCGCCGAACCAGGCCAGGACGTGGGCGCCGGCCTGCTGCAGGTCGTGGGCCTCGGTGAGGAAGGTGGCCTCGTCGAAGACGATCCGGCCCTCGGTGAGCGTGCCGGTCTTGTCCAGGCAGACGGTGTCCACGCGGGCGAGGATCTCGACCGCCGGCTGCTCCTGGATGAGGACCTCCTCCCGCGCCAGCTTGAGGGCGGCCACCGCGAAGGAGATCGTGGTCATCAGGGCCAGGCCCTGGGGGATCATGGAGGTGATCGCGGCCACCGAGGCGACCACGGCCGGCTCGAGCGCTCCGTGTTCCAAGGCCTGGGTCCACCCGCCGACCGCCTGGACCTGGCCGTTGACGATCACCGCGACGATCGGCACCAAGGCGATGGTCAGCCACTTCGCCACCGTGTCCAGCGCGCCGCGAAGCTCGGAGGGCACCTTGGCGAAGCGGCGGGCCTCGATGGCCAGCTGGGAGGCATGGGAGTCCGCACCGACCGCCGTGATCCTCACCAGCCCCGTCCCGGAGAGCACCGCGGAGCCGGAGAGCACCGGGTCACCCGGACGCTTGCCCACGGCGTCGGACTCCCCGGTCAGCAGGGACTCGTCGATGTCCAGGCCCTCCGAGGAGAGCACCACCCCGTCCGCGGGGACCTGATCACCACGGCGCAGCACCACGGCATCATCCAGCACGATCTCCTCGATGCGCAGCGCCCGCTCGGCACCGTCCCGCAGCACCTGCACGGCATCCTGGTGGAGCAGGGCGATCGCGTCCAGCTTGCGTTTGGCCGAGTACTCCTGGATCACGCCGATGACCACGTTGGCCACGGCGGCCAGGCAGAAGACGAGGTCGAACCAGCGGCCCAGCAGGATGATCGAGGCCGCACAGGCGGCGATCGCGAGGTTGAACAGCGTGAGGATGTGCACCCGCAGGATGGTCCAGATGGACCGGGAGGTGTCCCGCGGCTGCCGGTTGACCAGTTGTTTCTCCTCGCGGAGTACGACGGCGGCCCCGTCCAGTCCCACGGTCCGCAGGACCTCGTCGTCCGGTCGGGGCAGTGGGTCATGACCGCGGCGGTGCAGGTTCAGGTGGCGCTGGTGGTCCGGATGCCGCGGATCCGCCGGATGGTCCGGGGCAGCGGTACGGCCGGCACCCTCGCTGGCCGACTCGGCGGCGGTCTCCACCATGCTCATGATTCTCCCTGATGGGCGCGGTGCAACGGACGGCGCGAGCCGCCGTGGACCGGCCGGTGTGTGGTGCATTTCCCCTGTACAACGAACAACGTACGGGGCGAATCGCGCCGTGGCGTCACTCCGCAGGGGGATTCCGGGACGGTTCCGGGTCATCCCGGGGGGCAGGTCCGGGACGAGGCCGGGATAGGTCCGGGACGGGGCCGGGGCGGATCCGGGACGGGTCCGGGACACATCACAGCCCGGCCGGGGGTTCATGGTCTGGGCCCGGGCCGTTCACCCGGTTGAGGCTGGGTGTTCAGGCGACGCCCATAGTTTGTGCAGGTCAGCACGCACCTCACGGTTGTGCATCACTCGCAACAGAAGAATGGATCATGACTGCCAAGCGACTCCCCCTTGCCGTACTCGCCCTGTCCGTCGGCCTGACCTCCACCGGTGCCCTGATGCCGGTGGCCGCCACCGCGGCGCCCATCGCACCGGCCGTGCACACCGCCACCGCCCCCGCCGCCCAGGCTGCTCCGGCTGCTCCGGCCGCAGACCTGCTGGACGTCGACTTCGAGGACGGCACCCCGGCGGATGCCGCCCAGGACCGTCCGGTGGAGACCTTCGGCGCCCCACAGATCGGCGTGGACGGCACGCTGGCCCGCCAGGTCGGCGACTTCGACGGGGAGTCCGCGTACTCCTATGCGCTGACCGAGACGGACTACGGCCAGCTGGCCGACGGCTTCACGGTGGAATGCAACTTCAAGCGGGACGCCGCCGCCACCAGCGGTGAGGACACCCTGTGCGGGAACAAGGAGGCCGGTGGCTTCGCCATGGTGGTCAAGGGTGACCAGGCCGGTTTCATGGTGCACGTCAACGGCGGTTACACCTTCACCTGGGCGGACATCGTTCCTGACCGCTGGTACCACGCCACCGGCGTGTTCGACGGCGAGTCCGTCAAGTTCTTCCTCGACGGCGAGCTGGTGGCCGAGAAGGCCGTCAGCGGCCAGATGACCGTCCCGCCGAATGAGGCCGCGCACCATCTGGTGGTCGGTGCGGACTCCGGCCCCGGCAAGCCCGGTCAGCACGCGATCGCCAAGGTCGATTCGGCCCGCCTGTACAGCGCCCCGGCCAGCGCCGCCGAGGTGGCCGCGCTGAACGACGCCTACGCGGTCGAGGTCCAGGCCCCGGCCGCGGATGTCCTCAACGTGGACTTCGCCGACGGCACCTCCGCCGAGACCGCCCAGGGTCTTCCCGTGGCCACCCACGGTGCGCCCGTCATCGGCGAGGATCCGGCCCTGGGCCGCAACACCGCCACCTTCGACGGGGACGACGCCCTGCTGTACCCGCTGGGCGAGCAGTATGCCAAGCTCGGGGACTCGATGACCGTGGAGTGCGTGTTCCGCTACAACGGCGCCCTGCCGACCTCCGGGGAGACGAACCTCTGCGCCAACAAGGAGGCCGGCGGGTTCTCCATGACGATGTACGCCAACAAGCTGACCTTCGCGGTCAACACGGGCAGCTACCACAACGCCGGCATCGAGATCGAGCCCAACGAGTGGTATCACGCGGTGGGTGTCTTCGACGGTGATTCCCAGACCGTCAAGCTCTACGTCAACGGCGAGCTCGTGAGCGAGGTCCCGACCGGCAACGCCGAGATCAAGTGGCCGCCGAACGCCGGTGCCCACCACCTGGCGATCGGTGCCGACTCCTCCAACAGCGGTGCCCAGTTCCACTCCACCTCCACCATCGCCTCGGCCCGGATCTTCAGCGACTCGTTGGACGCCCAGCAGGTGGCGGCGCTGAACATCGACGCCTTCGGCGGATTGCGGGACCAGGAGGTCGAGCTGGCCGGGACCACGCCGGCCGCGGGCTCCACACTGACGCGTGCCACCGAGTTCGCGGTGGACTGGTCCACTCCGGGCCTCGTGGCCGCAGGGACCACCTACTCCCTGGACGGGGAGCAGATCGAGCCGGGGGAGATCATCGGCTCCGGCATGACCGCCGGTGAGCACGCCATCGTGGTCGAGGGCAAGACCGTGTTCGGCCTGCCGATCTCCGAGACCATCACGTTCACCTCGGGGTCCATCCCGGAGGGCGGAGGCACCGAGACCGGCCAGGGCCAGGGCAAGGTCACCCTCTCCGCCCGAGCCGTCAACCCGGATGGCGGCGACGTCACCACCACCTTCTACGCCGGACGGGCGGACGTCGCCGAGGGCGGTTTCCAGGGGCTGGTGGCCGAGACACCGACGTCCCTGAAGTTCGACTACACCGAGAACTCCGCCCTTGAGGGTGCCGGGGACTCCCTGATCGCCAGCCCGGGCGAGATCCCGTTCCAGCGCTTCGACGTGGCGGTGGGCGAGGCCGCCCAGGGCCAGTCGATCCGGTGGGCCGGCACCGCGGACCCCACCCGTGAGGTCAACCTGCTGGTGTGGAACACGGCGTCGGAAGAGTGGGACGAGGTGGCGGCGGGCCGCGGACTGCAGGAGAGCGAGCTCGTCCTGACCGGTGAGATCGGCGAGGACCACCTGAACGAAGACGGCGGTGCCGCCGTCCTGGTGGTGGGCGAGGACCCCTTCGCCGACGACCTGGAGAACGAGGTCCGCGACTCCTTCGAGGACCCTGCGGACTACGACTTCTCCATCGCCCACTTCACCGACACCCAGTACCTGGCCGAGGGCGCTGCAGAGGATGCGTACTCCGAGGAGCAGCAGGCCGTCTGGGCCGAGGCCTACACCTCGGTCGCCGACTGGATCGTGGCGAACGCCGAGGAGAAGAAGATCGAGTACGTGGCCCACACGGGCGACATCATGGAGAACTGGCACACGGGCACCCCGCGCGCTGACGAGGAGGCCTACCGCGAGATCGCGGTCGAGGAGTTCGAGTTCGTCTCGGAGGCCCAGAAGATCCTGGACGACTCCGAGATCCCCAACGGCGTGACCCCGGGCAACCATGACAACCGCTCCGGTGCGGACGTGGGCGCGGACAACCTCTACAACCAGTACTTCGGCCCCGAGCGCTACGAGGCGTTGGAGCAGACGCAGGGTTGGAAGGACGCCAACGCCACGTTCACACCGTGGAAGGAGGGGGACAACGACAACCACTACGACCTGTTCACCGCCGGCGGCCTGGACTTCATCGCCGTGTATCTCGGCTTCGACGTGACCGATGAGGAGATCGAGTGGGCCAGCGGGGTGCTGGAGGAGTACTCCGACCGCAACGCCATGATCATGACCCACGCCCAGCGCAAGCCCAGCACCAACCCGGACGGCCGTGGCGCGACGTTCTCCCATGACGGGGCCAAGATCGACGAGGGGCTGTTGCAGAAGCATCGCAACATCTTCCTGGCGCTGTCCGGCCACGAGCACGGCGTGGACATCGAGGTCCGCAAGGACGTGGGCACACAGGGCAACAACGTGGTCGAGTTGCTGGCGGATTACCAGTTCTACACGGTCTCGGCCGAGGAACTGGGCCTGACCGGGGTGGACGGCCGCTCGCCACAGGACATGCTGCAGTTCGGCTCCAGCTTCTTCCGGATGCTGCAGATCGACGTGGACAACGCGGAGCTGGCCGTGGACACCTACTCACCGCTGCTGGATGACTTCGGCGCCACGGAGTATGACGACCGGAACCGGTACAACGGCACCGAGGATGACACCCGTCTGCCGATCCAGTTGGAGACGCGCAAGACCTCCTTCGCCACCGACCAGATCATGGTCACCACCCCGACCGACGAGCAGATCGGTGAAGCGACCGCAAAGTCCGGGTGGCCGGCGTCGGTCGAGTGGGCCGGCCTGTCCGAGGGCGAGACGTACGCCTGGTACGCCACCAGCCGCGATGCCGAGAGCGGGGATGACCTGGAGGCTGGCGAGACCGGCCAGATGGGCGTCTTCACGGCCACGGCAGCCGGCACGGATACCGAGGCTCCCGAGCTGACCGTCCCGGACCATGCCACCCTGACGGTGGGCGACGCCTTCGACCCGATGGCCGGGGTCACCGCCACGGACACCGTGGACGGGGATGTCACCGGTGCAGTCCAGGTGATGGGCTCCGTGGACACCGCCACCGCGGGCACCTATGTCCTGAGGTATGTGGTCCAGGATGCCAACGGCAATCAGGCCACGGCGCCCCGCGTCGTGGTGGTGGAGGCCGCCGCGGTCCCGGAGCAGCCGGAGCCGGTGGAGGACTTCACGGACAACCCTGAGGGCTCGCAGTTCTACGCGCCGGTCCGGTGGATGCAGGAGCAGGGCATCACGACGGGGTACACGGACGGCACCTACCGCAAGGGCAAGGACATCTCCCGTGGCGAATCGGTGGCCTTCATCCACCGGTACATCGATCCGGAGGTGACGGGCGGTACCGAGGACTTCACCGATATCACCGAGTCCCATGGGTTCTTCGATGAGATCGTCTGGGCCGTCAACGCCGGCGTGACCACGGGATACGCGAACGGCACGTTCCTCCCGTACGACAGCGTGACCCGTGGTGAGTTCGCCTCGTTCCTGTTCCGTGCGGTGGAGCCGGAGGCGGGCGAGTGGGACGAGTCCTTCTCGGACGTGGCGGAATCGCACCCGCACCACGAGGCGATCTCGTGGCTGGCCTCGACCGGTGTCTCGACGGGCTATGTGGGCGGCACGTTCAAGCCGAATGACACGATCACCCGTGGCGAGGTCGCGGCCCTGATGCAGCGGTATGCCACGGAGGTCGCGGACCAGGGCTGACCCCGCCTCCAGCTTTGAGGGCAGAGATCACGAGTGATCTCTGCCCTCAAAGTGCAGGGCACGACGACGGCTGTCACCTGACCGTGGCCCCGCACCCTTTCCGTCCGGAAGGGTGCGGGGCCGCAGTCGTCCGCGGAACCGTCTACGGGATCAGCACCGGCTTGATGGTCCGGCCGGCGGACATGTCCGCCACCGCGGTGTTGATCTCGGACAGCGGGTAGGTCCGGACCAGGCGGTCCAGGGGGAAGCGACCCTGTCTGGCCAGGTCCAGGATGGCGGGGACGAGGGACTGGATCTCGGCGTCGCCGATGGTCAGCCCGTGGATCTTCCGGCCCGGGAGCATGAAGTTCACGTCCACCGGAACGGACTGGCCGAAGGGCGGGGCGCCCACGATCGCTACTTCACCCTGTGCGCGGGTGCACTGCACCGCCTGCCCCAACACTGTGGTGTTTCCCGTGGCCTCGACCACCCCGTGCGCACCGCCGCCGGTGATTTTCTGGATCGCGGCGACCACGTCATCCACCTGGGCCGGGTTGACGGTGTGCGTGGCCCCGAGCTCCCGGGCCAGTTCCAGCCGCTCCTCCACGAGGTCCACCGCCACGATCCGGGTGGCGGGAGACAGGGCAGCCGCCATGATCGCAGCCAGTCCCACCGTGCCGACTCCGAAGACCACCAGACTCTGACCCGGACCCGGCTGCAGGGCGTTCCACACAGCACCCGCGCCGGTCTGGACGCCGCAGGCCAGCGGCGCCAGCTGTTCCCAGGGTAAGTCCGCCGACACCTTGACCACATTGCGTTCTCCGGCGATGGCCGCCGTCGCGAAGGACGACTGGGCGAAGAAGTGTCCGCCGAGCTCCGCCCCGTCCCGGGTGATGGGGGAGCTGCCGTCCGCCCGCCGCCCGCCGAGCAGGTTGTCCGGCAGCCATCGTTCACAATAAGCGGGATGTCCGCTCCGGCACCCTTCGCAGGCGCCGCAGGACGTGAAGGACAGGACGACCCGATCCCCGGGGGCCACGGTGGTGACGGCGGCACCGACCTCGCGGACGATCCCGGCCCCCTCATGGCCGAGTACGCCGGGCAGGGGGAAGGGCAGGGCCCCGGAGGCCACGGTCAGATCCGTGTGGCAGAGGCCGGCGGCCTTGATGTCCACCAGGACCTCGTGGTCCTGGAGCACATCCAATTCCACGTCCTGGAGGGCGAAAGGCGCTCCTCCGGACTCGGTGACGGCTGCGGTGATGGTGGTCATGACGGGTCCTTTGCAGTGCCGGCGGTGTCCTGTTCGGGGGCCGGCTCGAGGGCGATGATGACGGACTTGGTCCGGGTGTAGGCCTCCATCTGCTCGGGGCCGTTCTCCCGGCCCCAGCCGGAGGCCTTGACGCCGCCGAAGGGCATCGCGGGATCGAGCATCCCCCAGGCGTTGACCCAGATGATGCCGGCCTCCAGGGCGTCCGCCACGCGGTGCGCGCGGGAGATGTTGCCCGTCTGGATGCCGGCGGCCAGCCCGTAGTCGGTGCTGTTGGCCAGCTCGATCGCCTCCTGCTCCGTCTCGAAGGGCTGGACGGTGAGGACCGGCCCGAAGACCTCCTGCTGGACGGCCTCGGCGGAATTCGCGACGTCGGCCAGGACCGTCGGGCGATAGAAGAATCCGCCGTTGATCTCGGCCGGCTCGCCACCGGTCACCACGCGCGCCCCGGAGGCCTTGGCCTGCTCGACGGCGGCCGTGACCTTCTCGAGCTGGCTGCGGTTCGCGAGGGGGCCGATGACGGTGCCGGGGTCCTTCGGGTCACCGAACGGCACGTGGGGCACCGCGCCAGCCAACGCCTCGAGGACCTGGTCATAGACGCTCCGCTCCACCAACAGTCGGGGACCGCCCATGCAGAACTGACCCGTGTTGAAGACGAAGGCTGAGATGGAGGTCTCCACGGCCTGGGCGAGATCGGCGTCCGCGAAGACGATGTTCGCGGCGTTGCCCCCGAGTTCAGCGGTGATCGGCCGCAGCGCCTGCCCGGCCACGGCGGCCACATGGGCGCCGGTCTGGGTGGACCCGGTGAAGGCCACCTTGGCCACCTTCGGGTGGGCGGTCAGGTGGTCGCCCAGGTCCGAGCCGTAGCCGGTGACCACGTTGTAGACCCCGTCCGGGACGCCGGCCTGGCTCAACAGCCGTGCCGTCAGCAGGGCCGAGAGCGGGGTGTCCTCGGCCGGCTTGTGCACCACGGTGTTCCCGGCGGCCAGGGCCATGGCGATCTTCGAGGTGGAGAGGATCAGGGGGAAGTTGAACGGGGTGATGGCCGCGACCACGCCGAGCGGTTCCCGTTGGGTGTAGGCGTGGGCGGGCAGGGGGACGCGCCGCACCGCGCCGTCCAGGTGTTGGGCCAGGGATGCCGCGTACTCGTAGGTGTCCGCGGCGGTGTTGACGTCCACGGCACGGGCCAGGCTAATGGGCTTGCCCACGTCCAGGCTCTCCACCTGGGCGATCTCCTCGGCGTGCTCACGGAACAGTTGGGCCACCTGAATCAGCACCCGGGACCGCTCTCGGCCGGACAGCCGTGACCAGACGCCGCTGCGGAAGGTGGCGTGGGCCGCGTCCACGGCGGCGTCGACGTCTGCGGTGGTTCCGGCGGGAACGGTGGCGACCTGCTGGGCTGTCGCTGGGTCCAGCACGGGGAGGGTGGCGGAACCGGTGCTGGCCGCCGCTGCGCCGTTGATGTAGTGCTGTGCCTCGCGCAGGTGGTCGGGGAGACGGTACTCGGTCATGGTGTGGGCCTTTCGCTCAGGGGGATCACAGGGGGTTGTGGGGGCGGATCAGTCGGTGGCGGGCAACCGGTGGCCGGCGTCCCGGTAGCGGGCGCCCCAGATGCCGGACTTGCCGGGCGCCATGATGGAGTTCGGGTCGAGGGCGTCCTTGATGCGCTCATGGAAGCGCAGCAGGGCGTTGTCGTTGAAGTCGAAGGTGTCCATGACCTGGTCCATCAGGGCCAGGTGGGTGCGGTACTCGCCGTAGCCGGCGTCGGCGCCCTCCTTCACGAGGGTGCGGCCGAGCGCCATGACGCGGTCGCGGTCCTCGGCGTCCGCGGAGTTGTAGAGGAACAGGCAGATGTGGTGCATCTCCCGCAGCCCCACCGCGAACTGGGCGGCATAGTCTGGGCCGTACTCGTAGGAGCGGTTCCGGACCATCTCGAACTGTTTCTGGGCCTCGGCCCCGTCCGGCTCCGAGATCGGGGAGAACCCGATGTGGGCGCCGTTGGGGACCCACTCCAGGATCTGCTTCTCCTTGATCGAGGGGATGCCCTGGTTGATCTCATGCCGGTCGTGCAGCACGTGGGAGCCGGGGGAGCCCGCGGGGCGGTCCTTCGTGGTGGCGAAGCGTGCGCCCTCCACGGCAGAGAAGGCGTCCTTGATCATCGTCAGGAAGAGGTCGCACTGCTCCGGCGGGCCGTAGACGGTGCCGTACAGGTTCCAGTAGCCCAGGTTCAGCTCCTCCTTCATCCGCTGGATGACGTCCGCCGTGAGCGGCCCGCCCTCGGGCAGCCAGTGGGTACGCTCCGTCTGGGCGGCGGCGTCCAGGATGATGTTGCGCAGCACCGGCACCGACTGCAGCGGGGCCATGCCGATGCGCAGCGGCAGCATGATGTCCACGATCTGCGTCAGGTCCTCCTCGTGCTCGAAGGAGATCACGAAGGTCTCGGCGGCGGGCGGCGCCGGCATCAGGGCGATGCCCATCTTGGTGACGATCCCGAAGTTGGACTGGGAGAACAGGCCGTCAGGGTAGGGGCCGAATCCGTAGGAGAACAACTGCCAGGTCTTCGCAGAGCTCATGGCGCCCATGCCCGTGCGGAGCAGGTCGCCGTCCGGCAGGACCACCTCCAGACCGGTCTGCCAGGACCAGTGGTCGCCGTACGGCGTGTACCCCACGCCGCGGTCCAGGGCGTTGCCGACCACGGAGCCCCAGCCGAGGTCCGGGACGTCGATCCACAGGTTGTAGCCCTTCTCCTGGATGTGGTTGTAGAGGTCGAAGTAGGTCACGCCGGGCTCGATCAGGGCGTAGGCGTACTTCTCGTTGACCTCGATGATCTTGTCCATCCGCCGGGAGGTCTGGACCACCACGGTGCCGGCCAGACGGGGCGCCGCGCCCCCGTAGCCAAGGTTCTTACCGGTGGCGGTGGGGGACAGCGGGATCCGGTGCTCGTTGGCGATCCGCACCAGTTCCACGACCTCCTCGGTGGTCTCAGGGAACACCACGGCGCCGGGACGGAAGTCGTTCCCGCCGGTGGTGGGGAAGGGGTCCTCGAATTCCTGCAGGGCCTCCGGCTCGGAGATGACGTGTTCGGCACCCAGCAGGGCACGGAACTTCTCCAGGGCGGCATCGAATTCGGCGGCGGGGACGTCTGCGGGAATGATCCGGTCCATGAGGGGCTCCTTGATCCTGGGGATGCATCCCCGGTGGAAAGTGACGTGGCTCATACTTGGCCGGTTAGGCGGCTCCCACAAGGTCGCGCTGCGCAAAGTGGACAGGTCAGGCGGAGCGGCCCAGGACCACTGAGGGGGACTGTCCGTAGGCCTGCGCAAAATGGATGGCGAAGCGGCCCGGGTGATTGAAGCCCCAGCGGCGGGCCACTGCGGTCACGGTGGTTCCGGGTCGACCGGAGAGGAGGTCCATTTGGGCACCCTCCAGTCGGATGCGGCGCAGGGCGGCCATGGGAGTGCTGTCCAGGTGGTCGCGGAATCCGGCCTGCAGGGTGCGGACGCTGACATCGGCGGCCTGCGCGATCTCCTCCACGCTGAGGGGCCGCTTGGCGTTGGCTCGAAGGAAGTGCAGGGCATCGGTCACGGCTGCGGGCGGAGTGGGCCCTGGTGGCGGATTCAAGAGGTGGCTGTGATTGTGGGGTGCGCCCAGTAGTAGGCCGCGGGCCGCGGCCTGGGCCAGGGGCGCGGCCATCAGCGGGTGGGCCGCGATGGGCGAGCCCTGGGTCAGCCCTTGCGCCAAGGCCTGCACGGTGGAGCGCCAGGCCTGCCCACCCGGGGAGCCCAGGTCGAAGGTGCCCTCGAACCGGATCGCAGTCTCCGGAGGTGCGCCGGTCAGCAGCTCGAACTCCTCCTCCAGGGCCTGCCGGAGGATTTTGAGCCCGACGACCCGGGCGGGGTGCTGCCAGCCCTCCATCCTGGTGTCCTCCGTGAAGCCGTGCACCGCTGCGCGTCGCTGACTCGCCAGGACGGTCTGGCTGCCATAACCCATCGACACTGAGCCGAAGATGGTGAAGTTGATCTGGTAAGAGTCCTCAAGGGGTGGGGTCCTCACCTCCACATGATGGCCGTACTCGAGCAGCCCCAGGGTGAGGTTCGGGAGGTGGAGTGCCTTCAGGCCCATCCGGAAAGTGCGGGTCCGGGAGTCCAGGCGGATGCGGTGGGGGTGATAGACGTCGCCGCCTACGGACATGGCCCGGTCCGGGTCGGCGGTGTCAATGCTGACAGATTGGGCGGTTGGGCTGCCGGGGTTGCGGGGATGCACCCGAGGGGAGGACATGCATCCAGAGTCTATAGGGGTAGTGACTACAGTCACAGGTATCGCCGGCCGGGGAGGGCTCTGCCGGTCCCCGATCCACGGTTCCAAAGACAACAAGGGGACCTAGGAAAGTCCTGGAGGTGCGTCTATGGTGATCCTTCACCAGACTGCCTCGGGGTACCCCCGCTCCCGGCAGGAGGCCAGAGGGAGTCCAGACATGCGCGCACAGCATCGTCTTGCCGGAATCGCCATTGCCGCCACCATCGCCGTCGGCCTGTCAGGATGCACGTTCGGCAACGAGGCAGATCCCCCACCGGGCCCACCGAGCACATCGGCCGATGCCCAGCCTTCATCGGCGCCGGTGGTTCCGGCGTCGGCTTCGCCGGAACAGCCGTCGTCGACCGCGCCACCGAGTACGGATATCCCCTCGGCTCCCTCTACTTGGGCGGATACCTTCGAAGAGGTCGGGTCCGGAGTGGTGCGGATCGCCAATGCCACGTGCGAGGGTCCGTCCGGGTCAGGTAGCGGGTTCCTGGTCGACGATGACCTGGTCGTCACGAATTTCCACGTGATTGCCGAGGCCGCCTACCTCACGGTGGGCCCGAATGCCGTTCCCGCGGAAGTCATCGGCTACAGCCAGGTGGCCGATCTGGCGCTGTTGCGGCTCGACGATGTGGTGGACGGCCACGTGTTCTCCTGGGTCGATGAGGATCTGCGGGTCGGAGACGAGGCCGCGACCCTGGGGTTCCCAGCCGGGGGAGGAGTCACCTCGAACCAGGGCGCGGTCAGTAGCGTGAATCCTGAAGCCGACTTCCTCCACGACACCGTGCAATATATCCAGACGAATGCGCCGGTCAATCCTGGAAACAGCGGTGGACCCTTGGTGACTAAGGCCGGGCAGGTGGCCGGTGTGGTGTTCGCGCGGAACTTCTGGTCGGAAGACGGCCGGCCCTTGGACGGCCTGGGATATGCCATCTCGGTCCATGATGCGAAGCAGCTGGTGGACCGGTGGACTGCGACCCCGGAGTCCACCCCGCTGGTCGAATGCCGGCAACCCACAGGCATTCCGGAGCCCGTCGAGTCCAACGAGGTGGTCATCGACGTCACCTCCCTCCACGCGCAGGCGGACGCCGTCGCCCAGTCCCTCGCCCTGCACGGGAACTCCATCAACACGGCACAGTATGACGTCGCCTTCAGCCTGTTCACCCCGGACATGCAGGGGAAGGTCGGAGGACTGCAGACCTGGGAGGAGGGGGTCTACACCAGCTACTGGAAATCACTGTCCATCACCGATGTGGTGGTGGAGGGTGACCGGCTGCGTGCCGCGTCGACTCTGACCACCGAGCAGTCTTCCGATTTCAGCGACGAAGGATGGATGTGCACCGTCTGGCCGCTGGACTATGACATGCGGCTGGACGGGGAGACCGGTCTCTGGCTGATCGACGGTGCGAGTCTGCGGGGGGACGTGGCGGAGTGCTGATGGATCCACCGTTGGTGCTCGCGGGTTTGCTGCCCGTCGAGGATGGGGGCCGGACTTCCCGTCCGGCGGTTCCCGGCCTACGTTGGGTGCATGGCACACGTGAATGATCCGGCAACCATCCGCGCACTGTTGACGAACCGCGGGGCCCGTTGGGCCGTCGTCGGGCTCTCCCCGAACCCGCGCCGCGCCGCGGTGGGCGTCTCGAAGTTCCTGCGGGACGAGCTGGGGATGGAGATCATCCCCGTGAACCTGGGCGCGCAGGAGGTCCACGGCGAACCGGGCTATCGGAAGCTGGCGGACATCCCGGGAGGGCCGGGGAGTATCGACGTGGTGGACTGCTTCGTGAACTCACAGAAGGTCGGAGCCGTGGTGGACCAGGCGATCGAGGTCGGGGCGAAGGCCGTGTGGCTGCAGCTCGGCGTCATCGACGAGGCGGCGGCGCAGCGGGCCGCCGAGGCAGGCCTGGACGTGGTCATGGACACCTGCCCGGTGATCGAGGTCCGCAACGACCCGTCCCTGCGGAGCTGAGTGATCAACAGGCCTGCCGGGCTGGCTAGGCTGGGACCATGATCTTCATCGTCGTGAAATTCCCCGTCAAGCCCGAACACACCGAGCTCTTCATGGACCAAGTGAAGCACTACACCGAGTCCACCCGCGCCGAGGAGGGCAACCTCTGGTTCGACTGGTCCCGCAGTGTGGAGGACCCGAACGAGTTCGTCCTGGTCGAGGCCTTCCGGGACGGCGCCGGGGAGGCCCACGTGAACTCCGAGCACTTCACCTCGGGGCTCGAGGCCATGCGCCCGCTGCTGGCTGCCACGCCGAAGATCATCAGCCGCCAGATCGACGGCGAGGGTTGGGACGAGATGGGCGAGCTGCAGATCGGCTGACCTCCTGACGTTGAGTCGACTTCGTGTCGGTGTTTCGCGGAAACACTGACACGAAGTCGACTGACAACGCAGGGGTGGAGCGGGCTCCGACGGCTCAGGCGGCGTTGGCCGCTCTCGGTGCCCCGATGCCGGGATCAATCTGGTGCGGTCCGGCGGATGAGGGCCGGACGTCGAACTCGAACATGGCCGTCGGCAGGTAGACGGTCGAGCAGGAGTTCGGGATGTCCACCACGCCGGACAGCCGGCCCTCGATCGGCGCCGCGCCCAGCAGCAGGTAGGCCTGCTCGGGGGCGTAACCGAACTTCACCAGGTAGTCGATGGCGTGCAGGCAGGCCCGCTGGTAGGACAGGTGCGAGTCCAGGTAGCGCTGCTCGCCGTCCAGGGTCACCGAGGTGCCGGAGAATGCCAGCCACTCGCTGAACTGCGGTTCCACCCGGCCGGGCATGAAGATCGCGTGCTCGTGGACGCCATAGGTGTCCATGCCGCCCTTGATCAGGTCCACGTGCAGGTCGATGAACCCGCCCATCTCGATGGCACCACAGAACGTGATCTCACCGTCGCCCTGGGAGAAGTGCAGATCCCCCACGGACAGGTTCGCGCCGTCCACGAACACCGGGTAGAAGATCCGGCTGCCCTTGGACAGGTTCTTGATGTCCTGGTTGCCGCCGTTCTCCCGGGGCGGTGCGGTGCGGCCGGCCTCCGAGCCGACGCGCTGCCATTCACCCCGGTCCAAGCCGCCGAGGACGGCGTGCTCGGCCTCCGGCGGAAGGGCCAGGGGCGGGATCCGGTTCGGGTCCGTGGCGATCAGGTCGCCCTCGCGCTTGTTCCACTTCGCCAGCAGTTCGGCGGAGGGTGCGGTGCCCATCAGGCCGGGGTGGATGAGACCCTCGTAGGCGACCTCGGGGATGTGCCGGGAGGTGGCGACCTGTCCCTTGAAGTCCCAGACGGCCTTGTAGGCGTCCGGGAACTGGTCGGTCAGGAAGGCACCGCCGTTGTTCTTCGAGAAGATGCCGGTGTAGCCCCAGCCCTGGCCGGCCAGCGGACCGCTGTCCTCCTGCGGGATGGGGCCGACGTCGAGGATGTCCACGACCAGCAGGTCACCCGGCTGGGCGCCTTCCACGGCGAACGGCCCGGAGAGCTTGTGCACCGTGAGCAGCGGGGCGTTGAGGATGTCGTCCGCTGAGTCGTCGTTGATGATCGCCCCGTCGAACCATTCGCGGCAGTCGACCCGGAAACTGTCTCCGGGCTTGACCGTGGCGACCGGAGGGATCTCGGGGTGCCAGCGGTTGTGGCCCAGCTGCTGCTGGTCCTCGAACTTGCGGCTGGAATCCAGGGGAAAGATGTTCTGTGGCATGGTGCTTCTGTTCCTTGAGGTCAGGGCGCGTTACGGCCGGGGTAACTTCTGGTGCAGGGGGTGGTGGGTGTGGCGGGAGGCGGGCGGCGGGCCGCCTGCCGTGGGGATGGACGTGACCACGTCGGGCGACTCGGCGCTACGCCGGGTGCTGTCCATGAGCTGGAACGCCGGGGAGCCCGTCCGGGAGAGCCTCGGGATACTGATCTGGCGTGAGGCCGGTGCCCCGCAGTCCGGGCAGTCGACGGTGTCCGGTACGGCGGCCATGGTGTAGCTGGCATCGGTGGTGGTGCCTGCGGGGCACCGGAACTCATACAGCGGCACGGGCATTCCTCCTCGGTGGGGATTCGGGTGGTGGTGGCTCGGTGGTGGGGGTGTCCGGCGGCCGGCCCAGCAGGATGGAGACGGCGAGGGCGATCACGCCGCAGGCGCCCATGACCCAGGTCCAGAAGCTGTCCGACTGGTACTCACCGGCGAGCAGCAGCAAGGCCGGGATAGTGCCCGTCAGGTGCGCCACGATCACGGTGAACCACCCGGTGGTCCGCGTCAGGGATTCCTTGCGGAGCCCGAGCACGAGGAAGAACATGAACCACAGCACGGCCCAGATGAGCCAGATGGCTCCGAAGACCGGATCGTTGACCGAGGTGAAGTTCAGGTACCCCATGACGATGGCCACCACGGCGACGAACAGGGAGAACCAGCCCAGTCCCTCGCCGTCCAGGTTGAAGGTCTGGTTGAGCGCCACATACAGGTAGGTGAAACCGAAGAGGTAGAGTCCGGAGGCCCCGAGGACCACGGCCGGATCGCCTTCGGACTGGAGGATCAGCAGGGTCGGGAAGATGACCTGCATGAAACCCACGAAGTAGTTCATCGGGGCGGCAGCCTTGCCTGAGATCGTGCCCAGCAACATCAATCCGTTGATGAACAGGACTGCGCCAACGTAGAG
Organism: Microbacterium sp. A93; assembly: GCF_051842835.1. Classification (NCBI taxonomy): domain Bacteria; kingdom Bacillati; phylum Actinomycetota; class Actinomycetes; order Micrococcales; family Microbacteriaceae; genus Microbacterium; species Microbacterium sp. A93. The sequence goes on from NZ_JBPXMT010000009.1 coordinate 152,075, forward strand.
GAGTCCAACACTGCCCACGGCGACCTCCTTGAGACGCGCACCGTGAACAGACGGTCAGTGAAGGGGGGAAAGGTGGAGAAGGGGGATAGGATGCCTAGTCCGGTGCGGGGGGAGTGATGTAGATCACGGTAGCCCGACCGTGATTCGGCAACAAGGTTTGGTGACCTCTGCCTGGTCGTCACCCTGCCGTGACCTTCCCGGTACCTGTCCGCTACCCCGGGCCGTGCCAGCCTGCCACACTGGAGCGCATGTTGCTCCAACACATCGCCGAGTCCGAGGAATGGGCCCGCGCTCGAGAAGCGGGATTCTACGACCGCTCCACGCGCGGCGCCTCCATTGAGCAGGTCGGATTCCTGCATGCCAGCAGCGGCCCGGATCAGGTCGCCACCGTCCTGGCCGCGGTCTACGCCGATGCCACTGAACCCCTCGTGCTGCTGACGCTGGACCCGGCGGCCCTGTACCGCGCCGGACTGCAGGTCGTCCTGGAGCCGGGGGACCCCCGGAGGCCCGACGGCGAGTGGTTCCCCCACGTCTACGGCGGGCCGATCCCGGTGGCCGCGGTGGCTGACGTCGTGCCGATCGACCGGCCCGTCCGGGACGGTGACACTGACGGTGCCGTACTGGGCGGTGCGCAGGAAGTCGATGATGCGTCCCGGATGATGGATGAGGCGCACCTGGCACGGGCGATCGACCTGGCCACGGTCAACGCCTCCTCAGGCGGCGGTCCGTTCGGCGCCGTGGTGGTGGCCTCAGACGGTCAGGTCTTCCAGGGGGCCAACCAGGTGACGGCCACCAACGATCCCACGGCCCACGCCGAGGTGGAGGCGATCCGTGCCGCCGGTGCAGGACTCGGGAACTTCGACCTGACCGGGGCGGTGGTCTACGCCAGTTGCGAGCCATGCCCCATGTGCCTGGGAGCAGCCCTGTGGTCCCGCGTGTCCCGCGTCGTGTTCGCGGCGGGCCGCCTGGATGCGGCGGCCGCCGGCTTCGACGACGCGGCGTTCTACAGCTACTTCGAATCCGCGGAACATCGGGGCCTGATGCCGGTGCTGCAACACCGCACCGAGCGGTCCGCAGAACCGTTCACGGCCTGGCGGGCGAACGAGGCCCGCACTGCCTACTGACTGAAGCGGCTCAGCGGTCAGCCGAAGTACCGCGGCATGGTCCCGGCCCAGGCCTCGCGCAACTCCTCGATCGGCAGGGTGAAATGGTCCTGTACCTCAAGTGCACCGGAAGCCACATCCACCACGCCGATCCGCACCACGGGGAAGCGGCGGGCGGTGGTCATGTCCTTGAACCGAACCTCCTCGGTGCGCGGCACGGCCACCAGGGCGCGCGCCTGCGACTCGGAGAACAGGGCGGTGAAGGCATCCACCCCGTCGCGGTGCTGGATCTCATCCAGGTTCACCCGGGTTCCCACGCCGAAGCGCAGCACCATCTCGGCCAGCGCGGCGGCGAGCCCGCCCTCGGAGAGGTCGTGGGCGGCGTCGATCATCCCGTCCCGCGAGGCGTTGATCAGCAGCTCGCCGAGCAGCTTCTCGGCGGGCAGGTCCACCCGCGGCGGCACGCCGCCCAGGTGACCGCGCAGATTGGCGAACTCGGAGCCGTCCAGCTCATCGGCCGTGACGCCCATCAGGTAGACGGCCTGGCCGTCCGCCTCGGCGTGGAAGCCCGAGGGCGTCCGGCGTGAGACGTCGTCGAAGCGGCCCAGCGTGGCGACCACGGGGGTCGGGTGGATCGCGTTCGAGCCGGTCTGGTTGTACAGCGAGACGTTGCCACCGGTGACCGGGATCCCCAGCTCGAGGCAGGCGTCCGAGAGTCCGCGGATGCCCTCGGCCAGCTGCCACATGACCTCCGGGTCCTCGGGGGATCCGTAGTTCAGGCAGTCGGAGACGGCCATCGGGATGGCCCCGGAGGTGGCCACGTTGCGGTAGGACTCGGCCAGGGCCAACTGTGCCCCGGCGTAGGGGTCCAGATAGGCGTAGCGGCCGTTGGCGTCGGTGGACACGGCCACGCCCATCCCGGTCTCCTCGTCCACGCGGATCACCCCGGCGTCATCCGGGGCGGCCAGGGCGGTGTTGCCGCCCACGTAGCGGTCGTACTGGTTGGTGATCCAGGACTTGTCGCACATGTTCGGGCTGGCCATCAGCTCCAGCACGGCGGAGCGCAGGGCATCGCCCGACGACGGCAGGCCGGCTCCCGCGGCAGAGTCCCGGAAGCGGTCCGCCACCAGGGCGTCCTGCCCGGCGGGCCGGTGGTAGGGACGGTCATAGACGGGGCCGTCATGGGCCACCGTCTTGGGGTCCACGTCCACGATCGTCTCGCCGTTCCAGGTGATGATCAGGCGGTTGGTGTCCGTGACCTCCCCGAGCCAGGAGTACTCCACGCCCCAGGTGGCCATGACGTCCTCGAAGGCCTGCACGTTGTCCGGGGACACCACGGCCATCATGCGTTCCTGGGACTCGGACATCAGGATCTCGCCCGGGGTCAGGGTGGGGTCCCGCAGCAGCACATCCGTCAGCTCCACCTGCATGCCGCCCTCGCCGTTGGAGGCCAGCTCGGAGGTGGCGCAGGCGATGCCGGCCGCGCCGAGGTCCTGGATGCCCTCCACCAGGGAGTTCTTGAACAACTCGAGGCAGCACTCGATGAGGACCTTCTCGGCGAAGGGGTCGCCCACCTGAACGGCGGGGCGCTTGGAGGGCTTGGTGTCGTCGAAGGACTCGGAGGCCAGCACGGAGGCGCCGCCAATCCCGTCGCCGCCGGTGCGGGCACCGAACAGCACGATCCGGTTGCCCACGCCGGAGGCATTGGCCAGGCGCAGGTCCTCGTGGCGCAGCACGCCCACGGCCAGGGCGTTGACCAGGGGGTTGCCCTGGTAGATGGGATCGAACACGGTCTCGCCGCCGATGTTCGGCAGGCCCAGGGAGTTGCCGTAGCCGCCGATCCCGGCCACCACGCCGTGGACCACGCGCTGGGAGTCCTCGTGGTCGATCGCGCCGAAGCGCAGCGGGTCCATCACGGCCACCGGGCGGGCACCCATGGAGATGATGTCCCGGACGATCCCGCCGATGCCGGTCGCCGCGCCCTGGTAGGGCTCCACGTAGGAGGGGGAGTTGTGGGACTCGATCTTGAAGGTCACGGCCCAGCCGTCCCCCAGGTCCGTCACGCCGGCGTTCTCACCGATGCCGACCAGCATGTCCTTCTTCATGTCCTCGGTGAGCTTCTCGCCGAACTGGCGCAGGTGCACCTTGGTGGACTTGTAGGAGCAGTGCTCGGACCACATCACCGAGTACATGGCGAGCTCGGCGGCCGTGGGTCGGCGGTCGAGGATCTTGACGATCTCCTCGAACTCGTTCTGCTTCAGGCCCAGCTCGGCCCAGGGCAGCTCGGTGTCCGGAGTGGTGGCGGCGTGGTCCACCGTGTCGATGTTGAACTGCTGCGTCTCGGTGCTCTCAGCGGTCACTTGCTGCCTCCTGCAGTCTGTCCGGCGGTGCCCCCGGCGAGGGACGCCAGCACGGACGTGAAGACGCCGAGCCCATCCGTGCCCAGGCGCATGCCCGCGGGGGAGTCTGGGCCGAAGCCGGGCTCCACGGCGTGTTCCGGGTGGGGCATCAGGCCCACCACGTTGCCGGCGGCGTTGGTGATCCCGGCGATGTCCCGGCGGGAGCCGTTCGGGTTCACGCCCACGTAGCGGAAGGCCACCCGGCCCTCGCCCTCCAGCTCGTCCAGGGTCTTCTCGTCGGCCACGTACTGGCCGTCCTGGTTCTTCAGCGGCACCGTGATCTCCTCGCCGGTGGCGAAGTCACGGGTCCAGGCGGTGGCGTTGTTCTCCACGCGCAGCACCTGGTCCGTGCACAGGAACTTCAGGTGCTCGTTCTTGATCATCGCACCGGGCAGCAGGTGGGACTCGGTCAGGATCTGGAAGCCGTTGCAGATGCCCAGGACCGGCAGGCCACCGCGGGCACCATCGATGACGGCGTCCATCAGCGGGGCGAAGCGGGCGATGGCCCCGGCACGCAGGTAGTCGCCGTAGGAGAAACCGCCGGGGATGATCACGGCGTCCAGCGAGGACAGCGCCCTCGCGCCCTCCACCTCGGCGTGCCACAAGGCCACGGCCTCGCCGCCGGCCAGTCGCACCGCGCGGGCGGCGTCCCGGTCGTCCAGGGTGCCGGGGAAGGTGACCACGCCGATGCGAGCCCCGGTGAGGACGGGCCCGGCGGTGGAGAAGTCCCCGATCAGGGGCAGCTCTGCGGCTGGATGGTGCTGTGCGGTCATCAGGCGCCCTGGCCCTCGGCGGCCTGTGCGGCCTCGGCCGCCTGACCGATCCCGCCGGGCGCTGCGGTGTCCGCGAGCACGGCCACGTTGACCACGTCCTCGATCACGGGGTTGGAGAGGAGGTCCACGGCGGCCTGGCGTGCCTGGGCGAGCACCTCCTCGGTGACCTCACCGTCCACGGTCAGTTCGAACCGGCGGCCCTGACGGACCGCGGCGAAGCCGGTGAAGCCGAGGCGGGGCAGTGCTCCGGCGATGGCCTTGCCTTGCGGGTCAAGGATCTCGGGTTTGGGCATGACGTCGACGACGATCGTGGGCATGGAAGACTCCCGGTGGTATGCGTGAGGGCTCAGGTCAGTCTAGCGGTGACCGCCCCCTCCCAGCGGCCTACGCTGAAACCATGACTCGGCCTCAGAACCCCTCCCCGGACCCGCCGGTGCGCCCCGCCCTGGAATCCCTGCGCTGCCCCTGCGGGGGAGGGGACGTCTACGGCTCCTGCTGTGGGCGGTGGCATGGGCGCTTCACCGCAGACGGGACGCTGGCCGCCCCCACCGCGGAGGCCCTGATGCGGTCGCGGTACTCGGCGTTCGCCCTGGCGTCCTCGGGGGATCTCCCGGAGGCCGAGGCCTACCTGCTGGCCACGTGGGCGCCCGAGACGCGGCCCGCGGAGTTGGCCCTCGACGCGCCCGGGCAGGGGCCGGACGAGGACCTGGACTGGGTCCGGCTGGACGTGGAGTCCACCGCGGGCGGTGGGCCCTTCGACGACGACGGCGCGGTCACCTTCACCGCCCACTTCCGCACCCCGGCGGGCCGGCACACCCAGCACGAGACCTCCCGCTTCGTCCGCCGGCAGGGCACGTGGCTCTACCGCGACGGCGACGTCTCCTGATCAGGTGCCGGAGTTGAGCCGGTACATCACCAGCAGCAGGGTCAGGCCGAGCGTGAGCAGCAGTCCGGGGGCCGCCAGCGCCAGCTGGGTCCGCTGGTTCATCACCATGACGGCCACGAACTCCCGCAGGTAGGCACTGGGCACGTAGTAGCCGGCGGTGCTGCCGCCCACCACGTCCGCGTCCACCCCGAGCCGCCGGGACAGCAGGGCGGCCCGGGGTGCGTGGTAGTTGTTCGTGGCCACGAGTAGGTGACCCGGGGCGGCGCCGGCCGGCAACGCCCCATCGGCGACGGCCCGGGAGAGGCGCAGGTTCTCCTCCGTGGTGCGGGATCGGTCCTCCGGCAGCACCCGGCCCGCCGGGACCCCGTGCGCCACGAGGTACTCGGCCATGGCGGTGGCCTCCGCGCGCGGCTCGTCCGGGCCCTGCCCGCCGGAGGGGATCATCGGGAGCCCGCGACCCTGGGCCGCCCAGGCACGCTGTCCCCGGTCCAGCCGGGAAGCCAGCAGCGGCGGCACGGCGCCGTTCACCAGACCCGAACCCAGGACCACCACCGCGTCCGCCCCTGAGCGGGGCCCGCGCCGTGCGTAGACCACCGTGAAGACCAGGAAGGCCAGGAACGAGAGCCCCACCTGGGCGGAGAGGAAGAAGGCCAGGGTGGCCGCGCCGATGCCCACGGGGTGGAGCGTCGCCGCCAGCAGGAAGGCCGCCACGGGCAGCGCCAGCAGCGCGACCCCGGCCAGCAACGAGAGCAGGTTGCCCAGGCTCCGCCCCTCCCGGCGCAGCATCTGGAAGCCGTTGCGGATGAGGAATCCGGCCAGCACGAGCACGGAGAACGGCAGCGCCAGCAAGACCAGGCCGAGCAGGGTCTGCAGCTCGGGGGAGAAGTACGAGATGACCTCCAGCACCGCACCCCAGGCGAACCAGGCACCCACCAGCAACAGCGCCGCGGTGCGCAGCCGCCGGGGCTCGGTCCGCCACATGCGGCGGAACGCCAACCAACAGGCCAGGGCGAGCAGTGCGCTGATCACCGGTCGTCGCCTTCCGTTCCTGCCGGCCCGGCCAGCGCCCTCACGGTCTCCAGTTCCGCCAGCAGCCGCCGGCGCAGGACGTTGGCCTCCTCCGCGAACCCCCGCTGCAGCCGCACGTACTCGGCCCGTCCCGCGGAGGCCTCGATGCGGATCGGCTCCAGCCCCCAGTCGGACAGCTCGTAGGGGGAAGCCTGCATGTCCATGCTCCGGATCCGCCAGGCCAGCTCGAAGCAGTCCGCCACGAGGTCGGAGCTGATGGCCGGCAGCAGCTTGTAGGCCCACTTGTAGACGTCCATGTTGGCGTGCAGGCACCCCGGTTGCTCCAGCTCCACCTGGGTCTGGCGCGTGGGCTGGAGGGTGTTCAGCGGCGCGGCCTCGGGGGCGTAGAAGCGGAAGGCGTCGAAGTGGGAGCAACCGATCCGATTCTGTTCCACCACCCGGTTGGTCCCCTCGGCCCCGAGCCGCAGCGGAACGGTCGCATGGCGCACCCCGTGGACCTCGGAACGGTAGGCCATGGCCCACTCGTGCAGTCCGAAACAGGCCAGCCGGGCCGGGCGTTGCGCGGTCAGGCCGAGGATGCGTCCGGCGAACTCGATCATGGAGGCCCGGCGTTCGGCGAAGGCGGGGGCGTCCACCGTCCACCCGCCGTCCTCGAGTCCTTCGCGCGGCTCCACCCACCGGTAGAACTTCCAGCCGCCTCCGGAGGGCGGTCCGCCCTCCTGGTTCCCGACGCCGGCCGGTGACCTTCCAGCGCCGGGTTCCGGGCCGGCGTCGGGCCCGGGGTCCGCGGCCAGCACCGTACCGGCCCCCGGGTGCCAGCGCTCCAGGGCGCCCGGGGTGAGGGAGTAGTAGGAGAACAGGAAGTCATGCACGGGGTGCCGCACCCCGGTGGCGTGCAGCTGACGCAGCGGCTCGGTGTAGGCGGCGATGCGCGCCCGGTGGGCTGCTGCGGCGGCCCGCCACTGCGCCGCGGGCAGCGCCCGGAGCGAGTCCGGGGGCGGCGGTGCGGTCGTGGCAGGTGGGCGTCGGGCCGGGTGTTCGGACGGACGCTGGGGTGGCTGAGGTGGGGATGCGACGGAGGGGGAACGGGGCACCCAGCCAGCGTACGGTCCTGAGCCCTTCCCGCGCAGGCCCGGGGGCGCTCGGAGGGAGGCGCTTCGACACTTCGTCTAAAAGATGTGTTTCAGGCCTTCCGCTGGTCGTCCGGCTCGGGTAGGTTGCCGTCATCCCACTTTGTGGTTGTCATCACTCGCACCGCTCTCACTAGGTCTTCCGCACCGTCTCGCGCCCTACCGGCCGAACACCGCGGTGGCCGCAAGCAACCACGGAGACCACTCGCCGGGCACGACCGTGCCCGGACTGCACCTTGGTGAGGAAAGGCGAGGTTCATGTCTAGGAACCCCAGAATGGCCCGGCGACGCCGGGCTTTGACCGCCACATTGGCGGGGATCGGAATGCTGGCCGCTCCCCTGGCAGCGATCCCGGCCGTCGCGGCCCCGGCCGAGGGCGGCTCGGCATCTTCGATCGATCAGGCACTGCAGGCCGGTGCCGACTACCGGGACGGCCGCTACTTCGTGATCCTCAAGGAGGATCCGGTGGCCACCTACACCGGCGGCACGGCGGGCTTCGCAGCCACCGCCACCGACGGCGGTGGCCTGGACGTGGACGCACCCGCAGTCCAGAAGTACGGCAGTCACCTGACGGCCCGCCAACTCGAGGTGGCCCACTCGGCGAGCTCCCGGCTGAACGTGGAGCGTCACTTCACCACGGCCCTGAACGCCTTCGTCTCCGAGCTCACCGCCGAGCAGGCCCGCGAACTGGCCAAGGACGATCGCGTCCTGGGGGTCTCCGAGGTGCAGCAGTACGCGCCGGACTACTCCTCCACTGAATTCCTCGGACTGCCCGGCCCGGGCGGGGCCTGGGACAACCACTTCGGCGGTGTGGAGGGTGCCGGCCAAGGTGTGGTCGTCGGCGTCATCGACACCGGCTACTACCCGGAGCAGGAGATGCTGGCCGGCGAGCCGGTCGCTGCACTGTCCGGGGAGCCTCAGGTCGGCGAGCCCTACCTGACCGGCTCCGGACAAATCGCCATGCTCAAGGCGGACGGCACCACCTTCAGCGGCGACTGCGAGGCCGGCGAGGACTTCGCCGGGGACGAGTGCAACTCCAAGGTGCTCTCCGCGCGGTACTACTCCGAGGATTTCGAGGCCTTCGTCCCCGAGGAGGACCGGGCCCCCAACGAGCGGCTGTCCCCGATCGACATCTCCTCCCACGGCACGCACACCGCCACCACGGCCGCCGGCAACCACGGCGTGGACCAGGTCATGAACGGCGGTGCCTCCTATGGTGAGGGCTCCGGCGTGGCCCCCGAGGCCAAGGTCTCCGTCTACAAGATCTGCTGGGAGGACACGGATCCAGATACCGGCGGCTGCTACGGCACCTCCTCCGTGGCCGCCATCGAGCAGGCCATCGTGGACGGCGTGGACGTGCTGAACTACTCCATCTCCGGGTCCAACAACTCGGTGATCGACCCGGTCTCCCTGGCCTTCAAGTCCGCCGCCGAGGCCGGGATCTTCGTGTCCACCTCCGCCGGCAACTCCGGCCCCACGACCCAGACCGTGAACCACTCCGCACCGTGGCTGACCTCCGTGGCAGCCACCACCTTCTCCGATGAGCTCAGCGGCACGGTCGAGTTCCCGGACGGCACTGCGGTCCGCGGCGTCTCCTCGATGACCGAGGGCGTCGGACCGGCAGACATCGTGCTGGCCAGCGAGGTCGGTCTGCCGATCACCGAAGACCTGGACGCGGAGGACATCAGCCTCTGTGCCCCCGGCTCCCTGGACCCGGCGGCCGCTGAAGGCACGATCGTGGTCTGTGACCGCGGCGTGTATGACCGGGTGGCGAAGTCCGCCGAGGTGGAGCGTGCCGGTGGCGTGGGCATGGTGCTCGTGAACATCGGTGGCGGTTCCGAGGACGCGGACCTGCACGCGGTGCCCACCGTGCACACCTCGGACGAGAGCATCAAGGACCTGGTGGCCTCCACGGACCAGCAGGCCACCCTCGTGGTGGGGGACACCACTGATCTGGATCCCGTCCCCGTCCCGCAGATCGCCGGGTTCTCCTCGCGCGGTCCGTCCACCGCAGCGGATTCCGAGCTGCTCAAGCCGGACGTCGCCGCCCCGGGCGTCAACGTCCTGGCCGGTGTCTCCCCGCTGGATCCCATGTACAACGGGGATTCCTACGGTCTGATGTCCGGCACGTCCATGGCGGCGCCGAACCTGGCCGGCATGGCGGCCCTGATGAGCGCCAAGTACCCGGACTGGTCGCCGATGGCTGTGAAGTCGGCCATGATGACCTCTGCCGGTGACGTCCTGAACGCGGACGGCTCGGCCAGTGCGGACAGCTTCGCCACCGGCGCCGGCTCTGCCGATCCGGCCGCGATGGTCAATCCGGGTCTGGTCTACGAGGCCGACGCCCGTCAGTGGGATGCCCTCATCCTGGGGGACATCGCGGGCCGGGACGTCAACGTGCCCTCGATCGCGGTCAACGACCTGCTGGGTGCGGCGACCGTGACCCGCACCGTCACTGCCACCGAGACCGGAACCTGGTCCGCCCAGGGATCCGTGCCCGGCTACGAGGTGACGGCCGCACCATCAACCCTGTCCCTGGAGAAGGGTGAGTCCGCCGAGGTGGAGATCACCCTGACCCGCACCGATGCCGAGGCTGACGTGTGGAGCCACGGCACCTTCACGCTGGCCCGTCCGGGTGCCACCGCAGTCACCTCCCCGGTGACGGTGCGTGCCGTGGACGTCCTGGCCGAGGACACCCTCGAGGGTGAGGGTGCCTCCGGTGCCGTCGAGACCGAGCTCGAGTCCGGGGTCACCGGAAACCTCGAGCCCGAGATCGAAGGGCTGGGCCTGGCCGAGCTGGAGGACTTCAGCAAGGTCCCCGGCGGTCTCTACGGTGGGGACGACGCATCCAACCACGTGACCGAGACGGTGGTCCCCGAGGGGGCTACTTCGGTGTCGTGGAACTTGAACGCCGGTGACGAGGTCTCCGACTGGGACCTGTTCGTGGTCACCCCGGAGGGCGCCGTGATCCAGGCGGCGACCGCCTCCGGTTCCGAGGAACTCGTGCTCACGGACCCGGCGCCGGGGACGTACGCCGCGATCTCGAACCTGTACTCCTCGCCGGGCAGCGCCTCCGTGCCGGCCAGCATGGAGGCCGTGGTGCTCGAGGGCGATTCGGGCAACCTGTCCGTCACACCGGACCCCGTGGCCGTTCAGAACGGTGAGAGCGCGGACGTCGAGGTCGAGTGGTCCGGTCTGACGCCGGGCACCTGGAAGGGCTTCGTCGAATGGGCGCCGGGCACCCGCACCGCGGTCTCCGTGACCGTGGATGAGGGCGGCACCGGACCGGGAGAGTGCGATCTCGAGGACTTCGCTGACAACGCCGAGGGTTCTCAGTACTACGAGAACGTGCGGTGGATGCAGTGCGACGGGATCACCACCGGGTATGAGGACAACACGTACCGCAAGCACCGGGACATCTCCCGTGGCGAGTCGGTGGCCTTCCTCTACCGCTACATGGATTCGCCCACCGTGACGGATCCGGCCGACTTCCCGGATATCCCGGAGTCCAGCACCTTCTTCGACGCGATCTCCTGGGCTGACGCCGAAGAGATCACGACCGGATACGAGGACGGTACCTTCCGCCAGTTCGTCGAGGTGACGCGCGGGGAGTTCGCCTCCTTCGTGTTCCGCACCGTGGGACCGGAGGCCGGCACCGTGGCGGATGAGGGCTTCTCCGACGTCCCGGAGACCAGTGCCCACTACGAGGCCATCTCCTGGATGGCGTCCGAGGGCATCTCCATCGGCTATGGGGACGGCACCTACCGGCCCTACGATCCGATCACCCGCGGTGAGGTGGCGGCACTGATGTCCCGCACCGATGGTGTGGTGACCGAGTAGCCCGATGGGTGGCCAGCCACCCACTCCCTGACTTTGGGGGCAGAGATCACTAGTGATCTCTGCCCCCAAAGTGCATGAGGGGCAACACCGGAAGGCCCGACGCCGGCCGCGCGAGGTGCGCGGCCGGCGTCGGGCCTGGTGTGTTGTTGGCTCTACAGCCGGTGCCTGAATCGGATCAGCGGCCGGTGCCGCCGTGGATGACGGCTTCCTCGTCCGCGTCGAGTCCGAAGGCCTGGTGCACGGCGCGAACTGCGGTGTCCAGCATGTCCTCGCGCGTGATGATGGAGATGCGGATCTCCGAGGTGGTGATCATCTCGATGTTCACGCCGGCCTGCTTCAAGGCCTCGAAGAACGTGGCGGAGACGCCCGGGTTGGAGCGCATGCCACCGCCGATGACGGAGAGCTTGCCGACGTGCGGGTTGAGGATGGCGTCCTCGAAGCCGATCTCCTCCCGCGCGGCCTCGAGGGCCTCCATGGCCGTCTTGCCGTCCGTGATCGGCAGGGTGAAGGAGATGTCCGTGCGTCCGGTCTCCACGCGGGGGACGTTCTGCACGATCATGTCGATGTTCACGCCGGCACCGGCGACCACGTTGAACACCTCAGCGGCCTTGCCCGGAAAATCCGGGACGCCGTAGACGGTGACCTTGGCCTCGGAGCGGTCATGGGCAACGCCCGAAACGATCGGCTGTTCCATGGGTTCGCCTTCCTCAATGGTGATGGTGTCTTCAGGATTGGGGCGCACCCAGGTGCCTTCGTTGTGGGAGAAGGAGGAGCGCACGTGCAGCAGCACGCCGAAGCGGCGGGCGTACTCCACGCAGCGCAGGTGCAGGATCTTGGAGCCGGCCGCGGCCATCTCCAGCATGTCCTCGGAGGAGATCTCGTCGATCTTCCGGGCCGAGGCCACCACGCGGGGGTCCGCGGTGTAGACGCCGTCCACGTCCGAGTAGATCTCACAGACGTCAGCGTTCAGGGCGGCGGCGAGCGCCACGGCCGTGGTGTCCGAGCCGCCGCGGCCCATGGTGGTGATATCCCGGGACTCGCGGCTCATGCCCTGGAAACCGGCCACGATCGCGATGTCCCCGGCGTCCACGGCCTCCTTCACGCGGTCGGGGGAGACGTCGATGATGCGGGCATCCCCGTGCAGGCTGTCCGTGAACATACCGGCCTGGGAGCCTGTGAAGGACTGGGCGGTGGCGCCCTGGGAATGGATGCCCATGGCCAGCAGGGACATGGAGATGCGCTCGCCCGCGGAGAGCAGGATGTCCATCTCCCGGGCCGGCGGCTCGCCGTTGACCTGCTCGGAGAGGTCCAGCAGCTCATCGGTGGTGTCCCCCATCGCGGAGACCACCACCACCACCTGGTGTCCCGCCTGCTGGGTCTCCACCACGCGTTGGGCCACGCGCAGGATCCCCTCGGCATCGGCGACGGAGGACCCGCCGTACTTCTGGACGATCAGACTCATGCAAGGACCTCAAGGTGGATGGGCGTACCGCGCTGCGGCGGATGGGCGTTGGGGCTCGTCCCAGTTTAGGGGGAGCGGCCGCCGGGCGGTCCCGGATGACCGCCAGGGTCACGGACGTATAACGACCCGTCTCGGTGAGGGCTTGTGAGGGGCCGTGAGGGCAGGGCGAATCGGCCCGTCCCGCCCGCACAGAAGGGAGACGAGACCGGGTGCTTGCCGTCGTCGATGCCGTGCCTCACGATGTACCTATGAGCACCGATACCGGCACCGTCCCCGCCAGTGAGGTCCCGGTTCCTGCCCCGGAGCCGGGGGTGGCGGGCATCACCGTCAGCGGGGTGACGCGCAGCTTCGGTGCGGTGAAGGCCCTGCAGGGCGTGGACCTGACGGCCCCGGCCGGGGCCATCACGGCCCTGGTGGGCCCCAACGGATCGGGCAAGACCACCCTGATGCTGGTGCTGGCCTCCCTGCTGAAGCCCGACGCCGGCTCCGTCACCATCGCCGGTGCCGACCCGGAGGTGGATCCGGGCGCCGTACGTCGGAACACCGGGTGGATGCCGGACACCCTCGGGGTGTGGGAATCGCTGACCGCCCGCGAGATCCTCGTGACGATGGGCCGGTTCTACGGGTTGGACCGGGACCGGGTGCGCTCCCGTGCGGGCCAACTGCTCGAGTGGCAGGAGCTGGCCACGCTGGCGGACCAGCCGGCCCGGGTGCTCTCCCGCGGCCAGCAGCAGCGGCTGTCCCTGGCCCGCGCCCTCATCCACGATCCGCAGGTGCTGTTGCTGGACGAGCCGGCCTCCGGGCTCGACCCGGGGTCCCGGATCCGCCTGCGGGACGACTTGAAGCAGATGGCCGCCTCCGGAAAGACCATCCTCGTCTCCTCCCACGTGCTCTCCGAGCTCGATGAGATGGCGGACCTGGCCGTCTTCATCCAGGACGGGGCCACTGTCCGGATCGAGGACCTCAGCCGGGATGGCGCCGCCGGCGGGCGGTACCTCATCACCGCGCTGGACGTGGCCGCCCTGCATGCGGCGCTGGAGCACTATTCGATCGCCTTCCGGCCCGCCGGGCGGCGACAGGACTCGGTCAGCGTGGAGATGGCCTCCGCCGTGGAAGCCGCAGACATGCTCGCCACGCTGGTGGGGGCCGGGGTCCGTGTGCTGTCCTTCACCCCCGGAGCCTCGCGGTTGGAGACGACCTACCTGGAGCTGGACCGGATGCGCTCGGTGGACCACCGGCCCGCCGGGAACGGACCCGCCGACCAGGCCACCGAACGGGGAGTGCAGCGATGACCATGACGCAGTCGCCACAGCGGCCGGAGTCGCCGCTGGTTCCGGAGCCCGGCCGGCAGGGACCCTCGCAACGACTGGGCTGGGGCGCCGCCCTGGGGAACATCATCCAGATGGAGTTGCGCCAGCGCCTGCGCACGCGCAGCTGGTACATCATGCTGGCCGTGTGGTTCGTGGTCATCGGCCTGGTCACATGGGGCGCGGTGGCCAGCTTCAACACCCTGGCCGGTGAGGACCTGTTCTTCGGCCCGGGCCGCTTCGTGTTCGAGGCCGTGGTCGGCTTCGTGCTGTTCTTCGGACTGCTGGTGGCCCCGGCGATGTCCGCCAGCACCGTCAGCGGCGACCGGGCCGGCGGCACCCTCGCCATCGTCCAGATCACGCTGGCCACCCCGGGACAGCTGCTCACCGGGAAGTGGCTGGCGTCCTGGATCGCCTCACTCGGATTCCTGGTGGCCGCCCTGCCGTACATCATCCTGGCCGTGGTCCTGGGCGGGATGGATGTGCCGGGCCTGATGGTCTTCGTGCTGATGGTGGCCGTGGAGCTCGGGGTGGTCTGCGCCATCGGCACCGCGATCTCCGCGATCGTGGCCCGGACCCTGTTCGCCGTGGTGGTCACCTACCTGCTGGTGGCACTGTTCTCCCTGGGCACGGTGATCGCCTTCGGGCTGACCGCGCCCCTGGCCATGACCTCTGTGCCCGCCAACCGAGCCGTCTACCCGGACGAGGAGCCCGGTTTCGACGAGGAGACCGGCTACGACACCATGGACTGGACACCCGTGCGCTGCACCGGGCCGCTGATGCCCATGGACACCTTGGACGCGCGGTCCACGTACTGGCTGTTGGCCGCGAACCCCTTCGTGGTGGTGGCGGACGCCGTGCCGCAGCCGGAGAAGCCCCCCTATGATCCCGACGACCCGGAGACGTGGGAGCCGGACGGCATCATGACCTCGGTCTCGACCGGGGTGCGGTTCCTGCAGCGGCCGCCGGAGATGAACGTGGAATGCGCCCACGGGGAGCTGACGGACCCGGCGGAGGCGGACGCCCATGACGGCACCCCGGTGTGGCCGCTCGGCTTGGGCATCCAGCTGGTGGTGGCCGGAGCCCTCTTCGCCTGGGGTCGGGCCCGCCTGGTGGCACCCGCCGCCCACCTGCCGCGAGGCACGCGCGTGGCCTGACCGGCCGCCGTCGTGCCCGGCCGTGCGCTTTGAGGGCAGAGATCACCAGTGATCTCTGCCCTCAAAGCTCAGCGGGTGCCGATCTGTCCTTCGCCGAGCACCGCCCGCAGGAACTTCTTGGTGCGCTCGTGCGTGGGGGCCGTGAACATCGTGTGGGGGTCGGAGTCCTCCACGATCGAGCCGCCGTCGAACATCAGCACGCGGTCCGAGACGTCCCGGGCGAACTGCATCTCGTGGGTGACGATCAGCATGGTGATGTCCGTGGTGTCGGCGATGGTGCGCAGGATGCCGAGGACCTCGTCCACGATCTCCGGGTCCAGGGCGGAGGTCACCTCGTCCAGCAACAGGATCTCCGGGTCCATGGCCAGGGCGCGCGCGATCGCCACGCGCTGCTGCTGGCCGCCGGAGAGGGAGGAGGGGTGCGCGCCAGCCTTGTCTGACAGCCCGACCTTGTCCAGCAGGTCCATGGCCTTCGCCTTGGCCTCGGTCTTGGACTGGCCCAGCACGTGGACGGGGGACTCGATGATGTTCTCGATCACCGTCATGTTCGGGAACAGGTTGAACTGCTGGAAGACCATCCCGATCCGGGTGCGGGTCCTCTTGATCTCCTTGTTGGACAGGCGCACGCGCTTGCCGCCCTCCAACCGGTGGGTCAGCGGCTGGCCGTCGATCAGGATGATCCCGCCGGTGGCCTCCTCGAGCGTCATGACCAGCCGCAGGATGGTGGTCTTGCCGGAACCCGAGGGGCCGATCAGCGTGACGCGCTCGCCCTTGTTCACGTGGAAGTGCAGGTCCTTGAGCACCACGTTGTCACCGAAGCGCTTCTCCACGTCCCGGAACTCGATGAGGGGTGCGGAACCCCTGGCCGGTGCACCGGGGGTGGTGGCGGCGGGGTCAGTAGGCGTAGGCAAGACGCTTCTCCAATCGGCGGATGAGGACGGAGGTGGGATAGCTGGCCAGCAGGAAGATGATGCCGGCCAGGGTGATGGCCTCCACGTAGCGGAAGTGGTTGCCGCCGAAGATCTGGGCGGCGTTGACCATCTCCACCACGCCGATCACCAGCAGGAACGGGGTGTCCTTGAACATGGAGATGGCGTAGTTGCCCAGGGCGGGCACGGTGGCGCGCAGGGCCTGGGGGATCACGACGGCGGTCCAGGTGCGCCGCGCGGACATGGACAGGGCCGTGGTGGCCTCCCATTGGCCCTGCGGGACCGCATCGATCCCGGCACGGTACACCTCGGACATATAGGTGGAGTAGTGGATGCCGAACACGACGATCCCGATGGTGATCGAATCGAACATCAGGAACGTGTAGTAGGCGAACAGCAGCTGCACCACGATCGGTGTCATGCGGATGAAGCTGACGATCCACTTGACGATCCCGGAGATCGGCTGGGGTGCCATCCGGATGATCATGGCCCACACCAGGCCCAGTGCGGCCGCGATCAGGGTGGACAGCACGGTCACCAGCAGGGTGACGGTGAGGAATCCCTCGAGGACATCCGGGAGGGCCTTGAAGGCCAGGTCCCAGTCCCAGAGGGCGCGTTGGTTCTCCATCAGACTCCACCTCCTGCCGTGGACAGGACGTCTTTGTTGGTCGGGGTGGGCGAGAGGATCTCACGCAGGGAGGGGCCCCGGCCGAGCCGGTTCTTGGCGCGGGCCTCGAGGGCGTTCATGAACAGCGTCAGGATCAGGGCCAGGATGAAGTAGCCCACCAGCCCGACGCCGGCGTACGCCCAGAACGTGTTCGTGGCCCGGGTGAGCTGGTCCAGGTGGAAGGTGAAGTCCCGCAGCAGGATGACGCTGACGATCGCGGTGCCTTTGAGCAAGTGGACCAGCAGGCTGGCCAGGGAGGGGATCATCAGGGCCCAGGCCTGCGGGAAGATCACCCGGCGCATCCGGTGGACGGGGGGCATGGACAGGGCCGTGGTGGCCTCCCACTGGCCCTGCGGCACGGAGGCGATGGAGCCGCGGACGACCTCGGCGCAATACGCCCCGTAGTTCAGGCCCAGTGCCAGCACCCCCACGAACATCCCGGGCAGCTCGACCCCGAACTGGGGCAGCACGAAGAAGATGAAGAACAGCTGGACCACCAGCGAGGTCCCACGGAAGAACTCGATGATGATCCGGCCGGGGATGGCCAGGGCCTTGTTGTCGGCCCCGGCCATCAGACCGAGGACCAGGGCCAGGACGAGGGCCAGAGCCGAACCCATGACCGTGAGCTGGATGGTCACCCACAACCCCTGGATCAGGAACGGCCAGGCCTCGGCGGTGGCCTGAAGGTTCTCAAGCACCGGCTATCAGCCCAGGTCGCCCGCGCAGAGCTGCTCGGTGGTCAGGTCCTCCGGGGGCAGGTTCTCCGCGGTGAAGCCGTAGTCGCCCACGACCTCCAGGTAGGTGTCCTCGGATTCGGTCACGGAACCCAGGGCCTCGTTGTAGGCCTCCAGCAGGTCCGTGTCGTCCTGGCGGAACACGGTGCCGCCGGCGCCGATCTGTTCCACGCCGTCGATCACCTGGACGAACGCCTCGGTGGTCTCCACGCCGGCGTCCGGGTTCTCCTCGGCCAGGGTGTTCAGCGAGATCGCGGTCATGGCGAAGGCGTCCGCGCGGCCGTTGGCCACGGTGTCCATGCCGGTCTGGGCATCCGGGACGGACTGGACGTCCAGTCCGAGGGAGTCGGCGTAGCCGGCCTCGATACCGCCGGCCAGCACGGCCAGGTTCACGCGTTCGCCGGCGTCCATCTTCTCCTTGACGGAGTCCAGGTCGGTCAGGCCCAGCGGGTTGCCCTCGGCGACCATCAGGGTGGTGGTGTACATGATCTCCGGATCGGAGAACGCGGCCTGGGCGCAGCGATCCGGCAGGATGGACATCCCCGCGGAGACCGCGTCGAAGCGGCCGGCGTTCAGGCCCGGGATCAGTGAGTTCCAATCGACGAGCTCGGCCTTGACGTTGTCGATGCCCATGTCCCCGAAGATCTTCTCGTGCATGGCCACGGTGGCCCCGGCCGGCTCGCCGCCCTCGAGGTACGAGTAGGGGACCTCGCCGGCGATGCCGACGGTGATGGTGCCCTCCTCCTTGAGGCGTTCCAGGGTGTTGCCGGCGGCGGCGGTGGTGCCCTCGCCGCCCTCCGGGCTGTCCTCGGACCCGGCGTCCCCGCCTCCGCAGGCGGTGAGCATCAGGGCGGAGGCGGCCAGCAGGCCGGCTCCCTGCAGCAGGCGCCGCGAGCGGCGGTGGCGGGCGACCGGGGGTGTCGCGGGGTTCAGGTGCTGGATGGTCATGGCGTGCTCCTCAGCTGACCGGACCTCCTGAGGCTGCCGGCGGGGGGAGGCCGGTGGTGCGGTGGATGACGGTGCGTGGATCACGGTGCGGTGCGGGCAGCTTCCGCCAGACGCTAGCAGAATGTGAATCAGCCCACCATCAGAACGTCGACCTGAAGAATGTCGACAATATAACGATTCACGTGGAAGGATCAGAGACCTTCTCATGGTCTGCTGCGTGGAATGATCGTGGTTGCGTCGAAAGGAACCGCCCCATGAACGAGACCCAGGACCGGGATGCCACCCGCCGGAACGGCCCGGTCACCAGGCCTCTGGTGAACATGGTGCGCCGTCCCTCCACCGTGGACCTCATCGCCGTAGAGCTGCGCAACGCCATCTACAGCGGCACCCTGCTTCCTGGTTCATCCGTGCGCGAGACCGAGGTGGCCTCCCAGCTCGGGGTGAGCCGTGGCCCCCTGCGCGAATCCGCCCAGCGGCTGGTCCAGGAGGGACTGCTCGTGGCGCGCCCCGGGGCCGGGCTGCGGGTGGCCACCGTGGGCGCGGACCAGGTGGAGGAACTCTACGAGGCGCGGTTGGCCATCGAGGGGGCGGCCGTCCGGAAACTCGCGGGTCTCGAGCCGGTCGTCAGGGAGCGCCATGTGGCTGCCGCCCGGGAGCTGTTCTCGGCTCTGCAGGCGGCCCTCGAGCACGGCACGGATGCCCGCCGGATCGGGGACGCGGACCTGGACCTGCACTTCGGTCTGGTGGAGGCCACGGGCAATCTGCGGATGACGGCCATGGCGTCCACCCTGATCGTCCAGACCCGACTGGCGGCCCTGTCACACCGTGATGGCTACGTGGTGCGCACGGACATCCTGGACGTCCACCGAACCCTGATGCGCCAGATCTCCGACGGCGACGGGCCGGGGGCCGAACAGACCCTCGCCGAGCATTTCCAGCAGACCGTGGACCGCCTGCTGGGCCGGTTGGAGGAGCCCTTCAGCACCGTCACGGGAGCGGCCGAGGGCTCACACTTCTCCTTCAACCGCCTGCCCTGACCCGCCCCCACCCCGGGCGCAAAGTGACCTCACCCCCGCCGTAGTGACGTGGTCTGGTCACTTCGTGCCCCCCCGGGCACGGCGCCAAACGTCAACCGGCCACGTTGCGCCGGCCCTCGAACGCCCGCCCGAGCGTGACCTCGTCGGCGTATTCCAGGTCGCCGCCGACCGGCAGCCCGGAGGCGAGCCGGGTGACCGTCAGCCCCGTGGAGCCGAGCATGCGGGCCAGGTACGTGGCCGTGGCCTCGCCCTCCAGGTTGGGGTCCGTGGCGAGGATGACCTCTTCGACGGTCGCGTCCTGGAGCCGGGTCAGGAGTTCCCGGATGTGCAGCTGATCAGGTCCGATCCCGGCGATGGGATTGATGGAGCCGCCGAGCACGTGGTAGCGGCCACGGAACGTGCGGGTCCGCTCGATCGCCATGACGTCCTTGGACTCCTCCACCACGCAGATCTGCGAGAGGTCGCGCCGCTCGTCGCGGCAGATGGAGCAGGTCTCCTGCTCGGAGATGTTGAAGCAGATCGAGCAGAGCTTGACCTTGTCCTTGACGGTCTGGATCGCCTCGGCCAGCCGGAGCATGTCCTCGGCGTCCGCCTCCAGGATGTGGAAGGCGATGCGCTGGGCGGACTTCGGCCCGATCCCGGGGAGCCGCCCCAGTTCGTCGATCAGGTCCTGGACCGCACCTTCGTACACGCTACCGACCACTTTCTGCGTTGCTGATCCGGCCTGTGGGCCAGGGGATACGGTTCCCGCCGGACGGCGGACGGGCGCTCAGGACCGGCTCAGGACAGGGGACTGCCGTCCAGCATCCGTTCCTCGATGAAGCGGCCGCCCAGCAGCCGTTCCACCACCTTGCGCCCGGCGATGCCGGATTCCTCGATGGTGATGTCGTCCTCGCTGGGAACCTCGTCACCCCAGCTTACGGACCCGGACCCCGCTGCCGGGTCCGCACCGCCGGTGGAGGGGCCCGACGACGGCCCCGTCACCCCGGGCGCACCGGGTGGGCCGGGGCGTGCCCCCGCCACCTCCGCGGCGGAGACCCCTGCAGAGGGCGACTGGGACTGGTTGTACTGCTCCATCATCTGCTGGAACCGGCTGGCCCGGCGCTGATGAGGGGAGCCTGCGGACGGGGTGGGGGCATCGCCCGGGGCGTTGACGGGCGATTCCGTGGGCGCGCTGCGGGGCGTCCCCGGGCCGGCCGCGGAGCGTTCGGCCCGCATCTGCGCCTCCGGCTTGGCGAACGAGGGGATGCCGCCGAGCCCCGGTTCCGGCCGGGGGATGTGGGCATGGCCGGGTTCGGGCCGGTGGGCCGGCGTGGACGCAGGCTCAGGGCGAGGGATGGCTGATGCGCCGGGCTCCGGCCGGGGAATGGATGCCGTAGCCGGTTCGGGACTCGGGTAGGACGGGCCGGGCTCCTCACCCCACTGGCGGGCGTAGCCGTCGTCGTCCTCCGGCTCGGGCTCCTCGTCCCACGGCGGGGGCACGTCCTCATCCGCGTAGGCACCGCCCGGGCCGGCCCAGTCGGAGACAGGCAGGCCCTCAGCCGGCTGCTCCTCCGGGGTGGCCGGCTGACCGGCGTAGGGGACGATGGCCTTCTCGGTGGATGACTCCGCCTTCACCTCGGCCGGTGCCGGGATGGACGGCTCGATGGCAGGTGATCCGTGCTCAAAACCCGCCGGCTCAGAACCCGCTGGCTCAGGACCCACCGGCTCCGGGCCCGCTGGCTCGGGGCGAGGGGAGTCGAAGCCGGGGGACTCGGGCGTCGGAGCGCTCGATACAGGGGTGTGCTGGCCCGGGGCATCCTCCGGTGGTGTGACCGGTTGGGGGGCCGCCGGGTTGGGGCGGCCCTCAGCTTTTGGGCCGGGACCACCCGTCGGTGCGGACCCTCCGGTGATGAGGTCCAGCTGGGGCTGGATCCCGAGGACCGAGTGGACGGCCGCGGCGATGACCTGGTCCCCGCCGCGGCGCTGCACCGTGTCCCGGGGGCCGTCGCCGGAGAACCCGATGGTCAGGAGCTGGCCGTCGAATCCCGCCACGGACGCGTTCTGCGAGACGAGCATCCAGATGAGCCGCGAGTGCTCCTCCAGGTACGCCAGGATCTCCGGCCACGCCCGGCGGATCATCTCCACCTGGGAGGCCCCGCCGCCTTGAGGGGCCTGAGTCGGCTGCGCTTGTTCGGGACGCGGCGCCGGCTGCGCAGGTTCCGGACGTGACGTCTCCCGGGTGGGCTCGGGACGTGACGTCTCCTGGGTGGGCTCGGGACGCGACGTCTCCTGGGTGGGCTCGGGACGCGACGTCTCCTGGGTGGGCTCAGGACGCTGCGCCATCTCCCGCGGATCGGGCCGCTCCTGCGTGAGCGCTTCGGCCGCTGCGGTCGGCGCTGGCGCTTCAACGGGAGCAGGCTGTTCGACCGGTGCCGACTGCTCCGATGCGGGGACGGCTCCCCAGCCGACACCGTCGGGAGAGGATGCTGGGGAGGGCGGTTGCGGCGCGACCTCGGGGGCGGCCGGGACGTGGGGCCGGCCGGAGGCCTGATCGGCCGTCTGCTCCGCGGTCTCCCCGCGCTTCATGGCCGCGCGGGCCAGGGCGGCCCCGGACAACCCGGCGGCCGCGGCAGCCCCATCGTGGGGTCGCGACTGGGACTGCACCTGACGGTCACCGTGCTCACCGGGTGCCGGCCGGCCGAAGTCGTTCCGCGCGGAACCGGACGGGTCTGCGGAACGGGCCGGGCCGGCGTCGTGCGGGGTGGGGGTGGCGTGATCGGTGGACTCCGGGGATCCGCCGTAGGCGAGCCGGCGCTCGATCCGGTCCAGGCGGGCGGCCAGGCCGCGCTCGGTGGAGTCCGTGGTGGGCAGCATCAGGCGGGCCATCAGCAGCTCGAGGTGCAGGCGCGGGCTGGTGGCGCCGACCATCTCGGTCAGGGCCTGGTTGGTGATGTCCGCGGCACGGGAGATCTCACCGTGGCCGAGCTGGGCGGACTGGGCCTCGAGGCGCCGGACCTGGTCCTCCGGCGTTCCGTGCAGCACGGCGGAGGCCGACTCCGGCATGGCCTTGACGATGATCAGGTCTCGGAACCGCTCCAACAGGTCCTCCACGAAGCGGCGCGGATCCTGGCCGGACTGCACCACGCGGTCCACCACCCGGAACACGGTCTGGGAATCGGCGGCAGCCACGGCGTCCACCACGTCATCCAGCAGGGCATCCGGGGTGTAGCCCAGCAGGTTCACGGCCAAGTCATAACCGATGGTCCCCTCGGCGGCCCCGGCCATCAACTGGTCCAGCACGGAAAGGGTGTCACGCACGGAGCCGCCGCCGGAGCGGATCACCAGGGACAGCACGCCCGGCTCCACGTCCATGTTCTCCTGCACACACAGCCGCTCCAGGTACTCCATGAGCGGCTCGGGCGGGACCAGGCGGAAGGGGTAGTGGTGGGTGCGGGAGCGGATGGTCCCGATCACCTTGTCCGGCTCCGTGGTGGCGAAGATGAACTTGATGTGCGGTGGGGGCTCCTCCACGATCTTCAGCAGCGCGTTGAAACCCGCCGAGGTGACCATGTGGGCCTCGTCGATGATGAAGATCTTGTACCGGTCCCGCACGGGGGCGAAGGTGGCGCGCTCGCGCAGGTCGCGGGCATCATCCACGCCGCCGTGGGAGGCGGCATCGATCTCGATGACGTCCAGGGCACCCGAGCCGCCGGTGGCCAGCTCCTGGCAGGACGCGCACACCCCGCACGGGTGGCCGGTGGGACCCTCGGCGCAGTTCAGGCAGCGCGCCAGGACGCGGGCCGAGGTGGTCTTGCCACAGCCGCGCGGCCCGGAGAACAGGTAGGCGTGGTTGACCCGGTCCTTGGACAGGGCGGTCATCAGCGGCACGGTGACGTGCTCCTGGCCGATGATGTCCTCGAAGGAGTCGGGACGGTAGCGGCGGTACAGGGCGGTAGTCACCCTTGGAACCTTATCTTCTCTTCGGGGGTCCCTGCAGAGCCGATCACAGTCTGTGGAGGAGTCCACGGGGCATCCGGCACGTCGTCAGGGTCGAAGTGCTCCAGCGCGCGTTCCAGCGGCCCGGCCGGCAGCCCCAGCGAGTCCAGCAGCAGGTCCCGGACCCGCTCGGGCGACCACCTGCCGCCGGGCTGGGCCATCAGATCGGCGAGCGTGACCGCCCCGTCCCGTTTGGCCAGCCGCTGCCCGGCGGCGTTGAGGACCAGCGGGACGTGGACGTACTCGGTCTGCGGCGGCTGCCGGCCGGTGCGCTCACTCAGTAACCGGGCCAGCCAGTCCTGCCGCGGCGTGGAGGAGAGCAGGTCGTCCCCGCGGACCACCTGGTCCACGCCCTGGGCCAGATCGTCCACCACCACCGCCAGGTTGTAGGCATAGGCGCCGTCATTGCGGCGCAGCACGAAATCGTCGACGCCGGCCTGGACCGTACCCTTCAGCCGGTCCGTCACGCGGTGGACCGGGGCCTGGCCGTCCGGCAGGCCCGCGGCGCGGGCGGCATCGATCCGCAGGGCGGCAGGACGGGCACGACGGCGGCGCTCACGTTCGACCTCGGAGAGGGTGCGGCAGGTGCCGGGATAGGACCCGGGTGGCAGGACGGTCACGGGCGCGGCCGTGGCGTTGCCAGGGGTGGGGCCGCGCGTGTCCTGATGCTTCGAGTAGGGCGGGCCTGCCGATGGTGAGAGGCCTGTACCCGGCAAGCCCTCCCTGCTCGATCCACTCGTGGGGAGATGCGGGGCGCTGGTGGCCTCGGCGATGTCCCTGCGGGTGCAGAAGCACTCGTATATAAGGCCGCCGTCCATTCCGCCCAAGGTGGCGAGGGCCTCCACGTAGAGGTGGATGCGCTCGGACTGTCGGACGGGTTCGGCATCCCAGGTGATGCCGATCGCGGCCAGGTCTTCCAGTTGCTCGGTCTCGGCGCCGGAGCGGACCCGGTCCAGGTCCTCGATGCGCAGCAGGAACGGCCGGCCCGAGTGGCGGGCGAAGAGCCAGGCCAGGATGGCGGTGCGCAGGTTGCCCAGGTGCAGGGTGCCGGAGGGGCTGGGGGCGTAGCGGCCAGCGGGCACGGGACCTCCGGACGGTGGGCTGTCGGGCTGTCGGGGGAAGTGGTGAGGAAAATTAAAGACCCCCCACGCACCTGCCAGAGCCCACCTACCCTTGCTACCTTCCGGTCCTGGGGGAGTTCAGCGAGATGACACCACGTGAGGGGCCGTCGTCCAGCATACCAGCGGACGGGAGGCGGCGTCGATTCTCCGCTGGGAGCCCTCGAGGCCGTGCTGATGCGGTGATTACGCTGGGCCCATGACTTCACTGGAGCACTGGGCCGCCGTTGACGACTACCTGGTGGACACCGCGATCCGGCCCGCGGAATCCTTCGCCAGCACCCGCGCCGCTACCCATGAGGCCGGCCTGCCGCAGATCGAGGTGCCGGCCGGGCAGGGCAAGCTCATGGGGCTCATCACCGAGTTGGCGGGGGCCCGCTCGGTGTTGGAGTTCGGCACCCTCGGTGGGTATTCGACGCAATGGTTCGCGGCCGCCGTCGGGCCTCAGGGGAAGGTGACCACGCTGGAATACGAGCCCCGCCATGCCGAGGTGGCCCGGCGGAACCTGGATGCGGCCGGGCTGGGGGAGCGCGTGGAGATCCGGGTCGGTGCGGCGCTGCAGACCGTGCAGGAGCTCATCGACTCCGGCGCCGGGCCGTTCGACGTGGTCTTCATCGATGCGGACAAGGCGAACAACGCGAACTACCTGGACGCGGCGCTGCGGCTCTCCCGACCGGGGACCGTGATCATCGGGGACAACGTGGTGCGCGGCGGCCGCGTACTGGACGATTCCGGCACCGGCGACGATGCCGCCGACGTGGCCGGGATCCGCACCTACCTGGAGCGTCAGGGACAGGACCCACGGCTGAACGGCACCGCCCTGCAGACGGTCAGCGGCAAGGGCTGGGACGGTTTTGCGCTGGCGATCGTGCGGGATGTTGACGAGGGTCCGGTGGACGGGCCACGGGGCGGCACGGAGGGCTGAACCGACTCGATTGGTCCCCAGGGGCGCCGGTCGGGTAGGATGAATCTCGCTCTTGCGTCGGCTGCCCAGTGTGGCCGAAGTGAGGGTGTGTCAGGAGGATTCGCCTAGCGGCCTATGGCGCACGCCTGGAACGCGTGTTGGGTTAACGCCCTCGGGGGTTCAAATCCCCCATCCTCCGCAGTAGAGAAGGCCCCTGACCTGGGGAAACCCGGTCAGGGGCCTTTCTCGTCCCTCGTCACGAAGGGTGCGTGGCGCTGCCTGCCCTGGAGAAGGTATTGCCTGAGCCGTGATCTGGACAACAGGCCCGTGCTCGGGAAGGCTACTGGGAAGTACCCGCGCGCACTGCGTGTTCCCGTCCCGAAAGGACCTTTCCATGGCAGCACCAGTCGAGGCCTACATCATCGATGCCGTCCGCACCCCCGTGGGGCGCCGCGGGAAGGGGCTGGCACACGTCCACCCCCTGGACCTGGCCGCGGCCCCGATCCGCGAGATCATCCGCCGCGCCGGGATTGAGGACACCTCTGTCTATGACGAGGTGATCCTGGGCTGCATCGACCAGCTGGGCCCGCAGGCCATGGACATCGCCCGCAACGCCTGGCTGGCGGCCGGCGGCTCGGAGGCCGTGCCGGGCACCACCCTGGACCGCCAGTGCGGCTCCGGCCAGCAGGCCGTCCACTATGCGGCGCAGGCGGTGATGTCCGGTACGAGTGATCTGGTCGTGGCCGGCGGCGTGCAGTCGATGTCCGCCATCCCGCTGTCCTACTCGAATACGGCGGCTCGGGACCTGGGCTTCGAGGACCCCTTCACCGGCTCGGAGTCCTGGGCCGGGCGCTATGGCGATCAGGAGATCTCGCAGTTCCGCGGCGTGGAGATGATGGTGGAGCAGTGGGGCTTCACCCGGGAGCAGCTGGAGGAGTTCGCGGTCACCAGCCAGCAGCGGGCGCTCGCCGCCCGGGCCGCCGGCCGCTTCGAGCGGGAGATCATCGCGGTCCCCGGCGCCGAATCGGTCACCGCGGATGAGGGGCCGCGGGAGCCGGACCTGGAGAAGATCCGCTCCCTGAACCCGATCATCCCGGGCGGGGCGCACACTGCGGCCACCGCCTCCCAGATGTCCGACGGCGCCGCCGCCCTGCTGATCGCCTCGCCGGCCGCAGTGGAGCGGCACGGCCTGAAGCCCCGCGCCCGCATCCACCACCTCTCCGCCCGTGGAGCGGATCCCGTGATGATGCTCTCCGCCCCGATCCCCGCCACGAAGTACGCCCTTCAGAAGGCGGGGATGAGCCTGGATCAGATCGACCTCATCGAGATCAACGAGGCCTTCGCCGCCGTCGTGCTCGCCTGGTTCCAGGAGATCGGCGCGGACCCGGCGAAGGTCAATGTCAACGGCGGGGCGATCGCCCTGGGCCACCCGATCGGCGCCACCGGCGCCCGGCTGATGACCTCCCTGCTGCACGAACTCGAACGCACCGGTGGCCGCTACGGCCTGCAGACCATGTGCGAGGGCGGCGGTCAGGCCAACGTCACCATCATCGAGAGGCTCTGACCATGACCGGCACCGAGTCCATGATCGCCCAGGCTGGAGCCAACACCCTGGGCGCCCTGCTCGCCCGCACGGCCTCCCGCAACGCGCAGAACACCGCCCTGCGCTTCGAGGACCGTCAGTGGACGTACGCGGAGCTGGAGCGTGCCGTGCACCGGGTGGCCCACCGGCTGCGGGGAGCGGGGTTGGCGGACGGGGCCCGGGTGGCCGCCTACGGGCTGAACTCGGACGCCTACCTCATCCTGTTCCTGGCCTGCGCCACCGCCGGCTACGTGCACGTCCCCGTCAACTTCGCGCTCAAGGGAGACGAGCTCGCCTACCTCCTGGAGGACTCCGGCGCCGAGCTGCTGGTCGCGGACCGCTCCCTGTTGCCGCGCATCGGCGAGGTCCGAGACCAAGGCCGGGCGGCCGGCGTCGTGCAGGTGTGGCCGTTCACTGAAGAGACGGAGGAGGGGCACGACGACGGCGCGCAGCATCCAGCGCTACTCACCACCGCGCGGGACGAGCAGGCGCCGGCAACGGCACTGGAGCTACCCGTGGGCGACGAGGACCTGGCCCAGCTGCTGTACACCTCCGGCACCACCTCCGCCCCGAAGGGGGCGATGATGTCCCACCGGGCGCTGATCGCGGAGTACGGGGCCACGATCGTCGCGCTGGACATGACGGAGGAGGACCGGCCGCTGGTCTGCATGCCGCTGTACCACTCGGCGGCCATGCACGTGTTCCTGATGCCGTACCTGTCCCTCGGTGCGACCGTCCGGCTGCTGGCCAAGCCCGATGTGCCGGAGGCGCTGCGGTTCGTGGAGGAGGAGCACATCGGCTCCCTGTTCCTCGCGCCCACGGTCTGGGTGCCGCTGAGCAACCACCCGGACCTGGACACCCGGGACCTGTCCTCACTGGTCAAGGCCCAGTACGGCGCCTCGATCATGCCGGTGACCGTGCTGCAGCGGCTGCGGGAACGGTACCCGAAGATCGGCTTCTACAACTGCTTCGGGCAGTCCGAGATGGCGCCCCTGTGCACCGTGCTGCGCCCGGAGGAGCATCATGCCCGGCCGGCCTCCTGCGGACGGCCGATCCTGTCCGTGCAGGCCCGGCTCGTCACCGCCGAGGGGACACTGGCCGGCCCCGGTGAGCCCGGCGAGGTGCAGTACCGGTCCCCGCAGCTGATGAGTGGGTACTGGAACAAGCCGGAGGCCACCGCCGAGGCGTTCCAGGACGGTTGGTTCCGCTCCGGCGACCAGGCCACCCAGGACGCGCAGGGCTACCTGCAGATCGTGGACCGGATCAAGGACGTCATCAACTCCGGTGGCGTGCTCGTGGCGCCGCGGGAGGTGGAGGACTGCATCTACGAGCTCGAGCAGGTCGCCGAGGTGGCCGTGGTGGGCCTGCCGGACGAGCGGTGGATCGAGGCGGTGACGGCCGTGGTGGTGCTCAAGCAGGGCGCGGAGCTCACGGCCGAGACCGTGCGCGCCCACGTGAAGTCCCGGATCGCGGACTTCAAGGTGCCCAAGCGCGTGGACTTTGTGGCCGAGTTGCCACGCAACCAGTCCGGCAAGCTGCTCAAGCGCGAGCTGCGGGCGGAGCGGAGTTAGCCCCATGCAACTGCAGGTCGATAGATGACCCGATTTCTGTGATTCACGCAGAATGCGGGTAGTCATCGACCTGCAGATGCTGGAATGTCAGGCGGCCTTCTTGGCCCTGGCCTTCTTCTCCTTGCGGTGCTGGCCGGCGTCGAGCGCGGTGAACAGCAGGCCGCCGATCAGGGACATGTTCTTCAGGAACTGGGTGCGCTGCTGACCTCGGGCTGCAGGGTCCTCGATGCTCCAGAAGGGGTGTCCGGCGAAGGTGGTCGGCACCATGGAGCCGACCAGCGCGACGGCGGAGAGGCGCGGGGCGACGCCTAGGGCCAGCAAGGTGCCGGCGGCCGCCTGCACGACACCGTTGGCGCGCACAGCGGTCTCGTTGTCCACCGGTAGCGGGGCCACCTCGCGGAGGGAATCGAGGAGGGGAGCCGCCATACCCACGCGGGGGCCGGGTGCCTTCGCGGCCTCGTATCCCAGCAGGGCGTACATGGTGCCGGTCAGGACGCGGGCGGTGGGGCGGAGGGCGGTAGTCACAGGATTCATCATGCCTTCACTCTAAGGACTCGCAGGGTGATTCTGGGGCATCGGACGGATGCCACGGGGCGCGTCACGGGGCGGGATTGACCTCATACAACTGCAGGTCGATAGGTGACTCGATTTCCGTGATTCACACGGTTTTCGGTGACCTATCGACCTGCAGATTCGCGAGATATCGCGAGGTGTCGCGTGGTGGGCCTAGCGGCGGATCACTGCTCCGGATCGAGCACGAAGTCGTACTCGGTGGTCTCGCCCTCGCCGTTCGGGTTCGGCTGCGGATCCAGCATCAGCTCGGGCTTGACGGCCGAGGCGATGTCATCCTCGTTGTGCGGATCGCCCGGGAAGTAGAGCTGGGCGGTCAGCAGCTGGTGGCCCGGTGCGCTCACCTTGAAGTGCATGTGGGCCGGGCGCCAGGCGTGCCAGCCGGCGGCCGCGATGAGCTGGCCGCAGGCGCCGTCGGTGGGGATCTGGTAGGGCGCGGGGCGGACCGTGTGGATCTCGAAGTTGCCCTCCTCGTTGGCGGTCCAGGTGCCACGGAGGTTCCACTCCGGCAGGCCCGGGGCGAACTGGGAGTAGAAGCCCAGGTCATCGGCGTGCCACAGCTCCAGCTTGGCACCGGGCAACGGGGAGCCGTCCACGGCGCGGACCTGGCCGGCGAAGGTGAACGGGATGCCCGGCTCGTCCTCGCGCATCGGGATGGTGCCGTTCCAGTCCAGTTCGGGAGAGCCCTCGAGGTAGTAGGGGCCCTCGATGGTGCCCTTGGAACCCTCGCGGTCCGCGTTGGCGACCTCCTCCACGGAGTGCTCCAGCCAGACGTCCAGGAACAGCGGCCACTCGCCGTCAGCACCGACCTTGATCAGCCAGGCCTTGAAGGCGTTGTACTCCTCGTAGCTGACCTTCTCCTCGAGCACGATGTCATTCAGGGCCTTCACGGCGCGGGAGGCCAGCAGGTTGACGCGCTCGGTGTCGACGACGCCCCCGGCGTTCTGGGCGGCCATGCGCTCGCGGAATCGGGCCGAGGCATTGGCACCGGAATCGGCCGCGCGGGCTTCGGTTTCCTGATTGAGACTGTCCTGGGTCATGATTTCTGCTTCCTTTGCGAATCGTGCGGTGTGCGGTGGGGTCAGGTGGTCAGGTGGTCAGTTGGTGGGGATGAACTGCAGTCCACGGAACCGGGCGGCTGCGGCGAAGACGTCCAGATCCGGGTCCGTCCCGCGGTGGGCGGCCATGCGCAGTCCCAGGCGCAGCAGCATCTTGATGTCCCGGGGCGTGATGTCCGGGAAGCCGGCCACGAGTTGGTCCAGCAGTTCATCCGACAGTTCGATCCTGTGCCCGTCGGCGAAGGTTTGCCAGATCTGGCGCGCGGCCGCCGGTTCCGGGGCGCGGTAGTCAATGACGGCGGCGCAGCGGGCGAGGATGGCCCCGTCCACCTCGTCGATCCGGTTCGTGGTGAGGAACAGCAGGCCGTCGTAGTACTCGAGGGTGCGTAGGAACTCCGCGACGATCGCGTTCTGGTGTAGCTCGAAGCCGCGTTCCAGGACGAAGACATCGGCCTCGTCCAGCAGCAGCACGGCGTCCCAGCGCTTGGCCCGGACGAAGATCTCCTCGAGGTTCTTGCGCACCAGTTCGGCGGTGATGCCCAGGGAGCCGGAGTGGATGGAGTAGAGCGGCCGGCCGATGACCTCGGCATACACCTCGGCGGTCAGGGTCTTGCCCACGCCGGGCCGGCCGCGGGCCAGGATCACGTTGCCGGAGGACTTGCCCTCGATGATGTCCCCGGTGAACACGGAGATGTCCGAGGTGAGGATATCCAGCAGCTCGCGCTGGTCCTCCGGCAGCACCAGCTTGTCTCGCAGTGCCGGGTTGTACTTGTAGCGCGTGAGGTCGGCCGTGTTGACGTCCAGGTAGTCCTGGGCGGCGAGGTCGAACACGCGGACCGCGGTGACCACGGGCACGGCGGCGGTCTCGGCCTCGTCGAAGAGGATGGAGGAGGCGACCATGCGCAGCGGGGCCCGCTCATCCGGGGCCACGTCATGGATCACCTTGCGGTTGGACCGGTCATGGGCCGAGCGGTAGTCCTCGGTGCGGATGGCCCGGCCGGTGAAGACGAACTGCTGGCCGAAGTCGTGGTCGATGATCTCCTGGAAGGCATCGCGGCGCTCCTGGTACTCGGAGCGGAGCTTCTCGGTCTCCTTGAAGGCCTGGTGCGCGGTCAGGATGTCCGCGGGGGTCTTGCCGGCCACCTCGGTCTCGTCGAACTGCAGCAGGCGGGGCGCGCGGGACTTGCGCTTGACGGTGGGGTTGTCCGCCTCCATGGTGATCTTCACGCGCGGGGGCCGGGTGCTGTCGCCATGGTCCAGGGTGATGTCCTTGACCAGGTAGGGGTGGAGATAGCCATCCGGTTCCTGGACGTAGAGCCAGCCGTCGATGATCGAGTCCTTGAGGAACTCGCGGAAGATCTCCACGGCGGACTTGAGGTTCGGAATGGGGGCGAAGTGGCCGGCGCGTGCGGCCTGCACGGCCATCACGGCCCGGGCGAAGCTACTGTCCTGCACGGTCTCGGCCGCTGCGGCGAGGTCCGTCAGTGCGGCGTCAGTGAGAAAGCGGTCCTGGATGCCCATCTCGCGGGAACGCCACGAGGAGGCCTGGGTCCGCGCCGTCTGCAAGTCCGCAGACTCGGTGGCGAGGACGACCTCCGTGGGGGCGATGAACATCCGCTGGACTCCTTCACTGTGTGGACACTGTGCCGGCACGCCGCCCGAGGGCTACTGGAGGGGCTCGCGACTATGCCGTGGGTC
The DNA here is from genome assembly GCF_051842835.1 of Microbacterium sp. A93. NCBI lineage: Bacteria > Bacillati > Actinomycetota > Actinomycetes > Micrococcales > Microbacteriaceae > Microbacterium > Microbacterium sp. A93. The sequence continues at coordinate 183,955 of NZ_JBPXMT010000009.1, forward strand.
ACTCTGGCGCATTGGGGTCAGCCTAACGGTCGGTTCTTGAAGAAAAAAATACTTAAACCCTCTTGATTCATATCTCCAACCTCTCAGCGCTAGTGGCGGCGGGTTCAGGGGCCGCCGGGTACGACGCCGGCCAGGAACCCCAGGATCTCCGGCGTCACCTCCTGCTCCAACTCCTCGAAGAACCCGTGGCGCCCGCCCGGGTAGAGGCGCAGCCGCGCGTCGGGGATCCGCTCCGCGATCAGGGCCGCGTTCTCGGTGGGGACCATGCGGTCCTCGGTCCCGTGCAGCACCAGGGTGGGGGCGGTGATCTCCGGCAGGGCATCCCAGGCGTCGTGGCGGTCGCTGGCCCGGCGGTGTCCGACCTGCTCGCGGGGGCTCATGGTGGGGCCCCCGAGCAGCGTGCTCTGGGCGGGGGTGCCGGGCCAGTCCGGGGTGTAGAAGAGCTCGTACAGTTTGGCCTGCTGCTCCGCCCGCGTCCCTTGCGCCAGCCACCGCCGGGTCTCGGCCTTGCGCTCCAGGGCGTGCTCGCCGCCGGGGGAGGTGCACCCCAGCACGAGTGCGGACACCTGCTCCGGGTGGTTCACGGCGAGCATCTGCGCCACCCGGCCGCCCATCGAGGTGCCGAACACGGCGGCGGACCGGATCCGGAGGTGGTCCAAGACGTCCACGGCGTCCTCCGCGAAGAGCGTAGTGCTCCAATCACCCAGATCACCGCGGCTGTTCCCGGTGCCGCGGTAGTCGAAGGTGATGGTGCGGTATTGCTCCTCGTAGCCGCCACGGACGCGGTCCCACCACTGGTGCGAGTTCGCCTGGCCGGGCAGCAGCAGCAACGCCGGTGCGGTCTGGGGGCCGCCGGTCTGGACCGCGAGCGGGAACCCGTCCCGCGCGTGGTGGATGAACTCCTCAGACATGTCTCCCCTTCTGGATCTGCAGGTCGATGGATGACCTGTTTGACCCTCATTCTGCGGGCACCGAGTCACCCATCGACCTGCAGATGGAGGTGGGGGGCCAGATGGTCCAGAGCATAGGCCCACGCGATGCGCTCCTGTTCCAACCGGATGTCTCCCTCGGTGCGGAGGCGCTCCTTCGATGGGATGTGCACAGTCTGTCAGGAGGTTCGGACGCCTGACGAAACCACTCGAAGCTACTCTAAAAAATTTAGAGTAGCTTCGAGTAGTTCTATGTCAGTAGATGCGAGTATCAATCAACGAGACGCCAGGTTGCTCGTGGATCTTTGGGGGACTTGCCATCCCACGCCACCACTCCTGCGTCCCGCAGCGTTTCGAGTACGGCTCGGACCCATGGCCTGGACCGACCGGACTGTTCCACAATTTCTCCCGTGCCGATGGCGCCACCCTGCTGACGAAGCATCCGGATCAGGTCGTCGGCGCCGGCTGGTAGTTGGCTCTCCAGTTTCGGATCGAGTCGGGAGGCTGCTGCCAGTGTCAGGCGGACGCTGCCACCTGTTTGCTCGAAGAGCGGGTCGACGAGCCCCAGTTCGCGCATCTCTTCGAACATGCGACGGATTCCCTCGCCTCGTTCCAAGGTGATCCCCAAGTCTGAGCACACGCGAGCGATGCGCGGGTTTCTCGCATAGCGGGCGATGTCCAGTGGGCGGGTGGGGTCGGCAAGTCCGGGAAATCGACCGGGGCTCTCAATTTCGACCCGATCGGGAAAGATGCTGACGCGGATATGGTCTCCGGCCAGGCTGTAGGAACGATGGACGACAGCGTTGACCAGACCCTCCAGCCATACATCAGCTGGCAACAGCGGAATGTCCTCGAAGCGGCGGGACGTGCCCAGAGCGCGGCGCTTCGGCATCCATTGAGAAATGCAATCTGCTGCGTGGTCGATGATGTCCGGGATGGGGCCCTCAAAGCGCCGGTCTTTGCCGCTCTCGAGGGATTGTCGCGAGCCTGTTCCGGGGTCGCGTTCGGAAAAGCGCATCACCCGGACCAGGGCCTGGGGTAGGTACTGCTGCGGGGAGCGGCCCAGCAATAGGAGGCCTGCCACCGTGAGGTTGCCGGTGCGCGTCAGTAGGCTGCGTGCCCTGAGCGCCCTCGGGTCGTCTGCATCGGCGCCGATCGCCTCGCGATAGCGCTGGAACTGAACAGGATCCAGGTCCTCAGGGCCTGCCCCAGGAGCTGCTTCTCCCTCGAACTGTGCCGAGCCCCGGTCATAGGCCAACTCTCGTCGTTGATTGAAGCCCAACTTGCGCGTCTCGTCACCGACTCGAAGGTAGGCGTCGCCTTTGCTCGTCTCGTAGACCTGTTCGCCTGGTCGGACGTGGATCAGCAGGGCGGTGCGCTGATGATCCAGGCTGACCTCTTCCGTCTCCATTCGAACTGGCGGGCTCGTGTGGTCCATGGCTACTTGGCGTAGGGCGCTCCTCCGCTCCGGCGTCAGGAGATGTCCATCGTATTGACCGTTATGGACGCCAATCGCGACTGTGCCACCCTCTGCATTGGCAAAGGCCACCAGCAACGGGGCGAGGCCCCGAGGTGCCACGCGAGCCGACTTCCGGTCGAACCACTGGTCTTCGGGGGTTTCGAGCAGTGCGTCGAGTCTGGAGTCTTCTGGAAGGGTGCTGATGTGGCTAGTCGGAGTGCCATGCATGCAACTACTCTAATCTACTCTAAAGTGTTTAGAGTAGATGCAAGTACCGTCCCTGGGAAGCTCAGCGCGTGCCTTCCGCCAGCAGGTCCATCGCCTGGGCGCGCAGGTCCACCTTGCGGACCTTTCCGGTGACGGTCATGGGGAACTCCTCGATCACGTGCACGTAGCGGGGGACCTTGTAGTGGGCGATCTTCCCGGCGCAGAACTCCCTCAGGGACTCGGTGGTCGGCGCCTCGGCCCCCTCGCGGAGGCGGATCCACGCCACGAGCTCCTCGCCGTACCGCTCGTCCGGCACCCCCACCACCTGGGCGTCCACGATGTCCGGGTGGGTGTAGAGGAACTCCTCGATCTCCCGCGGGTAGATGTTCTCCCCACCGCGGATCACCATGTCCTTGATCCGGCCGGTGATCTGCACGTAGCCCTCCGCGTCCATCACGCCGATGTCCCCGGTGTGCATCCACCCTTCGGCGTCGTTGGCCGAGGCGGTCTGGTCCGGATCGTTCCAGTAGCCCGTCATCACCGAGTAGCCCAGGGTCAGCAGTTCCCCGGCCTCGCCGCGGGGCATGACCTCGCCCGAGCCCGGGTCCACGATGGCCACCTCGAGGTGGGGTCCCACCCTTCCGACGGTGCTGACGCGCTGGTCGAGGTTGTCCGCCGCACTCGTCTGCAGGGAGACCGGAGAGGTCTCCGCCATGCCATAACAGATGGACACATCTGACATGTTCATCTGCTCGATCACCTGACGCATCACGTGCTCGGGGCAGGGGGAGCCGGCCATGATGCCGGTGCGCAGCGTGGAGAGGTCGTAGGAGTCGAAGTCCGGCAGGCCGAGCTCGGCGATGAACATGGTGGGCACCCCGTACAGGGAGGTGCAGCGCTCGGTGGCCACCGCGTGCAGGGTCTCGGTGGGCCCGAATCCCTGAGCTGGGATGACCATGGCGGCGCCGTGGCTGGTACAGGCCAGATTGCCCATGACCATGCCGAAGCAGTGATAGAAGGGCACGGGGATGCAGACGCGGTCCTCCTCCGTGTAGTTCACCCGCTCGCCCACGAAGAAGCCGTTGTTGAGGATGTTGCGGTGGCTCAGCGTGGCCCCCTTGGGGAAGCCGGTGGTGCCGGAGGTGTACTGGATGTTGATCGGGTCCTCCGGGTGCAGTCCCGCGGCCACCCGATCCAGCCGGGCCGTATCCGCCGCCGTGCCCGCCAGCGCGTCCCAGGCGCCGCCGCCGATGATCACCACGTCCTGCAGTTCGGGGCACTGCCCACGGACCGAGTCCAGCATGGCCTCGTAGTCGCTGGACTTGAATGAGCTGGCGGCCACCACCGTGCGGATCCCGGACTGGTTGAGGACGTACTGCAGCTCCTCGGTGCGGTAGGCCGGGTTGATGGTCACCAGGATGACGCCGGTCTGCGCGGTGGCGTACTGCGTCAGGGTCCACTCGGGCAGGTTCGGCGCCCAGATCCCGAGCCGGTCGCCCGGTGTCAGCCCCGCCTCCAGCAACCCGGTGGCCAGACGGTCGACGTCGGCCGCGAACCCCGCGTAGGTCCAGCGCCTCCCGCTGGGGACGTCCACGAGCGCCTCGCGCTCACCGAAGGCGGCGACGGTGTGGGCCAGGTTGGCACCGATGGTCTCCTCCAGCAGTGGTGTGGTGGTCTCGCCGCGGTCGTGCGAGGGGGCGGCGGGCGGGTTGGTGGGGATGCTGGTCGGCTGGGTGGTCATGGGACTCGTGTCAGCGGTGGTGATCCGGGTCACAGTGTGGCCGAAGGCGAGTCTAGTTACTGGCCGCTAACTGGTCCAGCCCCCCGAGTGCGGCAGCCTGAGGATGGTCAAAGATACCCCAGGGGGGTATGCTCACGAGCGAGGCGGCACCGAGGGCGCCGAGGAAGGTAACGATGTTGAGCCACGATCACGACCACCGACACCACGACGGCGGCCAGGCACCTGTCCGCGGCGATCACCACGAACATGGTGACCACCACGAACACTTCGGCCACGAAGGTCACGCCGGTCGCGACCATTCCCATCACGACCACCACGACCACGTCGGCCAGTTCCGCCGGTTGTTCTGGATCATGCTCGCCCTCGGAATCCCCGTGGTTGCCACCTCGCCGATGTTCGCCATGCTCCTGGGCTACCAGGTCCCGGGCTGGGCCGCGTGGATCGCACCGGCCCTCGGCACGGTCATGTACGTCTGGGGCGGCAAGCCCTTCCTGACCGGAGCGGTCAGCGAGATCCGCCAGCGCCAGCCGGGGATGATGCTGCTGATCGCCCTGGGCATCACGGTGGCCTTCCTCGCCTCGTGGGGGGCGACCCTGGGGATCCTGCATGAGCAGCTCGAGTTCTGGTGGGAGCTCGCACTGCTGGTCGTCATCATGCTGCTGGGCCACTGGGTGGAGATGCGCTCGCTCGCCCAGACCACCTCAGCCCTCGACTCCCTGGCCGCGCTGCTGCCGGATGAGGCTGAGCGTGTGGACGCCGACGGCGCCATCACCACCATCGCCCCGGCCGAACTCCAGCCCGGGGACGTGGTGGTCGTCCGTCCCGGTGGCCGCGTCCCCGCGGACGGCACCGTGGTGGACGGCTCGGCCTCGATGGACGAGTCCATGATCACCGGTGAGTCCGCCACCGTCCGCCGCTCCCTGGGCGACCCCGTGGTGGCCGGCACCGTCGCGACCGATTCCGGGCTGCGGGTGGAGGTCACGGCCGTCGGTGAGGACACCGCCCTGGCGGGGATCCAGCAGCTCGTCGCGGATGCCCAGGCCTCCTCCTCGCGCGCCCAGCGGCTGGCGGACCGGGCCGCGGCCTGGTTGTTCTGGTTCGCCCTCGGCGCGGCGATCATCACAGCGATCGTGTGGGTCGCCGTCGGGCAGCCGGACGAGGCCGTGGTGCGCACCATCACCGTGCTCGTCATCGCGTGTCCTCATGCCCTCGGCCTGGCCATCCCGCTCGTCGTCTCGATCGCCACCGAGCGGGCTGCCCGCAGCGGCGTCCTCGTCAAGGACCGCCTCGCGCTCGAGGCCATGCGCACGGTGGACACCGTCCTCTTCGACAAGACCGGCACCCTCACCCAGGGTGCCCCGGCCGTCACCGGTGTGGAACCGGCGGCCGGATACGACGCCGGCCACCTCCTGGCGCTCGCGGCCGCGGCCGAGGCAGACTCCGAGCACCCGCTGGCGCGAGCCATCACCGGTGCCGCCGGCGAGCGAGGCCTGGAGGTCCCGGCCGCGAGCGGCTTCTCGTCCTCGCCCGCGGTCGGGGTGCGGGCCGACGTCGTGATGTCCGGTGCCGGAACCGGTGCCGCAACGGCTGCCGCAACCGCCACCGTGATGGTCGGCGGGCCGTACCTGCTGGAGCAGGAGGGCGCCGCCGAGCTGCGGATCACGGAGCAGTGGAGCGGCGAGGGCGCCACCATCCTGCACGTGCTCGTGGACGGCCAGGTGGCCGGGGCGCTGAGACTGGCCGATGCGATCCGCCCCGAGTCCCGGGACGCGGTGGCCGGACTGGCAGCCCGTGGCGTCGAGGTCGTCATGATCACCGGCGACGCCGAGGCGGTGGCAGCCTCGGTGTCCGCCGAATTGGGCATCGAGCGGTACTTCGCCGGGGTGCGGCCGGAGGACAAGTCCGCGAAGATCCGGCAGTTGCAGGCCGAGGGCCGAAAGGTGGCGATGGTGGGCGACGGCGTCAATGACGCCCCCGCGCTGGCCCAGGCCGACGTCGGGATCGCGATCGGTGCCGGCACGGACGTGGCGATCGCCTCGGCCGGGGTGATCCTGGCCAGCGACGACCCGCGCGCGGTGCTGTCCGTGGCCGCGCTGTCCCGGGCGAGCTACCGGAAGATGAAGCAGAACCTGTGGTGGGCCGCCGGCTACAACCTGCTCTCGGTGCCCCTGGCCGCCGGGGTGCTGGCGCCGATCGGGTTCATCCTGCCGATGAGCGTCGGGGCGATCCTGATGTCACTGTCCACCGTGGTGGTGGCGCTCAACGCGCAGCTGCTGCGGCGGGTGGACCTGCGGCCGGAGGCCCTGGCGGCGCCGGGGCGATGACCTGACGGCTACGGGCGGGCGCGAACCTGGATCCGCCCGTCCCGGATCCTGGCCTCGTAGGCGGGCTGCGGGATGCTGGCCGGGCCGCGGGCGATCGAGCCGTCCTCCAGGCGGAAGGTGCTGCCGTGCCAGGGGCAGGTCACGCAGCCGTCGGCGATCTCGCCTTCCTCCAGCGGCCCGCCCGCATGGGTGCAGACGCTGTCCAGCGCCTGGATCCGGTCTCCGTCGCGGACCAGCAGCACCGAGATGTCTCCGGCCTGGGCCAGCCGGTGCTGCCCCGGGGCGAGGTCCGCCTCCGCCAGGGCATCGGTCCAGTCGTCGGGGCCGTAGTGGAAGGCCGTGTGGTTGACGTTGACGCCCCTGGCGAAGCTCAGGTAACCGCCCAGGTACCCGCCGGAGAGGAGGGCGCCCAGGCCGGCCAGGGCCAGGACCTTGCCGGTGGATCGGTGGCCGCGGCACCGCGCCACGAGCGAGGCCGCGTACAGCACCAGGGCGGTGCTGTTGGCGGCCGCGTGCACCACGCCCACCCTGCTCTCGGCCCCCTGGGTGTCCGACCAGTCGTTGAGCCCGGCGGCGGCGGTGGGAACGGCGGCCGCCACCCCGGCGGCGACGAGCAGGTCGGCTGCCCGCTCGGCCTGTTCTCCGCCCACCAGGTCCAGCACGGCGGACATGGTCCAGGCGCCGATCGGGATGTCCGTGAGCATCGGGTGCAGGGGGTGGCCCATCATGGTCCCGCTGAGCAGGTTCCGCACCGGGGTCGGTGCCACCACCCGCCCCACGGCCTTCGCCAGCGGTTGGCCGACTGTGTCCAGGGCCTCCCAACGCTCCAGCCGCCCGACCAGTGCGTCCAACATGCCCATGACGACTCCTTCAGTGGTGACCGTTGTGCCGCTCCGCGTTGCCTCGAGGGGCGCGGGCCCTCAGTGTTCCACCGGCCAGCGGAGCCCCACAAGGGATGGCGGCACCGTGGGGGTCACGGCCCGGGCGGGCTCAGCGATTCAGAGCTGGACGGTGCTGCTGTCCCCGGGGTGCGCGGGCTTGTCACTGACCATGCCCTTGATGACCTCCACCGCCGTGGCCGGCAGGCCGGGGGAGTCCCAGTACTCACCGGTGTCCGGATCGACCTTCAGCAGCACGATGTCCGGGTCCTCGGGCTTCGACTCGCCGAAGAAGGCCTCGGTGGTCTTGGACCAGTACCGCTTCTTGCGTTCCACGTCTGCCTCCACGGTGGCGGTGCCGGTGATGGAGGCCCAGAAGCCCTTCTCCGCCACGGTCACGTTGACCGGCTGACTTCCGGACACCTCGCCGATCTTCGGCGTGCTGACCCGGGTGATGAACCAGATGGTGTGGTCCTCCTCGATCTCCTGGATCGCCATGGGCCGGCTGACGATCCGTCCCTCGGAGTCGGTGGTGGCCAGCATGGCCAGGCCGGCCTTCTCGGTCTTCTCCAGCAGGGTCTTCACGGGGTCGTTGGCGTTCATGGTTCCTCCTCGTGGTGATTCTCCGCGTCATCGGTGGATGGGCGGTGCCGCCAGTCCACCACAGCCGGTGGGGCAGGAGGCAAGGGGTGCGGGCTCCACGGGGCGGATACCCGGCAAACTCTCAGAGGCGGACCGCTTCACCCGGCCGCCGTCGACCCGTACCGTGGCCACATGACCTCCGAGCCCGCCTCGCCCCTGCACCTGTCCCTGCCCGAAGGCCATGACCGCCGTGTCCTCGTCACCGGTGCCACCGGATACGTGGGCGGCCGGCTCATCCCCGAACTGCTCGCCGCCGGGTTCACCGTGCGCGCCACGGCCCGGAACGTGGACGACCTCTCCAACCGTCCGTGGTCCGCCGACGTGGAGACGGCCGAGGCGGACCTGCTGGAGGCCGGGGACGTCGAGACCGCCATGCAGGACGTCCACACGGTGCTGTACCTGGTGCACTCGATGGGATCCGGGTCAGATTTCGTCGACCGCGAGGCCGAGATGGCCCGCACCGTCGCCGCCGCGGCGGCACGAACGGGCGTGCATCAGATCGCCTTCCTCGGCGGGCTGCACCCGGACAAGCCACTGGAGCGGCTCTCTGACCACATGCGATCGCGCGAGCAGGTCGCGCGCATCCTGCTGGAGGGAGAGGTCCCCGCCCTGGTGTTCAAGGCCGCCGTGATCATCGGCTCGGGGTCGGTCTCCTTCGAGATGATCCGGCACCTGGCCGAGCGGCTGCCGGTGATGCCCGGGCCCAGCTGGCTGTCCAACCGGATCGAGCCGATCGCCATCCGGGATGTGCTCTACTACCTCGCCCATGCCTGCGCCCTGGAGGAGCCGGTGAACCGCGCCCTTGGCATCGGGTGCGGGCAGGACCAGTCCTTCGCCACCATGCTGACCGACTACGCCGAGGTGGCCGGACTGTCCCGCCGGCGGGTCATCCCCCTGCCGATCCCCGCGCAGCATCTCTCGGGTTTCTGGATCGGTCTCGTCACCCCTATTCCCCGGGGGATCGCCATGCCGCTGGCCGCATCGATGGCGGAGGACGCCGTCACCACCGAGCATGACATCGCCGGGATCATCCCGGATCCGCCCGGCGGCCTGACCGACTTCAGGCAGGCCTGCCGCCGGGCCATCGACCGGCAGCGCCGAGGACCGTTGGACCAGACCTGGGATGACGATGTGCTGACTGCGATGGCCCAGGATCCGGCCGAACCGTTGCCCTCAGACCCGGAGTGGGCCGGCAACACGGTGTTCACGGACATCCGTGAGCGCGAGGGCGACGCCTCGCCGGAGGCCGTATGGGCTGTGGTGGAGACGATCGGCGGCCGCAATGGCTGGTACTCGGCGTCGGCCCTGTGGCGCATCCGCGGGTTGATGGACCAGGCCCTGGGCGGCTACGGGCTGGCACGCGGCCGGAAGGACGAGGCGCGGCTGCGTGTCAATGACCACGTGGACTGGTGGCGGGTGGAGTCCGTGGACCCCGGACGGTCCGTCACGCTGCGGGCCGAGATGCGCGCCGGCGGACGAGCCTGGCTCCAGTTCTCGGTGGACGCCACCAGCGGCGGCGGTTCGCGCCTGCGCCAGCGTGCGGTCTTCTTCCCCTCGGGGGTGCTCGGCCGCGCCTACTGGCGCGCCATCCAGCCGTTCCATGCCCTGATCTTCCCCACCATGGCGAAGAAGATCCTCGCCGCCGCAGAGGAGGACCCGGCGCAGACCGGTTCCTAGCCGTCTTCGGGCTCCGGGGGGTCCGGCGGGAGGCTCTGCGTGAGGGCGTCCAGGAAATCGAGGACGGCCTGCCGGGAGTCCTCGGGGACGTCGCGCGCCGCCTGCAGCATCCTCTGGTGCATGGGCGAGAGCCAGCAGCGGACCTCCTCGTGGGCGTGCTGGGTGGCGGCGACGAGCACGGAGCGACGGTCCTCTGGGTGCGGGAGGCGCTGGACGTGCCCGGACAGGCTCAGCCGGTTGAGCAGCTTGGCGGTGGACGCCGTGGAGATGTGCAGGTGGGTGCTCAGGTCCCGGGCGGTCACCGCGGTCCCGGCCCGTTCGTGCGCGATGACGTGACGCAGCGCCTCAAGATCCGTAGCGTTGATGTCCATGTCCGTCTCCATGCCACGGCGCATCTCCTGGTCCGCCCGGCGGAAACGCCGGACCGCCTTGAGGAGCTGAACCGCCCGGTCTGAGGTGTCGAACCAATACTCTGTGGAGGAGGCTGCGATCCGCGGTGGGGTGGGGTTCCGCGGTGGTGTGGGCATGACCCACATGTTACTGTGAATCTACCTAGCCCGGCTAGGTTTATTTTTCTTCAAATGGAGGACCATGGACGCCGTCCCAGAAGACCACGTGGTGCTGGTGGATGAGAGCCGCCGCGCCGTGGGCCTGGCCCCGCGGGCCACCGTGCATAGCCGGGACACCCCGCTGCACCTGGCGTTCTCCTGCTACCTGTTCCGGCCCAACGGAGACCTGTTGCTGACCCGTCGGGCCCTGGCGAAGGTGGCCTGGCCCGGTGTCTGGACCAACTCATTCTGCGGTCATCCCCGCCTGGACGAGTCCTTCGAGCAGACCATCGAGCGGTACGCCGTACACGAACTCGGCTTGAACGTCGTGCGGATCCACCAGGTACTCCCGGACTTCCGGTACCGGGCCGAGGACGCCTCCGGGATCGTGGAGAACGAGGTCTGCCCCGTCTTCACCGCCGTCACCGCGGAGGAGCCCCGGCCCAACCCGGACGAGGTGATGGACCAGCACTGGGCATCCGTGGCCGAGGTCGAGTCACTGGTGCAGGCGGCCCCGTGGGCCGTGAGCCCCTGGATGCAATTGCAATGGCCGGGCGTGCTGGACGCGCTCCGGAACGCCGGCGGCCGCACCAGCGGCCTCGCGGAAGCTGGGCGGGCATGAGGGGCCAGCAGGGCTCCGGCCGCGAACTGGACCGGATCCTGACCGCTGGGTCCGCGCGTTCCGCCTCCCTCGGGGAGGATCACCACGGCCTCTGGAGCGCCCTGGCCCGGGCCACGGGCGGCGGCAAGCGGTTTCGCCCGGGACTGCTGGTGGCCACCCACGAGGCGCTGACCCCAGCCGACCCGGCCTCGCCCGCCGACCCGGCCGCACCTGACGCCCCCACCGAGCCTGCTGCACACGCCGAGCCTGCTGCACACGCCGACCCGGCGGTCGTCGTGGACCGGGTGGGTGCTGCCCTGGAGCTGCTGCACACGGCCTTCGTGGTCCATGACGATGTGATCGACGGCGACCAGGTCCGCCGCGGGACCCCCAATGTCTCCGGGACCTTTGCCGCCGCCGCGCGGGACCGCGGGGTCGATCCGGCCACGTCGAGGAGCTACGGGGACGCTGCAGGCATCCTCGCCGGGGACCTGGCCCTGGTCTCGGCGGTCCGGATGGTTGCCGGCTGCGGAGCTCCGGCGCCCGTGGTCGCCGGTCTGCTCGATCTGCTCGAGGACACCGTTCACGCCACCGCCGCCGGTGAGCTGGCGGACGTCCGCCTCGGCCTGGGCCTGACCGAGACTCCGTGCTCCGTGGACGAGGCCGTGAGGGTGGCTGAGCTGAAGACCGCTGTCTACTCGTTCCAGCTGCCCCTGCAGGCCGGGGCCCTGCTCGCCGGTGCACCCGGTCCGGTGATCGCGGCCCTCGGGGAGATCGGCCGCCCCCTGGGGATTGGCTTCCAGCTGCTGGATGACCTGCTCGGAGTGTTCGGAGTGCCAGCCCGCACCGGCAAGAGTGTGCTGACGGACCTCCGCGAGGGCAAGCACACCGCCCTGGTGGCCCATGCGCGCACCACCGCGGCCTGGCCCGCGCTGCGCCCGCTCGTCGGTGACCCGCACCTGACCGCGCAGGGCGCAGGCCGCGCCCGGGACCTGCTGGAGGGGTGCGGGGCGCGGTCCGTCACCGAGGAGCTGGCGAACGGCCACCTGGACGAGGCGCTGGCTTTGGCCTCCCGCGGGCCGATCCCGTCCGCCCTCGCGGACGTCCTGGCCGGCCTGGTGGGGGAGCTCCGCCGTACCGCGGCGGACTCCCTTCGGCCCCACCACTCGGAGCCGAAGCAGCAGGAAACTGCACGGCAGGAGCCGGAGCGGCGGGCGTCAAAGCGCCAGGCCGCCCCGCGGATGGTGCCAGCCGGGACCGGGGTGGACCGATGAGCGTGCATCCCGGCACCGGCCGCTATGACCGGGTGGCCCAGGCCAGCGCCGCACGGGTGATCAGCGGCTACTCCACCTCCTTCGGCTGGGCCACCCGGCTGCTCGCAGAGCCGCTGCGCGGGGACGTGCGCAGCATCTATGCCCTGGTCCGGGTGGCGGACGAGATCGTGGACGATCCGGACTCCGGGCTGGAACCGGCCCTGCGCCGGGAACTGCTGGACGGACTCGAGGCTGAGACCCTGCGGGCGATCGACCGGGGCCGCAGCGCGAACCTGGTGGTCCACGCCTTCGCCTCGGTGGCCCGGCACCACGGGATCGACCACCGGCTGGTGGGACCGTTCTTCGCTTCCATGCGGGCGGACCTGACGCGGACCGAGCACACCGGGGCCAGCCTGGAGGAGTATGTGTACGGCTCGGCCGAGGTGGTCGGACTGATGTGCCTGAAGGCCTTCACCGGAGGGAATGAGGACTCCTACGAGCGGCTGGCCCCGGCTGCCCGCCGGCTCGGTTCGGCGTTCCAGAAGGTGAACTTCCTGCGCGACCTCGCCGACGACCACGACGTGCTCGGCCGCCGCTACTTCCCGGGCCTGGACCCGGCGCGCTTCACCGACGCCCACCGGGACGTGTTGTTGGACGGTATTGACGCCGACCTGGCGGTGGCCGCGGCGGGGATCGCCGAGCTGCCGGCCGGTAGCCGCCGCGCCGTCCGAGCCGCCCATGCGCTCTTCGCCGCCCTGTCCCGCCGCCTGCGGCAGACCCCGGCCGCCGAGATCCGCCGGACGCGGGTCAGGGTCTCCGACCCCCACAAGGCGCTGATCCTGCTGGGTGCCCTGACGCGCCGGCCGGCACCGGCACGGGAGAACGGATGAGGGCGGCGGGGACCGGCCAGCGCGTCGTGGTGATCGGTGGCGGCATCGCCGGATTGGCCACGGCCGCCCTGTTGGCGCGGGACGGGCACAGCGTGGATCTCGTGGAGGCGCGGGATTCCTTCGGCGGCCGGGCCGGCACCTGGGAACAGGACGGTTTCCGTTTCGATACCGGCCCCTCCTGGTACCTCATGCCGGACGTCTTCGAGCGCTTCTTCGGCCTGCTCGGCACCACCGCGCAGGACGAGCTGGACCTGCGCCAACTGGATCCTGCCTACCGCGTGTTCTTCGAGCCCGACGCCGGCCCGTCCGGCGAACCTGAGGCCTCACCTCAAGGGGCCTCACCTCAAGGGGCCCCACCTCAAGGGGCCCCACCTCAAGGGGCCCGCACCGCGCGGGACCCGATCGACATCTCCGCGCAGACGGCCACCAACGTGGAACGCTTCGAGGCGGTCGAGCCCGGGGCAGGCCGGGCCCTGGAGCGCTATCTCGACTCGGCGCGGGACACCTATGACGTGGCGCTGAAGCGATTCCTCTACACCTCCTTCACCTCCCTCAGTCCGTTCCTGCACGCCGACGTGGTCCGCCGCGCCCACCGGTTGGTGCCACTGCTGCTGCGCTCGCTGGAGCGGTTTGTGGCCCGGCGGTTCCGCGAACCGCGCCTGCGCCAGATCCTGGGCTACCCCGCCGTCTTCCTCGGCTCCTCCCCGGACCAGACCCCGTCCCTGTACCACCTGATGAGCGCCATGGACCTGACCGGCGGCGTGCTCTACCCCCAGGGCGGTTTCGGCCACCTGATGGACGTCCTGGTCCGCCTGGCCCGGGAGAACGGGGTCCAGCTCCACGCCCACACGGCGGCCACACAGATCCTCACCGAGCCGACCCGCGGACCCCGAGCTCGCGGACTCCGAGTCCGCAGGCATCGTGCCCGCAAGCATCGAGCCCGTGCCACGGGAGTCCGCGTCCGGGACCACGCGCCCGGGGGAGGCGCCGAGCGGGTGTTGCCGGCCGACGTCGTGGTGTCCACCGCGGACCTGCACCACAGCGAGACCACGCTGCTGCCGCGTGAACTGCAGACCTATCCCGAGTCCTGGTGGGATCGGCGCACCAGTGGCCCCGGCGGGGTCCTGGTGATGCTGGGCGTGCGGGGCGAGCTGCCCGAGCTGGCACACCATTCCCTGTTCTTCACGCGGGACTGGCCGGCCAACTTCGCCGCGATCGCCGGCGGGACGGTGCCGGACCCGGCCTCGGTCTACGTGTGCAAGCCCTCGGCCACGGATCCCTCGGTGGCCCCAGCCGGCCACGAGAACCTCTTCATCCTGGTGCCGATTCCCGCGGACCCGGGGCTGGGCCATGGCGGCACGGACGGCGGTGGAGACCCGGCGATCGAGTCCATCGCCGAGGCGGCCATAGAGCAGGTGTCCCGGTGGGCGGGCATCCCGGACCTGGCCGAGCGGATCGTGGTGCGCCGCACCGTGGGCCCGGCCGATTTCGCCGAGGACCTGGGCACCTGGCGCGGTGGCATCCTGGGGCCGGCGCACACGCTGACCCAGAGCGCGTTCTTCCGCGCCGGCAACGTCTCCCAACGCGTGGCGGGGCTGTACTACGCCGGGTCCGGCACCATCCCGGGGATCGGCCTGCCGATGTGCCTGATCAGCGCCGAGCTCGTCCAACAACGGCTGCGGGATGGGCGCCGGTGACCACCGTGGTGCCCTACCTCTACCTGATCTCGCTGCTGGTCCCCACCGCGTGTATGGCCCTGTTGGACCGCCGCTTCCGCCTGCTGCTGTGGCGTGTCCCGCGGAGCAACCGGAGGGCCGGCGCGCTCACGGTGGGGCTCGGTATCGTGTTCTTCCTCGCCTGGGACCTGGCCGCCATCGCCTCCGGTCACTACGCCGCCGGCCAGAGCGCCGGGATGACCGGCATCATGCTCGCCCCGGAGTTGCCGCTGGAGGAGATCGTCTTCATCACCTTCCTGTCCTACCTCACCCTCGTGTTGCGGGGGCTGGTGGTGCTGGTGCTGGACCGCAGGCCGGGCAGGCCGGCGGCCGCCGTGTCCGACGCCGGCCGGGCGGGACCGCGCGACGGCTCCGGTTCGGAGGTGGGGCCATGAGCTACCTCGCCCTCGCCGTACTCTTCCTGGCGTTCACCGTGGCCGTGGCCGCCTGGGCCACCTGGCGCCGGGGATTGGGAACCCGCTGGTGGGCCGCCACGGGCCTGACGATCGTGGCGCTGGTGGTGCTCACCGTGGTGTTCGACAGCGTGATGATCGCGGCCGACCTGTTCCGGTACAACGAGGAACTGCTGACAGGATGGCGGGTAGGCTTGGCCCCGGTGGAGGACCTGGTCTGGCCCGTGGCCGCCGGATTGCTGCTGCCGTCCGTGGCCGCGCTGCTGGACCGTCAGGAGGAGACATGACCGCCACCACCGCACCCCGCTCCACCCTCGCCGAGGGGGCACGCCAACTGCTGGGCTCCTCGCGCCCGATCAGCTGGGTCAACACGGCCTATCCCTTCGCGGCCGCCTACCTGATGGCCGGTGGCGGCTCCACCACCGAGCTGATCGTGGGCATCCTGTTCTTCCTGTTCCCCTACAACCTGCTGATGTACGGGATCAACGACGTCTTCGACTACGAGTCGGATCTGCGCAACCCGCGCAAGGGCGGGGTGGAGGGGATCGTGCTGACCCGGCGGTGGCACCCGCTGATCCTGTGGTCGGCCGTGCTGCTCGCCCTGCCCTTCGTGGTGGCGCTGCTCGCCGCCGGCACCGTGCTCTCCGGTGCGGTGCTCGCGGTGGTGCTGGCCGCCGTCGTGGGCTATTCGGCCCCGCGTATCCGGCTGAAGGAGCGGCCGCTGCTGGACTCCATGACCTCGGCCACGCACTTCGTGGGCCCTGCGGTCTTCGCGTTGGTGCTGGCCGAGGCCCCGCCCATCCTGGGCGTGGTGGCCTCGATGCTCGCGTTCTTCTTTTGGGGTATGGCCTCGCAGGCCTTCGGCGCGGTGCAGGACGTCACGGCGGACCGCCAGGCCGGTATCGGCTCGATCGCCACCGCGCTGGGAGCCCGCGGAGCCGTCCGCACCGCCATGGTCCTCTACGCCGCGGCCGGACTCGTGATGCTGCTGGCCGGCTGGCCCGGGGCGCTGGCCGGGTTGCTGGTGGTGCCGTACCTGGTCAGCGTCTGGCCGTTCCGGTCCCTGCCGGACGAGGCGTGCGAGGAGGCCAACCGCGGCTGGCGGCGCTTCCTGTGGCTCAACCAGGTGACCGGATTCCTGCTGACCCTGCTGCTGATCTGGATCGCGCTCGGTGGCTGAGCGGATCGGGGCGGCCGAGATGCACGCGGGCCGTGCGGCGAGACTGTGGCACGAGGCCGTGAGGACGCTGCGGGTGGGCGGGCCGCTGCCCGCCCGCCTGATCGCCGATGCCGCCGCCCTGCTCACCCTCCTCAGCCTGGTGCTCGGGCTGTGGGCCAGCGGCGTGGCCGTGGCCCTGTACTCCCTGGTGCTCCTGGGCCAGACCGTGGTGCGGCTGGCGCCCCTGCGGGCGTCGGTCCAGGCCGGCACCGCCGTCATCCTGGTGGCGGCCGCCTGGGCGGCCATGCTGGACGCCTACCAGGCGATCCCCTGGCTCGATCTGGTGGCCCACGTGGTGGCCACCGGGCTGCTCGCCGCCCTCGTGGCGGCGGCGGTGCTGCGGATGGGGTGGCTGCCGCCGAGGCCGTCTGCGCCGTCTGCGCCGTCTGGCCACTCGGCGCCGTGGTCGGCCGGGGCGCTGGGGCCCGCCGCCATCCGCACCGTGCACACGCTGTTCACCGCCGGACTCGGAGCCCTGCTGGCCGTGCTCTGGGAAGTGGGTGAATGGGCGGGCCACACGCTGCTCGATCCCGCCATCCAAGTCGGCTATGTCGACACGGTGGGTGACCTGGCCGCCGGCGTGCTCGGCGCGGTGCTGGCCGGACTGTTCCTGGACCAGCTCGTCGAGGACGGAACATGACCCTGAGTCCCGAGTGGGCCACTTCCCTGCCGGGCGTGCAGGGGGTGAGCGTGGTGATCCCAGCGAGGGACGACGCTGTCCTGCTGGACCGTTGCCTGCAGGCCCTCGCGCGGCAGACCGTGGCCCCGGCCGAGGTGATCGTGGTGGACAATGTTTCCACCGATGCGACGGCGGCCGTCGCCGCCGCACATGGTGCCCGCGTCCTAATGGAGCCGAGGGTCGGCATCTGGGCCGCGGCTGCCACCGGCTACGATGCCGCTCGCGCGCCGATCATCGCCCGCCTCGATGCGGACTCGGTGCCCCGACCTGACTGGGTGGAGTCGATCACCGAGACCCTGGCCCGGCGCCCGCACGCCGCCGCGGTGACCGGCTGGGGTGCGTTCCAGGACCTGCCCCGCCTGCTCGGGGTGCCCGCGGCCGCGGTCTACCTGGGGGCCTACTACGTCCTGGGTCATGCGGCGGCGGCACGGTTTCCGTTGTGGGGCTCGAACATGGCCCTGCGCCGCACGGTGTGGCTGGACGTCCGGGACCGGGTGCACCGCACGGAGCGGGAGGTGCACGATGACATGGACCTGGCCCTCGCCCTGGGGCCCCACCGCGTCGTGGCCGCCGACCCACGCCTCGTGGTGGGAGTCTCGGCCCGGTCGTTGCGAGGCACGGCCCAGATGTGCCGCCGCTTCGAGCGCGCCTTCCGTACCCTGTCCCTGAACTGGGCCCAGATGCCCCCGTGGCAGCGGTGGGCCGCGCGGTTACGGACCGCGACCTCCGGGTCCGCGGCGCGTTAGCCCGGACGTTCCCACGACTCGATGGGTCCGGGGACGATCTCGAACAGGGGGTGGACGTCCGGCACGGTGATCCCGGTCAGGCCCTCCAGCCTCTCCGGGGTGCGCTGGCCGAGCTTGCCCAGGAGGTGCTGCCATTCGTAGGCCACCTGCCCCTCGGTGACCGTGATCCGGGGGACACCGGGGAGGGGCCCGTCCGCCGGGAGGTCCCGGCCAGCGTCGTGGTCCGGTCCTGGAATGGGCAGGCCCGACGCCGGGTGGCCGGGCTGGTCGATCCGGGTCCGGTCGAAGGTGTAGCCGCGCTCGGCGGCCTCCTCGGCCATGGCCAGCAGGAAGGCCCCGACGGCGGCCGTAGGGTCCGGCTGCGCACGGAACCGGACGAGCTGCGGATGCGAGCGATATCCCTTCGTGCGTCCGGCCAGCACGGCCTGGGCGAGCAGGGCCTCGCGCCACCCACCGGTCAGGCCCTGACGGTCCAGGTATTGGGGGTGCAGGCTCCACAGTCGCATCTGACCATCATCCTGTATCACGCAGGCCGTGGAATTCGCCCATGTCAAAGCGCAGCGACTAGCCCTTTATCTCGATGATCAAGATGGCTACGCTCGAACGACGTGCTCGAGGAGCACCCTGCCACCCCAGGAGAGACCCATGGTTGACACCGCCCCCCGCACCACCGGACTCGCCATACCGCTGCTGGTGCTGCTCAGCGGGATCATCGCCACCGCCGGCGCCTTCTTGGGCAGCGGCGTGCTGGGCGGGACGCCGATCGCCGAGGCCGCCGGCGGATGGTTGAACGAGGACTCCACGCCCTTGGCACCGGCCTCCGCCGCGTTCCGGATCTGGTCCGTGATCTACCTGGGCCTGCTCGCCTACTCCGTGTGGCAGTTGCTGCCTGCCCAGCGACGGTCCGCAAGACACCACGCCCTGCGGCCGTGGGCGGTGGCGGCGATGCTGCTCAATGCCGCATGGATCTGGGTGGTCCAACTCGGCTGGCTCGTCCTGAGCCTTGTGGTGATCGTGGTGTTGCTGGCCGTGCTGGGGTGGATCCTGAGGCTGCTGGTCCGGACCGGATCGGCCGGATGGCTGGAATCCCTCATCACGGACGGGACCTTCGGGCTCTACCTCGGCTGGGTCACCATCGCCACCGTGGCCAATACGTCTGCTGTGTTGGCAGCAGCGGGCTTTGACGGCTTCGGGTGGCCGATCCCCGTGGTGGCCTCCGTGGTGTTGGCCGTCGCCGCACTGATCGGCGTGGCCACCGCCTGGGGCAGTGGCGGGCGGATCGCCCCCGCGCTGGCCCTGTCCTGGGGGCTGGCCTGGATCACGATGGGCCGGCTGGACGGCGGACTGAACTCCTCCGGGACCGCAGTGGCCGCCGGGATCGCTGCCGCCGTGGTGCTGGTGACGGCCGTGGTGTTCAAGGTGGTGGCGTCTCGCACTGAGGCATCGGGTCATCGTGAGGGCCACTACACGCAGTGACGCAGGTACACCTGCATCGCCCCGTAATCTGCCCATTCGGCGGCATCCATCACCGTCTTGACCTTGCCTACTTTGTCGGCCGCTGTGGCGAGGATCGTTGATGACAGCCCAGCGAAGTCGACAACGTCGTTGGCATCCCCCAGCAGGTAACCGGCCGCTGTCACGGCACCCTGCAGGGTGCCCCAGAGGCCTACGTGCTCCGGAGCCGGCACCTGGGCGGGCAAGGGGACTCCGGTCACCGGAGCAGCCGAGGCCGCGGTGAGTTCGGACATCTCCCGGGCGACGAGGGTGCAGGTGGTCTCCTTCAGCAACCGTCCGGCCACGGTGTCCAGATGCTGCTTGAAGGCAGGGGTCGGTTGCCCTTGCAGCGCTCCCGACACCAGCAACACGGCATCGTCGCTGATCAAGCCCATGACCTCGTCCGAAGCGCCGAGAGCTGCTGCGTAGGACCTCAGGACAACCGAACGTCGGGCGACCCGATCCACGATGGCCTGCTCGCTGGCGCTCAAGCCCTGTCTGCCGACCGGGACCTGCCCGAGGAGGTCATCCAACGTCGTCGACATCTTCGTGAAGTCAGCGGGGCCGGCTTCCCGGCCCATGAGGCGGAGGGCATCGTCTGCGCCTGCCTCCAAGGCGACCACGGTCTGCCTGGTGCCGGCCGAGCACCCCGTCAAGACCAGCGAAAGCGTCAGAAGCAGTATCGCCGGGTGAAGACGTCGTCCGTGTCGCATGCCGACTCCTGCCGTCAGGCCCCCGCCGTCCGGTCAGGTTTACGCCCTGCAGGGTGCATGCGTCCAGAGCTGCGGCCCAGGGCGTCCCACCGGGCGGGCTGGGCCAGGCCTAGACCCGGCCGACTCGAGGCTAGGCTTTCCCCATGCGCACACCCGGGGCCACTGCCACCCATGCGGCGATCGTCTACAACCCCGCCGGCAGGCTACCCATGGACCGGGTCCGGGATGCCGTGTTGGCGCAGGAGCGCCATCGCGGCTGGAGGCAGTCGAGGTGGTACGAGACCAGCCGCGAGGACTCGGGGCGGCGTGCAGCGCAGGAGGCCCTGGCGGGGGAGCCGTCCGTCATCATCATCGCCGGTGGCGACGGGACGGTGCGCGCGGTCGCCGAGGTGGTCCACGGCAGCGGAACTCCGGTGGCCCTACTTCCGGGCGGAACCGGTAATCTCCTGGCGCGCAATCTGGGTCTTCCCTTGAATGACATCAACGCCGCGGTCAGGATCGCGTTCGGCGGTGTGACTCGTCCGGTCGATGTGGGGGAGGCCGAGTTGGAAGACGAGGCGGGAGACCGCAGCAAGCAGGTCTTCCTGGTGATGGCCGGGATCGGACTCGATGCCCAGATGGCGGAGAACACCAGCGCGCTGGCGAAGCGACATCTGGGATGGTTTGCCTACGTGAGACCTATCGCGCAGTCGATCATGGGGAACAGATCGTTCCACCTGCGGTACCGGGTTGACGAGGGACGCACCCGCTCGGCCCGCGCACACACGCTCATCGTGGGGAACTGCGGCACGCTCACCGGCAACATGCTCTTGCTTCCGGCTGCCGTGGTGGACGACGGCTTGCTGGACGTGATCATGCTGCGCCCGAAGAAGCGCTTCGAATGGGCCCGGATCGGAACGCGCCTGATGGTCCAGGGGGTGGCCCATAGATCCAAGTTCGGCCGGGGCATGCTGTACTTCGCGCCCGAGATGAAGGCGCTGGCCTACGCCCAGGGCCGGCGATTCGACGTCCGGTTCGAGGTCCCCCACGGCGTCCAATTCGATGGGGACACCTTCGGCTCCGTCCTCGCAGCCCGGATCACCGTCCGCCCCGCGGCCCTGAAGGTGTGCACCGCCGGCTCAGGCCGCTGACGGCTTGCGTCCCGGAAAGCCTTCGCTCAGCTGACGGTGCGCTTGATGGTCTCGCGGTCCTTCTCGAGCCGGCGCACCCGGCGTCCCAGTTTGAGCAGCCGCACGGAACCGAAAAGCGCCGTGACGAGCACTCCGGCCAGGGCCGCGAACAACATCGCGATGCCCAGGGGCAGACTGAAGCTCCAGCCCAGGTAGGCGAAGTCTGCCGGGACGTTGTTCTGCAGGATGAAGATCAGCAGCATGACCAGGACCACCGCGCCGAGGATCAGGGCGATCCAGGCTCCTCCCGTGATGCCCTGCTTCTGGTGGACGTCGAGTGAGGGATCGGTGCTCACCGACTGCCGGCGCGTCTGCTCCGGGGCGGCCGGTTCAGACGGTGCCGGCACGGGCCGTGACCGGTCCATGCCGGAGCGTGATGCACCGGCTCCTGCACCGGCATCAGCAGCCTGCCCGGCCTGCGTTGGATCAGATTTCGGGTCCATGATGCTTCCCTCCGTAGTCGCGAGGACGTTGTCCCGCTCATGGTAGTCCCGCGCGGGCGGTGTCGGCCGGTGTCAGGCCGTGTCAGGCCGTCTCACCCCCGTGCGATCAGCCGATCCGAGGCGGCGAAGGTGTGGTGCAGCACCAGGGGCGCCAGCTCGGGTTGATGCCGTTCGATGATCTTGCGGACGGCGTTCTCCGCAGAGGGCCCCAGCCCGTCATAGAACAGTGCGGCGGCTGCTGCGGCCCGGCGCAGCGGCGGCTCCCCGGGCAACAGGGCATTGGGAAGCTGGGGGTCCTGGTGGACCAGCGGCCGCCATTCGGAGAGCACCTCCGTGCGCAGGCGCAAGGCCTCCAGCCCGATGGGCCAGTTGCTTCCGAGGTCCCTGGCCCGTCCTTCCCAGCTCAGGGCAAAGGACAGGTACTCCTCATCCAGGGCGTCCGCATCGAAGGCCCGCCGCAGGTCCAGGGGGGAGACGAAGTCCGGCAGGCGGGCTCCCTCGAAGAAGGAGACCAACGTCAGGACCGGTTCATCCCCCTGCTTCAGGTGGGCGAACGCCTCCTCCGCGTGGCGGCCCGGCTTGATCCACACCCCGTCGTTGAGGTGCCCGAACCGCAACTGACGCAGTGTGTCCCGCACGGCACGGCGCAGCGGGGCCGCTGTCTCCGGAACCCGGTAGGTGATGATGGTCCACGTTCCGTCCCAGGGGCGTTCGCGGTGCGCCTGGAAGATCCGCGCCACGCGCTGGGCCTGGGTCTTTCGACTGCCCGCGTGGACAGAATATGACGTGCGCCGGCCGTCCTTGTGGGCCACGAGGAACCCCCGCTGAGCCAGTCGCTGGATGGCGGCCCGTGCGCTGGAGGGGGTGATCTCGAGAGCCCCGAGCAGCTCCACCAGGGCGCTGGAGGGCAGGGGTTCGCCGCGACCGAACCAGTAGTCTCCGAGCAGCACCGTGAGCATGCGCTGCGGTGCCACACCGGATTGGTAGCGGGGGAGGTTCCCGCGGCTGGGGTCCGTGGGGCTCACGGCGTCCCATCGGCGGGCCGGATGGCCAGCGGGACGGAGCGGGGCCCGTATTCGAGCCAGTTCATCATGACGATCTCACCTGCCAGCGTGAAGGACTCGGTCCTCGAGAGCAATTCCTCCAGCGCGATGAGCAACTCGAGTCGTCCCATCGTAGCGGCCGGGCACTTATGGGAGCCCCGCCCGAAGGCCAGGTGCGAGTTCTGTTTGCGCCGCAGGATGAAGGTGTCCGGGTCCTCGAAACGGGTCTCGTCCCGGTTGGCGGAGGGGAAGATCAGGGCGATGGGCTCGTCCTGCGCCACGGGGCGCCCGTGGATCACGGTGTCCCGCTTGGCGGTCCGCGCGAACACCCGGTACGGCGCGTGCAGGCGGAGCATCTCTTCGATCGCCGAGGGCAGGTCCTCGGGATGGGCCCTCAAATGCGCCTGGAGCTCGGGGTCCGTGGCCAGGTGGGCGATGCAGCTGCCCAAGACGGCCTGGGGCGCACCCATCCCGGCCACAATGAGTTGCCGGATGGTGGCGACGGCGCTGGTCTCCGTGATGGCGGTGTTCGGATCCAGGGCGGCGCGGTGCAGGCTGGCCACCAGGTCCCGGGACGGGTCGGGATCCTCCGCCAGCCGCCGGTCATAGATCTCGCGTGCGATCTCGTACAGCCGCTTGCTGCACTCCTCGATCACGGGGTTGTCCATGTCCTGGATGGCGAAGCCGTAGCGGACGCCGAGTTCCCGGATCTCCCGGGTCTGGTCCCGCGGCAGCCCGAGCAGGGAGGCGAAGCAGTCCATGGCGAACGGCGCGGACAGGTGCCGGACGCCATCCGGGGCGGTCTCCATCAGCATGCCGTCCACCAGGCGGCGGGCGCTGTCCCGGAAGGCACCGACGTGTTCGGTGACCACCGAGCGGCGGAACACCGGGTCGATGGCGGTGCGGTAGTCGGTGTGCTCCGGCGGGTCGAAGTGCAACGGCGGCCGGCGGGAGGCCCGTGGCACGTGCGGCACCACATTCTGCTTGGCCGTGCTGAACAGCTCGTCGTCCTGGGTGATGGCCAGGATGTCCTCATAGGTGGTGGCTGCCCAGAACCCGCCGTAGTCCTCACTCCAGGGGAAGGCGTTGTCTGCGCGCAGTGCCGCATAGTCGGCGTGGGCGGAGCCGAAGGTCTCCTGGCGGTCCGGAGACCATTCGGAGATCCGGTCCTCGCGGGCCGGACCCGTCTGGCCGGTGAACGGGCAGCGCCCGGTGCCGGCCGCCGTCGTGCTTGGGGGATGTGAAGTTGCCATCTCAGATGACCTTCCTGCGCGCCCAGCGCGCCATTTGCTCGACCGCGACCACCACGACGATGAGTCCGAGGAGAATCCCGGCCGTGGACTGGTAGTCGATCGAGGTGACGGATTCGTGGAGCAGGAAACCGATGCCGCCGGCGCCGACGATCCCGAGGACCGCCGATTCGCGCAGCGCCAGGTCCGCGGTGAACAGGCTGTTGCCGATGAAGGAGGGGACGAACTGTGGCCATGCTCCCGCTACGAAGGCCTGGAGCCGGCCTGCACCCACGGCCTCGAGGGCGCGGATGGGGCCCGGGTCGATGTTCTGCAGCGCATCCGTGAAGAACTTGGAGGCCAGGGCCGTGCAGGAGATGGACAGTGCCAGGAATCCGGCGAACGGCCCGAGCCCCAAGGCCGCCACGAAGACGATCGCGTAGATGATGTCCGGCACGCCGCGAACCACCACGACCACGGCACGCAGCGCCCAGCCGAGCACCGGCACCTTCACGAGATGGTCCGTGGAGAACACCGCGATGACCAGGCCGATCAGTACGCCGAACGTGGTGGCCGTGAAGGCCATGACGAGGCTCTCGAAGAGGCCCAGGGCGATCTCCGCTGTGAACACCGGCGGCACGAACCCGGTGAGCATGGCCACCGCGTTGTCCCAACCCCGGGCCAACCGGGATGGGGAGATATGGAGTGCGGACAGGGACAGGATGAAGAGCACGACGCCGGCCAGCAGCCCGCCGCTGCGGCCCACCCGGGTCACGTTCCAGCCAGGGGTGGCGAGCTCCTTCCCGGGCGGGAAGGCCATGGAGCGCTCGGTCTCTCCTCCGTGTTCGGACACGGCGCGCTGCACCAGGTTCGAGATGAGCTCGAGGACCAGCAGCAGCCCGATGATGACGCCGATGATTCCGGCCGCACGCGGGTAGTCCAGGCTGCCGATGGAGCGCTGCAGGGCCACACCGATGCCGCCGGCACCCACGAGGCCGAGGATGGAGGACGCGCGGATGTTGATGTCCAGGCGGTAGAGGACGAACGAGGTCATCTGTGGCAGCGCCTGGGTGAACGTGGTGGCGATGAAGACCTGGAAGCGGTTCGCGCCGGTGGCGTTCACGGCCTCACGGGGAGCAGCAGAGATCTCCTCGAAGACATCCGTCATCATCTTGCCGATCATGCCCACGGAATGGAAGGCGATGGCCAGTGCGCCAGCTGCGGGGCCGAGCCCGAAGATGCGCACGAAGATGATGGCGAAGACGAGGGACGGCACGGCCCTGCTGACGACGATCAGCGTTCGGCAGAGCCATTGGACCCAGCGCGGCCCGGTGAAGGTGCGGGCTGCGCCGGCCGCCAGGGGGATGGAGACCAGGGCCGCGATGCCGGTGCCGGCGATCGCGATCTGCAGGGTCTCGAGGATGAGCGCTGTCAGTTCCGGGACAGGGCCTGTGGTGGCGGGGAACATCCGGCCCAGCAGGCGGGCGATGTCTTCGAAGCCGGCGGCGATGGCCGCCGGGCGGACGTCGATCCACCACAGGCCGAAGACGGTGACGGCTCCGAGGATCAGCGGGATGACCCAGGTGGCGGCGGGCGCCCGGGGCGGCCGGGCCGGGGCGGGGGACGGCGGCCGCTCCCGGGTTCCCTGCCGGGTCAGGGTGGAGGGCATCTCAGGCACCCCGGTGGGCTTGGTAGATGGACCGGATCTCCGGCTCGTCCGTGGCGTGCGTGGGCTTGTCCAGGATGAAGGAGCCCTCCCGCACGGCGACGATCCGGTCCGAGACCTCCAGGGCCAGGTCCACCTGGTGCAGGGAGCAGACCACCGTGAAACCGTCCTCGGCGCTGAGCTTCTTCAGGGTCTCGAGCACGGTGATGCTGGCCGCCGGGTCCAGGGAGGCCACCGGCTCGTCCGCCAACACCAGGTGCGCATCCTGCATGAGCATGCGGGCAATGGCCACCCGCTGCTGCTGGCCTCCGGAGAGCGTGTCGCACCGCTGGAAGCGCTGGTCCACCAGGCCGACCCGCTCCAGGTTCTCCACCGCGCGTTCCCGCAGGTGACGGGGATAGGTCATGATGCCGTAGCGGGGCATCGTGAGGGACCCGAGGGCGCCCATCAGGACGTTCTCCAGGGCGGTGAGCCGGCCGACCAGGCCGAACTGCTGGAACACGAAGCCGATCCGGGTCCGCAGCTGGCGCAGTTCGCGACGACTGCACCGTGCGGGCTCGCGTCCGAGGACCTCCACCCGGCCTTCGGAGGGAAGGTGTGCGCCGTTGAGCAGCCGCAGCAGGGTGGACTTGCCGGCGCCGGAGGGCCCGACGAGGGCGATGAACTCTCCGGGGTGGATCTGCAGGTCCACCCCGCGCAGCACGGTGTTGTCCCCGAACCGCTTGACCACCCCGTCCAGGGTGATGCTCGGATTGGCCTGATCGGTGGGGGCTATCGGCCTCTCAAGCGTCATCACGGCAGACCTCCGCCTGGGTGGTCTCGCAGATCTCGCGGATCGGATCGTAGTCGGCGTCCGTGGCCGGCTCGAAGGCGAAGGCTCCGGTGCCGCCCCATTCACAGGCCGGGCTGCCGGCGTACTCCTCGCCCCAGGGGGCCGGGGCCTCGCGCTGGGCGTCCTCGGCACAGAACCCCGCCTCTACGGCGTTGACGGCGTTGTACTTCTCCATGGCGGTCGTGATGCCGGTCTTGACGTCGTCGGAGAGCCACGATCCCACCACCATGGGGGTGCCGGGGATCGGATCGGAGGTGAAGAACGTCTCGGTGTCCCCCTCGGAGATGAGGCCGCGGGCCGGAAGGATGTCCTCGATGAAGGGGGCGGCCACGAAGGCGGCCTCGCAGTCGCCGGCGATCATCTGGGTCACGGCGACGTCATGGGAACCGGCGAAGACGGGGTTGATGTCCTCCTCCGGATCGATGTCCGCGCTGATCAGTGCGGCCGCCGCGGCCAGGTAGCCTGTGGTGGAGGCCGGGTCCGTGAAACAGACGTCCTTGCCGATGAGGTCCTCCAGGGCGGAGATGCCGCTCCCCGGGGCTGTGACACCGAGGGAGCTCACGGCGCCCGACCCCGGGGCCGGGCTGAGCTGGTCCTTGGCGACCGGTTCGATCTCGGCGACGTCCTGCGCCAGGTAATAGGAGAAGGCGCCGTAGACGGCGACGTCCACGCGCTGGGCCACCTGGGCCTCGATCACACCGGCGTTGTTGCTCACGGCCTGGATGGTCACCGGCAGGCCGGTCTCCTCCTCGATGGCCTGGACCACGGGCTCGAAGGAGGCCAGCAGTTCCTCGCTGTTGTCCGTGGGGACCACGGCGAAGACGAGTTCGGAGGGGGACTCACTGGTGACCTCGGCAGGCCGGGCGTTGGGGCTCTCGCCGCAGGCCGTCATGAGCAGGGCCGCTCCGGCGAGGAGGGCGAGGGGTTTGAGATGGGTGCGCATGGTCTCTCCTCGGGAAAGTCCGGTGGGGGTCAGATGGGGGTCAG
Source organism: Microbacterium sp. A93 (assembly GCF_051842835.1). NCBI lineage: Bacteria > Bacillati > Actinomycetota > Actinomycetes > Micrococcales > Microbacteriaceae > Microbacterium > Microbacterium sp. A93. The sequence goes on from NZ_JBPXMT010000009.1 coordinate 211,452, forward strand.
ATGGGGGTCAGGTTTAAGTCCGTAGAAGCCAAAATGTGTGGCGTATGGATGGTGCGAGCAGAATCGTCAGGACTGATGTGGTCTATATCACAGCAGGACTGCTAAAGAATGTCAAGCGACTTGATAACGAAAACCCGTTGACAGCGGGAATGAGGCGTGCCACGGTATGACCCATCTCGCTGACTCCGCACTGGCCGCTGGCAAGGACTCGCCGCACAATCTCCCTGATGGAGAGCTCTTTCTGCGGCCTGATGCTGCCTGTCTGCTGCGCCGAATTCGAATGAGGGACCATGTCCACACTCCGCCATCCACGTCGCCATCCACGTCACGATCCACGTCGCCACCCGCTCGACCACCCGCGCCGACAGGTGTCGAGCGGGAGATCGCGCCGACTGGCCGGAGCGGCCCTCGCTGCCGTCCTGTCGGCCGCGGTCCTGGTGCCGGTGCCCGCACTGGCCGGCCCCGGCGGAGCTGGCGCACCGAACGTACCGACAGCGCTGGCCGCGCCGAGTGCGGGAGGTGAGGGGGCCGGCGTCGTGCGCGGGGATCTGCCGAACGGTGGCCGGTACGTGCTGAGGGAACCGGAACGGTGGAACGGCACGGTCCTGGTGTGGAGCCCCGGATACGGCGGCGGCAACGCGGCGCATCCGGATGCGAGCCCCAGTGAGGGGTTGGCGGACTGGCTGCTGGACCGTGGTTACGCCCTCACCGGTTCGGCGGATCCCGGGGGCGGGTGGGCCGTGGAGGGGCTGCTGGAGAACCAGCCCCATCTGATGGACGTGGTCCGGGAACGGCTCGGGGAGCCCGAGGACACCATCGCCTGGGGTTCCTCCATGGGCGGGCTGACCTCGGTGGCGGCACTGGAACAGCACCCGGGCCTGATCGACGCGGCGCTGCCGCTGTGCGGGTCCGTGGCCGGTGCCGTGCCCATGCTCAACGGCAGCCTGGACGGCACCTTCGCCCTACGGGCCCTGCTGGCTCCCGGCGACGAGCGGCTGGAACTCGTGGACATCCGGGACGAGGGGCAGCGCCAGGCGGCCTTCCGGGAGGTCCTGGATCAGGCGCAGAGCACGGCGGAGGGGCGGGCGCGCATCGGGCTGGCCGCCAGTCTCGCGCAGATCCCCACCTGGACCCAGGCGGAGGACGAACGGCCGGCGAAGCGCAACTGGGCGGCCCAGCAGGAGCAGCTCTACGCGGCGTTCATGTTCGGTGTGGTCTCCCCGCGCCAGCCTCTGGAGCAGCAGGCCGGCGGGAACTTCTCGTGGAACACCGGGGTGGACTACGCCCAGGCCCTGGCGGGCTCTAATCAGCAGCAGCTGGTGCGCACCCTGTACCGGGAGGCAGGGCTCTCCCTGGACGGGGACCTGGAGGTCCTCGCAGGCGCAGAGAGGATATCAGCGGACCCAGAGGCCGTGGCGTACATGCAGCGGAACGCGACGCCGGCCGGGCAGATCTCCGGTCCCGTCCTGTCCCTGCACGAGGCCGGGGATACGGCCCCGACTGTCACGCAGTCCCGCACCTATGCAGACCGGGTGCGGAAGAACGGGGGCCAGCCGCTGCTGCGGCAAGCCTTCGTGGACCGGCCGGGGCACTGCAACTATGCGGATGCGGAGATGGCCGCGATGGTGCAGACCCTGCAGGGCCGGCTGGATACCGGGCGTTGGGGCGCCTCCGCCCAACCGCAGAAGCTCAACCAGACGGCGGACCGCATCGCCCGCCGGGACGGATTGGACCGTGGCGGATCCTTCGCCGCGGTGCAGCCGGATCCGATGAACCGGCCCGAACGGGGGCCCGAGCCCACGGAGGTGACGCGACAGGGTGTTCCCAGGGAAGGCTGACCACACGGATCATCGCCGGCTCCGCCCCGGCCTGGCTGGCCTCACCATTACTTCGCAACTCGAGACGACGCAGTCGCGCGTGCGTCGGTCTCTCATCCGTTGCTTTCCGCAATACACGCGGTGAATCCCCGGCAGCCGCTGACTTTTTCGCTGGAACGGGTAGGGACCCTCGATGGCGAGGCCGAGGCACTGCCCTGTTCTGGCGTGGTCCGCCAGACGAAGGTCATGAGGACGTGGTCGCCGGGTCAGCCCACGGTGAGGGCGGACTGGAGGATGGAATCGCCGGAGGTCTGGAGTGCCGTGAGCTCTCCTTCGGTCAGCTCGGGCAGGGTGGCCCGGGTTCGGCCTTCCAACAGCCGGGTGGGCAAGGCCATGAAGACATCGGGCAGATCGCCGATCCCGGAGGTCGTGACCGTGGTGATGACCTCCTCGCCGGCGGCCAGGGTGCGGATCAGCTGCATGACCCCGGCCCCGGTGGCCCATCCCGAGCTGCGCCCTGGTTTGAGCCGGGACCAGCGCTCGAACCAGCCGTCGACGTCGGCCCGTACCCGGTCGACCGCCCCGTCCGGCCATGCGACAGGCTCGCCATCCACCCGTACCGTGGAGAAGGCCGGGACCTGACCCGTGCCGTGCTCGCCGAAGACGGCGGCCTCGAGGGATGAGGTCTTGACGCCGAGCTCCCGGGCAACGGCCAGGCGGAACCGGGCGGAATCGTTGAGCGAGTAGCCGATGAGGCGGTCGGCGGGGAACCCGTGGGTGCGGTGGAGCCAGGTCGCCAGGATATCCACCGGGTTCGTCAGCAACAGGATGAGGCCGTGGTCCCCGGCCTCGCGGAGGATCTGCTCCGCGAGGGACCCGAGGAGCTTCGCGTTGGCCGCCAGGAACTCCCGGCGGTCACCGTCCGGGGTCTCCGGCATGGACGCAGCGACCACCACGAGGTCCACGGGCCCGTCCGGCGCTCCGGCATGGATTTGCGGGAGGTCGAGGCCCAGTACGGCCTGCGCATCCGTCAGGTCGATCCGGTGGGCCTGGACGATGTTCTCCCGGCGGTCCTGGAGGTACAGGTCCCGGCCGATCCCGTGCGTGGCCAAGGAGGCGGCCCCCGAGGAACCGACGAGGCCGGCGGCCCCGATGATGGAGACCGTTGCAGGCCAGGCGGGTGCGAGGGTCCGGTTCATGCGTTCTGCTACCTCATCAAGGACTCGTCGGGGAGGGTGGCGTGGTGGACGCGTCCTGCGGTGCGCTGCAGGGGTTCCTGGCCTGTGAGCTGCATCCTATCGGGGCGGTTCAGCGGGAGGACGGGGCGGTGAGTCGGCGTTCCATCAGCTCCGCGTAGGGGCGCAGGCGGCTGGCCAGGGAGCGGGCGTCCTCCGAGCTGCCCAGCCGCAGGTTCGGGACCATCACCGTCACCGCCGCTACGGTCTGGCCGAAGCCGTCCAGCAGCGGCATGGCCAGGGCCGCCAGACCCGGCTGCGCCTCGCCGATCTGGATGGACCAGCCGCGGTTGCGCACCTTCCGGATCTCCGCCTTGAGCTGGGTCCAGTCCTGGATGGTCCCCGGCTGGACGGTCTGCAGGTCGACGCCCTCGTAGCGGGCCGTCAGCTCGTCGTCGCCCAGCCCAGCCAGCAGGGCCCGCCCCGCGGCAGTGGCGTGGGCCGATGTCACGGTGCGCACGGGTTGGGCGATCCGCACCAGCTGGGTGCCCTCCTCCGTCAGGAGGAAGCGGATGCCCCGTCCCTCCAAGACGGCCAGGCCCACCGTCTCCAACAGCCCGTCGGCGGTGTGCCGCAGGGCCGGACCGAGCAGGTCCGGCAGGGTCGAGCCGCGCACCACATCGGCGGTGACCTGCCGCAGGGCCGGGCCGACGGTGTACGGGCCGTGGCGCAACGCCTGGTCGAGGTAGCCACCATCCGCGCACGTCCGCAGCAGCCGGTGGGCCATGGAGGGGCTGACCAGTAAGGCGCCCGCAACCTCGGTGAGTGTCACCTCGCCCCGGGAGGCCACGAGTCGGATGAGCTGGAGGGCGCGGTCAACAGTCTGGAGCATCGGATCTGGATTTCCTCATATCGGAAAGGTTGCCACGGATGATCGTTGCCACACAAGGGTGACGGCGGCGTGATCCGATCACCGAGATTCCGCTACTTTCCTGTTTGAGGAAAAGGGATCGGAATCCGTTGTCGTTTTCCCACAATCGGCCTTTACTTCAGGAATCAACCGCTCCCGTCCTCCGACTAAGGAAGCACCATGATTCCTCGCACCGCATCCGTCTCCTCACGGCTCCGTTGGAGTCTGACCGCAGCCCTCACGGCCGGGACGCTGGCCTTGGCCGGTTGCGGCTCCGGATCGCCCACAGGGTCCGAGGAATCGGCCCCGGACGCAGGGGCGAGTTCCCCCGCGTCGGACTCCGGGGAGCTGACCAGCATCTCCGTGGGCACCATCGCCATCGCCTCCTCGACCGAGCTCCGCTACGGCGTGGCCGAGGGGATCTTCGAGGACCACGGGTTGGACGTCGAACTCATCGAGGGCCAGGGCGGTGCGGCGCTGTTGCCAGCCGTCCAGAACGGGTCCATGCAGTTTGCGGTGGGCAACCCCATGTCCGTGCTGACCGCGGCGGACCAGGGGCTACCCATGAAGGTGGTCTCCGGGTATTCCTGGTCCGCCGCCGAGGGCGAGGACATCAATGCCGTGATCGCTCGCAAGGATTCCGGGATCAGCGGTTTCGGTGACCTGGAAGACCAGACCGTGTCCGTCAACGCCGTCCACACCCTGGGGGATCTCTCGATCATGGAGGCAGCCAAGATGGCCGGGGCGGACCCGGAAGCGATCAACTTCAACGAGATGCCGTTCCCGGACATGCTCGCGCAGCTGGAGCAGGGCAACGTCGACGCAGTCTGGCTACCGGAACCGTTCCTGGGCCGGGCCTTGGCTGATCCCGAGAACGTCCTCGTGGGGTATCCGAACCAGGAGGTGATGGACGGCATGCCTCTCACTATCCCCTTCACCAGCGACTCGATCGCCGCGGAGGACCCGGAACTCGTGACCGCGTTCCACGAGGCCCTGACGGAATCTACCGAGCGGGCGGCTCAGGACGAGGCGGGGGTCCGGGCCATGTTGCCCGAGTTCCTGAAGATGGACGAGGAGACCGCCCAGTCCATCCGCTTGGAGCCGGCCCACACGGACCTTCCGGTCGAGAAGATGCAGACCATCTATGACCTGATGCTCAAATACGGGATGGCCGAGAACCCCCTGGATGTCGCGTCCCTGTACGTCACGCCGCCGAGCAAGTGACCGTGCCGGCTGAGAATCACCACGTTGGAGGAGCTGGAATGAAGGTTGCTGTGATCGGAGCGGGCATCGGAGGGCTGGCCGCGGTGGCCGCCCTGCGGCGGCGCGGCATCGACGCCGAGGTGTTCGAGCAGGCCCGGGCGCTCGGGGAGATCGGAGCGGGCATCTCACTCGCCTCCAACGGCTGGAGGTTGCTGGAGCGCCTCGGACTGCTGGACCAGATCGAGCGCGTCGGCTCGCACCTGGACCAGGGGTATTTCCAGTTGCGTGAGGACGGCTCGTTCATCTCCACGCTCCGCGAGCCCGGTGCCCCCTGGGACCGCCGGGTCTTCGGGGTGCACCGTGCCGACCTGATCGAGGTGCTGGCCTCGGCGCTGCCGGCCTCCGCGATCCACACCGGCCACCGGTTGATCGAGCTGGAGCAGGATGAGGACGGCGCGCAGCTGCGCTTCGAGAACGGCCAGACCGCCCGCGCCGATGCCGTCATCGGCGCCGACGGCATCCACTCCGTGGTGCGCCGCCACGTGGTCGGGGAGGTCGCCGCGCCGCGCTCCTCCGGCACCGCCGCGTACCGGGCACTCGTCCCCGTCACGGGAACGGAGGACTGGGACTGGGGCACCTCGAAGATGTGGGTCGGGCCGGGCAAACACTTCCTGGTGTATCCCATCCGGGCGGACCAGCTGATCAACGTGGTCGCGGTGGTCCCCGCCCACGGTGGGGAGCAGGACTCCTGGACGGCTCCGGGTGATCCTGACCAGCTCGCCGCCGAGTTCGCCGGCTGGGATCCCGTGGTCACCGGGTTGATCGAGCGGGTCACGGACACGTTCCAGTGGGGTCTGTTCGACCGGCCCCCGCTGACCAGCTGGACCAGCGGCCGGCTCGCCCTGCTCGGAGATGCCGCCCATGCCATGCTCCCCCACCTCGGCCAGGGGGGCAGCCAGACCATCGAGGACGCCTTCGCCCTGGCTGCCGCGCTCGAGGGGGTCTCTGCGGCGGCGGCGCCGGCCGCCTTGACGCGATACCAGGACCTGCGTCTGGACCGGGCGAACGCCGTGCAGCTGGCGTCCGTGGAGGCCGGGCACCTCTACGATTCGGTCGCGGAAGAGGAGTACGACGCGCGGGACGAGAGGATCCGGAGGATGGCCCCCTTCTACGGGTGGCTGGGTAACCATGACGCCGACTCGCTCGTGGCCCCGCCCTTGGCGCCCTCACGCTGAGCCGGTGAGGCGGGGCAGCTGAGGTATGAGTCTTGAGGTTGCCGAGGAGCGGACGTCATCATCAAGCCATGACAAACAACTTGATATTCTCGAGGCATGGAGCTTGATCAAGACCCGCGCGGCGAACCGGCCACGGACCGCCTGAACTACACGGCCTACCGCCTCGGGCGCGCCCTGGACCGGTTCACGGAGAACCTGGCGCTGGCCCACGGCGTGACGCTCTCCCAGTTCCTCGTGCTGCAGGTCCTGGGGGAGGGCAAACCGCTCTCCAACGCCCAGCTGGGCCGGCGGACCTTCGTCAGTGCCCAGGCGGCCCATCTGGTGGCGAACGAGCTGCTCGCGCTGGGACTGGTGGAACGCGGCAGCCACCCGACGAACCGACGCATCCGCCTGATCCAGCTCACCGAGACGGGCTGGGACCTCATCCAGAACGGCACGGCGGAGTTGCGCGCCCATGAACGGCGCCTGACCGAGTCGGTCGGGGACGAGCTCGGCAACTCCATCGTCGCGGTCCTGGACCATGCGGCCCGCGAGCTGGCCGGCGGGTACTTCGGAGACGACGAGGCGGAGGCGCAGGCCGTGTCCCGCCGTCAGATCACCAGCCGCCCGCGCCACGTCCCCTCCCGGCTGGCCGCCAGCCGCCTGAAGGCCCTGGGCCGGGAGGCCGGCGGCACCGCGCCGACCACCTGACAGCAACCTCCCGTAGCGCCGTAGCTTCTCAGCCCCGCGCAGTCTGCCCAGCCCGCGTCCGGAGCAGGATCAGCACCGTGCAGGCCAGGGCGCTCACGGCGGAGACGGTCAGGGCCACCCTGCCGGAGCTGGCATCGATCACCCAGCCCATCGCCAGCGCCCCGAAGGGCACCATGCCGTAGCTGCCCAGGGTCATCCAGGACATCATCCGCCCGAGGAACCGCGGCGGCACCGATTCCTGGGCGGCCGCATTCACGATCCCCTGGTAGTAGCCCAGCCCGATGCCCAACACGGGCGCGGCCGCCAGGAACAGCGGCAGGGTGGGAGCGGCGGCATTGAGCGCCAGCGCCGTGCCGAACACGGCCGTGGCCGGGATCAGGGACCGCACGTTCACCCGCACCCGGCGTGCCGCGAGCACCCCTCCGGCCACCGCCCCCACCGCGTTGAGCGTGTGCACGGCGCCCACGGCGGCGGCATCCCCGCCGTAGGACAGGTCCACCGTGGAGGTGAGCACCAGCCCGAAGTTCATGGCCAGCAGGGAGACCACCACGTTGACCACCAGCAGGGTGGTCACGTCCGGGTCCCGGCGGAGGAGGCCCGACGCCGGCCCGGCCGGGTCCCCGGGACCGGCGCGGCGGGTGCGCTGGTCCGCGGTACCGGAGTGGCCGGCGTCGTGCTCCGGCAGTGTCCGGGGGTGCAGTGTGGCCGGACGGATCAGGCACCGGGTGGCGAAGACCAGCAGGTAGGCGCCCGCGTTGATGAGGAGGCAGGGCCCGGGCCCGAGTCCTTGGAAGGCGAGGCCGGCCAGCGCCGGGCCCACCGAGCGGGCGGCGGCCAGGGCGATGGTGCTGACGGAGGCCGCCTGGGAGAGCCCGCCCGGGCCGACCAGCTCGAAGATGATGGTCTGCGCGGCCACCCGTTCGAAGGCCTGGACCGTCCCCAGCACCCCGACCAGCCCGTAGAGCGTCCACAGCTCCGGGTCCTCGGTGACCACGGACACCAGGGCCGCGGTCGCCACGGCGGAGGCCACCGAGGTCACCATCAGCACGGTCCGGGGGGCCACCCGGTCCAGGAGCCTGCCTGCCGGGATGCCCAGCAGGAAGATCGGCAGGAACTGGGCGATCGTGATGCCGCTCAGGGCCTGGGCGCTGCCGGTGGCGTTGAGGACCACCAGTTGCAGGGCGAGGTTCTGAAACCAGATCCCGGTGTTGGAGAGCAGCTGCCCGGTGAAGTACCAGGAGAAGTTCCGGTGCCGGAACGGGCTGCCCGGCCTGTCCTGTTCGCCCCGCGTGCTTCGTTCGCCCGGCCCGCCCCGCCCGCCCACCGTCAGAGGCGGGTGCGGATGAACTCGGCCATCCGCTCGGGGATGCGGGCCGCCGTGCTGGAGCGCTGGTCCGCGTTGTTGGCCCGGATCTCCAGCACGGGGATCCCCTCCGCCTCCAGGGCCTCGGTGATGAAGCCGCTGCCGGGGGTGTCATCGGCCACGAGGTGCACCACCCCGTGAACGCCGTGGCTCAGGGCCTCCTTGACGTACCACTGGGCGGACCACGGCGGCACGTAGAGCTGGTCGGTGATCCCCACGAAGCGGGCGGCCAGCGTCCGCACGGGGTCCTCGCCGTAGCGCAGGTAGCCGTCCGCGGCGATCGCCAGGTACATGGACCACACGAACACGGCCCCGAACTCCTCCTGGAACCGCGTGTACAGGCCCAAGTCGGACCACAGCCCGCGGCCCACCCACATCAGCCGCCGCCGCTCCCCGGGGCACACGGCCACGCCGTCCGCCACCCGCTGCTCCGTCTCCTCGTACAGGGCCCGGGCGGCATCCACCGCCCACTGGGTGCCGCGCTGCCACTGGGGGGCCATGACCGCGGGCATCGTGTCATTGACCAGCACCGGGGTGGGACGGGCGGCGGCGATCAGGTCCCGGGTCCGCCGGTTCCACTGCGCCTGCTCGTTGCCCAAGGCCATGATCTCCGCCAACCGGTCCATCTCCAGCCTGCGACCGGTGCGCTCCTCGAGCCAGCCGATGAGGTCCTCGATCTCGCCCTGCAGCAGGTCCAGACGGTCGGTGCCGAAGGCCTGCTCCCAGTCGCGCGGCACCAGCTCCCACCACCGGTCCGGCACCGGGTCCGCGCCCGTGCGGGAGAGCAGGAACGTCTCCGTGCCCTCGGCCCGGCCCCACTGCTCGAAGATCTTGGCGGTGACGTCCCCGCTGCGTTCGGCCACGGCGAAGCGCGGGGTCGGCAGCCCGCCCCAGGGGCGCTCGCCGGCCGGGAGCAGCTGCTCGCCCAGCGGCATGGCGTCATACTGCAGGCTGAAATCGGGCAGCCCGGCGGCCGCCAGACGTTCCATGGAGGGGGTGCCGGCACGTTTGGCGGCGATGATCGAGGACCACCACTGCGTGACCACGTAGGGGATGTCCAGGGCGCGGAACACCTCGTGCGGGGCGTCGGCGTTCAGCAGGGCGATGGGCTCGCCGGCCGCGGCCCGCTGCCGCACCGACTGGAACCAGTCCTTCTGGTAGGCGGTGGCGGCCACGGCGGAGCGGAGTCGGGTCTCGGTCACTGCGGGGTCCTCCCGGACTGCTGCTGGATGGTGGAGACGAGTTCGGCGGTCGCGTCCCGGACCCCGTCGGCGGGGATCTGCACGACGCCGGCCAGCCAGGTCCCGCTGCCGGCCAGCGCGGCGCGGTGGTCGGCCAGGTCCCAGGCCGGGCCGTCGTCGAGGTCCCGTACGAGGGACACCACCCCGGCGGCACCAGACTGGTGGACCGCCTCGAGCAGATGCCGGGTCCGTTCGGCGGCCAGGGACCGGGCGGCCGCGGGTGGACGCAGCGCGTGCCGCTCGGTCAGGGTCTGGACGACGTCTTCCAGCCCCCCGCCCTCTCCGGGCGCAGAATGACCTGACCGCGTCACAACGGTGGGGGTGGGGTCACTTTGCGCCTGGCGGGAGGCTGACGCCTGGCTGGGTTCCACCGCCTCGCCGATCCAGGCGTTGTCCCCGGTGTCATGGTCTTCGCCCACCACCAGGATCCCGGCCTGCTCCAGGGCCGCGTACACCGTGGCGTCCGGGTGCGAGCTGCCGGTCATGAACACGGGCACTGCCTCGCCGAGTGCCGCGTCCGGGGCGTCCCCGATGGCCAGGAGGGTGGTGATGTCAGCCAGTGCCTCCTCCGGGGTCTTCTGGGCGGCGGCGGCATAACAGCCCAGGGCGGCGGTGCCGGACAGCGTGCGGTCCCGGCGGCGCTCCCGCACCCGTTCCAGGGCCCGGCCCAGGAGGTTCTCTCGGGCAGCGGCCTCGGCCAGGGTGGTGGCGTCCACCGGTGTGCCCGTACCCCCGGAGACGAAATCGGTCAGGCGTTCGTACTGGCGGGCCACGAAGCGGTTGCGGTGTGTGCCACCGCCGCGGGGGGTGTCCAGCAGGTGGACCGGGAAGGCCACGCGGCCGCGCTCGGCCAGCACGCGCAGCACGTAGAAGACCCGCAGGTGGGCCATGGAGTCGTTGCAGACCACCAGCCCCTCCAGCCCGTCATGGTCGCCGGAGAGCACCGAGTCCAGGACCCGGGCGGCCACCACGTCGGCGGCCCCGAGGAGTTCACCGGCCTCCCGGGAGACCTCTCCGCTCCAGGCCCCGGTCAGACGGACGGGGGTGGCGCCGGCGGCCAGGACCAGGTGCCGGGGCACATCCGCCCCGATGACCCCGATCCGCGGCGCGGTCCCCTCCGGAGCCGGAGAGCCTGCCGTCACAGCACACCCGCGGTGCGCAGTCCCTCGATCCGGGCCGGGTCGTAGCCCAGGGAACCCAGGATCGCGTCCGTGTGCTCACCCAGGTACGGGGCCGGGGCGTCCAGCGAGGTGGTGCTGCCGGAGAGGACCATGGGCACCCCGGAGCCGAAGAGCCCGTCGAAGTGGCCGAACTTGGGGTGGACCAGCGGCACCACCTCACCGCGGGCGACCACCTGGGGGTCCCGCACGGCCTCGGCGGTGGTCCGGACCGGTGCCGCGGGGGCGCCCTGGCTGGTGAGGGCCTCGAGCACCTCGGCCAGGGGCTGCTCCGCGGCCCAGCCGGCGATCAGCCCGTGCAGGCGGTCGGCGTTGGCCACCCGGGCGTCCCGGGTGCCGAAGTCCTCGGACTCCAGCAGGTCCGCACGGTCGATGGCCCGCAGCACGCCGGCCGCGAACTGGTCGGTGGGCGCGCAGATGGCGAAGTAGCCGTCGGCGGCCCGGAAGGTACCGAAGGGGGCCAGCCGGGGGACGTAGGCACCGGTGCGCAGCGGGAAGCCGATCGACTCCAGGGCGTCGAACGGTTCGCACGCCACCAGCGAGGTCAGGGCGCCGAGCATGGAGACGTCCACGTGCTGGCCCTGGCCCGTGTGCTCGGCCTGCAGCACCGCGCTCAGGGTGCCGATGACGGCGAACAGCGGCGCGGTCAGGTCCCCGATCGGCAGCCCGAACCGCACCGGGGGCTGACCGGGCTCCCCGGCGGTCATCATCACGCCGCTGAGCGCCTGGACAATGGTGTCCATGGCCTTGCGGTCCCCGTTGTCCGTGCCGGCACCGAAGCCGCTGATGGAGGTGTAGACGAGCTTCTCGTTGAGGTGGCGGACGCTGGCGTAGTCCACGCCCAGGCGCTTGGTCACCCCGGCGCTGTAGTTCTCCACCACGATGTCCGCCTCGGAGATGAGGTCGAACAGCACCTGACGGCTCTGCGGATGCTTGAGGTTCAGCGTCACCGACTCCTTGCCCCGGCCGCGGAGCATCATGGAGACGGACATGTCGTCCTCCGAGGTGCGGCGCACGCTGATGCCCTCGGAGGTCACGTAGGGGGAGTTGTTGCGGGAGGTGTCCCCGCCGCGGGTGGGGTTCTCCACCTTGATCACGCGGGCGCCCAGCCCGGCCAGCAACAGGGTGGCGTAGGGGCCGGCCAGCGCGGTGGTCAGGTCGATCACGGTCTTGCCCGCTAAGGGCTGTGGTCGGGTGCTCATCGGGATGTCTCCTCCAAGTGGATGCTCAATCGGTCCCCGCTCCAGCCCAGGACGGTGTCCAGGCCGGCTTCACGGGTGATGCGTGTCAGGTAGTCGCCGACCTGTTGTCCGCCGGCGGCGCGGGTCACGGGGACCGGGCGCGCGTCGTCGTCGATCCAGCAGGGGATGGCCGCCGCGCCCACCGTCCCGTCCGGGCCCAGCGTGATGGCGGCGATCACGGTGTTCCGGCTCTCGGGGTGGAAGGGGTACTCGGGCATCGCCGGATCCGGCTTGAAGCCGAACAGCCGGGTCCGTTCCCGGGCCCACGACCGCCGCTCCGGAGAGTCGCCCGGGGCACCGCCCAGCGCCTTCGTCACGGTGGCGAAGTTGCCGAGCCCGTGGAAGATCGGCCGGCCCCGGTAGGCCTCGATCCCTTTGAGTACGTGGGCATGGTGGGAGAAGACGGCCACGGCACCGGCGTCGATTGCCGCATGGGCGATCTCGTACTGGTACGCGGCGATCTCCACGGGCTGGTGGACCAGCCCCTGGTGCAGGGACACGACGACGGCCGTGCCCTCCCGGACCTGGCCCGCCACCCGCTCGGTGAAGGCCGCCAGTGACCGCGGCTCGGCGAAGGTGTAGACGCGCGGTGGCCCGCCCGGGTTGGCGCCGCGGGGTTCGTAGTGCGTGACGACCTCGATCCAGGCGCAGCCTGCCTTGGCGCTGCCGGCCCAGGACTCGCGCGGTCCCACGCAGTTGACGCTGAGCACCACGACCCGGTGGTTTGCGAGCTCGGCGACCGCCGGCTCCCACGCCTCATCGAGGTTCCCGCCGGCTCCGGTGGTGGCCAGGCCCCGGTCACGGCAGTGCCGTCGGGTGTCCTCGATGCCCTGCTCGCCGGAGTCGTAGACGTGGTTGCCGGCCAGGGTCAGCACGTGGAATCCGGCGGCGGCCACGGCGTCCAGGGCTGAGGGCGGGGCCGGTAGGGCGGGCACGTCCGTGGACATGGTGGACGTGGACTCGGTGTGCGGGACCTCGAGGTGGCCGATGACCAGATCCGCCCCGGTCAGCACGGGGGCCGCGGCCTCCAGCAGGGACGTGGCGTCCGCCCGCTCCAGGACCAGGTCCCCGGTGGCCATCAGCGTGGTCGTCCCGGTCACGGCTGTCCGTCTCCGTTGGCCTGGTCGGCCTGGTCGGCTTCGACGGCGGAGTCGGGGCCGGCGAGATCAGCGTGGTCGGCGTTCGCGCGCATCGAGCGGGCCAGGAAGGAGCGCAGCCGGTCGGTCTGCGGGTCACGGAAGAACGCCTCGGCGGGCCGGTCCTCGATGACCCGGCCCTCGGCCATGAAGATGCAGCGGTCCGCGACCTCGCGGGCGAACTCCATCTCGTGGGTGACCACCACCATGGTCCGCCCGGTGGCGGCCAGGGCCTTCATGGTCTGGAGGACCTCGTCGATCAGCTCCGGGTCCAGGGCGCTGGTGGGCTCGTCGAAGAGCAGCACGCGGGGCTCCACGGCCACGGCGCGGGCGATGGCCACGCGTTGCTGCTGGCCGCCCGAGAGCTGACGCGGGTACGCCTTCGCCTTATCCGAGAGCCCCACCTTGGCCAGCAGGTCCAGGGCCTTCTCTTTGGCCCGGGCGGGGGAGATGCCGTGGACGGCGATGGGCGCCTCGGTGACGTTGCGCAGCACGGTCCAGTGCGGGAACAGGTTGAACTGCTGGAACACCATGCTCATCCGCCGGCGCTGGGCCCGCACGCCCGCGTCGGTGAGCGGGCGCAAGGTCTTGCCCTGCTCGAAGCCGAGCAGCTCCCCGTCCAGGTACATGGCACCGCCGTTGATGGTCTCCAGCTGGTCCAGGCACCGCACGAGGGTGGACTTGCCGGAGCCGGAGGGGCCCAGGATGGCCACCACCTCGCCCTCGTTGACGGTCAGGTCGATGCCGTCCAAGGCTACGAGGTCACCGAAGTGCTTGCGCAGCCCCACGACCTCCAGGACGCGGGTGGCGGGAGCCTGGGGGGCGCGGTCCTGACGGTCAGGGGCCGTGGTCGTGTCGGGTCCGTTCATCACTGGTTCTCCTCGTTCCGGTTCGCTGCCGCGGAACCGGCCGGGCCGGCGTCGGGCCCGGACTCTGCGATGGCCTTGGGGGCGGTGCGGGTGGCGCCGCGGCTGTAGTAGTCCTCGACCTTGCGCTGGAAGAAGGTCAGGACGGTCACGGCCACGAGGTACCAGATCACGGCCACGATCAGCATGGGCACCACGTCATAGGTGCGGTTGTAGACGACCTGCACGGCGTGCAGCAGATCGCCCATCGCGATGACGCTGACCAGGGAGGTGCCCTTGAGGGTGGCGATGACCTGGGAGCCGGTCGGCGGGATGATGACGCGCATGGCCTGGGGCAGCACGATCCGGGTGAAGGAGTGCCAGCGGCTGAAGCCCATGGCCGCCGAGGCGTCATGCTGGCCCTGGTCCACGGAGAGGATGCCCGCGCGGATGATCTCCGCCATGTAGGCGGCCTCGTGCAGGGACAGTCCGATGATGGCCGCGGTCAGCGGGGTGATCAGGTCATTGGTGGACCAGCTGAACAGTTCGGGGCCGAACGGCACCCCCACGGAGATGCGGGGGAGCAGGTAGGCCAGGTTGTACCAGAAGATCAGCTGCACCAGGGGCGGGACCCCGCGGAAGAAGCCGACGAACGTCAGGCACGCCGTCCGCACGGGCCAGTAGTCGCTGAGCTGGCCGGCGGCCAGGACGGTGCCCAGGGCGGTGCCGAGCACCATGGCCACCACCATCAGCAGCACGCTCGTCACCAGTCCGAGCAGCACGCTGGGGTTGAAGAGGTACTCGGCCACCACCGGCCATTCGAACCGCTCGTTGGTGACTAGGAAGGACAGGATGCCGAAGACCACCAGGACCAGCACGGCGGTCCCGAGGATGCGCAGCGGCCGGACCCGGGGGCGGGCCTGGGCCACGTCCACGGCGTCGGTGCGCACCGCGGGGGCGGATGGCGCATACGGGCCGGAGTGGGCGGACGGAGTGGGAGGGTTCATGGGGGTCTCCGTGAGTGTCATTCGCCGGACTCGGTCATCGGGTTCAGGGTCGGGGCCTCCACCGTGACGTCGTCCAGCTCCCACTCGGACATGATCCGGTCATACTCGCCGTTCTCGAAGATGCCCTCGAAGGCGGCGAGCATGGCCGGGGCGAGCTCGTTGTCCTTGGGCATGAACATGGCCAGCTGGTCCACGCCCGCGCCCTGCTCGTCCGACTGGACGAGGTACTCGAAGGTGCCCTCGTTCTGGGACTGGAAGTCGATGGCGGCGGTCTGGGTGGTCCCCGCATAGTCCGCGCGGTCGGACTGCAGGGCGAGGAAGGTGGAGTTGGTGTCTTCCAGGCCGATGAACTCGGGGGCCTCCAGGCCCTCGCCCTCGCACCACTCGGTGTAGTGCTCCAGCTGGCTCTCGGTGACGGAGCCGGTGACCCCGGCCACGCGGGCCCCACAGACGGCCTCCGGATCGCCCAGCTCGTCCTGCCGCTCGGCCAGGTACAGGTAGGAGGTGCGGGTGGTCATCCAGACCACGGCGTCGAAGTCCTCCTCACGCTCCGGGGTGGTGCGGACCGGGCCGTTGAAGGCGTCATAGCGGCCGGAGAGCATGCCGGTCAGCATGGCGTCCAGCCCGGAGGAGGTCTGGATGGTGAAGGGCACGCCGAGCTGCTCCGCGAGGGCGGCCTGGATGTCCGGGTCGATCCCCGTGATCTCGCCGCTCTCCTCGATGGTCCGGTAGGGCGGGTGGGTGTCACCGGCGATGGTGATGGCCCCCGCATCCTGGATGGCCTGCGGCAGCTGATCGTAGACCGGGGCCTCGGTGTTGACCTCGCCGGTGGTGGCCTCGGTGGCCCCGCCCGAACCGGGGCTGGCTTCACCGCCGGTGTCACCGCCTCCGGCGGAGCAGGACACGAGGGTGAGGGCGGCCAGGCCGGCCAGGGCTGCGGTGCTGAGACGGCTGAGCTTCATGGTGATCTCCCGGGTGAGTGAGGTGCATCACGGATGGAATGTTCGATGACAATATCATGTGGCTTGATATTAATCAGTAGTCGATTCCCTCGTGAATGGCGAATCAGGGGTGATCGCCGGACATCCTCTATTGTTCAGAACCTCAAGGGAAAGTGGGTACAGGCGTACGGCAGCCGGGATGCGTGGCATCGTGGGAGCATGCATCAATGTCCCAGGGCGGGCTCTGCCCACCCGTCCGTCGTATGGTGATGCGCCGGTACGCCGCCCTCGGATTGCTGCTGGCCGTGGGGTTGACGGGCTGCACCGTCGAGGAAGCAGGGGCCCCGCCCCCTGCCGAGTCTGAATCCTCCGACCCTGCCGTCAACCGGCCGGAAGCCCGGCAATCAGACGTCCTCGCCCAACTGGAGACCGTGGCTGTGAAGGGCCGGGCGCCCCGGACGGGGTATGACCGCGACCATTTCGGCCGCGGGTGGAAGGACCCGGACCGGAACGGCTGCGACGCCCGCAATGACATCCTGCGCCGTGACCTCGAGGATGCCGTGGCGAAGCCCGGGACGCAGGGCTGCGTGATCCTCTCGGGCCACCTCGAGGATCCCTTCACGGGGGAGGTCATCGAGTTCGTCCGCGGGCAGGACACCAGCACCGAGGTGCAGATCGACCACGTCGTCGCGGTGTCCGATGCCTGGCAGAAGGGGGCCCAACTCATGGACCCGGACGAGCGGGTCGAGTTCGCCAACGACCCACTCAACCTCCTCGCGGTGGACGGGCCCACCAACTCAGCCAAGGGCGACGGCGACGCCGCGACCTGGCTGCCGCCGAACCGCGGGTTCCGGTGTGACTACGTAGCCCGCCAGACGGCCGTCAAGGCCAAGTACGAGCTGTGGGTGACCTCGGCTGAGCGGGACGCGATCCACCGGATCGTCACGACGCAGTGCCCTGAATAGTTCATACCGGGGGTCAGGCCGGCAGGGGTCCATGAGTCTAGGAGGGATAGGAGGGGGCGCATCAGGGACGGGGCGCTGTCGGTAGGATGATCGGGTGACATGTGAGCGACACCCGAGGCGGTTCACCTCCAATGCCCTTCTGGGCCGGAATCCCCGCCCGTGTCTACTGCAAACATGAGTGCGGTGCAGCCCTCTCGCAATGTGCTTCGCGCTGCATGGATCATGGCCCGCGCGTTCACTCCCCACGCCCTGTTCGCACCGCTGGCGCTGCCTTGGACCCTGCTGTCGGTGATCGCCGGTGCCGTGCGCCGCGGGCTGTTCCTGGATCGGACCCGCACCGGCATGGTGCTCCTGTACCGCTCGGATCCCCTCCTCGACGTGTTCCTGGTGCTGCCGATCATGGGGGTGATCTTCGGCATCAGCCTCACGGTCCCGGTGCTGCTCTTCCTCCTGTTTCCCGGCCTGTGGACGCTGCTCACGATCCTCGGGGTGCCCGTGGTGCTGTTCCTCGGGGCCGTGTTCCTGCTGCCCCGTGGGGGAGGGGCAGTGTCCCCGTTCGGTGCTGAAACCCCTGCCGGGCCGCGATGGGAGCTCGCCGGCCTGGCGCAGCTTCCCGGCGCCCGCCTGACCGGAATCCAGCTCGCCCGGCGGGTGGTCAGCCAGGTCCCGCCGGCTGGGGCGGTGGTCGGTGCGACCGCCGGCACGCAGGCGCTGTACCGGCAGTACCTGCGTCACGGTTTCCATCCCGGGGCCAAGCACCGCGTGTACAAGGTCATCGGTGGACCACCACGCCCCACAGGCCCCGGCGAGTCCTAGCTGCTCACCACGCCGATCAGCGCCATCAAGAGACCCACCACCGCCACCAGCGAGACCACCGCGGCAAGGGCCCACTCGCGGCGTGAGCCGGTGGGGCCCAGGACCGGCACCTTCATCCGCCCGCCGCTGCTCCACAGCTCCTTGACCACCGGGATCCTGGTGAGGGCCTGCGGTGGCTTCAGGGCGGCGGGCCAGAGCAGGTTGCAACCGCCGTCCGTTAGCATGTCCCCGGCCACGTGCACCGCCGCGCCCAGGGCCACGGCTGCCACGAAGAGCCCACCCTGGTCACCCATCCCCACGGACACGAGGACGCCCAGGGGCACGGCCACCAGCCACGGGACCCTCCTGGCGCGGTCCGGCACGAACGTCAGCGCCTTGACCGCGAAGGAGGCCAGCAGCACGGTCCCCAGCCCGGCGCCGAGCTGCAGTGTGCCCGTGGTGGTCGGCACGGCCAGCAGGGACAGCAGCCAAGCCAGCAGGGTGAAGGCGGCCAGCCCCAGCAGCGAGTGGGTGCCGTTGCGGTGCCCACCGGCCACCGCGCCCACCTCCCGGCAGATCCACTCGGACACCGGCGGCAGGGAGTGCGCGATCGAGGCGTTGCGGTGGTCGGCATCCGGCAACAGGGCGGCGCCGGCGGCCACGATGGCGCCGGTGAGGACCCCCAGATCCGTGATCCCGTCCAGCAGCCCGAAGCCCAGCGGGATCGCTTCGGGCAACACCAGCACAGAATCTGAACCGAAGGGCCCGACGCCGGCCAGCGGCCCGAGCGGGACCGTATAGTCCGCGGCGAGCAGCACCCAGGCCGCCGCCCCGCAGGCGGCATGGTGCGCTCCCATCATGGGCGGGGCTCCTCCCGGTCAGGTGTGTGCGTGGGCAGCTATCCATCAGACCACGAGCCGCGGACGCGCTAAGGGTGACTCCGTGCCATGATCGGAGGATGAGACCGGCATCACGCCACGGGGGCCGGCTCGCCATCGTCAAGGAGCCACTCCATGTCACAGGACATCGTCGTCGAGCTGCAGGACGCCGTCCTCACCGTCACCCTGAACCGCCCCGCCAAGAAGAACGCCCTGACGGAGCAGATGTACGGCACGCTCGCCGGGGCGATCGAGCGCGCGGAGGATGATCCGCAGGTCAGGGTGGTGGTGCTCCGGGCCGAGGGAGACCTCTTCAGCGCGGGCAACGACATCGCGGACTTCTCCCGCCTGGCCGCCCAGATCACCGAACAGACCACCCCACCGACTGCCGGCCAGACAGCCGACCAGGCTGCCGGCCACACGCCCAACCGAACCTCGGGCACCCCGGGCGAGGGGCCGGCGTCGGGCGTCACCGGACAGATGGCGGTCTGGCGGTTCCTCCACGCCCTGGCGGCCAGCACCACGCCGATCGTCGCCGCGGTCCAGGGCAAGGCGGTCGGGGTGGGGACCACCATGCTGCTGCACGCGGACTACGTGGTCCTGGCCGAGGGGGCCACCCTCATCACCCCGTTCGTGGACCTCGCCCTCGTGCCGGAGGCCGCCTCCACCGTGTTGCTGCCCCAGCGCATCGGCCACGCCCGCGCCTTCGGGATGTTCGCGCTCGCCGAGCCGCTGTCCGCCGAGGATGCCGTGGCCTCGGGCCTGGCGAACCGGCTGGTCCCGGCGGCGGAACTCCACGAGACGGCGCAGCAGGTGGCCGCGACCCTGGCCGCCCGGCCACCGGGGTCGCTCGCCGCCACCAAGCGCCTGATGCGGGACGCGGAGGGACTGACCGCCATCATCGACCGCGAGGTGGCCGAGTTCGCCGGGCGTCTGGGCAGCCCGGAGGCCCGCGAGGCCTTCGCCGCCTTCGCCGAACGACGGAAACCGGACTACTCCCGGTTCACCTGACCACGACCCCCAGACCACCCGACCACCCGACCACGGAGGGATTCCCATGACCGAGACCACCGCCCGTCCCAACTCCGAGCGGGCCCTGGCCGGCCGCACCCTGCTGATGTCCGGGGGCAGCCGGGGCATCGGACTGGCCATCGCCCTGCGAGCCGCGCGGGACGGGGCGAACGTGGCCCTGCTGGCCAAGACGTCCGAGCCGCACCCGAAGCTCGAGGGCACCGTGTATTCGGCGGCGGAGGCCATTGAGGAGGCCGGCGGGCAGGCGCTGGCGATCGTCGGGGATGTGCGCGACGACGGCTCGGTCGCCGATGCGGTCGCCCGCACCGCGGAGCGCTTCGGCGGGATCGACGTGGTGGTCAACAACGCCAGCGCCATCGACCTGTCCGGCACCGCCGAGCTGCCGATGAAAAAGTACGACCTGATGCAGGACATCAATACGCGGGGCTCGTTCCTGCTGGCCAAGACGGCGCTGCCCTGGCTGGAGACGTCCCGGGCTGCCCACATCCTGACGCTGAGCCCGCCGCTGAACCTCAACTCGCAGTGGGCCGGGCGGCACCTGGGCTACACGATCGCCAAGTACGGGATGTCCCTGGTGACCCTCGGGCTGGCCGAGGAGCTGCGCGGGCAGTCGATCGCCGCAAACAGCCTGTGGCCGCGGACCACCATCGCCACGGCGGCCGTGCGCAACCTGCTCGGTGGGGAGCAGATGGCGGCCCGCTCCCGTACCCCGGAGATTATGGCCGATGCCGCCTGGGAGATCCTCACGCGGGACCCGGTGGAGTGCACGGGGAACTTCTTCCTCGACGACGAGGTGCTCGCCGAGGCCGGGATCACCGACCTCTCGGTCTACGGCGGTCCGGCGGAGACCCTGGAGCGGGACCTGTTCCTGGACGGGTAGTCAGGTTGAGGGCCGTGAGAGGCGGGGGCGCTCGACGGCCGGCATCTCGTCGAACCACTCAACTTCGGTGCTGTGTAGGCCGGCAGCAATCGCGGTGGCGGTCTCTCGCCATGAGGTCAGTTCGGCGATGGCCAAGTGAGGTTGTTCTGTAGAGAACGATGCTCGGGCAGCGTCGAGAATCTGCTGCGCACAGGTGTTCCTGTCCTCCTCAGTGAGGGCCAGCATCCAGGGAAAGAGCTTCGTCATTCGTTCCGCGAGCGTGCCGTTGGAGTCGGTAGCGGCCGCGATGAGCTGGGCGGCGAGTTCCAAGAGCTTCCGCCGCGCTTGATCGTGGCTGTCCGTCATCAAGACGAGAGACTCTCCATCGCGCCGCGTGACTGTGACTGGATGGTCTGAAGCAGCTGCGAAGACCTCCGCAGAAGCGCGGCTGAGATCTGAAGACTTGAATTCAGTTTGGGGTGGAAGGAGAGTGGGCATGGTCGAATCATAGTTCAGAACATGATCTGAATAAAGTGTGAGGCCGCTGAACTTGAACCCGCAGTGGGCCGGCCGGCACCCGGGCTAGACGATCGCCAAGCACGATGGCGGGTGCTGTGCTGGGGACAGGCCGCGGTCAACCCTCCAGATTCAGCACGATCGACTTGGTCTGCAGGTACTCGTTCAGCCCCTCGGGGCCATTCTCGCGGCCCCAGCCGGAGGCCTTGACGCCGCCAAAGGGGACCGCCGGGTCCATGAGGCCCCAGCCGTTGATCCAGATGATGCCGGCCTTCAGGCGCGAGGCCACCCGCTGACCCTTCACCGCGTCGCCGGTCTGGACGCCTCCGGCCAAGCCGTAGGCCGTGCCGTTCGCCACCGCGATGACCTCTTCCTCGGTGTCGAAGGGCTGCACCGTGAGCACCGGCCCGAAGACCTCGCGCGCCACCGCCGGATGGTCCTCCCGCACGTCCACCAGGACCGTGGCCGGATAGAAGTACCCCGGCCGCTCGGGATCGGGATCCCCGCCGACGAGCAGACGAGCACCGGCGGCCACCGTGTCCGAGACCAGGGCCGAGACCCGGTCGAACTGCTTCTGGCTGATCAGGGGGCCGAAGACTGACTCCGGGCGGGTGATGTCACCCCAGGGGATGCTGGAAACGGCCTGCGGTAGCCGTGCGAGGACCTCCTCGTACACCGGGCGTTCGACGTACAGCCGGGAGCCGGCCATGCAGAACTGTCCCGCGTTGAAGACGAACGACTGGATCACCGTGTCGATGGCGCGGTCCAGGTCCGCATCCGCGAACAGGATGTTCGCCGAGTTCCCGCCCAGTTCGGAGACGACCGGCCGCAGGTTCTTCCCGGCCTGGCCGGCCACACGGGCACCCACCTCGGTGGAACCGGTGAAGGCCACCTTGTCGACCTCCGGGTGCCCCACGAGGTGGTCGCCCAGTGCGGACCCGACGCCCGTGACGACGTTGAAGACGCCGTCCGGGACGCCCGCTTCCTGGAGGATCTCGGCCATCTTCAGCGAGGAAAGCGGGGTGTCGTCGGCGGGTTTGAGGACCACGGAGTTTCCGGCGGCCAGGGCCGGGGCGACCTTGGACGTGGAGAGGATCAGGGGGAAGTTGAACGGCGTGATGGCCGCGACGACGCCCAGTGGCTCCCGCTGCACCGTGGCGAGGACGCGCCCCGGGGTCTGGCGGACGGAGCCGTCGAGCTGCTGGGCCAACATCCCGTAGTACTCGAACGTCTCGGCCGCACCGTTCACGTCGACGGCCGTGGCCATGGCGATCGGCTTGCCGGCGTCCTGGCTCTCGATCCGTCCCAGTTCCTCGGAGCGCTCGCGCATCAGGCGGCCGACCTCGAGCAGGATCCGGGCCCGTTCGCGCCCGGGCAGTCCCGACCACACCCCGGAGTCGAAGGCGGCGCGGGCGGCGGTGGCGGCGGCGTCCACATCCGCGATGGTGGCGCGGGCGACGTCCGTCAGCTTCTCCCCGGTGGCGGGTGCCTCGACCGCCATGAGGCCGGCCCCGGTGGCGTCCCGCCATTGCCCGCCGATGAAGAGCCGGCCGGTGGGGAAGGGGTTCTCGCTGACGTGCGGTGAGGTTTCGGTGACGGTCATGGTGGCGTCCTTCGCGGTGGTGGCGGGTGGTGGCGCGCAGGGGAGGGTGGGCTGCGCTCAGTGCTTGATGAGCCCTCGGATGTTCTTGCCGGCCTTCAAGTCCTCGTAACCCTGGTTGACGTCCCCCAGGGCGTAGGTCCGGGTGATCAGGGCGTCGAGGACCAGCTGTCCCTGCTGGTAGAGGGAGAGCAGGCGCGGGATGTCATAGGTGGGGTTGCAGTCACCGAAGAGGGTGCCGCGGAGCGTCTTCTTGAACAGCGCAAGGATGGTGCCGGGGACCGTGACGGAGGGGTCCTCGAGGACTCCCATGCTGGTGACCACCGCGGTCCCACCCTTGCGGATGGCCTCGAAGGCCGCCGACGTCACCGGCTCCTCGAGGTGTCCCACGGTCACGATCGCCTTGTCCGCGCCGACGCCGAGCGTGAGGTCCCGGGCCAGCTCGGCCGCCTCGGCGGCGTCGGCGACCGCGTGGGTGGCCCCCAGTTGCAGGGCGGTCTCCCTCTTGAACGGCTCGGGATCCACGGCGATGATGTTCGCGGCCCCCGCATGGCGGGCCCCCTGCACGGCGTTGGAGCCGATCCCGCCGACCCCGTAGACGATCACGGTCTCACCGGGGCGGACGTCGGCGGCGTAGACCGCCGAGCCCCACCCCGAGGGGACGCCGCAGCTGACCAGGGCGGCCTTGTCCAGGGGGATGTCCTTGGGGATGGGGACCACCGAGTTCTGATGCACGACCCCGTACTCGCTGAACGTGCCCAAGGAGTTCATGCCGCCGTACTGGCCGTGCTCCCCGGTGAAGACGAAGCGGTCCCCTGGCAGGCTGCCCACCAAGGCGTTCGCGCCCAGATCGCACAGGGCCTGCTGGCCGGTGGCACACCAGCGGCACGTGCCGCAGTTGGGGATGAAGGAGCAGACCACGTGGTCGCCCTCCCGGACCCGCGTCACCCCCGGCCCGACCTTCTGGACCACTGCCGAGCCCTCGTGTCCGCCGACGAGGGGCAATCGCGCCTCGGAGTCACCCTGCAGGATGTGGAGGTCGGAGTGGCACAGTCCCGAGTAGGCGTATCGGAGCAGGACCTCTCCGGGGCCGGGCTCGGAGAGGTCGAGCTCCTCGATCCTGAAGCCCTTGCCGGGTTCCACGATGACGGCCGCGCTGCTCTTCACTCTGCCTCCTGGTGGGTCACATGACGTTCAGGCGCACTCCAAGCACAGTCGCTGGAATGAGATCCGTATCACTGTGGACCCTAGGGAGGTGTACTGGAGGCTGCAATGGCACTTTCACCTGGAAGAAGGGAGGTCCTGTCCTCAGCCCAGAGACTCGAGCAGCTCGGCACACGCCTGCTCGCACCGGCGGCACGCCTCGGCGCAGACCGTGCAGTGCGCGTGCATCTCGGCATGCTGGCCGCACTCATCGGCGCACACCCGGCACGCGGTCCGGCAGGCCTCGAGCAAGGCACGGGTGGTCTCGGCGTTGTTGCCGGTCTGGCGGGAGAGGACCCGGCCCGTGGCTGCGCAGAGGTCTGCGCAGTCCAGGTTGAACCGGATGCACTGCCGGAGGTCGGCGACGTTGTCCTCGGCCAGGCAGGCGTCCGCACAAGCGGTGCAGGTCTGGGCGCACTCGAAACACGCCTCGATGCACTGGGCCAGCTTCTCTCGGTCGATCGTGCCCAAGTCCTTCGGATAGGTCTCGAGCATCGAACTCACGTGATGGGTCATGACATCCTCCTTGGACGGGCCAGGTCGGTCGGCGTGATGAAACGATCGGTGGTGGCAACGCCTCGGCGGACGCTCAGAACAGTCCGGCGATCGAGCCGGCGATCCAGAAGCCGACGAAGACCAGGACCAGGACCAGCAGGGCCACCAGCCAGGCCTTGTTCTTGGCACCGACGCCTCGCTGGTCCTTGTCGAGCTCGTTGTTGGTGGGCTCCGCGCTGGTGCCCTCGGCTGGCGGGGTGTCCCCGTCGATGCTGTGGCCCGACGTCTCACGGGTGGCCTCGGCCGGGTTCTCGGAATGGCCTCGGGCCTCTTCGGGGTCGATGGTTGACACGGCTACCTGCCTCCTGCGGTCGGTCATGCGGGGCATGCGTAAGCACAGGCTAACA
Source organism: Microbacterium sp. A93 (assembly GCF_051842835.1). NCBI lineage: Bacteria > Bacillati > Actinomycetota > Actinomycetes > Micrococcales > Microbacteriaceae > Microbacterium > Microbacterium sp. A93. The sequence goes on from NZ_JBPXMT010000009.1 coordinate 236,184, forward strand.
AGGCCCCCGGCCCGCAGAGAGGGTAGGTCTGCGGCGCCTTTGAAGCACGACCCGCGGCCCAAGGGCACCCTGATGCCTCCGGCCCATGACAGGCCGCGAGACCCGACTGACGCTGATTCCTGCCGCGGCAAGAGGTGACGCTGGCGTCAGGCGCGCAGTTGGTCTGCGGTAACGGGTCCGCTCGTGAGCGCCGCGAAAGCGGGGTCGGCATCTGGAGAAGGGCTCTTGAGCCGGTCCGGGTCCCACTTGATGAGGGTGGCGGTGAGGAAGCCGACGAACGGCACGGCGGCCATGGCCATGATCGCCCCAGAGGTGCCCAACCAGGCCTGCAGCAACGGGAACAGGAACAGGCCCGCAGCGGCGCCGATGTTGCAGAAGGTGGTTGAGACGCCCATGCCCAGGCCTCGGAGATGACTCGGATACGCGAGCGCGGACAGTGCCGCACCACCCGGGGCGGCCAACCCCGCGTGGAAGAGGATGAAGAGGGACGGCAGCAGGATGGCCACCGCCAGGGGAGCGGACTCGAGCGTGAGCCCGAAGACCACGAGAATCACCGCGCAGGCGGCGAAGCCGATCTGGATGGCGCCGCGGATGCGCAGTCGGGACGCGAGGCCGGCTGCGGCGAAGCCGCCGACGATGCCCAGGACGTTGAACGCTGCCGCTCCGAGGGTGGCTCCCGCGAAGCTCTCGCCGAACAGGGTCAGGGCGATGATCGGCAGGTACCAGCCGATCGCGTAGTACTGGCAGGCCTCGGCGAACCAGGCGACGTTGGCCAGGACGGTGCGTCGCAGGTAGGGCGCGCGGAACAGCGTGGCCAACCGGCCGGCGTCGTGCTGGGTGGTTCCGGTGACCGAGCCGTCTGGGGCGGCGGTGACCGCGGCGCCGGGGAACTCGTACATCCGCTGCAGGGCGGCGGCGGCCTGGGCGTACCGGCCCTTGGAGGCCAGCCACCGCGGGGACTCCACCAGCACGGCCCGCTGGGAGACGAGGAGCGCCAGTGCGACGACGGCGCAGCTGCCCAGCAACCAGCGCCAGATCGAGGTGCCGACCCCGAGGTGGTAGATGCCGAAGGTGAAGAGCAGGTTGGTGGTGGTGGCCACGTACCACATGCCCTGCCAGCGGTTGAGCTTGCTCTGGTGCCGTGCCGGCAGGAACTCGGAGATATAGGTCAGCAGCGCTCCGAAGTCCATGGCCCAGGCCACGCCGGCGAGCACGCGGGAGAGGATGAGGATCTCAAAGCTGCCCGCGGACAGTCCGATCACCATGGCGACCAGGGCGAAGGCCTTGGCTGCCAGGAGGATGTTCAGCCGCCCGAACTTGTCCGCCAGGCCTCCGGCGAAGGGGCAGACGAAGATCGCCACGAACATGTAGGTGCTCGTCACCAGGGAGACCTGGACGGGGCTCAGGCCCAACTCGCGGGTCAGCGGATCGAGACCGGAGGCGAGGGCCGCACCGGCGTAGGCCTCGAAGAACACCCCACCCAGGCCGAGGATCCACACCCACTTCATGGCCGGCCGGGTGCGGCCGATGTCCAGGCCGTGGACCACGGATGCCTCGGAGTCGATTCTCAGTGTGGACGTGCTCATGGCCTGTCTTCCCTACCTTGGCTCGCGTCTTGCCCGCACCAGTGGGCTGCGGGCCGAATCCTCACCTGGGGCACCCCGCACGTGCGGAGGGTTGCCGGCCACGGAACCAGGGTTCGCTGTGTGTGGCACTCGTGATTCGCCGCCGACGCTATCGGCGGGGCGGGCCCGGGGCATGCCGGCGGTCATGGTCCGTCATCCTGGCGGTGTTTGAGCCGATCACCCGGGTGCAGGGGACGGAGATGACGCCGTGAGACGCAGGCTGGCCTGCCAGGTGCTCCAGGACCTCAGCCCGCCGGCACCTCCAGGACCTCAGCCCGCCGGCACCTCCAGGGCCGCCTCGATCGCTGAACGCATCTTCTCGGGGCCGGTGGCCGGGGCGAAGCGTTCGAGGACCTTCCCGTCCCGGTCGACGAGGAACTTGGTGAAGTTCCACTTGATGGCCCCGCCGAGCAGCCCGGAGGTCTCCTTCTTCAGCCAGGCGAACAGGGGGTGGGAGCCGGAACCGTTGACGTCCACCTTGGCGAACATGGGGAACTCGACCCCGTAATTCAGCTGGCAGAACTCGCTGGCCTGAGCGTCCGTGCCGGGCTCCTGGTTCGCGAACTGGTTGCAGGGGAAGCCGAGCACCACCAGGCCCTGGTCCTTGTACTCGGCGTAGAGCTCCTGCAGGCCTTCGTACTGGGGCGTCAGGCCGCACTTGCTGGCGGTGTTGACCACCACGGCCACTTGGCCGGCATAGTCCGCGAGCGGCTGGTCCTGACCGGCCACGGTGGGGGCGGTGAAGTCGTAAAGGGTGGGCATCAGTCCTGCACCACGTTCACATGGACCTCGATGTTGCCGCGGGTGGCGTTGGAATACGGGCAGACCTGGTGGGCCTGGTCGGCGAGCTCCTGGGCCTGCTCGGCGGGCAGGTTCGGCACGACCACCTCGAGGGTGACCTCCAGGCCGAATCCGCCGGCGCCGTTGGGGCCGATGCCCACTCGCGCGCCCACGCTGGACTCGCCCAGGTCAGCCTTGGCTTTGCGGGCCACCATCTGCAAGGCGGAGTGGAAGCAGGCCGCGTAGCCGGCGGCGAAGAGCTGCTCCGGGTTCGCGCCGTCGCCGGTGCCGCCCATCTCCTGCGGGGTGGCCAAGTCCAGGTTGATTTTGCCGTCCGCGGTCTGGGTGCGGCCGTCGCGGCCGCCTCCGGTGGCCAGGGCTTCGGCGGTGTAGATCGTCTGCATGGGGATCTCCTGATGGTGGTTGCGTGGGCGTGTGGGGAGCTGGTCAGGTTGCGGCCACGAAACGCTGGGAGAGGTCCCGCAGCGCGAGCAGGTCTGCGGTGGAGAGCCCGACGGCGTCCAGCAGGCACCGCTGGACGTCCACCGCGCGCTCGCGGAGGGTCTCACCCGCTGTGGTCAGCCGGACGGTCACTCGGCGGGAGTCGGTGGTCTGGCGCTCGCGGGTGATGAACCCGTGCTCGTCCAGACGGCGCAGCAGCGGCGAGAGTGTGCCGCTGTCCAGGTGCAATCGCTCGCCGAGCTCCGAGACCGACTGCCCGTCTTGCTCCCAGAGCACCAGCAGCACCAGGTACTGCGGGTAGGTCAGGCCCAGTTCGTCCAGCAGTGGCCGGTAGGCCTGCTGGGCTGCCCGGGCCGCCGAGTACAGGGCGAAGCAGACCTGGTCCTCCAGGTGGAGGTTCGGTGGGGCTTCGGGGGTGCTCATGCAGGAAGTATTGCGTACAATTCAGTTGTGTGCAATAGAAGGCTCGAGGAGGGGGTGTCGAGGACGGTGCAACCGAGCCCGTGGCGGGCCCGCATTCCGGGTCAGGACGGTTTGCTGGCCTGGCCGTCCAACCAGAGCGTGTCCGAGGAGTCGCGGTGTGAGCCGGAGGTTCCCACGTGTTTGGCGTCGATCTGAGGGCCCTTCTGGATGACGTGGACCAGGGCCATGCCGTGGCCCCGGCCGAGTCCGTAGTCGGTCTTGAGCCAGTCCAGGATCTCGCCCGCCTTCACGGAGTCATCGCTGTACCCCCGGGCCTGCGCGATCTCGAGCAGCTGGCGCGGGGTGAGGCCGGTCTTGTTCTCAATGGCGTCGAGATAGGCCTGGAATGACATGGAACCTCCTGGGTCCTCGGATTTCACCGACCGGCGAGCGCCGTCTCGAGCGCCTCGGCGAATCGATCCACCTCGGCAGTCGTATTGTAGAAGTGCGGGGAGACCCGCACCAGGCCCAGCTTCTCCACGACATGGACACCGGCTCGCAGTAGTTCGGCCGTGATGGCCGCGGAATCCTCGGTACGGAAGCTGACGATCCCAGCCTGGGCATCCGCCGGGGTGATCGGTTCAATGCCGAGCGCGCGGATCGCATCCGCGGTCCGCCGTGTCAGTTCATCCACGCGTCCGTGGATCACCGGCCATCCCACGCTGCCGAGGAACTCCAGCGTCGCATCAAGGACGTACAGCCCCGGATAGTTCGGATCGGCGTACCCGAAGTCCGTACTGGGTGGCTTGTTCCGGTAGCCCCGGTAGGCCGGCGTGAGCTTGTCCCGCGCCCGCTCCCGGAACACGCCGATCCCGGTGCCGAAGCCCGAGAGCAGCCACTTGAACACTCCGGCTGCATACACATCCACGTACGTGAGGTCGACGGGGAGCGACCCCAACGCCTGGATGCCGTCGACGACGAGCAGGGCATCGACCTCTCGGCACGCTCGCCCCAGACGGTCCAGGTCCAGCCGGGTGCCCGTCACCGTGTTCACGTGGGACACCGCGAGGACCCGCGTGCGGCTTGTGATTGCCTCCAGCAGCCGGTCCTCCCGCTGGGGTTCCGTGCCCGGGTCGACGCGGACGACGCGGCCCCCGGCCGCTTCCGCACGGACCCATGGCCACACCACCGAGGGGAAGTCGTCAGCAGCGACGACCACCTCATCGCCCGCGTGCCACTCCATGCTGTTGGCGGCGAGGTTGATCACCTCGGTCGTGTTGCGGAAGAAGCTGGCATCCTTCACGGGAACATCGAGCAGTGCCGCCACGCGCTCCCGGGCACGCACGCCGAGAGCCATCCAGAGCCGCTGGCCGTCAGCGCCCATGCTGGCCACGTCGTCGTAGTAGACCGCCGCCGCGGCCGACTGGCCGCGCCACGCCAGACCGGCACCGCCGGAGTTGAGGTAGGCGCGGCCGTGCAGATAGGGAAACCCTGCCCGGATGCTGGCCAGCCGGCCGTCGTCGAGCCCCGTCATCCTGGCGCTCAGCGTTCGGAGGGGATGCGGGCGACCGCCTGCACCTCGACCTTGGCGCCAGGGACCATCAGGTCGGCGACGATGACCGTGGCGCTCGCGGTGCGTGCTTCACCGAAGAACTCGCGCTTGGCGTCGTTCACCACATGCCCGTCGGCGGGGTCGGTGAGGTAGGTCGTCACGGAGAGGACATCCTGGGGGCGTGCCCCGGCGGCGTCCAGCACCTTGCCGATGTTGGCGTAGACCTGCTGGGCCTGGGCCCCCGCGTCGTCTCCGCCGACCACCTCAAGGTCCACGCCGGTCGGGCCGCACCCGGACAAGTAGAGCAAATCCCCGGACCGCACCGCGTCGGTGTAGTGACCGATCGGCGGATGGTGATTCTCAGCGCGGATCTCTTGTCTCATGGGCTTCTCCTCAGGTTCGGGGTCAGCTGTCGCACTCGCTCCAGCGCCGGTCAGCACATGGCTGCAACCCGCTCGGTGCGGGTTTTTTCTGATCCTAGGTAGCTTCAGGAGGCAGCGGCATCCTGGTTCCGTCCCGCGAAATGCGCGTTGACCCCTGATGTGAACGCCGGAATGGTGTCTCGAAAAGGAGACGTGCTGTGGATGAATGGCAGGCGAGAGTCGAGAGCGATTTTGCCTATCGCGAGGGATGGGTCTATCTGCAGTCTGCGGGAGCTGGTCTGGCCTTCCCGGGTGCTGCGGAGGCAGCAGGTCAGTACTACCGTGATGTAGCGCTCCTGGGCTGCGATGCGCAGCCGAGTTGGCGCCAAGCGGCCACGGGCGCGAAGCAACGGACGGCTCGGCTCCTGGGTGTGTCCGAGGAGGAGGTCGAGTTCTTCCGCAACACCAGCGAAGTCATCAACCTCGCCGCGGCCAGCGCGAGCTGGCACCCCGGTGACGAGGTGGTGGTGGCAGCCGACGACTATCCCTGCAACGTCCTACCGTGGGCGAACGCCGAGGCAGCGGGCGTGAAGGTCGTCCGGGTCCAGCCGACCGCACCCAGCACACGTGAGCAGCAGTTGCTCGAGGCGATCACACCGCGCACCCGGGTCGTGTCCGTATCCCACGTGCACCCGTGGACCGGAACGATGCTGGACCTGAACCGACTGGGCCGCGCCTGCCGAGACGTGGACGCCCTACTCGTGGTGGACGGCATCCAGGCGCTCGGTGCGGTGCCCGTGGATCTGAGCTACGTGGACGTCTACGGTGCCGGGGTCTTCAAATGGTTGATGTCCGGCTTCGGCACCGCGATCGGTGTCTTCCGCGAACGCGCCCGGGAGGCGCTCACGCCCATCTTCCGCAGCTACGGCAATCCCGCTCCGAGCACCTCGTTCAGTTATGCGGCACCGAACTTCCCGGGGCTGTACGTCCTGGACGCGACGCTCGAATATCTGGAGGACCTCGGATGGCCGAACATCTTCGCGCGCGTCGAGCAGCTCACCGGCGAGGTCCTCACCGCCTTGGACGGCATCGGGGTCGCCTCGATCACGCCGCGTGATGTGCGCGCGGGGATCATTGCTCTCGACCACGTTGGAGACTCCGCCCTCGTCGCGCACGAGCTGCGGCAACGGAAGATCTCGGCGTCGGACAAGGCGGGGCGCATCCTCGTTTCGCCGCACTTCTACAACACTCCCGAGGACATTGCTCGGTTCGCCGAGGCGCTGTCGGACGTTCTGGTGACGTCCAGTCCTTCGTTGAGCGGCTGAGCGTCTCGTTGGTTCTGTGCAAGACGGCTAGCGTGGCAAGAGCAATGGCCACGGTGGGGGAGTACGGGATGAAATGGTTGTTAATCGAGGCATTGGAAATCCTCCGGGGAACGGATGCGAATGACACCCGGCCTAAGGCCCGGGGGCGCCGTGCCCACGCCCGCGTCCTGGCGATGATCAACTTCGCCGACGAGACGGCTCGGCTCAGTCGCGAACAGCACATCGCCAACCTGCTGGCGTTGGCGAAGACGGACCATGCCGATGCTGATTGGGCGTTAGGCGAAGCCCGGCGGATGCTGTCCGAGCAAAATGAGGGCAGCTCGGGGCCCTAGCGCTGACTGCATTGACCGGGCGCCCCAGGACGACTCCAGCCTCAGTGAAGAATGCTGACGGTGCTCGTCAGCGCGGTCAGGCTGGGAAACCGAGGGGTGGAACTGAAGCCGAAGTCCGCTGGTGGATCCAGGTCCGCCAGGGCACCCAGGTTTTCCCCGTCCCAGGCCGCGCGGGAGGCGGACAGGCGGTGCAGGTCCCGGGCGGCGTACCACTCGGTGCGGTCGTTGCCCGCGGTGCCCACGGTTCGCACCCCCGGCATCACCACCCGGGCCACCCGGTCCGTGACCCGGGCTATGGTCAGACTCGTTCCCACGGGGCCGGGCACCGCTCGCAACAGGTGCCCCAGTGGCTCACGCCGCCCCACCTCGAAGGACCAGTCCAGCGGCCCCGCGGTGACGTGCCAGCGCGAGCCGGCGGCAGCGCCGGCGTCGGGTCCCTGTACCCTGACGGGCACCTGCTGCACCTCGTCGAAGGTGTAGGTGGCGGAGACGAAGTCGGCCACCCACGGATCGGGGGCCAGCAGGATGCGGTGCCCGTCCTGGCGCTGGACCATGACGTCCGCGAACGGCCCGTGCGGGGACTTGTTCCAGCATCCGAGCACCAGCCGCGTCCCGCCGGTGGTCCCGGCACCGGCGATGTGGCCGGTGAACCTCAGGCGCGCCCTTCGACTGCTCACATGCTCCTCCGGGCCGAACCAGTGTTCTCGCTGATCTCGCGCAGGTATCGCACCACGAGGTTGAAGAAACCCGCGACGGCGATCAGCGCCACGAGTGCGAAGATCACGGAGGCGACGCACAGGATGACGAAGAAGTTGAACCCGTAGCCCTCCATCCCGAAGTAGCCCGGGACCACGGAGGCTGCGCCACCCGTGATGATGGAGCCGATGGTCCCGACAGCAAACCAGCTGCCGACGCTGTCCGACATGGTGGAAGCACATCCGTTCTGGAGTGGGGCGAGGGGAGTGGCCCGGTCAGACGGGGCCACTCCGACTACAGGCCTGTCTGGCTCACACCATACTGAGCCTGCTCCTGCGAGTAGCCCTCGAAGACCAACTGGTCGATCAGGCCCTGGCGTGAGAACGAGGTGTAGTCCAGATAGTCCGCGGCGGACTTGGCCGCCTGCTCGTTCCAGTCGACCTCTACGCGGTCCACGGCCCATGTGGCATCAGCGGTCGAGTAGTCCTCGAACTCCAGCTGGCCGATGAGCCCGCTCCGGGAAAACGCGGTGTAGTCGAGGTAGTCCTCGGCCGACCGCAGCGCGTTCTGCTGGCTCAGGGTGCCACGTTCGGCCTCGGCCTCAGCTGCAGCGGCGGCTTCCTCGGCGGCCCGAGCTTCCTCAGCTGCCTTGGCCTCCTCCTCGGCCTTCTTCGAAGCTTCCGCCTCCTCCGCCGCCTGAGCCTCGGCTTCGGCCTTCTCGGAAGCCTCGGCCTCCGCGCGGGCCGACTCCTCGGCTTCCTGCGCCGCCTCCTCCTCAGCGGATGCGGTGGCTTCGGCGAGCTGGACGTCCTCCGTGGCTGACGGCGTGGCCGACTGGCTCGAGGGAGCGGCCGCCGGATCCGGGTCGTCGCCACCACCGCTGGCCAGACCGGCGATGATGAACAGCGCCAGGACCCCGGCGGGGATGATGGCGCGCTTCTTCTTGTACCAGGGGCGGGCGGCCCTGGCAGCTGACTTGGCGGCCTTGCCGTCGGGCGGAGTGCCGCCGGTCGTCGGGTCCTGGCTGTATCCGTGAGGGGAGGGCTGGTTCTGGTTCATGGGAAGGTCCTTCATGAGGATCGCGTGGGAAGCGATAGACGGTGCGAACCGGTGCCGCGGTGGGGTCCCGCCGTGCCGGCTCTCCGGGTCTGCCGGAACAGAGACCGAGGGAAGGCCCGCCTGTTGGCGGGATCGATCTGGTTGGGACGCTACGGATGGGGGCGGACACGTTAAGGGCGCGGGGGACGACGACGGCCCGGTTCCGTCCACCGGTCGGCCCACGTCTGCGCTGGTCCGGCTTAAGTCCTGCGCCACTCGGGATGAAATACCTGCGCCGTCCACCCGCGCCGAAAACCCCGGAAAAGTAGGCCAAAGTGGCACTGCACATTAAGTCTTGACGAGCTGCGCACGAAATCCGGAGCAAGCGTCGGGAGCCAAAGCGGAGGCGGAGGTGGTCTTGGACTCCGTTTGGCTACTGTTCTCGAATCCACCGATCCCGGCTACGGCTTCGTGGCCGACGGGGCCCCAGAGCTCAGCGTGTGCGTCTGGTCCGGGTATCGCGGACAGGTGGCCGGCGGCACCCTCATTGACCATGCGCTGGCCGAGGCCGGCAAGGTCATGTTGGCACAGGCTGCCAGCCGTCGTCTCGATGAGGAACTCCTACTGGGTCCAGTGGCCGTAGGCGGTCAGGGAGCGTCGTCCGCTAACTCGGTGGCACGTCGTGCCAGAATCATGAGATGGAGACGAGAAAGCGCACGCCACTGGAGCTATTTAATCTCCCCCAGCACTTCATCATCCCGCTATTCCAACGTCCTTACGTCTGGGAAGAAGAAGAACAGTGGGCCCCGCTCTGGCAGGACATCCGTCGCACTGTCGAGGCTCGAATGAAGACGCCCTTCAAGGCGGTCTCTCATTTTCTGGGCGCCGTTGTCCTTCAAGCTGCCGAGCCTGCATCAGGCAACATGGGCGTATGGAATGTGGTCGACGGCCAGCAACGCCTAACAACCCTGCAATTGCTCATGGACGCCACCAACGCTCTGCTACTCGACGCTGGTCTGGACAGTCCAGCCCGGCAGCTTGAGGGACTGACCCACAATCCGTCGCACTACATCGCTGACGGCGAAAGCGCGCTCAAAGTCAGACATCTCAACAAAGACCGGGCAGCATTCGATGAGATCATGAATGCGGACCCATCGCTCTCCTATGAAGAGCTGGAGAACCACGGATCACGGATCGCCCGGGCACACCAATACTTCCGCCGCGTTGCCGAAGAATGGCTCGGCTCGCCCGAGGACGCTTCGTTCCCGATACGCGCCGACCACCTCACAGAGGTGATCCAGGGCGGGCTGCAACTGGTGTCGATCGACCTGACGCCGGACGAGGATTCCCAAGAGATCTTTGAGACGCTCAATGCTCGCGGCACTCCCTTGACCGCAGCCGATCTGGTCCGCAACTTCGTATTTCAACGCCTCGAGGCCGAGGGAGCAGACAGTAGGAGTGCATACGAGCGGGACTGGCCTTTCGAGACCAAGTTCTGGGAGGCCTCGGTCAGTGTGGGGCGCCAAACGGTCGGTCGTAGCTCGCTGTTCTTGAATCAATGGCTCATTTCCCGGCTGGGCGACGAGATCAGTCCGCACAACACCTTCAGTGCGTTCAAGAGATACGTCAACAACAACGCGGACGTCTCCATGAAGGATTTGCTTCCCCGGATTCGGCGTCAGGCCGACATGTATCAAACGTGGACTGAGGCAGCTTCCAGGAATGATGGAAACCTATCGGTCGTGGAGATGGCGGTCTACCGCATGAAGGCCAGCGGTATCGAACTGCTGAAACCTCTCCTGTTATTCCTTACGGATCCATCAAGGGGCATCCCGCCTGCTATCACTGAAGAGGTCATCCGAAGCACAGAGAGCTGGGTCTACCGTAGGCAACTTCTTCGTCTGTCTAATTCAGATCTGGGGCGCATCGTCGCAGAGATCATTCGAAACGCTAAGGCCACTGACATTGCCGATCTCGTTGAGCGGATCACGACTCATCTGACTCGGTTGAACGTCACGAGTACCTATTGGCCGGGAGACGTGGAGGTCCGCTCAGTCTTGGCGACGGAACCTGTGTACCGGCGCTACCCGCGTGCGCGTATGCGCATGTTTCTCGAGGCAGCAGAGAACTACTACAGGGCAGAAACTCAGCAGCCCCAAGTCGAGCGGGGTCGACTGCCGATCGAGCATGTGTTGCCCCAATCCTGGCAAGATTCCTGGCCAGTGGGATCACCCGAAGAAGTGGAAGCACGCGCTTCGCGAGTGCATCGGTTGGGCAACCTCACGTTGTTGACGCAGTCCCTTAATTCCAAGGTCTCCAACGCCTCGTGGGATATCAAGCGTCAAGCGCTCCTGCAGCACAACACCCTGACGCTGACCGGTCGCATACTCAGCGCGGCCGAAAATGACAGCTGGGGTGAGGAGCTCATTGACCGTCGGACCGACATACTGATCGGTACGCTACTCCACGTATGGCCCACGCCCGACGGACATCAAGGGACAGTGGTTGATCCCCAAGCGAAGTCGGTAGAGGGTATCGACCTTAAGCACCTTATCGAAGCAGGGTTGCTGTCCGTGGGCGAGACCTTGCATTCCACTCATCGGGATTTCAACGGGTCCACAGCTGAGGTCCTCGCTGGTGGCGATCTAAAGGTCCACGGAAAGGCGTACGCTTCACCCTCCGCCGCCGCCAAGAGCTTGCGCAAGCGCGCAACTAACGGCTGGTACTTCTGGTCCGTACCTGATGGCCGACGACTCAGGGATGTCAGGGCCGAGCTCGTCGCTCAGCGACAGGCTCCTGCTTCTCTTCCCCTGGTCCTGTAGCTGTCATTGGAGGTTGGTTGCGAACAGGCCCACCGGGCCGGTGCCAAGTGTCTTGAGCTTCCTCAGCCCTGATAGGACTATCTCATCTAGCTTTCGGCAGAAAGGTCGTACGTCCACGACCACCCGAAGCCGTCCATGTACCAAGGTCGATGGGCAATCTCTCCCTGGACATCGCTGACCCCCTGTGCGTCAGGCTGAGGTGAGACACCTCCACTGATTCCTTCCCTTGCACGGGGTGAGAAGCGAGACGTAAGTAGATGACGATGACGACGGCTGATGTGGCCACCGATGATGGGGTCATGGGACCTCGAGCGGATCGACCGAAACGGCGTAGTTTCAGCGCCGAGTACAAGGCACAGATTCTGGCTGAGTACGAAGCTGCTGATCGTGATGAGCGCGGAGCGATCCTGCGCAGGGAGGGGCTGTACTCCTCTCACTTGATCGAGTGGCGCAAGGCCGCACAGGCCGGCGCACAGGTTGGTCTGGGCCCGGCTAGCCGGGATCGACGCGACCGTGAGATCGAGCAGCTGCGTGCCCGGGCGGAGAAGGCCGAGGCCGAACTCGCTCGGTCGCGGGCGGCGCTGGACCTCATGGGAAAAGCACACGCGCTCTTGGAGACGCTCTCCGAGAGCGCGGAGCCCCAGAAGCGGTCGAAGCGGTGATCGTGCCGCTGGTCGACCAACTCGCTGTAGTGACCAACGTTGCGACCGCATGCGCCCTCCTGGGCCGTTCACGGGCCAGCCATTACCGCGCTCAGAAAGAAGTCCAGCGGCGGGCGGGGCTGCCATTCGGGCCCGAGCCGGCGCCCGTGCGCCCGGCCCAGACCACCGAACGCGCTCAGCGATACCGAGCGTGCCCGCGTCCTGGAGGTGTTGACCGAGCCTCGGTTCGCTGACAAAGCGGTCGCGCAGACCTGGGCGATCCTGCTCGACGAGGGCACCTACCTGTGCTCGATGTCCACGATGCACCGCATCCTGCGCGCCCACACGATGGCCGGTGAACGCCGCCGTCAAGCCACCCACCCTCCTCGTAAGAAGCCCGAACTACTGGCCACCGGACCTGGCCAGGTCTGGTCGTGGGACATCACGAAACTCCGCACCCCGGTCCGCGGGGTCTACTACGACCTCTACGTCGTCATCGACATCTACTCCCGCTATGTGGTGGCCTGGACCGTCGCGGCACGCGAGGACTCTGAGATCGCCAAGACGATGCTCGAAGAAGCGATGGGCGTGCACGGGATCCCGGAAGCGATCCACGCCGACCGAGGAACATCGATGACCTCCAAGCCCGTCGCCCAACTGCTCCTCGATCTCGGGGTCGAGAGGTCCCACTCCCGACCCCACGTCAGCAATGACAACCCTTACAGCGAGGCGGCGTTCAAGACCTTGAAGTACGCCCCGGTCTTCCCCGAGAGCTTCGGCTCCCTCCAAGACGCGCGGGCATTCTGCGAGGCGTTCTTCTCCTACTACAACCACGAGCACCGTCATTCCGGGATCGGTCTGAACACCCCGGCATCGGTGCACCACGGCACCGCGACCCAGGTCCGCGCCCAGCGCCAGGTCACCCTCGACGCCGCCTACGCCGCGAACCCCGCAAGGTTCACCCGCCAGCGTCCCGAAGCACCGGAACTGCCCGCCGCGGCGTGGATCAACCAACCTTCACAGGAGGCCCTCATACAGACCGCCTGAACGAACTTGTCTCACCAGCCTTGACATCTTCCGACCTCGAAGACTATGGATCCCACAATTTTCTCGGCGGGCACAATTTCGAAGGGGATCTTGTCGCCATCAGCGAGGCACGAGTATGCGGCTGATGAGTCGATGGCGTTCATTGTCGTCCCATTGCTGGCGTAGGCAAACCAATCGGTCTCAAACATCAGACTGGTGGGATACTCCCCAGTCGGTGAAGAGATCTCGCATCTCTTTCTTGGTCTCAACTTCAAGGTCAATCTGGACTAGGTGATTGCCATTGTCCGGAATGCCTGCGTAGTCGCTGGTGCACACAGCAGGCTTGATGTTCGTGACTTTGAACTGAATGGGGTGCCCACCGTCTGGGTCGGTTTCGTCGAATACGGCAGAGACTTCCCCAACTTCCTTCACGAGATCTCCCGGGTCGTTCTCGTTACGGGTGGCGACGGCGAGGGGTCGGGGTGGCTGACTCCGATGTTCCAGCGGGCTCGCCGCCGCATGACGATGGCGCTGGCGTGGAGGCTTCACCTGCCGAACAGGAAGCCAGCAGGATGGTTTCGGTGGTAGCCAACGCGACTGTGGCGTAGCAATGGGCCTATGCACGAGTTACCCGAAGAAACGAGTAAGGAAGAGAGGCGGTGATGAAGACGAAAACAATCTATGGCAGCCCACGAACGCAGTAAGTCGCAAGCCCGTGGCGGGATATGGAATCAGGATCAATGCGGTAGTTCTAAGCGTCGATGCACGCTCAGTGAGACCGGCCGTCCGGCGCGTCAGGCCGTTCTCAAGCAGTCGCCGGAATGCCGCGCTCGGGGCCGCTTTCGGCAACACTGTGCGCACGCGCTCCAAGGCTTCCAGGAGAGTAGACCCCGTCACGAGAGCCCCGTAGAACGCCGCCACCGTCGGCGTGCGCGATTCCATTCGCACGCAGTGCAGCAGCACCCGCTTGCCCTCCTCGCGGAATCGGCGGACCGTCTCGGCGGCGTCGCGCAGAGTGAACTCCGGGTACGGGTTCTCACCGTCGATCAGCCAGAACTCGGCGTGGTCGTCGGCCGAACTCACCCGCGCCTCCGCCGAGCCGACCCGGCACAGGCTCACGACGGCGCCGTACTCCACGGCGCCCAAGGCGCCGGCTGGCCCCAGCAGCACGCCGGGGTCATCCGGGTGTTCCACCACGGCCGCACCTTCGGCACCGTCCCACTGGCTGTAGTCCATCCTCTCAATGGCCGGCCACCGTCCTTCGACCCGGGACCGGCCGGCCAGGGCAACGCCCAGCCCGATCAGATGCCGGGCGCGCAGACCCGGCCAGCCGTGGAGCATCCGGAACCAGGTGTTCGGATCGCCGGCACGCCGTGGGCAGCCCCGAGCAGCGAGCCCGCGATGGCCGCCACGGTGTCCGTGTCCACCCCGCCGCGCACAGCCGCCTCCAGCGCGGACCGCAGGTGCGTGGGCCGGTCAACGCCGTCACCCCGCGTCCCCGCGATCGCACTCCACGCGCCCTGCAACGCCTCCACGACCCAGCCGTTGTTCCGGAAGTCGCGCGGGCTGCCGGCCTCAGCCACTCGGAACCGCTTCTCCCACACGTCTGCACGCTCGGCGGGCAGCAACGACAAGCCCACACGGACATCGAGCTCACCGGTGAGCACGGCGTGGCGGATTGCCACGGTCCAGAGCCCGCACGCCTCGCCGACTTCGGGATCGAAGTGCGTCAGCGCACTGATCCGACCCGCTGCCTCGAACGCTTCGGCCGGCGTGCGGTCCAGGAAGGCCAGCGCCACGGGTGCCGTCCGCATGAGGCAGCCATTGCCGCCCGAGTGGCCGGCCCGCCGGTGGACCATCTCCGCCGCGGCCAAGGCGTCTGCGACGTCGGGAGCCTCCCGGCCGGCGTCGTGGGCCAGGCGTTGGGAGTCGCGCAGGACCCCGCGGGTCTGGGTGCCGACGTCGGGCGCGGACTCCGCCCAGACCGCCCACTCCCGGACCATCTCGCTGCACGCGGCGTCCGTCAGCGCGCCGCGGGACGTGACGAGGGCGCGGGCGATGACCACAGCCATGGAGGTGTCACCCGTCCACTCGCCCGGGGCGAAGTTCCCCAGCCCGCCGCCGATCATGCCGACTGGATCAGAGGCGGCCACCGGCGGGTTGAACTCGTAACCGGCGCCGAGGGCGTCCCCGGCGGCCAGGCCGGTGAGCACCCCGGCGATGCGGGCGTTCTGGGCGTTTGAATACTTCATGGTTGCTCCTGGGTTCATGCGGACAGCGGGGTTGGTTGGTGCGAGCGAGCGGGTGCGTCAGCCGGCCGGCTGGAGCACCGCGTGCCGCGGATTGGTCAGCAGCGCGTGGATCTGGTGGTCCATCCAGTCCAGGGCCTCGACCTCCACCTTCTGGTTGCCGCCGGACAGGCGCCGGGCCAGGCCCGCTGGCGCAGTGGGGCGCTGGGGCACGGCGGCGGCCAGCTCGAGGAAGCGTCGGCCGCGGTGCGATGGCGTCGGGACGGGTGGGTGCCCG
Source organism: Microbacterium sp. A93 (assembly GCF_051842835.1). Taxonomy (NCBI): domain Bacteria; kingdom Bacillati; phylum Actinomycetota; class Actinomycetes; order Micrococcales; family Microbacteriaceae; genus Microbacterium; species Microbacterium sp. A93. The sequence continues at coordinate 251,773 of NZ_JBPXMT010000009.1, forward strand.
ATCGCGTCGAACGCGGCGGCCTGGAGGACTGACCCGAACTGCTGCGCCAGGGCCTCCGGCCGGTCGAAGACCTCGGCGAAGACCGGGTGGCCCGCGATGCCGACCATCACCCCGACCTGCCCCGGGAACGGACGCAGCCCGGCGATCATCCCGGCCACCTCCTCGTCGGCACGGTCCGCATAGTCCAGGTAGGAGCTCGTGGCTGAGGCGCCGAACTGCCTCTCGAGCCCGTCGATCCGGGACCAGACCTCGCCCTGCCGGTCACGCCCCGCGGCCTGTGCGGTCCCACCGACGACGCCGGCCCGCAGCCCCGCGCGGATGCGTGTGCTGGCACGGCGGTTGGCTGAGCGGTGATCCCGCCCGCCGCTCCAGCGCCCGTGCTCGACGCAGACGACGGCGACGGACTGCTCGGTCTGAGGAGGGAGGAGGACCGAGTCGGCGACCATGCGGTGCTGGTGCCCGCCCTCGAGCAGCTCACCCGCGGTCAGCAACAGGGGCCCATCGTGTGAGTTCGTGATGACGAGCGTGCCGACCTGCGGGCCGGTTGGCATCTCGGAGACCTGCACGGACGGGGACATCGTGGCGTAGTCGCCGTGCGGCTGGCCTTCGCCCCAGACCGGGAAGACGGTCAGGGCGCCGCGGGTGGTCCCGCGTCCGAGGTGGAGGGAGTCAAGCATGGGGATCTGCCTTTCGTGGGCCGACCGGACTGGGGATGGCCCACCGGCCCGATGGAGTTGTCTAGATGACAACTAGAACTATGCGGGCGCATTTTGAGGTTGTCAACTAGACAACTAGAGTGGGGGCGTGGTCAGTGTTGCGAAGTACCAGAGTGAGTTCCCGCCGTTCGCCGTGACCGTGGACCTCGTGGTCCTGGCGGTGCGGCCGGAGGCGGACGGGGGACGTGACGGCCGGTTGCGTTTGGAGGCGGTCCTGATCGAACGCGGGGACGAGCCGTTCGCGGGGCAGCTGGCGCTGCCGGGCGGGTTCGTCCAGGTCGACGAGGATGTGGAGGCAGCGGCCTACCGGGAGCTGGAGGAGGAGGCCGGGCTCGGCGCGGCGGACGTGCGGCTGGAGCAGCTCGGCGCCTACGGGACCCCAGGCCGGGATCCGCGCATGCGCACCGTGTCAGTGGCCTGGCTGGCATTCGGGCGCGTGGACCGCGCCCCGCGCGGCGGCTCGGACGCGCTCTCGGCGCAGTGGATCCCGGTAGATCAGGTCCCCGGTGACCTCGCCTTTGACCACGCAAAGATCCTGCACGACGCCGTCGCCCAAGCCCGCGCGCGGGTGCAGGACGTGCGCGTGGCCGCCTCGTTCCTGCCTCAGCGGTTCACCGTGAGCCAGCTGCGCCGGGTGTACGAGGCCGTGTGGGGAACGGAACTGGACCAGCCGAACTTCCAGCGGCGCGTCCTGGCGTTGACTGGTGACGGTTCAGGCGTGGGCTTGCCGTTGGGGCGCGTGGAGGACCCGGATTTCGTCGACCCGGTGACACAACGCCGGTCGAAGCATGTGCTGCAGCTGCCGACGGATTCGGGACAGTTGGAGGAATCGGTGTGCCGGGTGGACTACCGGGGGGGAGGCCAATGGTGAGGGGGGTGAAGGCCAATGGTGAGGGGGCCTGCCGCCCTCTGGATTCAGCGGGTCGCAGAGGATTTACGTTGCGTGCCGTCCCTCTGGTGGATCGGGCACTGAGTTACCTGCATCCACTCTTACTCTTGTGTGGGCCCTCGTCCTTCAGACTTCGTAGAATCTCGTCGAGATTAACGACTCCATTACTTCAAATAGCCATGACAACTTCGAATTAGACCGTTGGTCGTTTCTCTCACCAATAGACTGTGGCTCGATGCCCCTTAGATTACAGGAGTTGCCCGTGCCACCTGCTGTCACCTTAACAGTTGCGCCGGGTTCAGTGGTGGTGATTCGAGACGAGGAGTGGCTGGTTACCTCGGTGGAGCAGACGGCCGACGGGCAGTTGCTTTCTGTCCGCGGACTCACCGAGCTAGTCCGGGACACGGAGGCAACGTTCTATGAGCGCCACGACGACATCCAGGTTCTAGATCCCGCAGCGGCGACCGTCGTCGGAGACTCTTCGCCCTCGCACCGTACGGCCCGTTTGTGGCTCGAGGCCACGCTGCGAAAGTCCCCGCTCCCCGTAGACGACTGCTCCGTCACGGTCTCGGCACGGGCGCTCGCGGACCCGCTGGAGTACCAGCGTGAGGCCGTCCGTCGGGCCCTAGACCCGGATAACCTGCGCCCGCGCCTGCTCCTCGCGGACGCCGTCGGTCTCGGCAAGACGCTCGAGATCGGCATGATTCTTTCGGAGCTCATCCGGCGCGGTCGGGGCGAGAGGATCCTCATCGTCACCCCGCGGCACGTGCTGGAGCAGATGCAGCACGAGATGTGGACGCGCTTCGCCCTGCCGTTCGTGCGCCTGGACTCGGTGGGTATCCAACGGGTGCGCCAGCAGCTACCGGCCACCCGCAACCCGTTCTCCTTCTTCAAGCGGGCCATCATCTCGATGGACACCCTGAAGTCGGACCGCTATCTCGCCTACCTGCGCCACCACCGCTGGGACGCTGTGGTGATCGACGAGTCGCATAACATCACCAACTCAGCCACGCAGAACAACCGCCTGGCCCAGGTGCTGGCCCCTCAGACGGACGCGCTCATCCTCGCCTCGGCCACCCCGCACAACGGCAATGCGGCGTCCTTCGCGGAGCTCGTCAGCCTCCTTGAGCCCACGGCAGTCCGCCCGGACGGCACGGTCATCGAGGAGGAAGTGAAGCGTCTGGTGCTGCGCCGCCACCGGCACAGCCCGGAGGTCGCCTCGGTGGTGGGCGCGGCGTGGGCCGAGCGCAAGCAGCCGCAAAACATCCTTGTGGAGGCGTCCCCGGCGGAGGACGCCGTCGCCTCGGAGCTCGCGGACGTGTGGCTGCACCCGAGGGCCGGGAAGTCGCCGCATTCGAAGGGCTTGGCCCTGTTCTCCTGGACGCTCGCCAAGGCATTCCTCTCCTCCCCGGCCGCGCTCGAGGAGACGCTGAACGAGCGCATCAAGCGCTTGCACCCGGAGAACCACTCGGAGTCGCAGGAGATCGAGGCGCTCGAGCGCCTGCGCTCCCTCAATTCCGCGGCCCTCGCCCAGGAGGACGGCGGCAAGTATGCCGCGCTCCTCACGCACCTGAAGCGGATCGGCGTGGCCAAGGGCTCACCGGTGCGCGTGGTCATCTTTGCGGAGCGCATCGCCACGCTCCACTGGCTGCGGGAGCGCCTGCGCAATGACCTCAAGCTGGCGGAAGACGCCGTGGACATCATGCACGGCGGCCTCACGGATCAGGAGCAGATGGACGTGGTGGAGGGCTTCAAGCAGGCCCACACGCCGGTCCGCGTCCTAGTGACGGGCGACGTGGCGTCGGAGGGCGTGAACCTCCACTTGCAGTGCCACCAACTGGTTCACTACGACATCCCTTGGTCCCTGATCCGCCTAGAACAGCGCAACGGCCGCGTGGACCGCTACGGCCAGCGCACGAGTCCGCAGATCACGGCGTTGATCCTGGAGCCGAGCCACGAGATGTTCTCCGGCGACCTGCGTGTGCTCTCGCGCCTAGTGGAGAAGGAGCACGAGGCGCACACGACGCTCGGGGATGCGGCGAGTCTGATGGGCACGTATGACGTGGACGCGGAGGAGAAGTCCATCCGCGCGGTTCTGGCGGGGCAGCGCAGCTTCGAGGACGTGGTGGCGGACGCCGAGGACGTGGCCTCAGGTGATTCCCTGGCAGGCCTGCTCGCCCGCCTGGCGGGCTCGGCGTTGCCTTCGGTCGAGCCGCATGAGCAGGACGACGGCGGCGCCCTCGGCTCCGCCATGCCGGCACCGGGCGCTCCCGTCGGCTCGGACACGGCCACCGAGCCGCTGGAGCTGCTGCGCGAGGGGTTGGTGGAGGTCTTCGGGCGCCCGGAACAGCCGCTGGCGGACGTGGGCGGCGGCGTGGCCTGGCGCGAGCATCCGGAGCAGCAGCTGGTGGAACTGGCCCCGACGCGGGATCTGGTGCGCCGCCTGGAGGTGCTGCCGCAGCCGTACCTGACGGACCGGCGGGTGAAGGAGCGTTTCGTACTGGCCACCACCAAGCAGAAGGGTGCGGACCTGCTGAAGAACGCGCTCTCGGACGCCTCAGACTCCACGTGGCCGGATGCACACTTCTTGGGCCCGCTGCACCCAGTGTTGGACTGGATCAGCGACCGCGCGCTGGCGAGCCTTGGCCGCAACCAGGTGTTCGCGGTTCGCGGGGACGTGGAGGACCCTACGGTGCTGCTTAACGGCACTCTGAGCAACCGCGCGGGCCACACGGTGACCTCGGCGTGGATCTCGGTGACGTTCCCCGTGGGTCCGGAGAGCGGCTTCGCGCCGGTGGCACTTCATGCGTCGGCCGCCGAGATGCTCGCGAGCGCGGGTCTCACAGGCGCGACGCCGAACCTCGGCCCGGCCGGCGACCTGGCGAGGCTGACGGCACACATCGCCCCCGCGGTCGCGAAGGCTGAGGAATACCTGAGCGCGGCGGTTTTCCCCGCTGCAGAGTCGGCCGCGCAAGAACGCGTGGACCGCTGGGTGCGCCGCACGGAGCGGTGGGCGGAGGAATCGGACGCGCTCGTCCAGCTCTCGCAGATTCGGCAGCGGCGCGTCTCTGTGGAGGAGGAGCGCCGCCTGGCGAAGGATCGCTCCCCGGCACGGCAGTTGGTCCGTCCCTTGCTGATGGTGGTCCAGAGGGACCACGCGGTGGGGCCCGCATCCGCCCGGCACTTGTCCACCCCGACCCAGGAGGGCTGACCGATGGCACTGAGCGACGCGTTCGTAATAGTGGGGGAGTGGATCTCCGAGCACTATTTCACCTCGCAGGCTTCCAAGGAGTCGTTCCATACTCGGGTGCTGTCCCGTCGCAAGGAGTGGGAGGACCATGAGCTCTCGTCGCGGGAGCGGTTCACGGCAGAGCGCGGTGGCCTGGAGCGGCGCCTAGGCGCGCTCTCTCAGGCCGCGGAGCGCGAGGAATTGGACGGGGAGGCCCAGGAGGCCGCAGAGGCGCTGTACGACGACGTCCTGACTGTCCTCGGGTATCGCACGGGCGAGTTCGCGCTGCACAGAGACGGCCCGGTCACCGTTGTCTCCTCGGCGGGGATCGAGGGTCGGGCGCCGCTGGCGATCGTGCGCGCGCGCCCGGTGGGCGCGGTCGAGGACGTGGTGACCAAGGGCAAGGCGGATGACACGTTCGGCACCCTCGCCGCGCCGTTCGTGACGGCGGCCGGGGACGAGTACCACTCGGCGGCCCGCGCGCTCTCGGCCCTCTTCGTGGACGCCGAGGGACCGGACTTCGCACTGGTGCTGGCCGGCCGGTGGGCCCTGGTGACCGAGCGCGCCCGCTGGGCGGAGGGCCGCTACTTGGCGGTGGACCTGCAGACTATAGCCGAGCGCAATGACGCCAAGCGCGGCGGGGAGATCGACCGCGCTCTCACCATCCTGGAGGCAGGCTCCCTTGCCCCGGACGCGGACGGCGCCGTGTGGTGGTCGGGTGTGCTTGCGGAGTCCGTGCGTCACACCGTGGGCGTCTCCGAGGACCTGCGCGAGGGGGTGCGCCGATCGATCGAGATCATCGCTAACGACGTGGTGGCCCGCCGCGCCATCGAGGGTCTGGACCCGTTGCCGATGGACCAGGCCCAGCCGTTGGCCGTGCAGTCTCTGCGCTACCTCTACCGCATCCTCTTCCTGCTCTACGCGGAGGCCTCCCCGGAACTGGGCGTACTGCCCTCGGGGGCGTCCGAGTACGACGCCGGCTATTCCGTAGACCGCCTCCGCGATCTGGCACTCCAGGAACTCGTGACTGAACAGGGACGTACAGGCACGCACCTGTACGAGTCGCTCGCGGTACTCTCCAGGCTGGTGGACCGAGGCCCGCGCGAGTGGCCGGCGGACGATGCGGAGTCCGGCGCCGGCCTCGAGTTCCACCCGCTGCGGGCGGACTTGTTCGCCCCGGCGGCCACCAATCACATCGACAGGGTGAAACTCTCCAACGAGGCGCTCCAGCAGGTGCTGAAGCATCTCTTGCTGTCCAAAGCGAAGAAGTCTCCCAAGGACAAGGGAGGTCTCGGGTTCATCTCCTACGCGGAGCTGGGCATCAATCAGCTCGGCGCGGTGTACGAGGGCCTCATGAGCTTCACGGGCTTCTTCGCGGAGGAGGAGCTGTACGAGGTGGCCCCGGGCGGGGACGCGTCCAAGGGTTCGTGGGTGGTCCCCGTAGACCGTTCGGACCACCTGAATGAGAAGGACTTCGTGAAGAGAGAGGCCCCGGACAGCGGCGAGCTGCGATCCGTGCGGCACCGCAAAGGTTCGTTCGTGTACCGGCTCTCCGGCCGGGAGCGGCAGCAGTCCGCGTCCTACTACACGCCTGAGGTGCTCACCCGCTTCACCGTGGGCCAGGCCCTCGAAGAGCTGCTGGACCAGGCCGGGACCAAGACGACGGCGGAACAGATCCTCGGGATTTCCATTTGTGAGCCAGCGCTCGGCTCGGGCGCGTTCGCCCTCGAAACCGTGGACCAGCTGGCCCGCCAGTACCTCGAGCGTCGCCAGGCGGAGCTGCGGGAGCGGATCGACCCAGAAGACTTCCCGCACGAGTTGCAAAAGGTGAAGGCGCATATCGCCCTGCACCAAGTGTACGGCGTGGACCTCAACGCCACCGCAGTGGAACTGGCTGAGGTGTCCCTGTGGCTGGCCACCATGACGCCGGGCCTGCAGGCCCCGTGGTTCGGCCTGCGCCTGCGCCGCGGCAACTCGCTCATCGGTGCCCGCCGCGCCGCCTACCCGGTTGAGGCCACGAAGAAGAAGGAGTGGCTCATCCGGGTTCCGGAGGACATGCCGCTGGCCACGCTCTCCGCGGAGATGGAGGAAGGCCGCCCAGGTCTAAGCATGAGCGGCATGGTTCACCACTTCCTGCTGCCTGCTCAGGGGTGGGGCTCCGGCGTGGAGGCCCCGAAGGAGGTACGGGACCTCGTCCCGGATGCGGTGAAGGCGCTCAAGGCGTGGCGGAACTCCGTGCGGAAGACACCGGCCAAAAAGCACGTCGACGCCCTGGGCGGCATGGCTCAGCGCGTGGAGCAGCTGTGGGCCCTGACCCTGCGCCGCCTGCGAATCGCAGAGGAGCAGTCCGGCCGCGACCTGGACCTGTGGGGCCGCGAGACCCTCGCGGTGCGGCGCGCCGTGACGCGCGAGGAGATCGAGGCGTCCCTCGCGGACGAGGACGGCCCGTACCGCCGTCTGCGCCGGGTGATGGACGCGTGGAGCGCGCTCTGGTTCTGGCCGCTGACGGAGACCGAGGTGGCACCGCCCACGCAGGTGCAGTGGTTCGACGCGCTCGCCATGATCTTAGGTCGGGACACGTGGGGCGTGAACGCCATGACCACAAAGGGCCGGCCAAAGAACGCTGGGACCACGTCCTTCCAGGTGTTCGACGAGGGCTGGGGTGGTCTGGGCGACTTCGAGCAGCGCGACCGCGTCTTTGCCGGTGCCGCGCCGATTGCCGAGGTACTCGAGGCTCACCCGTGGCTGACCGTATGCGAGGGGGTGGCGAAGGAGCAAGGGTTCTTCCACTGGGAGCTCGACTTCGCCTCGGTCTTCGCGCGCGGCGGTTTCGACCTGCAGGTAGGTAACCCACCGTGGGTGAAGCCAGATGTGGATGCAGTGGCTTTGCTGGCAGAGGGCGATCCGTGGTGGCAATTGGTCCACAAGCCGACTGTGGAGGAGAGGACCGAACGGCGGAAAGAGACCCTGAAGAGCGAGGATATCAAGGCGCTTTTCGTTCAGGCTCAGGCCGACACTGTGAGCGTCCGGGCAGCTGTCAGTGCAACGACGATGTACCCGATGCTGGAGGGTCTGCGTCCAGATCTGTATCGGGTTTTCATGGGGCAGACGTGGCGGAACCAAAGCCCCAGAGGTGTTACTGCACTCATTCATCTTGATACTCATTTCACCGACGACAGGGCTGGCTCCCTTAGGCGTATTGCATACCGGCGCCTGCGTCGGCACTGGCAATTCATAAACGAATTGCGACTCTTCGAGATCCAAGATCAGAAGGTCTACGGCGTAAATGTGTACGGTAGGGAGCGATCGGTGAGCTTCTTGAATGGGGCCGCTCTATACCACCCAGACACGGTGGTTGCGTCCTTGCGACATGACGGCTCGGGCGAAGAGCCTGGCTTTAAGCATGAGGGGAAATGGGATCAGAGGCCTCATGCTGCGCGTATACAGAGGGTCAGGGTTGACGATCTCGTGCTGTGGCGTGATACCACTGACCCGGAGCTAGCGGATCCCGAGAAGACTCGCATGGTGTCGACGGTTAATTCGGCGTCAACTCGGGTGCTTGCTCAGCTAGCCCGCTCTGTGCGTATCGGGACGGTTGCCTTGGAGTACTCCCAGGGTTGGAATGAGACGACCGATGGCCGTAGTGGACGTTTCACACTGTCTTGGGGTTCGGCGTCGTGGGATGAGGTGATCCTCCAGGGGCCTCACCTTGGAGTTAATAATCCCTATTTCAAGTACCCGAATCCAACGATGCTGCACCAGCAGGATTGGACCCTGAATGACCTAGAGTCATTGAGTGGAGACTCTCTTCCAGTGACCTCTTTCGAGCCCAAAGGTGATCGGATTGCATACGACCGTCTCTACACGCGGTGGGGAATGGATCGAGAGTCCTCCGCGCGAGATTTCTATCGAGTTTCCTGGCGTTGCATGGCTGCCAATACTGGCGAGAGAACGCTGATTCCTGCTCTTGTCCCTCCAGGCGCGGCGCACGTAGACGGCCTGTTTTCTGCCGGAAAGGCAGGAGGTGACTTGCGTGAGTTGGCGATTTTTGCGGGTGCAGCATCATCGCTTCTTCTGGACTTCTTGATTCGGTCTGCGCCAAAGTCCAACATCAGGTCAGCGACTTTTAACCGCCTCCCGCTGATTCCCCTCGATCACCCGCTTCTCCCGCAACTCATCCTGCGCACCCTGCAGCTGAACTGCCTTACGAATGCATATGCAGACCTGTGGAACAAGTGCTGGGTCGAAGCATTCCGGGAAGACTCCCCGATCCTGGGACGGGACGACACCGGCACGGTCGTCGAGCCGGAGTGGTCCGCGGCCACGCCGCTGCGCCGCGCCGTCGATCGCCGGAACGCGCAGGTGGAGGTCGATGCGCTCGTCGCATTGATGCTCGGCGTGGACGTCGAGGACCTCTGCACTGTGTATCGCACCCAGTTCGCCGTGCTCCACGGATACGACCAAGGGGCCTACACCTACGACGCGAACGGGCGCCTCGTCCCCAACTCTGTCCTCTCCGTGTGGCGGAAGAAGGGCGACCGCATCACCGAGGAGGAACGCAGCGAGGTACACCCGGGCAGCGGTGTCGAGTACGTGTACAAGCTGCCCTTCGCCACCCGTGACCGCGAGGACGACTTCCGCGTGGCCTACGCCGAGTTCGAACGCCGCCTCGCCGCCGCGACCGCCGTTCCCCCCGTGCAGGACTGAGAGGACCCATCCGAATGGCCGAGCTGCTACCTACCCTCCAGGCCCGCCGCGTGGCCGACGGTCTCGTGGACTACCTCACCACTACGTTCGCCTTGGCCGACGCCGAACCCCGGCGCGCCCTGGACGAGTTCCTCCGGGACGAGCAGAACGGCTTGTTCAAGGGCCCCTACGTGCGCTTGCGCCTGCCCTACCGGGCCGCAAACCCGGACTGGGAGGACCACCTGGACTGGAAGCCCGGCTGGACTCCGTACCGCCATCAGGCACAGGCATACGCCCGGCTCACCTCGTTGGGGAGGATGGACGCGGGGCAACGGCCGGAGCCGACGCTCATCACCACGGGTACGGGCTCGGGCAAGACGGAGGCGTTCCTCCACCCGATCCTCGACCACGTGCTCCGCGCCAAGCGCGCCGGCTTTTCGGGCATGAAGGCGCTCATCCTCTACCCGATGAATGCCCTGGCAGACGACCAGGCCCGCCGCCTCGCCGAGACCCTTGCCACGGACCCGGCGCTGAACGGCGTCACCGCCGCGATCTACACGGGCAACCAGGGGGGCACCCGCACCAAGGTGTCCAAGGACGGCCTCATCACGGACCGTCACACCATCCGGGAGACCGCCCCGGACATCTTGCTGACCAACTACAAGATGCTGGATCAGCTCCTGCTGCGTCCGGACGACCAGAAGCTTTGGGCCCAGTCCTCCCGTTCCCTCGCCTATCTGGTGCTGGACGAGTTCCACACCTACGATGGCGCACAGGGCACCGACGTCGCCATGCTGCTGCGCCGCCTTGGCCTGGCTCTCAAGTCCCATTGGCCTGAGGACGACCCCACCATCACCGAGGAGGAGCGCGCCCGCCCGCTGGGCCGCGTCACCCCCGTGGCCACATCGGCGACGCTCGGTGACAAGTCCGACCCGTCCGTGATGCTCGGCTTCGCGGCCACCGTGTTCGGCGAGGAGTTCGGCAAGGACGCCGTGGTCACCGAGACCCTCGTGGACTACGACGACTGGCAGGCTGCGGCGGACGTCGCTGTCGCCGCTACCCCTCGCCTGCTGCGCGACCTCGCCCGGGACGGCTCCCTTGAGGACCTCGCCGCCGACATTCTCGCGCACGCCCAGGACCCCAAGACCCTCACCGCCGCCGTGCTGGACACCCTCCACGAGGAGCGCGGCCTCACCGCGGACCATGCCCACGCCCTCCTGCGCCGCCACCCGGACGTCCGCGCCCTGGTGGAGGCCGCCTCCAGCGCTACCGCGTACCGAGACCTGTTGGGCGCCGTCGGGCTAGCTGCCGACCCGGACGACCACGATGGCCACGCCCGCGCCGTCCGCGTCCTCGAGGGCGTCATCGGCACCCTCAGCCACGTGCGCGCCGGCCACGGCCGCGACGCGATCGGCGTGGAGCTGCACTTCTGGGTCCGCGAACTCACCCGCATCGACCGCGCCGCCTCCGCCGTGCCCGCCTATCTGTGGTCGGACGACGGGCCCACTGGCGGTGCATGGGCCGGCGTCGAGGAACCCGGCGCCACCCGCACCTTCCCTGCCGTGTACTGCCGCCACTGCGGCCGCTCCGGCTGGGGCGTGAGCTTGGCCGCCGTCGGCGAGGAACTCGTCGCAGACGATGCGGACGTGCGCCGCGACCGCGCCACCGGCGAATCCCGTTTCCGTGCCCTCCTCCACGCCCCTGGTGAGGAGGAGCGTCACCAGGAGGGGCAGCAGGTGGGGGGCCTGCGCTGGATCGACGTGGTGGGCCGGCGCATCCTCGCCACCCGCCCGGACGAAGACGACCCCGCGCTCCGCGAGGGCCACGTGCTGCCCGTGCTCACCCGCACCGGCACCGAGGCCGACGACCGCGAGCGCTTCGACGACTGCCCCGCCTGTCGCCGCCCGGACAGCATTCGCTTCCTCGGCTCCGCTATCGCCACCCTGCTCTCCGTGGCCCTTTCAGTGGTCTACGGCGACCCCGCCCTGGACGATACCGAGAAGAAGGCGCTCGTCTTTACCGACTCCGTGCAGGACGCGGCCCACCGTGCCGGTTTCGTGCAGGCCCGCTCCCACTCCATGAGCCTTCGCACCGCCCTCGGCGCCCAGGTGGGCCCTACGCCCACCACGCTCGAAACCCTCGTGGATGACGTCATGGCCGCCGCCGGCGACGACCGCTTCGCCCGCTACCGTCTAGTCCCTCCAGACGTCCTGAAGCTCGACCGGTTCCGCCGGTTCTGGGAGGCCGAGGCTTACGCCGAGATCAACGGCACGGACCGCGGCTGGGTCAAGCGCCGCCTGCTCTTCGACGCCGCGCTTGAGTTCGGCCTGCAGACCACCTTTGGCCGTACCCTCGAGGCTACTGGCGGCGTGGGCGTGGCCGTGGAGGCCGGCACCGCCGCCCGCCTGGCCGGGATCGCCCGCTCCGTGCTCACCGAGGACGAGGTCCAGGCCCTGGACTCGGGCGAGGACGCCGTGCTCGGCGGCGGCCCCACCGACACCGAGCTCACTGCGTGGGTGCGTGGCGTGCTCGAGCACATCCGCCGCTCCGGCGGCATTCACCACGAGTGGCTCGCCAAGTACCTGGCCGAGGACGGGCGCCGGTACCGGATTTGGGGAGGCCGCCCCAAGAATGGCATGCCCGCCTTTCCCCCTGGCCGCAGCACCCCCGCTTTCCCACGCGTCGGGACGGCTAACCCGCAGAAGGAGAGCGCCCTCGAGACCGTGCGCTCTCCGCTGGGCTGGTACGCGAAATGGACCGTGAAGAACCTGCGCGTGGCCGAACGCCACGGCGCCAAGCTCGCCGAGCGCCTGCTCGCTGCCCTCACCCGAGAAGACGTGCTGCGGGAGACCGTCACCGACTCAGGCGCCTCCGTATACGGCGTGCCCGCTGGGTCCGTGACCCTGCGCGCCCTCACGGACACCGAGCTCGCCAACGGCGGCACCCTGCTCGTGTGCGACACGTGTCAGGACCAGCTGCCCGGCACCCCCGAGGTGGTCGCCCAGCTCGACGGCGCCCCCTGCGCCGTGGTCCGCTGCGGCGGGCGCCTGGCCGCGACCCCGCGTGAGGACAACTTCTACCGCCGCCTCTACAACGCGGCGGACATGCGCCGCATCGTTTCCGCCGAGCACACCTCGCTGATCGGGGATAAGGAGCGCCGCCGGATCGAGGACGGCTTCAAGCGCGGAGACCAGAACCCGGACGACCCCAACGTCCTCGTGGCCACGCCCACGTTGGAGATGGGCATCGACATCGGCGACCTCTCCACCGTGATGCTCTCCTCCCTGCCGCGTGCCGTGGCCCAGTACGTCCAGCGCGTGGGCCGCGCCGGCCGCCTCACCGGCAACGCCTTCAACCTCGCGTTCGTCACTGGCCGTGGCGACCAGCTGCCCCGCCTCGGCGACCCGCCCTCCCTTATCAACGGTGCCGTGCGGCCCCCGGCCACCTACTTGGACGCCGAGGAGATCCTCCGCCGCCAGTATCTGGCCTCCCTCATGGACGCCGTCGCCCGCCGGCCCGGCGTCGCCGCGCCGCAGCGATCCTCGGACGTGCTGGAGGGCACGGGCGAGGGCACGTTCCTCGGCGAGGCCCTGGCTCTCGCCCGGGATGAGGCTCAGCCCCGTCTTGACGCGTTTCTCGGCGGCTTCGCTGGCCTCGCCGATCACGTGGTTGCGGGTCTGCACGCTTGGGCCACCCCCCAAGACGACGGCAACTGGCCGGTGGACGCGTCCCTCGGCGCGCACGTCCACGCGGCCGTGGCTGAGTTCGCCCGCGTGCAGGATGACCTGCAGCGCCACATCCACGACATCGAGGTGGCCCTGCCCGTCCTGGCACAGGTGGCCCAGAGTCCCGCCGCTTCGGACGAGGACAAGCGGGACCACCGCCTCGCCGAGGTCGCCTACCGGCTCGCCGATAAGGAGGCCAAGGAGCACCGCGGCGGCCACTGGGTCTCCGCCCTCGAGGAGCGCGGCCTGCTGCCGAACTACACGCTCCTGGACGATACCGTCACCCTGGACGCCCGCGTCACGTGGCTCGATCCTGACACCGGCGAATACGAATCCGAGGCCAACGCCCTCAAGCGCCCCTCCGCCCGCGCCCTCACTGAGTTCGCCCCCGGCGCCACCTTCTACACGCACGAGCTGGCCATGCGGATCGACGGGATCGATCTCGGCCGCGACGGCGCCAAGGTACGCTCCTGGGCCTTGTGCGCGGACTGCGGCTACGGCGAGGAGCTCGCCCCGGATGCCGCCGCGCCGTCGGCCTGCCCACGGTGCGGCTCCGTTGCGCTCGCGGACACCGGCCAACGGTATGACGTGGTCCGGCTCGAGCACGTCTATGCCGAGGTGCGGCGGGACCGGGACCGGATCGACGACCGAGACGACTCTCGCCGCCGCACCCCCTTTGGCGTGGTCACCGCCGCGGACCTGTCCGAGGAGACAGTGAAGAGCCGCTGGCACGTGGGGGAGAGCTTCGGCATTACCCACCACCGGGGCATGAACCTTCAGTGGATCAACGTGGGCCCGCGCGCCAAGGGTGGCATCACGGACCGGCGGATCGCCGGCGCCGACGTCGTCCTCACCCCCTTCCGCGTCTGCGCCGGTTGCGGCCGGCTGGACGACCGCGTGGGGGAGAACAGCCGCTCCGAGCACCGCCCTTGGTGCCCTCACCGGGACGGCGCCACGGAGGACGTACGCACCGTGCTGCTCAGCCGCGGCCTGCGCACCGAGGGCGTGGTCATCACCCTGCCCCCGCACCTCGTGGGTGCGGACTCCTTCGCCCTGCCCTCCCTCACCGCGGCCCTCCTGCTCGGCCTGCGCGAGGACATTGGCGGCGCCCCCGACCACCTGCAGGTGGCCGCCGTCCCCGTCCCGCGCCCCCACGGCGACGGCACGACGGACGAGGGCCTGCTCCTGCACGACGTGGTTCCCGGCGGCACCGGCTACCTCGCGGATCTTGCCGCTCCCGAGCGGCTGTGGCGCGTGCTCGTGAAGGCCCTCTATGCAGTGGCCCGCTGCGAGTGCAAGGACGAGGACCGCGGCGCATGCCACCGCTGCCTCTTGCCCCTCGCCACTGGTGGCCGCACGGACACCCTCTCCCGCTCCGCTGCCGAACGGCACCTGCGGAGCCTGCTCGGCCTCGAGGCCGACGCTGACGTGGCCGACCTCGACCCCGAGCAGATGCGCTGGACGCCGGAGCCGGGTGTCATCGTCATCGACCCCGACCCCGAGTCCCACCTCGAGCGGCTGTTCCGGCAGGTGTTCACCGCTCGCGTGGAGACCGCCGGCGGTGTGGTCAAGCAGGTCTCTGGCGACGGCGGTGTGGAGCTGGTCATCAGTGGGCTCGGCGTCATGCGCTGGAGGCTGGTGCCCCAGGCCCGCATGGACTTCGTCATGCCCGACTTCCTGCTCACGCCCGAGGACCCGAACCAGGAGGACGTGGTGATTTTCGCCGACGGCTGGCGTTTCCACGCCGCTCCCGGCTGCAACCGGATCTCAGATGACGCCCGCAAGCGCGAGGACCTGCGCGCGGACGGCGTAGGCGTCGTCGTCGTGACGTACCAGGACCTGCAGGCCGCGCAAGATCCCGTGGCGAACGCGCGCGCCGTGCCCGGGTGGATGGGCCCGGAAGCCGTCCAGCAGTACTTCGCGGTTTCGGGCCAGCTCGGCAGCGGCACCACTCAGTCCGTGATGGAGGACCACCGTCGCGGACCGCTCGACGTGCTCATAGGGCGTATGCAGCGTCCCGCCGACGGCGACGCCCGCGTCGGCCTGAGCCGCGGGCTCGGCGCGCTGTTCATCAGCCTCTCCGCGGCGGTCACCGTTCCGCCGGCGGACACCGCAGCCGCGGCCGCGTTCCGACTGTTGGACGGGGAGATCGGCCCCGCCGGCGGGGAGACCGGGTACCTCTGGAGACGCGAGCACCTCGTGGTGTTTTCCCGTCTGGCCCCCGGCGGGAGGAGCCTGCAGACCGTAGTGCTGCTCGATGACCGGGACGAGGCCCTCGAACGCGAGGACCACGCCGACGCCTGGCGAGCCTGGCTCGAAATCGCCAACGCGGTGACCCCGGCAGGCTTCGTGCAAATCACCACCGCGCGGCGAGTCCTCCGAGATGTCGTCGCGGCCGTCGAGGCCCCGGCCGGGACAGCCGAGGCGGCCCGCACGGTGGAGGCGGAGATCGCCGCCGCCGAGGCCAAGGAGACCGCCCTGCCCGGGGCATGGGCCGATGTCGACCTCGAGCTCCTCCTAGACGACGAGGTCGAGATGGCCCGCGCGCTGGCCGGGGCCGGCATCATCGTGCCGGAGGGGATCGGCGAGGAGATCGCCGGGCTGCCGGTCACGTTCGCGTGGCCGGACCAGCACATCGCCGTCGTCGCGAACATGGCCGAGACCGACCGTATGGAACTCGCTGCGGTCGGCTGGACCGTCCTGGATGCGCAGTCCGATCCCACCACCGTCATCCACCGACTGAAGAGCTGAGGAGCGCACCGTGGCAACCCTGGTGATGAGTCACTTCGACATGCCGAAGGACAAGACCGTCAAAGCGAAGACGATCGACTTCTTCGACAAGCTCTCCAAGGACGACGCCCTCCCGGGCCTCCACATCGAGCCCATCAAGGGATCGGCGGACAAGCGGGTACGCACCGGCCGCGTGGACCAGGGCTACCGCGCCGTGATGTTCAAGCTCACCGAGGGCGACGCGGTCTCCTACGTGCTGCTCGGCGTGTACGAGCACGACAAGGGCAACCGGGTCGCCGAGCGCGCCATCCTCAAGCGCAACCCCATCAACGGCGTCACCGAGGTCCGCATGACCGAGGCCGTCCGAGAGGCGCTCCGCGCCGACGCGCACGAGGCCCCCCCAGCCGCGGAGACCGCGACGCCAGCCGAGTCCGTCGTGCCGGCCGCGGCTCCGGCGGCAGAGGCGGCGGCCGTTCCGACTCCCCCCACCGAGCCCATGCCTGAGGCGACCGCCGTGGTGGAGCTGAGCGCGTCGTCGTCGCCCGTCCTCGAGGCCCACGGCTGCACCCGCGAGGACCTGCTGGGACTGGGCATTGACGGGGAGCTCGCCGACGCCGCCTTGCGGACGCGGGACGAGAACGAACTGCTCGAAGTGGCCGACGGCGCCCAGGTGCGCTGGCAGGGCCTTGCGCTCCTCGATCTCGGCACTGGCGTACCCGTGGAGGATGTCCGGGTCTCATTCGGCCTCACTGAGCCCGTGGACGCCTCCGGCACCGAGGACGAGCAGCTCCTGCGCGGCCTCAAACACCCTGCCGCCCAGGTGTCCTTCGCATGGATCGAGGACGACGAAGACCTGCGTCGCGCGATCGAGAGCGGCGACTTCGCGGCCTGGCGGCTGTTCCTACACCCCGTGCAGCGTCAGTACGTGGACCGGAACTACAACGGCCCTGCCAAGCTCACCGGCGGGGCCGGCACCGGCAAGACCGTGGTGCTCCTCCACCGCGCCCAGCGGCTGGCCGCGGAGAACCCGGACGCCCGGATCCTGCTCACCACCTACACCCGCAATCTCGCCGACGCCCTGCGCCGCGACCTCCAGCGGCTCGAACCGGACCTGAGGATCGCCGAGAACCCCGGGGATAAGGGCGTCCACGTGGCCGGCATCGACGCGCTCGCGCTCGAGGTCGACAAGCGGGCCGGCGCCGGGATCAGGGAGGCCGCGGCCGTGGCCCTTGGTACCGGAGCGTCCGACGTGAGCCGCCGCCCCGACTCGAGGGCGTGGGACGCGGCGATTGCCGCCGCCGGCGCGGACCTGCCCGCCGAGCTGCGGACGTCGTCGTTCTTCGAGGCCGAGTACGCCATGGTCGTGCTGCCGCTGCGCATCACCGAGCGCGCCGGCTACTTGCGCGTCCCGCGTCGCGGCCGCGGCACCGCCCTGAATCGCGCCCAGCGCGCGCAGGTGTGGGCGGTGATCGACCAGTACCGCCGCAGTGCCGCCGCGGGCGGAACCATGGACTACGAGGAGGTGGCCCAGGTGGCCGCCGTCCACCTCGAACTGCGCGCCGAACAGAGCGAGCCCGCCCCGTTCGACCACGTGCTCGTGGACGAGGCCCAGGACCTGACTCCGAGCCGTTGGCAGCTGCTCCGCGCCCTCGTGTCCCCCGGGCCGAACGACTTATTCATCGCCGAGGACAACCACCAGCGCATCTACGGCCAAAAGCTCGTGCTCAGCCACTACGGGATCGCCTCCCGCGGCCGCTCCCGCCGGCTCACCTTGAACTATCGCACCACCCAGCAGGTGCTCGGGTGGGCCATGCAGGTGCTCGACGGCGCCGACTTCGAGGACCTCGACGGCCTGCCCGAGGAGCACGGCGAGTACCGGTCCGTGCGTTCGGGGCCGACGACTCTTTTGCTCGAGTCCACGACTTCCGCTGATGAGTACGACAAGGCGGCCGAGCTACTGAACGGGTGGCTGGCCGATGAAGACGTGCGACCGGAGACCGTGGCCGTGCTCGTGCGAACTAAGCACGTCCGCGACCGCGTGGTTGGCGCCCTCGCAGAGCGAGGAGTCAACATCCGGGCGGTAGACACCGAGACGATCAAGCCGGGCGCCGCAGTCGCCATGACGATGCACCGCGCGAAGGGCACCGAGTTCGCCCGTGTGCTGCTCATGGACGTGCGGGAAGGAGCCGTGCCCGCCAACGTCAGCCGCAGTGCAACGAGCGGGGCTGACCGCGAGGATGCGTTACTTCGTGAGCGGTCGCTACTCTATGTGGCCGCGACTCGTGCCCGCGACGTGCTGGCTGTGAGTTGGTCCGGAACGCGGTCCTCACTACTGAACTAGCAGCAAGTTGTGTCTGGTTTTCTGCGTCTGCCCGGTTCAGCCGTTGTGCAGTCCGGCATTCATGCCACAATCCCCACATGACCTCGTCCTTTGGTTGGCTCGCTCTCGACCCGGAGCAGCGGCGGCGCATGATGGAGGCCGTCGACCAGTTCCGGGACGAAACCACCATCGACGATCTGGGTTTCGGCGGCATCCGGGACGCGTTCTCGGACACCCTGTTCCCCGGGACCTCTACCCTGCATACACGGTTGCGGTACGTGCTGTTCGTCCCGTGGCTGCTGCAGGAGGCCAGCCACCGGGACACGGTCGTGCGAATGCAGTCCACCTTCCGCGAGTACGAGTACCAACTCATCGACGCCCTGAAACGCGGGAGAGAGGCCGAGGGTGTCTTCGGCCGCGACGCCGGCCGCGCCCTCCGGCGCCTTCCCAGTGAGGTGTACTGGGGAATGCTCGCCCGATGGGGCGTCTTCGAGCCGGGTTTCACCGCGCGTAGCTACTTCGAACGGGAACAGCTGCGGCGCGAGGAACTGCGGGCCGCCCCGAGCGCCGATGACCCAGACGTCCACGTCCACCTGACCCCCACCGGACTCGACCCGCGTCTGCCGGACCCTCCCGGGAAACTGCTGAAGAACGCCACCTTCTCCCTCCGCCCCGAGGACGCCCAATACCTGCGGGAGGCCATCACCCGCACCACCGCCGGTACCCTGCTGGCCCACCTGGCAGCCCACCGGCCGGAAAACTGGACGGACGCGTCCACCGCGCCGGCCGGCGTCGGGGATCCCGCCATCCGGCAGGGACTCTCCCCGGAGCTGGACGTCCTCGTGGACCGCGCCGACCGGTTCGCGCTGACCGCGGAAGGCGCGAACCTGCTCTACAACCTGCTGCTCGCCGAGGCCACCGGCAAGCACCACCACCAGGGCACCACGTTGACGGAGGTCTACCGCGACCGAATGGACGCGTGGTTCGAGGAAGCCCAGTCCGTGGAACCCCTGCACGCCCAGGACCGGGAGGCCATCTGGCTGATGGTCACCGCCCGCGGCCGGAGGGTCTCCCGCACCACGCGGGACTTCATCGGCACGTGGGCGGACGCCGTCGCCACCGCACCGTCAGCGGCCGATCTCTTCGGAAGTGCAGACCTTCGCCAACGGGTCGTCGACCGCGAACGCGAGAAGAAGGGCACCCGCGCCCGCCTGGCCCCCGGCAACCAGCGGGCCCTGGACGCCTGGACCGGCGCCAGCGGAACCGGCCGCTTCGACTACCGGTGGCGCAACGTGCGCCGCCACCTCCAGGACCTCTACGACGCCGAAGGGGGCGCCTGATGCTGCACCCGGACACCACCGTGCTGCTCACCGACGCGCTGCGCCCACCCGCCGGGTACCGCGTGGACCAGGCCGTGGCCACCACCTACACGCTCAACCTCACGGCCATACTGATCGCGCCAATGACCTTCACCCTCGGCGACGTGGACGACGCCGACGCCCTCGCCACCGGTGACCCCGTCCGGCTCCTCGACGCCGTCCAACGCCACGTGGAGCACACCACCGTGTTCGTTCAGGCCGGCGGCATCCACGTCCCGGCCACCCACAGCCGCATCCACGCCTTCCTCGAGGACAGCATCCACGAGGTCATGCCCCCGCACGCCGAGCACCTCTTCCACCCCAAGCTCTGGGCGGTGCGGTTCGCGGCCGACGACGGTGCCTTTCACCACCGCGTCGTGGTCTCGAGCCGGAACCTCACTCTCGACAACTCCTGGGACACCGTCCTGGTCCTGGACGAGGAGGAGGATGGGACGATTGACGCTGGGCCGGCCGCCGACGTCGTCGCGGCCCTGCCGTCCCTCACGCTGGACCGGCTCCCGGAGGGACGCGCGGCCGCCGTCGCCGACCTGGCCCGCACCCTGCGCGAGGCGCGCCTGGCCGCACCCGCGCCGTTCACCGGCGGCAGCCTGCTGCCGCTCGGGCTGACGGATGAGCGGCCCTGGCCCTTCCCCCAGGAGGCGGAACGCGTCCTGGCCATCAGCCCGTTCCTGTCCGCGGCGACCCTGGACTCGATCCGCGCCGGCAGCGCCGAGGCCACCCTCGTCTCCCGCCCGGACGCCATGGACCTGCTCGGCCGGCGCCAGCTCACCGGATGGTCCACCACGGTGCTGCACCGCGGCGTCGAGGAGACCGAGGACGACCAGGCCAGCGTGCGCACCTTGGACGAGTTCACCGCCGTGGTGTCCGACCCAGGCCAGGCGGGCGGGTTGGATGGGTTGGACGGTCCAGGTGGGGCGGACCGTCCTGGCGCCGGGACGGTGGCGCGGCTGGACGGCCTGCACGCCAAGACGGTGGTCCTCGACCTGCCGGGGGACCAGTCCATGGTGGTCACCGGCAGCGCCAACCTGACCGGTCAGGCGTGGAGCGGTGGGATGGAGATGAACGCGGTGCTCACCGGTCCCACCGCCACCTGCGGCGTCCACGCGGTGCTCGGCGAGGGCCGCGAGTCCCTCGGCCTGGGTGCCATTCTCCAGCCCTACACCCCGCAGCACGACGACGGCGCCACCGATCCGGCGATCGCCACCAGCTACCAGCTCGAGGAGTTCCACCGCGCCCTGGCGCAGCAGCGGCCGCAACTGATGGTCTCGCCCGTGGGCGAGGACCGGGTGGAGGCGCTGCTGCACCTGGCCATCCCCGAAGGCGCCCCCGGCGCCACCCGGATCTGGCTCACCACGGTTCCCGCGCAGGACCGGGACCTGGCCGCCGAACAACGCTGGGAGATCGCCCCGGTCAACGTCACCCCGTACCTGGCCGTCGAGACCACCGCGGGGGAAGGGGACGCGCGGGTGACGCGCCGGTGTGTGCTGATGATGCGCCTCCACGGCGACCCACTGGACCGCCGCCGAGCGGTGCTGGCTAGCATCCTCTCCAACTCCCGCAGCGTCCTGCGGTACTTAGCGCTGCTGCTGGGCCTGGACCCGCTGCAGTCCGGGCCCTCGGCCTGGGAGAACGTGTCGGAGACGACGGCGCGGCTCGATGACGCGGGCTCAGAAGGGGCCGCAGGGCATGCGCCGCCGCTGGTGCTCTTCGAGCCCCTCGTGCGGGCCGCCGGCCAGGATCCGAAGGCGCTCGCCTCCGTGGCGCGGCAGGTGGCTGAGCTACGGGAGATGCCCGGGGCCGAGGACATCATCCCGCCGGAGTTCCTGCAGATGTGGGACGTGGTGCTGCGGGTGGTCCAGAAGGGGCGGAAGTCATGACCGAGACCCGGCCGGACGTCCAGGGGATCCTCCATGGCCTGAAGCCGTTCCAGCGGTCCACGGTGGACCACGCCTTCAACCGGCTGTGGCTGGACGAGGACCGGGTGGACCGCTTCCTGGTGGCAGACGAGGTGGGATTGGGCAAGACGCTGGTGGCCAAGGGGATCGCCGCCCGGGCCATTGACCACCTCTGGGACACCGGCCGGCCCATCACCATCGTCTACATCTGCTCCAACGGGCAGATCGCCCGGCAGAACCTGCGTCGGCTGCGCGAACTCACCGGGGGAGAACTGCAGGACAACGCCGACCGGCTGACCATGCTGCCGGCCACCATGGGATCGGCGACGGAACAGCGGCTGCAGCTGGTCGCCTTCACTCCGGGCACCTCGCTGGAGCTCGGGAACTCCACCGGCGCGGTCCGGGAGCGGGCCCTGCTGCATTGGATGCTGCGCCACGTGCTGGGCAGCCGGGAGATGGGGAAGGCGTCCTGGACCAGCTACTTGGCCGTGGGGGTCACAGTGGACCGATTCCGGAACCGTCTCCGCTGGGACGAGAGCCGACCCGCGTTGGATGAAGCGCTCATGGCACGGTTCGCAACGTACCTGGACACCGAGGCCGGGCCGCACGGCGGGAGCCTGCTGGAGGACCTGCTGGCGGACCAGGAGCGGTGGGCCAGGACCCCGCACCGAACGGACAAGCATTGGCGGTCCCGGCGGCCGGTCATCGGCGGACTCCGCATGGCCATGGCCAACGTGTCCGTGGAGATGCTCGCCCCGGACCTGGTCATCCTGGACGAGTTCCAGCGGTTCAAGGACCTCTTCGCGGGCCAGCACGGCGATCATCCAATATCCAATGCGCAGCGCCTGGCTCAACGGGTGATCTCCCGGGGCCCCACGAAGGCCTTGGTCCTCTCGGCCACGCCCTACAAGATGTTCACGCTCCCGGATGAGCCGGATGGCGAGGACCACTACTGGGACTTCACCAACACCATCTCCTTCCTCACCGGCCAGGACGCGGCACAGTCCATCACCCGGCAGTTGGGTCTTCTGCGTGAGGGCATCCTCCAGCGATCCGAGGCTGGACACTCGGCCGCCGAGGACGCCCGGGCCGCAGTGGAGACCGCATTACGCAAGGTCATGTCCCGCACCGAACGGCTCTCGGCCACGCCGGGCCGGGACGGCATGCTGACCGAGAGGACCTTGGGCCCGATGACCCTGGAGCCGGCAGACGTGGAGGCTTGGCTGGCCGCGAGCGACATCGCCCAGCAGGTTGGCCGCCAAGATCCGTTCGAGTTCTGGCGGTCCGTGCCCTATGCGGCGAACCTCATGGACCGGCACGGATACCAGCTCCAGGAACAGTTTCTCGAGATGGCCGCGCAGGACGACGCAGGCCTGGTCGGCGTGCTGCGCGAGCACCGGAACACCTTGCTCGACTGGGAAGGCATCCGGGAGTACCGGCCCATCGAACGGGTCAACGCGAAGATGCGGGTCCTCGTGGACGACCTCATAGATCACGAGGCGTGGCGTCTGGCCTGGATGGCGCCGTCCTTGCCGTACCTGCAGCCGGGTGGCGTCTATGCGGGGGAGAAGGTCCAGCGCTTCACCAAGCGGCTGATCTTCTCGGCCTGGGCTGCCGTCCCGAAGGCGATCGCCGCCGTGGTCAGCTACGAGGCCGAGAGGCGCATGCGGGAACAGTCCGGGGCTGCCGTGGACGCCACTCACCGCTACGGTGACCGCCGATCCGCCGTCCCGCTGACCTTCAACTGGGACCCGGAGAAGAACATGCCCCGCAACCTGCCGAACCTCACGGTGCTCTACCCCAGCGTGACCCTCGCCCGACTCGGTGACCCGCTCGTCATCGCCGCCGAGCACGGCTGGGAGTTGCCGCTGGACCGGGACCGGACGGTCGCCGTCGTGCAGGAGAGAATCACGCGGTTGCTGACCGAACTCGGTATCCATCCGCAGCCCGGAGCCGAGGGATCACGCCGCCGCTGGTACGGTGTGGCCCCCTATCTGCTGGACGCGGCACTGGACGACGACGGGAGCCTTGAGGGCCGGCTGCTGCAATGGCTCAAGGGCGAGCGTGGCGAGGGCTCCAGGCTGGTCGACCACATGCGCTGGGCCATGGAACCGGACTGGGCCGAGATGGGGGACCCGCCCGAGGACCTGGCCGACGTGCTGACCCAAATGGCGCTCGCCGGTCCGGGCGTCTGCGCCCTGCGTGCCTTGGCCCGGGCGGAGGGCGGCGTGCATTCCGTGGGCGATCCCGATCTGCGTCTGGCAGCGGTGACCGCATCCAAGGGGCTGCGCTCGCTGTTCAACAAACCGGAAGTCGTCTCGGCCGTGCGCGGGGCCGCCGACGCGGCCGACGAGGCGGACCTCGACTCCTATTGGAACCAGGTGTTGCGATACTGCCTGGACGGCAACCTGCAGTCCGTGCTGGACGAGTTCGTGCACACGCTCACCGAGTCCGAGGGGCTGGGGCCGGTGTCTCGGTCCGAGCGGGCCGAGGCCCTGGCCGATCGGATCGCGGCGACTGCCTCCATCCGGTCTGCGTTGAACACGGTGCAGGACGTGCGGGTTTCCGGTGGGCATATTTCGTTGAAGACGGAGCACCTGAACTCGCACGTGGCCGCCCGCTTTGGACGGGTGCAGTCCTCTGAGGCAGCCGTGGAGCGAGAGGCCACCGTACGCGAGGGGTACACCTCGCCCTTCTGGCCGTTCATCATGGCCAGCACCTCGGTGGGTCAGGAGGGGCTGGACTTCCATACGTACAGTCACGCGGTGGTGCACTGGAACCTGCCGAGCAATCCCGTGGACCTGGAACAGCGCGAGGGACGCATCCACCGGTACAAGGGGCATGCGGTCCGTAAGAACGTGGCGACCGTGCATGGCAACAGCGCGGTGACTCTGGATGGCGCGGATCCGTGGGCGGCGATGTTCGCGGCCGCTGAGGGGTGCCGACCGTCCGGGGACTCGTTGATCAATCCGTACTGGGTCTTCCCGCTGGAGGGCGGGGCTGCCATTGAGCGATACGTTCCGGCGATGCCGCTGAGCCGGGAGGCCAAGCAATACGAACAGCTGCGCACGACGTTGGGCGCCTATCGGTTCGTCATGGGCCAACCTCGGCAGGAGGACCTGATCCGGTACCTGGGGCCGGATGCGGCGAAGCTGCGGATTGATCTGAGTCCGCCGTCGGCCCCTCAAAGTGGTGCCGAAGTTTCGGCGTCCGCGACGCTTGATAGCGTCTCGGCCACAAAGCAGTTGATCGATGTTGACCACAAATGAAACGGGGAAGCCATGCCATTGAAAGCCATGAATCATATAGAGAATGACGAAGCGGTTCGGTACATCAAGAAGTACTTCGAGCCCCGGAACAATGGCCGCCCACTCTTCACAGGGTCGCACTTCGATTCCTTCGACGGCGGAGGCGGTGTAGAGCCG
This sequence comes from Microbacterium sp. A93, assembly GCF_051842835.1. NCBI lineage: Bacteria > Bacillati > Actinomycetota > Actinomycetes > Micrococcales > Microbacteriaceae > Microbacterium > Microbacterium sp. A93. The sequence goes on from NZ_JBPXMT010000009.1 coordinate 276,767, forward strand.
AACCGGATAACGGCCGCCGACCTGCTGGCCTTGGAGATGCTTTCTGAGAGTGTTCGTGGGCAAGCCGCCCTGGGAATCGTGGAGAGCCTTGCCGATGAGATCGAAGAACTGTTGGTGCAGGTCCCCGAGGAGGCCAAACTGGAGGAAATCACGGAGGCAGAGTTTGAACGGTTGCTGGACAAGGGCTCGCCAGCCCAGCAGCTGTGGGATTTGCTGAAACAGAACAACGGCAGCCGGTGGCACATCGGAACTACGAGGGCGAGCAAGATCCTTGCTCGAAAGCGTCCGCACTTGATCCCAATCTATGACACGGTTGTTCGCCGTGAAGCACTCGGGGAGCGTAGCGGCAACTACTGGCGTGACTGGTTCAACGCGTTTCAGGGTGCCGAAGGCCGGCAGTTGGCAGAACGACTTCGCTCCATTCGCAACGAGTCCGGGGAAACCCATCTCTCCCTTCTGCGCGTCCTCGACATTGTCCTCTGGATGAAGGGAACGGGCTATGCAAAGGTCACCGAAACCGCTGGCGACGAGGAGTAAAACTATGACTGTGTCATATGGACGAGGCAGCGAACTGGAGATCGAAGACGCCTTTACCCGGTACTTGAAAGCAGATGGGTGGGAGGTTCGGCGACAAGTGGGGTATGTCGACGTCGTGGCCACCAAGGGCGGCCGAACGCTCAAGGCTGAGGTCAAGGGCCGGACCGGGCATAGCCAGGGACTCGACTCCGATACGATGTTCGGCCAGATTCTCCGGCGATTTCCGAAGCAACCCGATGAAGATTTCTCCGCCGCTGTGGTGGTGCCGGCTGAGTCAGTCGCCACGGTGCACCGCATTCCGAGCTGGGTTCTGAGTCGACTGGGGATCGCTGTCTACACCGTTGACACGAAGGGTCCAGTTGAAACGGTGGCAACGAACTGGTGAAAGGTGAACGCGTGAATACGGGTGACGCGGTTCTAAGCGGGAATGACGCGCTGACCGCAAACCAAGAGTGGATTGACGTCGACGGTGAGCACATCAAGACTCTGCAGGAACTCTGGCCGGAAAAGCCAAGAGCGATGATCATCGGACTCAACCCTGCGCCCGTGAGCTTGGATGCATGGCAGGGTGTCCACATTCCGCCACCCGGCGAAGTATCTGACTGCCTGTTGGGATCCACTGTATCCAGGAGTTCAGGCCGAGGCCGCCGGTAGGCTGGGCCTCTCACCCGGTCCACCAGGGCCCCGGCCGAGTCCACCTAGTGACCGTCATATGCGCCGTCGAAGGTGGTCATGTACTGCAGGTCATGGCCGGGAAGCGGCGTATTCCGGGAACTCGCTCCGAAGGTCGTCGGCAGAACTGCGGGGACCGATTCTCGGTGGGCATACAGGGTGAGCAAGCCTCATCGGGCGTTTGCCCGCTCCAGTGGCAGCAGCTGCCTCAATGTTGCAGAAGTTCCTCCCATTCGACGGCGTCTCCTAAACCGACAGAGCGGTCAGCGGGGGCGTTGGCCGGCCCCATGTTGTGCTCCATGCGCATCGGTTCACGCCACCCGAATACCGCCTCGCTCATTCGTGCAATCGAGGACGCTGGTCCGACCTGATGCATCCGGATGATGCGGGCACCTTGCATGATGCACATCTGTGCGGCTGCGAGGGATCCGGCGAGCCGGGCGGATTTGTGCTGGTCTAATGTCTCGCCGATGAAATCTTTGTTGGACACGGCCGCCAAGGCTGGAAATCCGAGTGCAGTGATCTCTTCGAATCGGCGGGTCAGTTCAAGGGAATGGAGGGTGTTCTTGTTCAGGTCGTGGCCGGGATCAACGATTATCTTCTCTGCAGGCACCCCTAGGGACACTGCTTGGTCCACTTTGCGGTGAAGAAATGTCGCAACCTCGGTCACCACGTCGGTGTACGAGGGGGAGGGATATGGGGTACGCGGGCGTGCTAGGGAGTGGGTGATCACCAGATGGGCGCCAGCCTCGGCGACGACCCTGGCGACGTCCGGATGGGAGAGCCCGGTGGTGTCATTGATGACGTCGGCTCCCTCCTCCAACGCGCGTTCTGCCACGGCTGGGTGAAAGGTATCCGCGGAGATGATGGCCGTGCCCGCCGGACCGGAGCACCTGCGCAGTTCTCGGATCACGGGGACTATGCGCTCGGCCTCCTGTTCGGGCGGCACTGCCGGGCCAGGTGCGAAGGGTGCCCCGCCGACATCAACCCATTCGGCGCCGTCTGACACAGCTTGTCGCGCTGCAGAGACGGCGGCGTCTAGGGCGAATGTGGCGCCGTCGTCGAAGAAGGAGTCCGGGGTGCGGTTGACGACAGCCATCACGAGGATGCGGCGGCTGAAGTCCACTGTGCAGTGCCGGAATGCGTGTAATGGGTGGGCGAGTTCGGGCAAGAGGAGCGGCAATGGGCACCCTTCTCTGGAAGGTAGGAAAGAGGTATCTCCTCGATCCTTTCGAAATTCTGCCTTAGACAGGTTGTTCCAACACCTCATCTTCGCGTTGTCAGTCCAGCCATTAGGGCGCCCAGTAGGGTGCGCCGTACTGATCAGAGGTCGCGGATGGTTTGCAAAACCTGGGAACGCGTACTGCTGAATCCGGTTAGCTCCTTCGTGCGGATCTGGTCCCTTTCGCGAGGGAGGGGGACCTCGACTATCTTTTGCACCGTGGTGGGGGGCTTGGACAGGACGGCAATGCGGTCACCCAGATAGACGGCCTCATCAATGTCGTGCGTGACGAAGAGGCACGTCAAACCGGATTCCAAATGGATGCGGCGTACCAGGTCCTCCAGGTCACTGCGCGTCTGGGCATCGACTGACGCGAACGGCTCGTCCATCAGGAGCAGCGATGGGCGGTAGGCCAGTGCGCGGGCGATCGCGACTCGCTGTTGCATCCCGCCGGAGAGTTGCCAAACCCCACTGCGCATGAATTTCTCCAGGCCGACGGAGACCAGTGCCTCCTCGGACCGCTCTTTGACCTCGGCCCGGGATAATCCTTTGTGGATTAGTGGAAACTGTACGTTCTTCTCGACGTTCAACCATGGCATGAGAGACCTGTTGTAGTCCTGGAACACCATGGACAGGCCCTTGGGTGGCCCGGTGATTTCCTGCCCCTCGAACAATGCCGTTCCGCTGGTTGGTGCCTGCAGCCCCGACAGGCACCGCAGCAAGGTCGTCTTGCCCGCTCCGGAAGGTCCGACTATGCAGAGGAATTCACCGGGTTGGACGGAGAAACTGATGTCCTCGAGCGCAACGAAGTGTCCGCGGTCGGATTCATAGGTCTTGTTCAGGCTGGTAACCGATAGCAGTGCGTCACGGTCCACTTCAGCCAACAGGGGAGTTGTCACAGAGCGTCAGCCCCTCCCATGAAAACGTCGAGGTCGACGGAACCTTCCTGCAGCTGTCCGTGCTTGACCATCAAGTCCACGACACGTTGCAGATCCTCCCGGGAGGTCTCGCCGCCCACCCATTCTTCCAACACCATGTTCTCTGCGACGGGCATCTCGAACTTTCCGAGTTCGGAAAGGTACTCGGTGTCCCGTTGGGGGTCCTCTTCCAGGGCTTGTGCAGCCTCATTGGTGGCTTCAAGGAAATCGCCAACGATTTCCTGGTTCCCCTCTTGGTACTCGGTGGTGGTCACCAACGCACCCTGCGGCATGCCCTCCAGAGCGGGAATCGAATTAAAGTCGATGAGCATTTCCAGATCCGAGTCCCCCTGGCTTTCCAGTGACGCGCGGGAGGGGGGGGTCAGATGTCCGGCATCCACATCGCCGCGTTGGATAGCGGCAATCGTCTCTGGGGGGGCTACCTCGACCATGGTGACGTCGTTCAATGTCATTCCCGCGGTTTCCAGGGCCTCGGCAACCATCGACTCGCCGTATCCGCCCAAAGACGCGACGGCGATCTTCTTGCCGCGCAGGTCCTCCATTGAGGTAATGCCCGCGTCCTTCTTCACGTACACCGTCTGCATTCCGTCCTGCAGTTTCTGGACGCCGGTGATCATTCGGAGGTCGACGCCGGCTGCCATTGCGTTGAACGCGGGCTGGTAGGTCAGGTTGGCGATATCTGCATCTCCACTGGCGACCAACTGTGCCAGAGCTGATGTTGACATCAGCGTGGTGGTATCGAGTTCGATGCCGCGTTCTTCAAACAGCCCCAGGTCCTCGGCGACGAGGACCTGGCGTGCGCCGGTACCGGTGGAGAAGGAACCGTAACTGACGGAGGTGCTCCCACCGTCGTCGGCAGCGTTGCTTCCACTGTCCGGTGAGCCCGTCCCTCCTGTCGAGGCGCAGGAGGTGAGGAGTAGGGCAGACGCCAGGGCGGCGGTTGCGCGTCGGAGGTTTTTCATAGTGATTTCCTAACTGTTCTGCGCTGTGTGCCAGCGGAGGAGGGGTCGTTCGACAAGGTTGAGGATGACAGAAAGCAGGTAGCCGATGGCGCCGAGCAGGAGAATCCCTGCCCACATGTCAAGTACTAGGAATCTTCGTTCGGCGTACAGGACGTAGTAGCCAACACCGTCGCTTGCGCCGAGCATTTCGGTGAGGACCATAACGATCATCGCGATCATGGTCATCAGCCGCAGGCCAGAGAAGATTTGGGGCATGGCACCGGGTAAGAGCACTCGGGTGAAGAAGTCGAGCTTGCCAATTTTGTAGACGTGGCACACATCTACAGTCGTGTCGTGAATGTCCTTAACACCGTGGATCACATTGAGCATGAACGGGAACAAGGCCGCTACGACGATCACGCTGATCTTCATGGAATCGCCGATCCCCATAAGGGCGATGAAGATGGGGACTTTGGCGGTGGACGGGATAGCGCGGATGAAGTGCACAACCGGGGTGAGCAAATGATCGAGTAGTTGGATGCGTGCGATCGCAACTCCAAGGATCAAGCCGATGACGATCGCTATACCAATGGCAGGCAGCAGCCTGCCCAAGCTGGCCGCCACCATGGCCAGGACGTTCGTCCCGAAGGTGCCGTTGGGGTCAGTATTGGTCCAGGTGGTAGCCATGTGACCCAACACCTTGGACAGCGGGGGAATGAAGAGCGAGGGAAACAGTCGTGCGTACAGTTCCCAGACAACCCCGGCAGCAACAAGCACCCCGAGCTTCAGGAGGACACCCGAGGCTGTACTCCAGCTGCGTCGCGCCCGCCAGAATGGTGTCGAGATCTCGCTCGTCGTCGCTGTGGGGGCCGTAGTAAGAGTGGTCATCGTCCGCGCCCTCCGGCAGCTTTATTCCAAGGAAATAGGATCCGACCCAAGGAAACGAGAGCCAGGGTCAGCAATAACCCGATGACTCCCGAAAGATAGGCGCCGGCATACACGAAATCACGTCGGGTAATCGCATTCAGGTAGGTCATGAGCCATTCCCCGATACCCCCGCTGCCACCGGCCAACATCTCGGTACCGATGGTGACCAGCAGGGCTGCCGTCGCCGCAATCTGGATACCGGTGTAGATGAACGGCGCAGCAGAGGGCAGGACAACCCGCACCATGGCCCCGAACCGGCTGACTCCGAATACACGTGCGGCATCCTTCTGGAGAGGGTCCACCCCGCGCACGGCATAGATGGTGTTGAACAGGATGATCCAAAAGGTCGAGTACGCCACGAGCGCCACCTTCATCTCCGCGCCAGCCCCAAGGATCAAGAGCGCGGGCGGTATGAGCGCCACCGCGGGCAAGGGCCGCATGAACTCGATGAGCGTGCTCACGGCGGCAAAGGTCGGCCTGTTCGTACCGAAGAGAATTCCCGTGGGCACCGCCAGGAGAATAGCCAGTCCGAGTCCTATGAGTGCGGCGGACAACGTATCCCATACGGCTTCGTGGAAGACCGAATCCGCCAACACCGTGAACGTCGTCGCAGCCACAGTAAGAGATCGAGGCAATTGCTCGGGCGGTATGTCGAACAGGATCCCGGTCACGTCCAACAGGACGAAGAACAGAATGATCCCCAGTAGGCCGTATCCGACGGCGGGAAGCCGTCCGAGGGCACCACGCCGTCGAGTTGGGCGCGAACGTGCTGATACTGCTGTCATGTACAGGCACCTTTCAGGCGGCATGCGTCCCGGCGTGTCTGAGGTAACCGCCTTATTCAACCCAGAATGGGCAACTGCTTACGGAGTACCACAATTGAACCTTGTGGACACATAGTAACCATGTGAGTTAGATTACGGAATACCTTCAGCGAAATCGATGACTTTTCCGAAGGTGTAGACGAACTCAAGGGGTAGGAGTCCGATGACCAAGGTGGAGACAGTCAAGAAGCAGCTTGCCCCGGAAACGGCGGCTTTCCGCAGGGTGCTGGGGCGATTCGCCAGCGGGGTTGCCCTTATCGATGCCTCATCCGGGATAGAGAGACATTCCATGCCAGTGACTTCCTTTGCACCTGTCTCCCTCGAGCCTCCGCTTGTCCTCTTCTCTGCGTGGACTACAAGCCAGTCATGGGCGGGCATCAAGGAGATCGGTGCCTTCAGCGCCTCTTTCCTCGCCACCTCCCAGATCGATCTCAGCAGCGGCTTCGCCCGGAAGTCACCCCACCGTTACGAGCTCACTGAATGGGAAGATCTGCCAAGTGGGCAGCGGCGGCCCAAGGACAGCGTTGGCTGGATGGACTGTGAAATCCAGCGGGTCGTCGAAGCTGGCGACCATGAAATCTGCATTGGCCGTGTGATCGATCATGGCCTCGGGGCGGAGGGGTTAAAACCCGTCATCTTTTACACGGGAAGCTACTGGACAGGGATGAATTTGGCCGAGCGGCCAAGGGAGGCTACTGATGCCTGAGGCCGTAGTGATTGGCGGATTGTCCGGGCAGCTGGGCGCACGCCTGTTGCCCCACCTGACTGTCGAGAATGGTTGGCACGTACTGGCCTGGGACGTCAGGACGCAACGCGGCAGGTGGCACTCTCCGGATGGCAGCCTCGACAGAGACGGTGTCTCCCACGAAGTAGCGCTCAAGACCGTGGAGGGCCTCACACTGAGAGGCGTGGTCGCCCTCAGCGGTCGGTATGAAAATACGCCTTTCCTCGGTCAAGCAGGAGAGCGGGAAAAGGATCTGTTCGCAGCGAACTACTTCGCGGTAACAGACCTACTGCGCTCTTGGTTGCCCACGCTGATTGACCGTAGAACTGGAACCTTCATTACGATCTCCACCCGGGGCGCCGTCGAGCCTTATCCGGGGGCGGCAACCTACCTGGCCGCAAAAGCGGCGACGCTGACGCTAACCGAGGCTCTCACCTTGGAATTGGGCGAGCAGGGCATCCGCGGGCACTGTTTGGTGTGCGGCCCCATGTGCGACGAGCCGGTACCGGAAGGAAGTGTGGCATACAGGCAGGTGGCAGAGAGGATTTGCCACCTGCTGGCCGAACCTGGACCCACGGTGGACTACTTGCCCGCACTCAACGCCTAACCCTGGCGGGCGTCATGAACGGCCGCCATTGCAAGGCGCACTAGCCCGTCGAGCTCGGTCCTACTGAACTCGCCAGCGCGCAGGAAGGACACCGAGCCCACAGACCCCTGTAGGTCAAAGGGGACCCCAATGCCTGAAACACCCGAACGGATCGTGCCACTAGTAACCGCGAATCCCTCCGCTCGGCAGCGAGCGACCAGGGGATCCTCCCCATCCTTAGCCGGCAGGCACGACAGTGCTGCCACCACCGGGGCCGATAGGACTTCCATGCCGTAGGAATAGCCAACGTCTGCAATGAGATGGAACCCGAAGCCTGGAGGTACCTCGATATGCCGAACGACCAGCCGTCCGGCGTCCATGACGTTCAGCATCCCCGTCACCGCTACCTCCCGGCACACTCGGCGCATCTGGGGTTCAAAGACCTCTTTCAAACGATCTGGCACCCTCTGCGCAAGTCGCTTGAGCCCGAAGCCAAGTTCATATCGACGATCGGAGGGGCGCCGGCTGATGTATCCGACGCCCTCCAAAGATCTCAGAATGCGATACAGCGGCGCCCGGTGGGTGCCGAGCATGTTGACGAGTTCGCCTAGGGCAAGCCCACCTGGCGCATCTGCGAGTGCCTCAAGTATCCGCATCGCCTTGTCGACAGTCGTTGATGTGTCTTTGACGGGAAAACCCTCCGTCTGCTCTTGTTCCACACACCTACTCTAGATACACTCTGGGCACACTATCAATACTGCACGGACAATATTTATACTCTAAGGGGCATTCATGAGCATTACCTCCGTGGCTGACGCCACAGCCAGCAGCCAGCGCCGTGAGACCGACCTCCTCGAACTCGTCAAGTCCATGGAGTCGGTCATCCGAGAGGCCGAGCCGAGGATTGAGACCGAAGGCCGGGTCCCGATCGAGATAATTCACCAGCTCTATGACGGCGGATTGTTTCGCTCCTTTCTCCCCCGTGAACTCAGCGGGCTGGAGGTGCACCCAGTTCAGTGGCTGGAAGCGATCACCGAACTGTCCCGCATCAATGGATCCGTGGGTTGGCTTGGGATGCTCCATGCAGGAGGCACGTGGTGCGAACCGGAGGTTATGGCACCCATCATCGAGAAGGACCGGTGGATCACGGCGGGCAACCTGGGACGTGCCGCAGGAAAGGCCTACCGCGTGGACGGCGGATACCGGATCAGCGGGAAGTGGCCATTCTGCAGCGGTTCGCCGGAGGCGACATATCTTTATGGCCGCGCGATGCTCTACGACGAGAATGATGAACTCGTTATCCACCCGGTAGATGGAAATCCCTGGTACATCACGGGGTACTTCCCCCGGCAAGATGTGATCATCCACGACGATTGGGACGCATTAGGCCTGCGCGGAACCGGCAGCGGGCACATCGAAGTCCAAGACGTTTTCGTCCCTACCGAAATGGTCAACGAACTGGGCGTTCACTACCGGGCCTATGACCGGCCTCTCTACCGGGCACCCTTTAACTTGCTGGCGCACTCTGCCCACGCAATCGGATTGCTTGAAGCCGCCCTCGACGAGTTCACCAAACAGGTCCACAAGGCAGCTGCCCACGGTTCCTTACGTCAGGCACGGCTTGGGAACGAGCAAATTCATCAGCACGCAGCCGGAAAGACCGATGCAGTCATCCGGTCGCTGAAGGCCTTCCTGATGGACGCGACCAACGCCGCCTACGAGAACGCACAGGATCACGGACCGGTGGAGTACGAACACCGAGTGCGGATTCATCAGACCAATGTCTTCTGTGTTCAGACCGCCAACGAGGCTATGCACTACATCTACCAGCAGACCGGATCACCCGGAATCTTCCGCGGCACCCGCATTGAGCGAATCTTCCGGGACATGACGGTGGCTGCCCAACACACAATTGTAGGCGACGCCTCCATGGACCGCGTTGGACAGTACCTGCTCACCAAGGACCTGCCCAGCGGACCTCAGATTGATGTATCCAGCACGGGATTCATCATGGGTCCTCACCCTCAGTTTGACACGAAGGCGTCCGATGCTGAGTAAGGCAACTCTGATCTAATCTGCTAGCGACGCTAGTTCGATAGGTAGACAAGCGACAGACAGGGCGAGGTCGAACTGCGTTTGGGCGAAGGCTTCTACAGAGAGGCCACCACGGTGGCGGAACTGCCCGTTTAACTCGGCCATTGGGTCAGCAGCTGCGCTTCGGGCAGTACCTGTGGACCATCTGGAGGAATCATCCGCGAGGCGGTGGCTCAAGCCACCGTCTCGCGTCCTTCTTAGACGACTCCCCGTAGCAAGAACCTCCCGAAGGTGCGGTTGATCTCTGCGGGGGTGTAGGCGAAGAAGTACTGTGAAGTCTCGGGACATCGTGCACAGGTGCACGATGTCCCGAGACATCACAATCAGACCACTACACCACTACACCACTACAAGGGACTTGACCGAAGGTGCTACGGAACACAACCATGATCCTATCGGCTTTGTCGAGGTGGCCCACCGGCCACTTCGCCGACTCGGAACCAAGCCCGTCTCACCGAGTGGTGGGAGCCGCTATCCGCAGGAGTACGGGAGCAAGTACCTCGAGTCGGTCGGCCGCCTGTCGACTCGACCTGGGTCGGCTACGCGGCCAAAATGTCGCCCAAGGTTTGCTCGGCTTGCCGTACTAGCGGAAACTGGCTGATCGCCTCCGGGGTCGGATTCTCTGGGGCCGGCCGTGAGAGGGCTAGGACCCGGTTTCTGCGTCCGCTTGATCAACTTCGGTGGCATCGACGGTGTCGGACTTGCCGGGTCCCAAGCCCTTGCGGCGGAAGCGGTCGCCTCCTTTGAACGGCAGGTTCGGACGCTTGAGGTTCCGCACCGACTCCAGTGACCGAGCTGCTGCTCCTCTGACGGTTTCCGTGGGCAGCTGGACGCCGCGCACGGCCCCAGCTGACTTCACTGCGGCGCCCTTGATGGCATCGCTGCCGGAGACGGCCAAGTCACGAAGCGATGCCGTCCACCCCTTGTTCTCCCAGGATTCCAACTGGTCCTCGAACCAATTGACCTGGGAGCCGAACTCTCGGATCTGAGTCTGGACTGTGGACGCAGCGTCGTGAAGCGTGGCAATTTGCATAGGGTGAGCCACACGGATCCGGTCGGGCACGTCGACGGCCGTTAAAATATGTGAGAGAACCTCTTCGAGGGCTTTCTGGAGTTCCTCCGACATCTGGTGGCTGCGTTCGACGACCAGCTGGCGGTGTTCTTCGGCCTGGTCTGGATCCACGCTCTCCACTCGGGCCTGTTCGAGTACGCGGAATCGAGACAGATTAACCATGCATTGGGCGAGGACTGGCAGCCAGAGAGGCATGAGCTCCTTGGCCATGCTCTGGACGATCTCGTCCCGGTCCGTGATTCTGGCCTCTGCCGCGCGACTTGCCTCTTGACGAATCCTGTCGATGCCATGGTGCCAAGTTGAGAGCACCTCCGGCTGAAGTGACTGGACCTTGTCCCACGATGAGGAGCCGATTTCCCCGACGCGTTGGTACAGCGTGAAGGATTCGAAAATGACTGAGGTGACTCCTCGGGTTGCCCCGACCATTTCGGAACGTCGGTCGGCTGCCAACGCATCGATCTTGTTCTCGATGCCCTGCAGGGTCTCCTTCATCTCTTCAGCAGCCGCTTGGGCAGCAAAGGACGCGGCGAGTGTGGCGACATTGGCGAGTACGAGTGGATTGGTCATCCGGCCCTTGGGCATGGAGAACTTGAGGTGCTTGTCGATGCGACCTTTCTCGCCTCGAATGACGCCGCTCATCAGCCCGTTTCTTGGCTGATTCGTGGCCTGCAATGCCTTGAGTCGTGCGGCGCTCTCCTCAGTCATCCGCACCCAGCGCCCGGACTGCTCCTGCACTTGGGCCGTCACGCCGCAGGCTTCGCTGACGCGACGAGCTGCATTAGCAGATAGGGCACCGCCCAGAATCTCGGTGGAACCAGCTACGTGGTCCACCACAGATTCGACGGCGGCCAGTTCGCCGCTGATCAGCCAGACGTCACCATGTTCGACAACGGCAAGTTCGTTCATGCTTTCCATGGGGTGCAACCTTACTTAGGTATCGACGTGGCAAGCAGGAATCACCACAGCGCTTCTGGCTAGTGTTGCGTGAAGTGCTATCTCGGATGACTCAATACTGGCTGAACTCGAACTCCACCGCCGTCCGGCTCAGCCTATCCGCGGCCGAATCCCGTTCCTGTCCCACCTCGCTCATGGTCGTAAGCTTCAGTCAGCGCCGCGAAGGAGCCCTCGGGATGCGCCGCGGCCGCGGCCTCCCACGTGCGTCGGACTCCCGGCATCAAGGCACTGGAGATTCCCGAGCCGTCCAGCGCCCCGTCCACCAGGTCCAGCACCTCGAGGAACTTCTCCAGGCCGGCCCCGTCCGGGGCGTTCTGCCCCCGCACCGCGTCAGTGAACTGCAGCTCCAGCCGGCGGGAAGCGGCCCAGCCACCCATCAGGGCATCCAGCGCAACGTCGGGATCGATCCCCAGAACCCGCACCAGGGCCGCCGCCTCGGCCGCGGCCACCGAGTGGGCGGCGACGAGCAGCTGGTTGACCAGCTTGACCGCGGTCCCGGCGCCCGGCCCGCCCACGGGCACGATCCGGCCGCAGGCGGCCTCCAGGATCGGCCGTGCCGCGGCGAGGGCCTCTTCGGTGCCGCCGCACATCGTCACCAGGGTGCCGTCCGCGGCCCCTGCCGGTCCGCCGGACACCGGCGCATCCACGTAGTGGATGCCGCGGGCGCTCAAGGCCGCGGCCACATCCCGGGACGTGGCGGGGTCCACCGTCGCGTGCTCGATCACCAGCTGCGCCTGCAGCGCCGAGGCCCCCGGGCCGTCGTCGAGAAAGACCTCCCGCACCGCCGCCGTGTCCCGCAGGCAACTGACCAGCACCGGCCGAGCGGCCACCTCCTGAAGCGTGCCGGTGGCCAGACCGGCTTCCTGCAATTGCCGGGCCCGTTCGGGCCGCCGCGTCCAGGCCAGGACGTCGTGCCCGGACTGCTGCAGGCGCAGTGCCATGGGCTCGCCCATGGCGCCGACGCCGATGAACCCCAACTCGGTCACGATTCCTCCCTCTCGGCCTGACCGGCCGTCTCGGCGACCAGGAAGTCCAGGTCGCACCCCTCGTGCGGCTGCAGCGCGTGCCGGGCCTGCAGCCGGGCAAAGCCCCGCGCCGGCGTGGGCGGGGGCGCCACCGGTTCTCGCGCCGCGAACTCCTCCTCAGGCACGCAGTGGTTGAGCTCGCCAGTACCGGCGTCGATCACCACCTCGTCCCCGGTGCGCAATCGTGCCAGCGGGCCGCCGGCAGCGGACTCTGGGCTGACGTGCAGCACCACGGATCCTGTGGAGGTCCCGCTCATCCGGGCGTCGGAGATCCGCACCATGTCCCGCACCCCCTGGTGGTGCAGCTTCGCGGGGATCGGCAGGTGCCCGACCTCCGGCATCCCCGGGGCCCCGACCATGCCGAGCCCGCGCAACACCAGGATGGTGGAAGCCTCCACCTCCAGCTCCGGGTCGTCGATCCGGGCGTGCAGGTCCTCCAGCCCGTCGAACACCACCACGCGGGCCCGGTGCCGGGGCGGGGCGTCCGCGGCGAGTTTCATCACGCAACCGTCCGGCGCGAGGGAGCCGCGCATCAACCGCAAGGCACCGCGCGGCGCCACCGGGTTCTGCACGGTGCGCAGCGCAGGATGGCCCTCCGCCGGGGGCGTGGCGTCCAGGACCTCGCCCCAGGTCCGACCGCCGGCCGCCGGAGCCTGTCCGTGGATCCGGTCCCCGAGACGCCGCAGCACCTCCGGCACGCCGCCGGCCTGGTCCAGGTGTTCCAGCAGGTAGCGGCCGCCGGGCCGGACATCGGCGAGCACCGGGGTGGTCCGGGACCACTCGTCCAGCCGCTCCAGCCCGATCCGCAGCCCGGCCCGCCCGGCGATCGCCTCCAGGTGGATGACGGCATTGGTGGAGCCGCCCATCGCCGTGATGGCCCGGAACGCGTTCTCCAGGGACTGCAGCGTCACCAGGTCGGTGGGCACCTGCCCACGCCCGACGGCGGCCACGATCGCCTCCCCGGTGGAGCGCGCCAGCGCGCGGCGAGACTCACTGGCCGCCGCCGGCAGCGTGGAGCCCGGCAGGGCGAAGCCCAGCACCTCGGCCACCGCCGCCATGGTGGTGGCCGTGCCCATCACGTTGCAGGTGCCGACCCCCACGTTGACGCTGCCCTCCAGCGCCGCCCAGGCACCGTCGTCGAGCTCTCCCACCCGCCGCTGTTCACACAGGGGCCACACGTCATCCACGGTGAACTCACGGTTTGCCCCGAAGCAGGACACGGGGCGCGGGCCGGCGGCCCCCACCATGGCGGGCACCCCGGCGCTGAGCGCCCCCATGATCTGGGCCGGGATGGTCTTGTCGCAGCCGCCCAGCAGCACCACGCCGTCGATGGGGGAGGCGCGGACCATCTCCTCCACATCCATGGACATCAGGTTGCGCAGGTACATGGACGAGGGCCGGGAGAAGGGCTCGGAGATCGAGATGGTGGGGAACTCCAGGGGAAGGCCCCCGGCGGCCCGGACCCCGGCCTTGACCTCCGCCGCGAGCTCGCCCAGCCCGGCGTTGCAGGGGTTGAGCTCGCTGGCGGTGTTGGCGATGCCGATCACCGGCGAGCGGCGGACGTCCTCGGCCGAGAATCCCGCACCGCGCAAGAACGCGCGATGCATCAACCCGTCCTGGTTGTCCCCGCGGAACAGGGCGCCGCCCTCGCGGCTGATTCCCTCTTGCGACATGAGTGCTCCTCGTTGAAAGGTGTTGAAGGGTGGAGTTGGGCAGGACGATACAGGGGGTCCTCACACCTCACACCTCACACCTCACCGCCGAGCAGCCGCTCCCGCTCCACCGCGATGACCTCCCGGGCCAGCTCCGCCTCGGAGACGTCCATGGCCTCCGGGGCGGCCTCGGCCACGTCACTCTCGCGGGCGAACTGCTCGAACAGCTCCACCTTGACCGCCAGCATCTCCGTCAGCCGCCGGTCCACGCCGTCCTCGGAGAGCAGCCGGTGCACCTGGACGGTCTCCAGCTGGCCCATCCGCCGGGCGCGGGCGATGGCCTGCCACTCGATGGCCGGGTTGAGCTGGGGTTCGCAGAGCACCACCACGGAGGCGGCCTGGATGTTCAGCCCGACCCCGCCGGCGGTCACCTGCGCCACCAGGGCCGCACCACCCGGGGCGGCGGAGAACTCGTCCACCATCACCTGCCGCCGGGCCGCCGGCACGGAGCCGGTCAGCGGCCCGAACACCGGCCCGGTCAGGGCCCCCGCCACGGCGTCCAGCACGTCCCGGAAGAAGGAGAACACGATGACCCGCCGCCCGTTCTCCTCCGCCTCCTGGACGATCTCCACCAGCCGCTGCAGCTTCTCCGAGGTGGCCCCGGCGGCAAAGGCCGCGGTGCGCATCGCCATGAAGTTCCCCTCCGCGACGGCCTCCCCGTACCAGCGCTCGTCCGCCGGTGACATCGGCAGCAGCTCCTCGACCTCCACGAGCTCGGGCAGCTCGGTGAGTACGTCCTCCTGGTTGCGCCGCAGGTACGCCGGGGCCATCTGCTGGCGGAACCGCGCGGGTGCCAGGGTGTGGGAGTCGACCACCAGGTCCGGCTGCAGATACCCGATCAACACCCGGAACTCCTCGAGCCGGTTCATCAGCGGGGTGCCCGTCAGCAGCACCGCCCGCTCCGTGCGCGCGATCACCTCCGCCACCGCCTGC
The DNA here is from genome assembly GCF_051842835.1 of Microbacterium sp. A93. Classification (NCBI taxonomy): domain Bacteria; kingdom Bacillati; phylum Actinomycetota; class Actinomycetes; order Micrococcales; family Microbacteriaceae; genus Microbacterium; species Microbacterium sp. A93. The sequence continues at coordinate 291,928 of NZ_JBPXMT010000009.1, forward strand.
GACCGCTGCGCCTCCGGGTTCTTGATGTACTGCGCCTCATCCACCACCACACACCCCAGTGGCATCCGGCCGTTGCCTCCGCCCTCACCCGCAGCACTGCGCAGGGTGGCGAAGGTGGTCACCGCGACCCCACCGGCCCGCCGCCAGGCCGCCGCGGCCGCCTCCCGCTCCGGGCCGTGCAACCGGTGCGCGGCCAGGGTGGTCTTGGCCTGGATCTCCCGGACCCAGTTCGCCACCACGGCCGCCGGGCACACCACCAGGAAGTGCTGGTTCCCGGCCCCGCTGGCCCCGCTGGCCCCGCTGGCCCCGCTGGCTCCGCTGGCCCCACCGGTCGCCGCCAGATGAGCCAGCACGGCCAGGGCCTCCACGGTCTTGCCCAGGCCCATCTCGTCCCCGATGAGCACCTTGCCCTGCACCAGCGCGAACTTCGCCCCGAAGCTCTGGTACCCACGCAGTGACGCCGTCAGCGCGGAGGTGTCCAGCCGGTACGCGCGCACCGCCTCCACGATCTCCGCCGGCAGATCGCCCTGCGTCTTCTCCGGATCCTCCGTGGTGAAGCCGAGCTCGGCGAACAGCGCGTAGTAATCGGCCGGCTGCGCGAGGAAGTCCGCCCAGACATCCGCCGCATCAACCTCGTCAGCCCCCTGGGCGGGAACCCTCCCGGCCAGCTGGGTGACGGCGTCCACCGCCTCCGTGAACTGCGCCGCGGTGGCCTCCCGCGGAGCCAGCAGGACGGGGTGGCCCGGGTGCATCGCCCGGGCCAGGGGAGCGAGGGCCCCAGCCCGGGCGAGGCCGACCGTCGCCCGTCGCAACGGCAACAGCCCGTCCCACGCGCGGGTCCGGCGCAGCAGCTCGGTGGCCTGCACCGTGCGGCCCGTGGTCTCGTCCGGGTCCAGGCGCACCGGGGTGCCGTCCACCGTCAGGTCCCACAGAGTGCGGGCGGCCCCGCGCAGGCGGGTGGCGGTGATCCTGCCGACCCCGGGCAGCGCCTCGAGCTCCGCCCCGCGGTCCCACACCTGCAGCACCGTGGTGATCCCGGCCTCCACCAGCGGGCCCGTGGCCAGCCGCTCGGCCGTGACGTCCTTCAGCCGCTCCACGTCCATGGTCTCCAGCAGGGCTCTGGCCTCGGTCTCCCGGATCACGACGCCGGCCCGGTGGGCCTGCGCTCGCAGCTCGCCTTCCCGGCGGAGCGCGTTCCCCAGGGTGGTCAGGGCCTGGGGGAGGGCGGCCGTGGCCGCGGCGGGGACCAGCTCCGGGGCACTGCCGAGCTCGGGGACGTGACGCAGCAACCGGATGGCCGGGTGGAGGGCATCCGCCGTGGGGATGGACTGCGCGATGGTGGGCAGGGCCTCGAGGCGGTCCAGGAGCTGGGGGAGTCCCTGCGTGTGGGCCCAAGCGCGGTAGCCGCTCAGGTGGGTGGCGGCCTGTTCGGCCTCATGGCGGGCGGCACCGAAAGTGATCAGGCGGCGCAGGCCGAGGAGCTTCCTGGCGTGGCCGATCGCCGCCTCGTGCCCGTGGGAGAGCGTGGTGAGGGCGTCCTCTTCATGCGGGGCGATGGCCGGCAGACTGTGCAGGCGAGCCAGGGCGGCGAGGTGAGCGCCGTCGTCGGGCCCCAGGGGTAGGGCCCGCCAGAGAATCCCGGACTGTTGCTCCTGCTGCTCTTGCTGCTCTTGCTGCTCTTGCTGCTCGTGATGCTCCCGAGCGCCGAGGTCGAGGACCGTGCTGCTGAGCCGGCGGGCGGCCTCCTGCGCGTCCAACAGGATCTGGGTGCGGTGGCCGAGCAGTGCCGCGGCGCGCTGCAACCAGGACTCGACCTCGTCACAGGTGGACTGAAGGGTGGCGCGGGGGATGCCGGTCACTGACGAAGCCTGTAGACGGTGTTCCTGTTTCCCTGGCCACCGTCACGAGTGATGAATCCGGCGTTCGTCAGTGGGTTCAAGGCGTAACGCACCTGCTGGAGGGTCAGCCCGGTCCGTCGGCTCAGAGCGGGCGCGCTGAGCTCGCCCCCTGCGAGGGCAGCCATGACGGCCGGCCCATGGCGTGTCACGGTGGATACGTCGGTGCCGTCGCTGGGGCTATGCGTGGGGTGAAGATCCTCTGCTGAGGTCGCATTCGGAGGATCTTCGACGTCGGCCACTGAATACTCGGAGTCGCTGAACAGATCTATCTGTGAGGGGCCCTTCAGAGCAGCGGACTCATGCGGTGAGATGCCGTAGTGGGTTCCACCTCGTTCACCGTGGGCCTCAGCCAACCCGAAACCCACCAATCCCTGCAAGGCGCTCCGCACCTGTGTTGAGTCCAGAGGGCCGAATTCCTGACGCACCTGCTGATTGGTCCATTGCTGCCCGTGGCGCATAGCTACGAGGAGCTGGCGCTGCAGATCGTCCAATCTCTCGTGGTGGGTCACGCCAGCGAGCCACTCGAGGTCATGCTCATCGAAAAGGGAATGGCGGGGGACCAGTGCCGTGAATCGCACGCCGTTGTCATAGAAGCGGGGTTCGGCCATGCCTGCGTGTCTCAGGGCCTTGCGGACCTCCTGCAGCCCACCCCCTTCTCCCTCGATCACCCGTACTCCTTGGGGAGTTCTGACGTGCTGAGCGATCTCGTACAGAAATTCATTGACGGCCGATTTCTCGTTGCCCTGCCCCAGTTGCCCGGCGGTCAATCCCCAGAGCCCGCCGGGGTTGGAGATGACGAGCCGGTCAGTGTCGAGGGTGAGTTGTACGTCTTTTCCGCTGGTGTGCAGGCTCAAGTCACGGTGCACGAGTGCGTTGCTCACCAGCTCCCGGACGGCTACAGCTGGAAGCTCGCTCACGTCTCGCCCGTGGCCATCTGGACCAAACCGGACGCTGGTCCGCACATTGCGAAGGACCCAGTCGACCGCATCCTCCAAAATGACAGGTAAGGGGCCATCGAAGGACCTGCGGTCGGCGTTGCGGATTCCAGCGGACTCGTCGCCTGGTTTAAGGACGGCAGTCAGAGAGAGACTCGGCAGGAATTGCTGTGGGTACCGACCCAAGGCGTACAGGCCGGCAACCGTCAATCGTGCTCCGTCTGGTTCGACGATTCTCTTGAATCGAAGGATGTCCTCGACCGAGGCATCAGCCAATCGTCGAGAAGAAGACCGGACGGCGTCGGTGAAACGGGCTTTAAGGTCTGGGTCCAGATCCCGCTCACTCGTCTCGTCCACCGGGTTCCCGTCGTGGCGAGGGCGCTCCCTGCGGGTCAGGATCTGTTGTATCTCGGCATCCGACAGCTGATAGTCGCCATCGGCGAATCGCAGATACGCACGACCAGTTGACCGAATGACACATGGACGTCGATGCGAGGGCAGAGGGTGCACGTTGGTGATGATGATGGTCTTGCCGTCGACGATGGCACGGCGAAACTCCACGCTCACTTCAGGCTGGACTGCTTGCCGCGCCTGAGAGGCAATCTTCTGCTGCAGTGTCGCCGGATCGCTCAGTCCTACTGCGGAGAAATTCGGTTCTTCCAGGCCGAAGAGAATGGTCCCTCCTTCTGGCATGTTGGCAAACGCACACAGCGTCTCTTTGACGTCAGGGACGCCTCCGGCCGCGCGCTTGACTTCGATATCCCACAGGTCCGATCCTTCCTGGCGCAGAAGAGTGAGTACCTCGGCCAGTTGGGACTCATCCTGAATCATGAGTCCAGTTTAGAAGTGAGGACGCAGACATTCAATGTCTGATAGTCAAGAGACATAGTGATGGCGCTGTGGGAGCGTGGGTGGACGTTCGAGAACGCTGCTTTCTCATAGTGAGGAAGGGTCATTCGTAGTGAAGGACTGCCTTGGTCCTGCAGCCTGGGCCCACTGGTCGGTCTCCGGGTAGCTGCGGCGGTCCGAAGACGTGACGGCCTGATGGGTGGTGCCCAGTGCGCGCAGGCCGGTCCTCATGAGCTTTGCCAGCCGCAGGTCACGGCGCCCAGGTCGGGGCGGCGAAGTTAGCTGGTTTGCAAGAGTTAGCTAACTTCTGCTAACTTAGTTAACGCAGGCATCGGAACCGCTGCCAGTGCAACCAACACGAGGAGTCACCATGGCTGCTGCAAACACCAACGCCAACAACGCCACCAAGACCGCTAACGAGCAGGCGAAGACCGCCGCTGATCAGGCCAAGGCCAACGCCGAGCAGGTCAAGTCCACTGCAGAGCGGGCCAAGGCCAACGTGGCTGCCGCCACCAAGGCTGCCGCCGATAAGACCAACGAGAACGCCAAGAAGTTCTCCCAGAACGCCGCCAAGGTCGCCGATCAGGCGACGGCCCAGATGAAGACCGCCTCGGAGAAGGCCCGCCAGGGCTCCACCGAGATGACGGACAAGGTCCTCAAGAACTTCGAGCAGGGCGGCAAGCAGTTCGAGCAGAACGCCGCACACATCCAGGAGTTCAACTCCGCCATCGTCGCATCCTCCAAGGCCGGATCCCGCGCCGTGGTGGACCAGTACGAGACCGCCGCCAAGGGTCTCTTCGACCTGCAGCGCAAGGTGGCCGGCGCCACCAAGGTCGAGTGGATGAAGGGCACCGCCACCGCTCAGATCCAGTTCGCCGAGGACGTCACCAAGGCCTGGGCCAAGGCTGCCCGCGCGCTGATCAAGTGATCTGATCTGTACCCCGTCCTGATGCCAGGACGCACAGGCGGCCCCACCGGATTCGGTGGGGCCTCCTGACGTTAAGGAGCAGGTGGCCAACTGTTAAAAAACGAGTGGCCCACAGCCCCTCGTGGAAACGGCGATCATCTCGTACATTGGAGGCTGAAGTCGTTGTTGTTGTATCAGTAAGTCCGTCCTCACTGCGGACCGGACGGCCCTCGGGCCGGCTGGGCGTTGCGAAGCGGTATGAACACACCGCTTCGCCACCGTCGGAAAACCGGCGGGTAGAACACCCAGAGAAAAGAGGCCACCATGGCCACCGGAACAGTCAAGTGGTTCAACGCTGAAAAGGGCTTTGGATTCATCGCCCCGGACGACAACTCCGCAGACATCTTCGTGCACTTCTCCGCCATTGAAGGCGGGGGCTTCAAGGAGCTCCAGGAAGACCAGAAGGTCGAGTTCGAGGCCACTCAGGGCCAGAAGGGCATGCAGGCCTCTTCGGTCCGCCCGCTCTGATCTGATCAGACTCCGCTGAGTCAGACGCCAGAACGGCCGCTCACCCGCGAAGGGTGAGCGGCCGTTCTGTGGTGTGGGCAGCTGTTTCACTGCGGGTCGGCTGGCCTACTGCGGGCAGCTGGTCCGCCGCTCAGGCGGCCAGCGCCTCCGGTGCGCCCGTGGATCCGCCGGCCTGTGCCCCCGGCGAGCCCGGCACGACCACCACGGACAGCCCGCCGCTGTCAGCGCTGACCCGAAGGGCGTCCCCTTCAGCCACGGCCTCGGTGACCAGCAGGTCCGCCACCCGGTCATCCAACTCGCGCTGGATCACCCGGCGTAGCGGGCGGGCACCGTAGGCCGGCTCATACCCGGCCTCGGCAATCCAGTCGCGGGCGGCGTCGTCCACCTCGAGGGTGATGCCCTGTGCGGCCAGCCGCTGCTCGGAGGCGTGCAGCTGCAGCCCGACGATCTCCCGCAGTTCCGCGGCGGCCAACGGTGAGAACAGCACGGTGTCATCGATCCGGTTCAGGAACTCCGGCCGCATGAACTCCTTCAGCCGACCCATCACCTTCTGCTTCACGTCCCGTTGGGCGGCCTCCGCATCCCCGGAGACGAAGCCCAGCGGCGTTCCGCCCGAGGAAAGGAACTCACTGCCCAGGTTGGAGGTCATGATCAACACCGTGTTGCGGAAGTCCACGGTGCGACCCTGGCCGTCGGTGAGCCGGCCGTCGTCCAGGACCTGCAGCAACAGGTTGAACACGTCCGGGTGCGCCTTCTCGATCTCATCCAGCAGCACCACCGAGTACGGGCGGCGGCGCACGCGCTCGGTCAGCTGACCCGCCTCGTCATAGCCCACGTACCCCGGAGGGGCACCGACCAGGCGGGAGACCGTGTGGCGCTCGCCGAACTCGGACATGTCGAACCGGACCATCGCGTTCTCGTCATCGAACAGGGCATGCGCCAGGGTCTTGGCCAGCTCGGTCTTGCCCACGCCGGTGGGACCCAGGAACAGGAAGCTGCCCACGGGCCGCGAGGGATCGGCCATCCCGGTGCGGGAGCGGCGGATGGACTTCGCGATCGCCGTGACCGCGTCATCCTGACCCACCACCCGGGCATGCAGTTCCTCTTCGAGACGGGACAGTCGCGACTTCTCAGCCTCCGTCATCCGGGCGGCCGGGATACCGGTGGCCCGGGAGACCATCTCCGCGATCGCCTCCTCGTCCACCACACGGTCGGCGTCGTCAGCGGCCGCCGGGCGGGCCAGTGCCTCGGCCAGCTGCTCGCCGAGCCGGTTCGCCTCGTCGCGCAGCTCGGTGGCCCGCTCATAGTCCTCCGCATTGGCCGCCGAGTTCTTCTCGGCCTCCACGTCCGCGAGCTGGGACCGCAGCCCGTCCACATCCGGCACCGGGCCGGCGTCGGGCACCGGGCCCCGCTTCAGGGACAGCCGGGCCCCGGCCTGGTCGATCAGGTCGATCGCCTTGTCCGGCAGGAACCGGTCCGTGATGTACCGGTGTGAGAGCACGACGGCGGCGCGCAGCGCCTCGTCCGTGTACCTCACCTGGTGATGGTCCGCGTAACGCCCGGCCAGCCCCTGCAGGATCTGCACGGCGTCCTCCACCGACGGTTCGCCGATGGTGACCGGCTGGAACCGGCGCTCCAGGGCGGCGTCCTTCTCCAGGGTGCGGTACTCCCTCAGGGTGGTGGCACCGACCAGGTGCAGGTCCCCGCGGGCCAGCCGCGGCTTGAGGATGTTGCCGGCGTCCATGCCGCCGGATTCACCGGAACCACCTGCGCCGACGACCGTGTGCAGCTCGTCGATGAACACGATGGTGTTGCGGTCCTCGGTGATCTCGTCCATCACCGTGGTCAGCCGCTCCTCGAAGTCACCGCGGTAACGGGTGCCGGCCACCATCCCCGGCAGGTCCAGGACGATCACGCGCCGGCCCTTCAACTGTGTGGGCACCTCGTCCGCGACGATGGCCTGCGCCAGGCCTTCCACGATCGCGGTCTTGCCCACGCCGGCCTCACCGATCAGCACCGGGTTGTTCTTGGTGCGGCGGGCCAGGATCTCTATGGTCTGCTCGATCTCCTCGGCGCGGCCGATCACCGGGTCCAGGCGGCCCTCGCGCGCCTCGGTGGTCAGGTCGAGGCCGAACTTCTCCAGCATGGAACCCTCCTGGTTGCCCTGACCGGGCTGTTGCGGCTGGCCCGGTTGTCCGGGCTGCTGAGGGTTGGTTCCTGGCTGACCCTGCTGGCCTTGCTGGCCCTGCTGTTGGGCGGCGGCCTGCAGTGACTGCGGCGTGATGCCGGCCTGGGCCAGCAGCTGGCCGGCGGGGGCATCATGGTTGAGCACGAGCGCGAAGAACACGTGCTCGGGGTCGATGTACGTGGAGCCGAACGCGCGGGCCACCTGGTAGCCGTCCAGCAGCACCTTCTGGGCGGAGGCGTTCAGGGACGCGGCGCCAGCGCCGGTCCCGCCGCCCTGCTGCTCGGCCGGGGCGGGCAGTCGGTCGTCGACGGCGGCGATCACCTGCTGCGGGTCGGCGCCGGTCTGGCGCAGCGCGGCAGCGGCGGGGTCCTGACCCAGCAGGGAGCGCAACAGGTGCAGCGCGTCCACGTCCTGCTGGCCCCGTTCCAGGGCGAACTGCGCGGCGGCGGTGACCACGTCATGGGTGCGCTTGCTCAGCAGGCGCGTGAGGTCCACGGGCCGGCCCTGCCGGCTGGACCGCTGACCCTGCAGGTAGCGGGTCAGGAATTCATCGAAGGAATCGCCGTTCGAGCCGGCGGGGCCGAAGAATGCGGGCATGAGGTCCTCCTGGAGGTGTCTTTCATCAGAGTTGAGTGTGTTCAACTCAAGTAACGACGATGGTCTCCGGATTGTTCCCGAGGTGTCAAAAACCTGCGTCTGGGTCACTCAAGTCTGGACGGGGAGGACTGCTGGAGGGGGTGTGGTTGAGCAGGCCGCTCCGATGCCGTACAGTAGTCACCAGAAGTAGTTGTAGTTGTTGCAGTAAGTCCGTCCTCACTACGGACCGGGCGGCCCTTGGGCCGGCTGGGGCGTTGGGTAGCGGTATGTACACACCGCTTCGCCCCCCGCTAGAACACTGGCGGGTTTACACCCCAGTAGAAAAGAGGCCACCATGGCCACCGGAACAGTCAAATGGTTCAACGCTGAAAAGGGCTTTGGATTCATCGCCCCGGACGACAACTCCGCAGACATCTTCGTGCACTTCTCCGCCATCGAAGGCGGGGGCTTCAAGGAGCTCCAGGAAGACCAGAAGGTCGAGTTCGAGGCCACTCAGGGCCAGAAGGGCATGCAGGCCTCTTCGGTCCGCCCGCTCTGATCTGAACAGATCGATCTGAAAAGATCCTAGAATAAACCGTTCTCCCCTCGGGGAGGGCGGTTTTTTCTTGTATCTGAAGCTGTGGGAGATGATGGGACCATGGCTGACCACGACTTCATCATCCCCGCTGACCTCGCCCGCGCCGCCCGAGCCCTGACCCAGGTGTCCTACACGCTGGTGGCCAAGGTGGCCGAGCTCCAACCCGAGCGCGTCCGCGCCTACGAGCACGGCCTCGGGACCCTGGACGCCGCCGAGAGCCAGCGCCTGCGCGAGGCACTGGAGCACTTCGGTGCCGTGTTCATCGCGGAGGACGAGGAATCCGGCTACGGCGTCCGCCAGAAGTACAACAGCGTGAAGACCCAGCGTCTGGAGACCTGGGAGGGCGAGGGCGGCCCGGCGTACGAGGACGACATCTAGGGGACCTCTCTTGAGGGTGAACACTCGTCGACTATTCGACGAACTGCCCTGAGTCTGCGCCATCGGCTCCACCGCCGCGGCCTACCTTGGACGCCGTGACTACTTCCACGCGCCGCACCGCCATCCGCACGCTGACCACTGCCGCACTCTCCTGCGCCCTGCTGACCTCTGGAGCCGTTTCCGGCTCCGTGGCTGCGACTCCCAGTCCGGCCGCCGAGCACGAACCGAGCGGCGCCGCCGGGACTCTGGGGTCCGCCGAGTCCGAACGGCAACTGGCCCGAGGGCTCACCCACGAGTCCATGATGCTGGGCGATGCTGAGGCCCGGTACCACTGGACCGTCCAGGTCACCCTGCCGTCCGGCGAGGAGGGGGTGCGGGATTCGCAGCTGGCCAGCCGCGCGACGGCGCAACGGCTGGCCGCCGAGCTGCGTGAGGTGGGTCAGGACGCTACGGCAGAGGCCGTCGTCGCCGACCGGCTGGCCGATGCGGGCGGCTACCTGGGCCACCGTGTCCGGGTGGGTTCCTTCGTCACCGAGGCTGAAGCCGCAGCGGCCAAAACCGAGCTGGGTGAGCTCGGTTATGCCGGTGGCACGTGGTACGAGGGCTGGGACGGGGGCCAGCCGGATGCCCTGGACGGCGGGGGACCCGTCGCCGTGGACGTCCTCACCCTCGACCCTCGGACGTTCAAGGGGACGGTGACCGGATCCTTCGGCACCGACCTGGAGAACACCGAGACCACCTCGGAGCTGGCCGAGGGGGCCCTGGCCGGCGTCAACGCCGGGTTCTTCGTCTACGATGCTGCGCACGGGGCGCCGGGCGATCCGGCCGGCGCGGCCGCCTACAACGGTGAGATCCTCAGCGAGACCGTGGGCGACCGCCCCAACCTGGTGATCGACCACCGTTCCGGACGCGCCTCCATCCAACGCCTGACGTGGGAAGGCAGCATCTCCGCCGGGAGGAGGGACCTCGCCCTGGACGGTATCAACCGCGTCCCCGGCACGATCCGCAACTGCGGCGGCACCGGCGACCTGCCCACCGATGCCCCGAAGCATGACGCCACCTGCACTGACGAGGACGAGCTGGTCGTGTTCACGGAGGAATACGGTGTCTCCACCCCCCAGGGCGAGGGGCTGGAAGTGGTCCTGGACCGCCGGGGGAAGGTCGTGGACGTGCACCGGCAGCGGGGCGTGGAACTGGGCGAGGGGCAGTACTCCGTGCAGGCGACCGGGGACGACGTGTCACGGCTGCGCGCCTTCGCCGGCGCCGCGAAGCGCGTCAAGCTCACGAACCAGTACCTGGACGAGCGCGGCAAGAAGCTCCGGATGACCCCGCACACCCAGGTGCTCAACGGCGGCCCGAACCTGCTCACGGACGGGGAGCGGGACATCACCGCCGCCCGGGACGGCATGGTCCACCAGGACAATCCTGGCCAGTTCTACGGCTGGACCCACCAGCGCAATCCCCGCACCATCGCCGGCATCGATGGCCGGGGCCGGTTGGTGCTCGTCACCGCAGATGGGCGGCAGACCGACTCCATCGGCCTGAGCGTCTCCGAGGCCGCCGACCTTGCTGAGCGGCTGGGGCTGGTGGACGCCATCAACCTGGACGGCGGCGGGTCCACCGCCATGGTGGTGGACGGTGAGCTGGCGAATTCGCCGTCCGGCGGCAGCGAGCGCGCCGTGGGGGATGCCCTGGTGATCCGGGGGCGCTGAGCCGGGTCAGGCCCAGAGCGCCGAGAGGGCATCGGCGGCAGCGTGGAGCTGCTCCGCAGGGGTGTCATCGTGGGTCTGGGTGGCCAGGGCGAGGATGAAGCCGTGGACCAGCCGGGCCAGCGATTCGCCCGTGACCTCCACGGTGCCTTCCGCCGCGGCCCCTACTTGCCCGGCCTCTTCCTCCCCGGCCTCTTCCACGGCGCGCCGGGCGAGTGACCCGATGGCCTGGTAGTCGCGTTCGCGCTGCGCCGCCACGGCCTGGCCGGCCCGGGATCCCCGGTCCTCGGGGCCGACGGTCGCGGCCAGGGCGACCAGGCATCCCCGGGGGTGCGAGGGGTCGAACTGCTCGTCGATCGAGCGGTGCAACAGCCGGGTGAGGGCCTCTCGGGCGGACAGGTCGTCACTGGCGGCGATGGTGCTGACCACGCTGCCCGGGAGGGAGACGTAGTACTCGATCACGCGCCCGAAGAGCCGTTCCTTGGACTCGAAGGCGTGGTAGAGGCTCGCGGAGGACAGGCCCATCGCGGCGCGCAGCTGGCTCATCGAGGTGCCCTCGTAGCCGTGCCGCCAGAAGAGCTGCATCGCCTCCTCCAGCGCCACCTGCTCATCGAACAGCCTCGGACGCCCCGCCATCCACACCATCTCCCTCTGCCTCACCCGTGCCTCAGCCGGTGAGGCCAGTTTGACACGGCAGCAACCTCCAACTCAAACTGGATCGAGTGATCCACTACTGACCTTCCGGTGGGTCGTCACGCTTCGAGAGGACATCCATGACCGAGATCCCGGCCAACGAATCCACGCTGCACGAGTCCTACCCGTTGGGTGGGCTCCACCTGAGGAACCGCACCGCGCTGGCCCCCATGACGCGCATCAGCGCCCATGACGACGGACGGGCGAGCGCTCGGATGCGGGACTACTACCGGTCCTTCGCGGAGGGCGGCTTCGGGTTGATCGTGACCGAGGGGATCTACCCGGACACCGCGCACAGTCAGGGCTACCTGGGCCAGCCCGGCCTGGCGACCGAGGAGCACGTGGCAGCATGGCGCTCCATCACGGACGCGGTCCACGAGCACGGTACGGCGATCATCGCCCAGCTGATGCACGCAGGCCCCCAGAGCCAGGGCAACGCCTACACCTCGGAGCTGCGTTCTGCCTCGGCGGTCCGGGCCCAGGGCGAGCAGGCCGGGATGTACGGGGGCAGCGGCCCCTACGCAGTCCCCGAGGCGCTGGACGCCGAGGGGATCGGTCAGGTCATCTCCGGGTTCGTAGCCGCCGCGCTGCGGGCCCGCGAGGCGGGGTTCGACGGTGTGGAGATCCATGGCGCCAACGGGTACCTCGTGGACGCCTTCCTGACGGACTACCTCAACGTCCGTACGGACGGCTACGGCGGTTCCGCGCTGAACCGGGCCCGGCTGGCACGGGAGATCGCGCAGGCCGTGCGCGCCGCCGTCGGGAAGGACTTCGTGGTGGGGATCCGCATCTCCCAGGGCAAGGTCAGTGACGCCACCCACCAGTGGGCCGGCGGCGTGGCGGACGCCGAGGCGATCTTCGGCTCCCTCGCGGAGGCTGGGGTGGACTACCTGCACACCACCGAGTGGAAGGCCAACGCTCCTGCGTTCCCCGGTCGGGACGAGCGCACGCTGGCCCAGCTGGCCCGCGCCTTCGCCCCCGGGGTGACGGTGATCGCCAACGGCCATCTGGACACCGGTGCGGACGCTGCGCGGGCCCTCGAGAACGGGGCTGATCTGGTGGCCATCGGCAAGGCGGCTCTGGCCCAGCACGACTGGCCGGCCCGGGTCCAGCGCGGACGCGAGCTGCTGGACCCCCTGGCTCCGAGCGTCTTCGGTGAGCTGGCCACCGTCCAGGATTGGGAGACCCTGCCGGCCGAGCACGCGGTGCTGACTCAGTAGGTCGGTGGGCCGAAAAGTCCACCGGGCCGGTTCAGCCGGCCGGGTGGTGCGGTGAAGCCAGGATCTGCGCGACGACGGCCCTCGGCTCCTCGGGGACCGTCCAGTCCGCGGCGGCGTGGGTCCGCAGCGCCGTCAGCAACGGCTCGATGTCCGCGAACACCTCTTGGCGGCCGGTCCGGCGCCGCAGGGTCCAGCCGTCGCCCACCAGGGTGAGCGTGCACCCGGGCGCCAGGCGGTGGCGGAGCTCCGCCAGGACCAGACGCTTGCGTCCGGTCCGGTTGAGCTCCGCCGTGGTGGGGGAGACCAGGGTCCCGCCGGGGCATGCTCCGCACACGGTCAGTGCCCCGCGCGGAGGGATCGATCCATGCCGGTCACGGCATCACGTCGCCGCTGTTCGGGCCCAGCGTCTGGCCCACGTAGATGTCCCCGCCGGGGGAGGACGCCAGCAGCAGGGCCGTGGGGGCGATCTCCTCGGCGGTCCCGAAGCGGCCCAGCGGCAGCTCGGCGCGCTTGGCGCTCTTCCACTCCTCGCTCACCCCGTTCAGCAGGGGGGTGTCGATCGGGCCCGGGGCGATCGCGTTGACCAGGATGCCCTCGGGTGCCAGCTCCAGGGCCATCGCCTTGGTCATGCCGATCACCCCGGCCTTGGCCGCCACGTAGTGCACCAGCCCGGTGCCGCCCTTGATGCCCAGCTGGGAGGCGATGTTGATGATCCGCCCGGCGCCGCGTGCCTTCAGGTGCGGCAGCGCCCAGCGGCCGGCGAGGAAGACGCCCTTGAGGTCGATGTCCACCGTCCGGTCGAAGTCCTCCTCACTCATCTCGATCATCGGCTTCTCGTCGAGGATGCCGGCGGCGGTGACCAGGACGTCGATCCCCTTGAGCTCCCGGGCCACCGAGTCGATCGCCGTCCTGACGGACTCCGAGGACGTGACGTCCACCTCCGCGAACAGGGCGGTGGCCCCGGAGGTACGCAGATTCCCGACGACGGCCGCGCCGGCCGCCGCGTCCCGGTCCAGGATGGCGATGGCCGCGCCATGCTCGGCGAAGAGCGCGGCGATGGCCGCCCCGATGCCGCTGGCGCCGCCGGTGATGACGGCGACCTTGTCCTGCAGTGCTGCTGGTGCTTCTCGCTTTTCCATGGAGTGCTCCTGATCTCGTGTGGGCTCGTGGGCGGGACCGGTCAGCTGGGCCAGCGGATGGTCAGCCCGCCGTCCACGATCAGCTCCTGGCCGGTGACGTAGGAGGAGTCGTCGCTGGTGAGGAACCGGATGGTGCGGGCTGTCTCGTCCACGGTGCCCACCCGGCCGGCGGGGATGATCTTCCCGGCGGCCTTGAGGCCCTCGTCTCCCAGGGAGTTCTTCGCATCCTCGGACTGCGGGCTGCGGATCAGCCCCGGGATCACCGCGTTCACGCGGATCCCACGCGGGGCCAGCTCCACGGCCAGGGAGCGGCACAGGCCCAGCACGCCGGACTTCGCCGCCGCATAGTGGGCGTGCTCCTCCCAGCCGTACACCCCGCCGGCGATCGATGACGTCGCCACCATCGCGCCGCCGTCGGTCATCTTCGCCGAAGCCGAGCGGAAGATGCGCATCACGCCGGTGAGGTCCACGTCCAGCATGTCCTCCCAGGCCTGGTCCGTCATCTCACCCAGCGGGTTGCGGCGCAGGATGCCCGCCGCGGCCACGGCGATGTCCAACCGGCCGAACTCGGCCACAGCGGCCTCGGCCAGCGCGTCACAGTCCTCGGTCTTCCGGACATCTGCGGCCACCGCCACGCACTTGCCGCCGGCGGCCTCCACGGCCCGCACCGTCTCCTGGGAGTCGTGCGGGTCACCGGGGAAGTAGTTGACCACGCTGTGCGCGCCGGCGCGGGCGTAGGCCACGGCCAGTGCCTGGCCGATTCCGCTGGCGCCGCCGGAGATCAGCGCGACCTTGCCGGCCAGTCCGTCATCGCGTTGTGCCGTCATCAGAGGGCCACCTCATCTTTCGTATCGGGGTTGCCGGGGACCAGCAGGTCCGCCGGGACGTCGGCGTTCTTGCCCTCGATCTTGCGGGTGCCGAGCATGCACAGGGCGGAGAGCAGCAGGCCGAGGGTGCCGGAGAAGATGGCGGCGGCGGTCATGGTGAATCCGGCGAAGAGGAAGATGCTCAGCAGCCCGGATCCGGCGATCGCGCCCACCGGCGCCATCACGTGCGCCACGTTGGTGCCGGTGCCACGGGCATGGGCGGGGAAGGACTCGCCCATGTAGTACAGCAGGGCGGCATACGGGCCGGTGAGGAAGAACAGCGTCAGGCCGTACATGGCGATGATGAACCAGGTGGAACCGGGGATCAACAGCATCCCCAGGCTGGCCGCCGCGCCGGCGAGCCAGCCGATGATCACGGTGCGCTGGCGGCCGATCCGGTCACCGAGCCAGCCGTGGAACAGGTAGCCCACGAAGCCGACGGCGTTCGCGCCCACGAGGATGACCAGGGCGTTCTCGAAGGAGACGTCCTTGGCCTCCACCAGCACGGTGGTGCCCAGCACGGAGAACACCTGGATGCCGACCCAGTTGAACAGCCAGGCCAGGGACAGCAGGATGGTGTGCCGCCGCAGGGCCGGGGAGAAGACCTCGCGGAAGCCGCCCTGGGTGTTCTCATCCATCTCGAGCTGGTGCTGGTCGATCAGCGTCTGGGCGCCCTCGGTGTCGCCGATGGCCCGGCGCCGCTTGGCCTCCTTGATGGCCTCGAACGTGGGGGACTCCGGCAGCCTCGTGGCCCACAGGGCAACGAGGATGGCGGCCACGCCGGCCACGACGAAGCTCCACCGCCAACCGATGACCGGCAGCAGCAGGGCGGACATGCCAGCAGCCAGCAGGGCACCGATCGGGTAACCGGCCTGGACCACCGAGTAGAAGAAGCCCTTGTTCTTGACGTCCTTATAGATCTCGGAGAGGTAGACCGCGTTGACGACCTCCTCGGAGAGGGACAGGCCGGTGATCGAGCGGACGATGATGATCGAGATCGCGCCCGCCGCCATGCCGGTCATGCCCGCGGCCAGACCGCCGCCGATCATCAGGATCACCAGCGCATTGCGCCGACCCAGCTTGTCGATGATGGGGCCGACGATCAGGGAGACGATGAAGACGCCGACCTGGGCGATGGTGTTGACGGTGGTGGACTCGGCGGTGGACCAGCCGAAGTCCTCCGCGATCACGGGCAGCAGGGTGCCGAACAGCGTGAAGTCATAGACGGAGATGATCCAGGCGACGAAGCAGACGGCCGAGACCTTGCGGATCATGCTCGGGGTGACGGGGACGTCCCACGGCGCGACGGGGCCGCTCGAGACAGGGCGGGATGAGGACATGGTGGACTTTCTGTAGGGGCGATCGCCCGGCGGGCGGTGCCTGTGGGCCGTGGGCTGGGGGCCGCACCGCCGGGCGATCAGGTGGGGTCAGGCCTGCGGGCGGGGGAAACGCTGGGCGAAGTCTCGGGCGACGTCCTCCATGAAGGCGAACTCGACGCCGTCGTGCCCTTGGATGTGGTCGAAGAGCCGCTCGAGCATGAGCAGGTTCTGCGGGCGCCCGGAGACATCCGGGTGGATGGTGATGGGGAAGACGGCGTAGTCCATCTCGCGGTAGACCCAGTCGAACTGGTCCTTCCACAGCTGCTCCACGTCCCGCGGGGAGACGAAGCCGTGGCTGTTCGGGCTGGACTTGATGAACATCATGGGCGGCAGGTCATCCAGGTACCAGGAGGCCGGGATCTCGATGAGGTCGGTCTCCTCGCCGCGGACCAGGGGCTTCATCCAGTCGTGGGCCGAGTTGGCGGAGTAGTCGATCTTGGTCCAGGTGTCACCCACGCGCACGTAGTACGGGGTGTGGTCGTCATGCATCAGCGAGTGGTCGTAGAGGAAGCCGCGTTCCAGCAGGATCTCGTTGGTGACCTTGGAGAACTCCCACCACGGGGCCACGTAGCCCACGGGCTTCTTGCCGGAACGCTTCTCGATCAGCTCGGTGCAGTAGTCCAGGATCTCGGTCTCCTGGGTGCGGGTCATCGCGATCGGGTTCTCGTGCGAGTAGCCGTGCACACCGATCTCATGGCCGGCGGCCACCACCTCGTCGAACTGCTGCGGGAAGGTCTCCACGGAGTGTCCGGGCCAGAACCAGGTCACGGGCATCTCGCGGCGCTGGGCCAGGTGCAACAGACGCGGCACGCCGACCTCGCCGGCGAACAGGCCGCGGGAGATGTCCCCGGGGGAGTCCTCGCCGCCGTACGAGCCGAGCCAACCGCCCACGGCGTCGACGTCGATTCCCACAGACACGTAGATCTTCTTGGCCATTCTCATTTCCTTTCGGTGGTCAGCGATGTTCGCTGAACAGGGTGGTGAATTCGGTCAGGGTCGGCCTTCCAGACGGGCCGGACAGCAGGGCCGCTGTCAGGATCCGCGCCTGGAAGGGGTTCAGGTGGCCGGCGCTGACGGCGCCGGCGGCGATCAGGTCCACCCCGCCGCCGTTGCCGTAGATGGGCACCATGGGCCCGGCCGGGACGCGGGTGCTCAGCACCACGGGGATCCCCGCGGCCACCAGTTCGGCCACGGCCTCGGCATAGCCAGAACCGGCATTGCCCACGCCGGTACCGGCCAGCACGATGGCGGCCGCGCCGGCCTGCGCTGCGTGCTGCAGGAGGGTGGGGTCGGACCCCGGGTAGGCCGTGATGACCTCCACGCGGGTGGTGCCGAAGGCCTCGCCGGGCAGGGGGAGTGCGCGCAGCCGGACGGGCCGGGCGACCAGGTCGATCTCTTCACCGCGGATCAGGCCCACGGTGGTGCCGCCGTCGAAGGGCTGGCTCGCGGTGGTGTGGGCCTTCCGGGCGCCGCGGGCGGTCTGGAGCCGGCCGTCGAAGGCGATGAGTGCCCCCATGCCGCGGAACCGCGGGTCCAAGGCCACCGTAGCGGCCTGGCGCAGGTTGCGGGGGCCATCCGAGTCCGGCTGGTCGGCGGCGAGCTGGGCGCCGGTGAAGACCACCGTGGTGCCGGTGCCGTTCACCAGGTCCACGAGGAAGGCGGTCTCCTCCAGGGTGTCGGTGCCGTGGGCCACGACCACCCCGTCCACCGCCTCCTCGCCGGCCCGGGCGAGTGCCGCTGCGGTGATGGTCAGGAGCTCCGGCAGCCCCAGGCGGTAGCTGCCCAGCGTCATGACGTCCTCGGTGGTCACCTCGGGTGCCTCCCGGGGTCCAGCGTCCGCGGCCGGGGGCAGTGCCCTGATCAGGTCTGCGACGGAGTCCGAGGCGACGGAGCCGCCGAGGGCGGAGCCACTCGTCACGGTACTTCCGGTGCTTCCGGAGTCTGCCGTGCCGCCAGTACCGCCGGTGTCTGCCGTGCCGCCAGTGCCGCCGATGTCTCCGGACGGGCCGGACCGGGACGCGATGGTCCCGCCGGTGCCGATGATGTGGACTCTGGCCACGCCGTGCCGCCTTCGGTGGGTTGTGAGGTCAATGAACGGGAACACTGTTCCCCAATCGATTGACCCAAACGATTGTGTAGGGTGATGGTCAGCACATTAGGGCAGGTTCGGGTGTGATGCAACACCCACTGACCCGCGTCTAAGCTGGAACCCCTGCGTCTCCCGGCGGAACGGGCAGGACTACCGAAGGCATCCGTGAGCAAGCGATCCACCGTCACCTTGAAGGGGCTGGCCCAGGAGCTGGGCCTCAGCCCCTCCACCGTCTCGCGCGTGCTGAACGACTCCGCCGGCGAGGAGTCACGGTGGGCCTCTCCGGAGACAAGTCGGCGGATCCTGACGCTGGCCAGCGAACGCGGCTACGCCAAGAACCCCTACGCGGCCTCCCTGCGGACGTCACGGTCCGGGCTGATCGGGGTGGTGGTGCCGCGACTGCAGGACTACGTTCTGGCCACCATCTACGAGGGTGTGGACGAGGCCGCCGCCGAGCACGGCTACGTGGCCGTGGTGGCGAACTCCCTGGACAACCCGGTCTCGCACGATGCGCGCGTGCGCAAGTTGATGGACCGCCGCATCGACGGGCTGATCCTGGGGGACACGCCCTTCGACGGGTCCACGTTGACGGCCATCGAGCGCGAGAACGTGCCCTTCATCCTGGTCAACCGCCGCTCACCGGGCCACCCCTCCGTCACGTGCAACGACTACCTCGGTGGGCGGTTGGCGGGGGATCACCTGGCCGAGCTGGGCCTGGAGAAGATCTTTCTGCTGGCCGGCAAGGACCGGATGTCCACCTCGATCGACCGCACGGCGGGCTTCACCGAGTCACTGGCCGGGCACGGCATCGCCCTTCCGACCACCCACATCGCCACCGGGGGATTCGACGCAGCCGGTGGTGAGGAGGCGATGCGGCACCTGTTGGAGACCGCCGGAGTGCCGGAGGCCATCTTCGCCGTCAACGACTTCGCGGCGATCGGCGCCCTGGGGGTGCTGGCCGAACGGAATCTGTCAGTGCCGGAGGACGTGAAGCTCATCGGCTACAACGACACCCCGCTGGCCGGCGGCGTGGGACTGACCACCGTCCGCTCGCCGATGCACCAGATCGGTCGGCAGGGGCTGGAACTCCTCCTGGAGATCATGGCCGGCCGGCCCGTGGAGAGCCGGCAGCTGGACCCGGAGCTGATTGTTCGGACCTCGGCATGACCCCCTCGTTTTGAGGGCGTTCCACAGCGGTGGCGCCCCGGGCCGAGGGTGGAGACGGCAGCTCAGTCCGGGTTCTCTCAGCCCTCCTCCGGGTCCTGGTCCTGGTCCTCGGTGCGTGTGGCTTGGCGGACGACCTCGCCGAGACGTTCCCAGGCCTCCTCGGACGGGTCCTGCAGGGCGTAGGACGTAGGCCAGAACCCGTCCGGGGTGTCCAGCGCGGCCAGCTTGCTGACACCGAACGTCGAGTAGCGTTCCTTGTCCATCTGGCCGCTGCGGAAGAAGCAGAGCACCTTGCCGCCGCGGGCGTAACCGGGCATGCCGTAGTACAGCTTGGGGGCCAAGTCCGGTGCCAGGGTCGTCACGATCACGTGGACGCGTTCGGCCATCTCCCGGTCCGCACCCGGCATCTTGGCGATCTTGGCCAGCACATCCGCCTCGTCTGCCGCGGCCTTGCCGGTCTTGCCGGTCTTGCCGGTCTCGCCGGCCGTGGCGGCGCGCGTGGACTCCGTGCGCAGCTCGGCGGCCCGCTCCTTCATGGCCGCGCGTTCCTCGGCGGTGAATCCGTCCCTGGTGGGTTTCTCGCTCATGGTCTGTTCCTCGTCTGGTGCCGCAGTGGTCCTCCTCAGGTCAGGTCAGCGCGGCGACCCGGCGCTGCTTCATTCCTGACCATCCTGTTCCCGGCATAGGGTCTTCCCATGCCCGAAGAACCCGAGGTCCTGATTCTTCCCGACGTGGCCGCCTGGCGCGCATGGCTGGACGAGCACGAGGACGACTCGGACGGGACCTGGCTGCTGCTGGCCAAGAAGAACACACTCACGCCCACCTCGTTGACCTATCAGCAGGCGCTGCTGGAGGCGCTGTGCAGTGGCTGGATCGACGGCCAGCGGGCCTCCGTGGACGGCGCCACCTTCCGGCAGCGCTACACGCCGCGACGCAAGGCCTCCCTGTGGTCCGAGCGCAACGTGAAGATCGTTGCCGGGCTCATCGCCGAGGGGCGCATGCGTTCCCGCGGCCAGGCCGAGATGGACCGGGCGAAGGCGGACGGGAGATGGGAGCGGGCCTATGCTGGGCCGGCATCGGCCACCGTCCCGGAGGACCTGGCCGCAGCGCTGGAGGCCGCCCCGGCGGCCGCCTCGACCTTCGCGGGCCTCACGGGCCAGAACCGCTACGCGGTGCTGCACCGGATCCATACGGCTCCGAGCCCGAGGAGCCGTGCCAGCCGGCTGGCCAAGCTCGTCGGGATGCTCGAGCGCGGTGAGACGCCGTACCCGCAGTAGCGGAGGCGGGGGACCGGCCGGGGGTCACCCGGTGCGATGCCGGGCACGCGGCAGCGGGCGGCTTCGCGCCGGCGGGAGGGGATGCGGGGCCCGGGACGGTCCCACGCTCCCGCTCAGCTCACCCAGGCCTTCCACGACCATGCGCACGGTGTCGCCCTCCTGCAGGGGTGGGGGCACCAGCTCGCCGCCGGCCTTGCCCCAGAGCTCGCCGAGGCAGCCGCCGTTGCCGACGGTCCCGGAGCCGAGGACATCGCCGGGGACCACGCGGGAGGCCCGGGAGGCGTAGACCAGCAGTTCGGGGAAGGTCCAGGCCATGTTGGAGACGAGGTCTTCCCCCACCAGTGCATCGTTGACGTAGACCTCCGCGCGCACCGCGAGGAATCCCTCGGCCGTGAGATACCCGGCCATCTCATCCGCGGTGACGATCCACGGCCCGAGCGAGGTGGCGAAGTCCTTGCCCTTCGCCGGGCCCAGGTGGCCGCGCATCTCGGCGGCCTGGATGTCCCGGGCGGACCAGTCGTTCATGATCGTGTAGCCGAAGATGTGCTCGGCGGCGGCGTGGGTGTCCAGATCCGTTCCGGGCCGGCCCGCCACGCCGCCGACCACCACGGCGACCTCCAGTTCGAAGTCGAGCCGTTCGGTGGCCGGCGGGGTGATCTGCTGGCCCGTGCCGAAGATCTGGTGCGGGTTGGTGAAGTAGAACGTGGGGGATTCGTACCACGCCTCGCCCACCCGGGGCTGGCCGTTCTCATCGGCGCTCATCCCCTCTACGTGCTCCTCGAACACGGCGAAGTCGCGGACCGCCGCCGGTACCAGCGGGGCCAGCAGGCTCACCTCGGACCGGGGGACGGCGCTGCGGGGATCGAGGCGGTCGAAGAGGTCGGTGGCGGCGGGCAGGCCCGCCGTGAGGACCTCGGCGACCGTGCCGCCGTCCGGGAACGGGGCGACGCCCCCGTCCACCACGAACCCCTCGCCGAGTCGGTCACCGTGCGTCCAGCGTGCGATCTTCATGGAACTCCTCCTGCTCAGGCTGTGCTGTTGTCTGCTGCTTCGACTGACCCCGCCGCTGTCCGTGCCGCTGTCCCTGAGGCTGTTCCCGGCCCCGACCTGGCGACTCGAGGGCGACGGCGTTCCGGCCGAGGATGTCCTTCTCGGTCTGCGCGTCCAGACCGGCTGAACGGATGAACCCGGCCGGGTCCTCGGAGCCCATGTCGAAGGGGTAGTCGCTGCCCATCACCACCTGGGAGGCCCCGGCCACCTCGATGAGCTGGCGCAGGGCGCGTGGACCATGGACCACGGTGTCGAACCAGATCCTGCGCAGGTAGTGGGACGGCGGGTGCGCGCAGCCCTGTGCATCCGGCCGGACGGCCCACGCATGGTCAGAGCGTCCGATCGCGGTCGGGAGGTAGCCGCCGCCATGCGCGGCCACCAGCCGCAGGTCCGGATGGCGGTCCAGCACCCCGGCGAAGATCAGGTGCGAGAGCGCCACTGCGTTCTCGACCGGCTGCCCCACGGTGTTCGCCAGGTAGAACCGGTCCAGCCGCTCGTCGAGCGTGCACCCGAAGGGATGGACGAACACGGGCGCGCCCAGTTCGGCGGCGCGCGCCCAGAACGGCTCCAGGCGGGGATCGGAGAGTTCGACGTCCCCGGCGGCGGAGGAGATCTCCACCCCGAGCAGTCCCCGGCCCAGCACGGCGTCCTCGAGGAGTTCCACCGTCCGCTCCGGCCACTGCAACGGCACCAGGCCGAGCCCGGAGAGCCGGTCCGGGGCCACGGAGACGTGCTCGGCGATCAGCCGGTTCGCCTCCGTGCAAGCCCACACGGACAGCTCCTCCGGCGCCCACGGATAGTAGTGGTTGGGGGAGGCGCTCACCCATTGGCGGTCCACCCCCTGCTCGTCCATGACGCGCAGGCGTTCGGTGACCTCGATCAGCCGGGGGATCCGGGCGGCCACCATGGGGCCGGACACCTGCTGGCTGGCCGCACCGTTGCGCCGGTCGTCGAGCGCAGCCGCAGCGGCCACCTCGTCCGGCGCCCGCCGCACGACCTCGGCGTGCAGGGAGGGCAGCAGCACGTGGGCGTGCACATCGATGATCATGCCCGCACCGCCACTCGCTGCCCCACGTCCGCCAACAGCCGCGGGACATCAGCGGAGTGGTCCTGCCCGTCCCGCTGCCACTCGGCCAGCTGCATCGAGGCCTCCACAATGGCAGCGGCCCGCGGGAGACGACGCTCGTGGAACGCCTCCCACAGGGACGCGTCCACGGCATCCCGGTCCACCAGCAGCTCGGTGAGCACCAGGGCGTCCTCCAGGCCTTGCGCCGCCCCCTGGGCGATGGTGGGAGGGCACGAATGCGCGGCGTCGCCGATGATCACCGTCCGGCCACGGTTCCACGGGCCCGGGACCAGGTGGTGGGTGAACCAGGTGTAGTTCACCTGGGCCGTCCCGGCGGCCAGATCGGCGCGCACCTGTTCCCACGGCCCGCCGTAGGCCGTGCTCTGCTCGATCATCAGCGCCGCCCCGTCCTCGGCCGACATCGTGAAATGATCCTGCGCGTCCGAGACGAGGAAGGCATACATCGAGTCCGCACCGGTGGGGGTGTACCCGGCGATGTAACAGGGTCCGCCGTAGTACAGCTCCGTGAACTCCACCTGTGCGGGCCGCGGCACGAAGGCCCGCCAGATCCCCATGCCGGTGTGCTCGGGCGTCTCGGTGATGCCCAGGGAGGAGCGCACGGCCGAGTGCAGGCCGTCGGCGCCGATCACCAGGTCATAGCGCCCGGCCGACCCGGACTCCAGGAGGGGCTCGGCATACTCCTCCGTGGACACCACCTCCGTCACCCGCTGCCCGAACCCCACCCGTGCCCCGGTCCGGACGGCGTTCTCATACAGGATCCGGGTGAGATCCGCCCGTGGCATGCCCATCGCGGAGGGAAGCCGGACACCGGAGACGACTTCGCCGCCGTCGCCGCCCTCGTCCCGCGCGATCACCGGAGCCTCCGGCCCCGGGGCACGCAGGCCCATCCCGTCAAAGGGGAAGCCGGCGTCCCGGGCCTCCTCCCACACCCCCAGTTCGGCGAAGGCTCGCAGGGCGTTGCCCTGCAGTGAGATCCCCGAACCGAGCGCATTCAGCTCGGGGTTCGCCTCGAAGACGTCCACCACGACGCCGGCCCGGGCCAGTTGGATGGCGGCGGCCAGTCCGCTGATACCGGTGCCGACAACGGCCACCTTGTCCACTGCGGTCATGATCAGTACCTTTTCTGTGTCGTCTCTGCGGTCTGTACGGTCTGTACGGCCTGTACTGCCTGTGCGGTCTGTACTGCTTGCTTCAAGGAATGATGCTCAGAGCACGGCGATGGGGTTGAGCGGTGATCCGACCGCTCCGGTGACGGGCAGGGGCTGGGCGCAGAGCAGGAACTCGAAACGTCCCCGTTCGGCGCAGGCGTGCCCGATCCCCTCCAGGTCCCACATCTCGCCCACCGTCAGGCCCATGTTGGGGATGACGATCTGGTGCAGGGGCTGGAAGGACTCGTGGAACTCGTTCGGACGCACCTCGAAGCCCCAGGTGTCCGTGGCGATCGCGGCGATCTCACTGCGGTGCAGCCACCCCGCCGTCGTGAGGGACAGGCCCGGTGCCGGCCCACCGGCGTAGTCGCCCCACCCGTCCCGGCGCACGCGGGCGAGCTGCCCGGTGCGGACCAGCAGGATGTCCCCGCGGCCGACGGCGGACGAGGCACCCTGGGCGGCGATGCAGGCCTCCAGGTCCTCCACCGTGATCGCGTAACCGTCCTCCAGCTCACCGGTGTCCGGGCGCAGATGGCGGCCGAGGTCCAGCAGCACCCCGCGGGAGACGATCGTGGAGGCGGCGTGTTCGATGCCGGTGACCAGGTCACCCTGTGAGGTGACCACGTCCCCGGCACGCCGGCCGTTCCAGGCGTAGCCGTGATCGAAGATGTGGCCGAGCCCGTCCCATTGGGTGGAGCACTGCAGCGGCATGACGATCACGTCATCGGCCCCGCCGATCCCGTGGATGGAGGTGTCCACGTTCCGCTCGGCGTCAGTCCCGGTCCCGGTCATGGTGTGGACCGGGTTGTTGCGCTTCTTCCACCCCTTCTGCGGGCCGTCCTCGTTGAACTCCTGCCCGAGGGAGACGGTGTGCCCCTCGGTCACGAGCCGGGCGGCCTCCACGCGCTTGGCGGGGTCGATGAAGTTCAGCGTGCCCAGGACATCGTCCTCGCCCCAGCGTCCCCAATTGCGGTACGCCGTGGCGCGCTCGGTGACCTCCCCCCTCGGGTCGGTCGGATCCAGGTCTGCCGGGTTCTCTGACAAGGAGCTCAACTGTCGCCTCCCTGAGTGTTCGGACGGTTCTCGGCAACGCACCGGACGACCTGGGTGCCCAGGCCTTGGACGGACCCCTGCATCACGTCGCCGTCACGCAGCAGCCGGCCCCAGTGCGCACCGTTGCCCGCGGGACTGCCCGTCAGCAGCAGGTCACCGGGAAGCAGCGGCATGTTCAGTGAGGCCGCCGAGATCAGGGCCGGCACATCGAACAGCAGGTCCGAGGTGACGGCGTCCTGCATGCGCTCGCCGTTCAGGTCCAGGGTGATCGTGAGCCCGTGCGGCTCCACGAAGCCGGCCGGCACCAGGAATGGGCCGGTGGGCAGGAACCCGGGGGCGTTCTTGGAGCGGTACCAGTCCGCGCCGATGCCTTTCGAGTCCGCGCGGAATACCCGGTCACGCGTGGTGATGTCATTGCAGATCGTGTAGCCGGCCACATGGTCCATCGCCTCATCGCGGGTGATCCTGAACCCCTCCTTGCCGATCACCACCGCCAACTCGAGTTCCCAGTCGTGCTGCTCGCTGTAGGACGGCAGTACCAGGGGGACATCGTCGCCGGCGATGGCGCCGGGTAGCCCGATGAAGAAGTACGGCTCACCGGTGGCGGCGCGCTCGTCCATCATCCGGCCCGCGTCCTCGCGGATCTCTGCCTCGGGACGGGTGTCCTCCACCGGCCGATGGGCGACCACGAGGTCGATGACGTGGGTGCGGTAGTTCGCCCCGGCCTGGACGATCTGGCGCGGCTGGACCGGCGCGGTCAGCGTCACCTCTGACAGAGGCCTCCAGGGGCTCTCCGTGCCCGTGGCTGCGTCCGCCCCTGTGCCCGTGCCCGTGGCCGCAAGCCGGCCGAGCCGGTCCCAGTCGGGGTCGGCCAGGAAGGCGTTGAGGTCCGGTGCGCCGAGATCGGCCCCGTCGAGGGGACGGATACGCCCTCCCGCGACCAGGCCGAGGCGCACGGCGGCGCCGTCGCGGAAGCGGGCCAGCGCGAAGGGGGCGTCCAACCCGGTCTCCGGGCTCGGTGCGGTGGTGGTCACTCTGCTGCCCCGACCGTTCCGGCCACCTTGGAGACCAGCTGGTCGCGGACCTCTTCGGTGATGCCCTCCTCGGAGGCGCTGGGTCCGTTCGCCGGCGGGAACGACTCGCTCAGGGACGCGTGCATGGGGCTGTTCTGGTAGATGTCATAGGAGCCCTGGGAGGTCTTCCACGTGTTCGCCTCCCAGTCCGGGACGTAGTTGCGGTAGCCGCCGGTGTTGAGCTCGATCCGCATGGAGGACGGCTCGCGGTAGTACAGGAACGACTGCTCGCCGATGCCATGGATGGTGGGGCCGTATTCGATCTGTACCCCGTCCTCGAGCAGCGAGTCCGCCGCGATCAGCATCTCCTCGCGGGTATCCACCCAGAAGGCGAAGTGGTTGATGCGGCCGGCGCGGTCCGAGCCGTCCAGCACGATGCCCAGGTCGTGGGACTTCTCGTTGGTGGTGATCACCGAGAACACCGAGAGGGGGACGTCCTCCAGGAGGGTGCGGGCCATGATCCGGTATCCCAGCACATCGCTGTACCACGCGGCGAAGGCATCCACATCGCTGGCGCAGATGGTGACGTGATCGAGGTGACGCGGGGCGCCGGCCACCCGGCTGCGCCGCTGCGGGCGGTCCGGGAAGACCGAGGCGAGTTCGCCGGACTCGTAGCGGAAATGCCGGGCGTCCCAATGCAGGGTCATGGAGTGCCCCCAGGGGCCCACGAAGCGGTAAGCACGGCCGATGTCCAGGCCGTCGAACCATTCGCCGGTGACGCCGGTGGCCTCGATGCGCTGGACGGCCTCGTCGAGGGCCTCGCGGCTGGTGGTGCGCCAGGCCATGGTGGCCAGGGAGGCCTCGTCCCCGTGCTGGATCACCAGGCTGTACGTGTAGTAGTCGCCCCAGCAGCGCAGGTAGACCTTGCCGTCCTCGCGGGCGACCTCGGTGAGGCCGACCTTGTTGACGTAGAAATCAACCGATGCCTCGACATCGGGGGTCGTCAGTGCGACGTACGACAGATGGGAGAGAAGCGTGGTCATTCTCGGTCCTTTCAGTGCCCCGAGGGGCGACGGCCCCGGATGGGCCTGTTCACTCCATAGTGGTCGACATCACATCATCAGCAAAGACCAGAATGCATATCTCCGATATAGGCATTGCTGATAGCGTGGGGTCATCAACTGAACGGAGTGGACATGTTCGACGAGCGACTGCTCTCCCGTCTGGACCTGAATCTCCTCGTGGCACTGGATGCCCTGCTCACCGAGAAGAACGTCACCCGCGCTGCGGCCCGGTTGCAGCTGAGCCAGCCCTCGCTGAGTGCCTCCCTGGGAAAGCTCCGCCGGCACTTCAACGACCAGCTCCTGGCCCGCCGGGGCAACGCGTATGAGCTGACCCCGCTGGCGGTCCGGCTGGTGGAGCACACGACCGTGGCGTTGGACGCCGCGCGACGGGTGTTCGAGAGTCAGTCCCGATGGGACCCCTCGGAGTCCGAGCGGGAGTTCATCATCCACTGCTCGGACTATTCGCTGGCCACGATCGCCCCCCGCGTGATGCGGATCGCCCACCGGCAGGCCCCCCACGTGCGGCTGCACTTCGTCCCCTCCACCCCGGAGACCATGGACGAGGTGGTGCTGCGCCTGCCCTCGATCGATGGACTGTTGCTGCCCCACGGGGTGATCTCCCAGATGCCCCACCTCGATGTGATGCGGGACGACTGGGTGGCCATCGCCGCCGCGGGCAATGAGCGCGTGACCGGGGGGCTCACGATGGATGTGATGTCCGCGTCCCCTTGGGTCTTCACCTATCGCACCCGCTCCGCGTTCACCTCCGTGGGACGGCAGGTGGAGATGCTGGGGGTGAACCCCTGGGTCGAGGCGGTGGTGGAGAGCTTCGTGCTGCTTCCGCTGTTCGTGGAGCACAGCGACAGTCTGGCGATCATCCAGCGTCACCTGGCCCCGATCGCCCAACGGATGGGTGAGGTGCAGGTGTTGGAGCTGCCGTTCGAGGCCGTGCCGGTGCTGAACGCGCTGTGGTGGCATCCGGTGCACGAGACCGATCCGGAGCACCGGTGGCTCCGGCAGGTGTTCGCCGCCGCCAGGATCGGCTTCGGCGATGAGGAGGACGGAGCCGATGCCGCGCTGCGCGGTGGATGAGGCCTGCCCCGCCGCGCAGGACGCCTACGGGGTGGGACAGGCCTGCGGGACGGGCGCCCTACGGCGTGGGCTTGAGGACGCGGCGCTGGATCTCGTCCAGTATGCGGGTGCGTAGCTCGATGAAGGTGGGCTCGGCCCGGGTGGTGAGCTGGTTGCGCTCCCGCCCCAACGGCACGGTGATGTCGTCGACGATCTGCGATGGGCGACCGCCGAACACGACCACCCGGTCACCCAGGTACACGGCCTCATCGATGTCATGGGTGACCAGCAGGATGGTGATGCCCATATCCCGCCGCAACCGCAGGACGAGGTCCTCCAGCTCGAACCGGGTCTGGGCGTCCAGGGAGCCGAAGGGCTCGTCCATCAGCATGATGGGCGACTCGTAGGCGAGGGCCCGGGCGATCGCGACGCGCTGCTGCATGCCTCCGGAGAGCTGCCAGGGGTAGCGGTTCGCACTGTCTGCCAGTCCGACGACGTCCAGGGCCCGGGCCGCCCGCTCCAGACGTTCGGCCTTGGCGATGCCCCGACCCTCCAGCGGGAAGGCGACGTTCTGCAAAACCCGCATCCAGGGCATCAGTGAGCCCCGGTAGTCCTGGAACACCACGGCGATCTCCTCGACGGCCCCCGTGATGGGGGTCTCGCCCAAGGACACCTGCCCGGAGGTCGGGGCGGCGAGCCCGGACAGCAGCCGCAGCAGGGTCGTCTTGCCCACCCCGGAGGGGCCGACCAGGCAGGTCACGTCTCCGGCCCGGACGTCGAGGTTGAGGTCCTCGATGATCACCACCTTCTCGGCCCCGGTTCCAAAGGCCTTGCTGACGTGGCTCGCGGACAGTGCGATGGGGGCGGTGATGGTCTCGGGGGTCATGCTCGGGCTCCTGCTCGGGTACGGGTGGTGGTTCCGGTGTCCTGCTGGTGGTGCCACCGCAGCAGGCGGTGTTCGGCGAAGGCGTACAGCGCGGTGAACACCCAGCCGATGACACCGATCGTCAGGGTGCCGGCCCAGGCCGAGGCGAGCTGGAACCGCTGCCCGCCCTGCAGGATGAAGTAGCCGACCCCTTCCGTGGCACCGAACATCTCACTGACCACGAGCATGACGATCCCGATCGTGATCGCCAGCCGGACGCCCACGGCGATCTGGGGCAGCGCCCCGACGAGCACGACCTTCGTGATCTGCAGACGTAACGGGATGCGATACGCGTTCGAGGCCTCGAAGATGCTGGACTGGATCGAACGGACCCCCACGATGGTGTTGAGCAGGATCGGCCAGATGCACGCGATGACGATGAGGAACACCTTCGGCTCGCGGCCGATCCCGAGGGCCAGGATGATGATCGGCACGAACACCACGGTGGGCAGTGAGCGGAAGAAGTCCAGATAGGGGTCCAGCACCTGGCCGACGCGTGGCATCAGTCCGATCGTGAGCCCGATCGCAACTCCTCCGACCAAGGACAGGAGCAGGGCGAGGAAGTAGTTGCCGAAGCTGAACAGCGCGTCGCTCCACAGGGCCCCGCTCGCCGCCCAGTCGCCCAGGCTGCCCAGGATCTCCGTCAAGGGCGGCCAGAACACCGAGGTGGAGGAGGCGGAGGCCACGAACCACAGGACGATCAGCGAGACCGGTAGCCAGGCCTGCAGCAGTACTGAGGCCAGAGGGCTGTATCTCTTGGTCTCCATCTCAGTTCTCCCCTTC
Source organism: Microbacterium sp. A93 (assembly GCF_051842835.1). Classification (NCBI taxonomy): domain Bacteria; kingdom Bacillati; phylum Actinomycetota; class Actinomycetes; order Micrococcales; family Microbacteriaceae; genus Microbacterium; species Microbacterium sp. A93. The sequence continues at coordinate 321,518 of NZ_JBPXMT010000009.1, forward strand.
GCTCGGCTGCCAGCGCAGCAGCCGTGACTGCGCCCGTCCGAATCCCTCGTTGACGCCGTAGCCGAGAAGGCCCGCGGTGATGATGTAGGCATAGGCCAGGGGCGAGTTGCCGCCGACCTGGGCGTCGGCGATGCTCGCACCGAGCCCCGGGGAGCCCGTGAGGACTTCGGTGGAGATCGCCACGAGTATCGCCACGGAGGCGGCCAGACGCAGTCCGGTCATGATGGAGGGGGCGGCGCTGGGCAGCAGCACCTTGCGGACGAAGAGCCCGCCGCGGATCCGGAACGCATGGGCCGTGTCCTTGATCGAGGCACTCACGCTGCGCACCCCGTGGTGGGTCTGCAGGATGACGATGAACACCACGGCGATGAAGACGAGGACCGCCTTCATCTCGAGGCCGCGGCCCAGCATGAGCACCAATACCGCGATGAGCGCCACGGCCGGGAAGGCCCGGCCGAAGTCCACGATGAACTGCAGGGACAACTCGGCGGCCACGAACCGGCCGGTCAGGATCCCCAGGGGGATCCCCACCAGGATGCCGAAGGCCAGGCCGAGAAGTGCGCCGGCGAGGGAGTCTCCCAGTGCCGTCCAGTACGCACCTGTGGTCAGGGCCTCGGCCCAGGCGGTCGCCACGTCGACCGGGCTGGGGAGCAGGGAATCGGGGAAGATCCCCAGGAGATGGATCAGGTACCAGAGGCCGATTCCCGCGACGAAGACCAGCACCCTCCAGGTACGGATCCCGATCCCGCCCGTGCGCGGTTCACGGGGCGCACGGGCGGGGGCTGAAGCAGGAGCGGGGGCATGCGTGGTGTCAATCAAGGTCATCACCAGGGCCTCTCATTCTGGGTGCGGAGCAGCCGGGCGGTCGGTGGCGCTCAGCGGGCTCCCTCCCAGACGATCTCCTCGTAGGAAAGGTCCTCGCGGAGGTCGCCCTCCTCCTTCATGACGTCCAGCAGGGTGGTCCAGCCGTTCTCGTCGAACTCGACGTTGAGGGGCTCGAGGACCATCCGCTCGTCGATGAACGGGGCCGGCAACTCGGTGTGATCGTGGTAGGCCTGCCGTACGGCGTCGGTGTTCTCATTGCCGTATTCGGTGCCCTGCTCGATCGCGGCGTGGAAGCGTTTCAGCGCCTCCGGGTTCTCCTCGGCGAACTCCTTGCTGGAGATCCACAGCACCTGGGGTGCGTTGGGCAGGTACTCGCGCACGCCGGTACCCACTCGGGTGAAGCCGCTGTCCACGGCAGAGAGCAGGAAGATGCTGAACGTGAAGACCGCATCCACCTGGCCCTTGGCGGCCGCCTCGACCAGCGCGTCCGTGGGCAGGGGGACGAACTCCACGGACTCGAGGTCCACGCCGTTCTCCAGCAGGCCCGTCACGGTCGCCATGTGCGGAAGTCCGCCCAGCTCGGGGACGCCGATCTTCTTGCCCGCGAGATCAGTCCACTCCTTGATGTCACTGCCCGGCGGGACGACGATGCCGTCGGAGACCTCGCCGTCATATTCGGGGTCGGCCGACTTGGTCCCGGCCACCACCTGGATCGGCATGCCCTCGGCCACGGCTCGGATGGCGGTGACTGCGTCCGTGGCGGCCACATCGAACTCACCGGAGATGACGGCCGAGTTGGCGGCGGCGCCGCCCATGCCGGTCATCTGCATCTCGCCGATGTCGAGACCTTCATCCTCGAAGAAGCCCTGCTCGTCGGCCAGGACGGCGTTCTCGAGGTTCACGCCGCCGCGGGCGACGGTCATCTCGATGATCTCCTCGGCACTGGGGCTGGCGCTGCCGGCCGCAGGTGCTGCGTCCTCTGCGGTGGTTCCGCTGCAGGCGGTCAGGCTGAGGAAGAGTGCGCCGACGGTGAGGAAGGCGGCCGGGCGGAGGGTGCGTCGAAATTCCATGTCATCTCCTGTGATGAGGATGGCCAGGACGGCCGGTAGGCGGGGGTGCCCGGGGCTGGATCCTGATCCATGGTGCGAATGAGATCCACGTCACACCAGCATCTCCGCTTCTAGGCAATAGGGGAACGCGCTATTACCTATCCGCACTATCGGTCCCACCTATAGTCGCGGTCCCTGCCGTCCTGGGGTTGCCGGCCCGCGTCCCCCGGTGCCGGAGGGCGCCCAGCCGGCGGCAGCGCCGGCGTCGTGCCCCGGCCCTTGAACAGCCCTTAAACAGCTGTGCGGGCAATCCCCACCAGTGGGGATTGCCCGCACAGCGGGAGGGGGGCGGAGATCAGGCGTCGACGACGACCGTGGTGATCAGCGGGGAGCGGCGGTAGGCGCGCTCCATGTGGCGGCCCACGGTGTCCGTGATGATCTTCTCCAGCTCCTCGAGGTCATCGATGTCCTGGCCGGCGACCTTGCCCAGGGCGGTCTTGACCTTCTCCGCGGCGGCGTTGAAGACCTGCTTGTCCTGGATGAAGCCCTTGGTGACGAATTCCAGGGGTTCGGCCAGCTGGTTGGAATCGGGGTCCACGAGGGCCACGATGGTGATGGCGCCGCCCTCCTGGAGCATCGTGCGCTCCTTCAGGGTCTCCTCGGTGACCTTGCCGACGGTGTTCCCGTCCACGTAGACGAGCCCGGCCTCCACCTGGCCGGAGACCTTGGCCTCGCCGTTGACCAGGTCCACCGTGGTGCCGTCCTTGACCACCAGCACGCGCTTCGGATCGATCCCGGTCTTCACGGCCAGCTCGGCGTTGGCGTGCAGGTGCTTCGACTCGCCGTGCACGGGCATGACGTGGGTGGGCTTGACGATGTTGTAGCAGTAGACCAGTTCCCCGGCGGAGGCGTGGCCGGAGACGTGCACCTTGGCGTTGCCCTTGTGCACCACCTTCACGCCGAGGTCGGTGAACTTGTTGATGATCCCGTAGATGGCGTTCTCGTTGCCGGGGATCAGCGAGCTGGCCATCAGCACGGTGTCATCCTTGCCGAGCTTGATCTGGTGGGTCTCGCTGGCCATCCGGGACAGTGCGGCCATCGGCTCGCCCTGGGAACCGGTGCAGATCAGGGTGATCTTGTTGTCCGGCATGGACTGCAGCTTCTTGAAGTCCACCACCAGCCCACGCGGGATCTTCAGGTACTCGAGCTCCTGGGCGATCCCCATGTTCTTGACCATGGAGCGGCCCACGAAGGCGACCTTGCGGCCGGCGGCGTGGGCGGAATCGATCACCTGCTGGATCCGGTGCACGTGGCTGGCGAAGGAGGAGACGATGATCCGCTTCGGGGCGGTCGCGAACACCTGGTCGATCGCCGGGGTCAGATCCCGCTCGGAGATCGTGAAGCCGGGGACCTCGGCGTTGGTGGAGTCGGTGAGGAACATGTCCACGCCCTCCTCGCCGAGCCGGGCGAAGTGCCGCAGGTCGGTGATGCGGCCGTCCAGCGGGAACTGGTCCATCTTGAAGTCACCGGTGTGCAGGATCAACCCGGCGGGGGTGCGGATGGCCACGGCGAGCGCGTCCGGGATGGAGTGGTTGACGGCCACGAACTCGAGCTCGAACGGCCCGGACTGGTGCAGGTCTTCGGCCTCCACGTGCACGGTGACCGGGGTGATCTTGTGCTCGGTGAGCTTGGAGGTGATGAACGCCAGGGTCAGCTGCGAGCCGATCAGGGGGATGTCCGGGCGTTCCTTGAGCAGGTAGGGCACGCCGCCGATGTGGTCCTCGTGGCCGTGGGTCAGCACGATGCCGACGATGTCATCCCAGCGGCCCTGCAGGGAGGTGAAGTCCGGCAGGATCACGTCGATGCCGGGCTGGTGCTCCTCCGGGAACAGCACGCCGCAGTCAACGATGAGCAGCTTGCCCTCGTACTCGAAGACGGTCATGTTGCGCCCGACCTCGCCGAGGCCGCCCAGCGGGGTGATGCGCATTCCGCCCTGGGGGACGGTGGACGGGGCCTTGCTCTTGCGCGCAGGTCGGTTGGACGAGCGGTTGGACGAGCGGCTGGTGGACCGCGAGTTGTTGTTGGAGCGGTTGGAGGTGTTACGGGGCGAAGAGGACAAAAGGTCACGCTTTCAATCAGGGATGGAGCTGGCGTTGCGAACGGCTCTCGTCGAGTTGTGGCTCGTGTCGATGCGGAGCGGCACCGGAAGTCTGTCCCTGATTTTACCTCTCTGCGGCCCAGTGGGAAATCACCCCGGAATCTCCCCGGTGGACGCGGTGTCCGGCCGGCCCCTCGGGAGCCGGGCGGCACCGAAGGATGCCACCATGGTGGAGGCGATGGCACTGTCCGCACACGGGGTGCCACCTGGACCGATGGGGAGTACAGCATGAGGATCGCAATCGTCGGCGCAGGCGCCATGGGGCAGCTCTTCGGGGCACGACTGACGCTGGCCGGCCAGGACGTGGTCCTGGTGGATGCCCAGCAGTCCGTGATCGACACCCTCAACTCCGCCGGCATCTGGCTGGAGACCGAGAAGGGCACCGAGCACACGGCGGTGGTGGCCTGCCGGGCCGAGGAGGAGACGGAACCCTTCGACCTGTTCGTGATCTTCACCAAGTCCTTCCACACCGCGGCGGCGGTGGCCTCGGTGCGTCATCTGATCGGTCCGCAGAGTGTGGGGCTCACGGTCCAGAACGGGCTGGGCCACGCGGAGGTCCTGGCGGAGGCCTTCGGTCCGGACGGGACCGTTGCCGGGGTCACCGACTTTCCCGCGGACCTCCTGGAGGTCGGCCGCGTCCATTCCACGGTGCACGGTTCCGTCAGGATCGGGGACCTGGGAGAGGGCGGCCGCGCGGAATCGGTGGCCCGCGTCTTCAGCGACGCCGGCCTGAACGCCAGCGTGGACGGGGACGTCCGTGTGCCGATCTGGGAGAAGGTCGCCTTCAACGCGGCCCTGAACACCCTCTCGGCGGTGACGGGGGCGACCGTCGGTGAGATGGGCGCGTCCGCTGAGGCCCGGGCCATGGCCTCAGCCGTGGTCCTGGAGGTGGGCCGAGTGGCGGCCGCCCGCGGCATCGGGATGTCCGTGGACCGGGTGACGGCCACCCTGGCCAACGCCTTCGAGCACCACGGCAGCCACAAGAGCTCCATGCTGGTCGACCGGGAGGCCGGGCGCCGCACGGAGGTGGACTACATCGGCGGCGCCGTCGTCGACTCGGGACGGTCCGCCGGGGTCCCGACCCCCGTCCTGGAGACCTTGTGCAGTCTGGTGCGGATGTTGACGGAAGAGCCCCTGCCGCGGTAGGCGGCAGGGGCTCCGACCCCACGCTGGTCCGGGATCCGGTCTGGACGGACTCAGTCTGAACGGACCAGGTTCGGGCCCTCACATCATTCGACGGCGAGGGACGGCAGCCACAGGACGATGTCCGGGACCGCGAACAGCACGACGATCATCACGATCTCGATGAGGACGAACGGCCAGACGCCGCGGAACACGTCGCTGGAGCGCAGCCCGGAGGTCCCGGCCACCACGAACACGTTGATGCCCACGGGCGGGGTCACCATCCCGATCTCGATCAGTTTGACGATCAGGATGCCCAACCAGACCCCGTCGAAGCCGAAGTCCATGGCGATCGGGTAGATCAACGGCACCGTGATCACCATGATCGAGATGGACTCCAGGGCCATGCCCATCGGGATCAACAGGGCCAGCAGGCCGGCCAGGATGACCCATCCCGGCAGGTCCGTCTCGGTCAGCGTCGAGGCCAAGGTCTGGGGGACCCGGGCCACGATGAAGAACAGCGAGAGCACCGCGGAGCCCACGATGATCGCGAACACCATGGAGGTGGTCTGGGCCGTCTCCTTGAGCGCCTCGATGAACTGGCGTGTCATCGTCCGGATCCCGTCCTTGCGGAACTCGAAGATGAGCATGAACGCGGCGAAGAGTGCCCCGATCGCCGCTGATTCCGTGGGGGTGAACAGGCCGGAGTAGATGCCACCCATGATGATGATGAACAGGATGACCAGCCGGACCAGGCCGCGGTAGGGCAGGTCACGCCAGGCGGCGGGCTGGGCCACCGCCTCGAGCTCGGCGGCCAGGCCACCGGCACCGGCCGGCGTCATGGTCATCTTCCGGGTCCGGATCAGGATGTAGACCATGTAGGCGATGGCCGAGAGGATGCCCGGGACGATGCCGGCGGCCAGCATCTGGGCGATCGACTCCCCGGAGAGGATCGCGTAGAGGACCAGGAACACGCTCGGGGGGATCATGGCCCCCAGGGTGCCGGCCATGGCGACCAGCGCCCCGGCCAGGCTCGGCGGGTAGCCGGCCTTCCGCATCTCCCCGATCGACAGCCGGGACATGGTGGCGGCCGTGCCGATGCTGGAGCCCGAGACGGCGGCGAAGCCGGCACAGGCCGCCACGGTGGAGATTCCGAGCCCACCGGGTAGCCGCAGGAAGACCCTGCGGGCGATCTCGAAGACCTGTCCGGCGATCCGCGCCTTCACCGCGAAGATCCCCATCAGGATGAACATCGGGATGATGGTCAGCGTGAAGGTGGAGGTCTGTTCGAAAGGAGCGGAGGCCAGGGTGCTGGTGACGAATTTGGGGTCCCGCAGCAGCAGGATCCCCACCAGGCCGGAGCTGGCCAGGGCGATCCAGACCGGCATCTTGAAGGCCAGCTGGACGATCAGCAGGACAATGACGAGTGCGACGATGAAACCGGTGTCCATCAGTGCCTGCCTTCCTCGGGTCGGTGATGGGTGGAGGGGGGATCTCCGGAACCCGCTGAGGTATCCGCGGGGGTATCCGCCGGAGCGGGCGCTGCGGCGTCCGCCGTCGGGCTCGCGATGCGGGCCTCTCGGGCCGCGGCCAGGTCCGGGTCGAGCCGGTCCTCGCCGAGCAGGGGCTGTCCGCGGAGGATGAGCACGACGTTGATGACGGCCACCAGCAGGAAGGCGGCGAAGCCGATGACGATCAGCCAGCGTGCCGGCCAGACCGGCCAGTCGACCAGGCCCTGACGCAGTTCGTTGGAGGCGGTGCTCTGCGCCGCCCGCTGGAAGGTGGCGATCAGGAACCAGGTGGAGACGGCGACACCGATCACCCACGAGATGCCGATCAGGATGCGGGCGATCGCCGGACGGATGGCTGCGGTCAGGAGGTCCACGGCCACGTGGGCGTTGGTCGCCCCGGCATAGGCCAGGCCGAGGAAGACGGTGGCGACGAGGGCGCTCTCACTCATCTCCAGCAGGCCGGGGACCGAGCGGCCACCGAGGTTGCGGACCACGACGTCCACGGTGATCGCGATCATGATCGCGATGGTGGACAGGGAGGCCAGCGCCCCGAGCGGGACGGTGATCACTGAGGCGATCCGACGCAGGACGTCGACGCGTTCAGCGGGAGGTGTGCTGTTCATGACGGGTTTCCTTCCACACATGGGCGTGGGGGGGGGGGGGGGGGGGGGGAAGAAAGAGGGGGGGGGGGGGGGGG
>NZ_JBPXMT010000009.1:328889-394881 GCF_051842835.1 Microbacterium sp. A93
ACCGGGTCCCGGTGCCCACGCCCATATGGAGGGTGGTGTGATTACGACCGGTCCGAGCAGACCAGGGACGGGTCCTTGGGGGTCTCGCCCTCGAAGGAGGCCATCTTCTCCTTGTACATCTCCAGGTAGCCCGCGGCATCCTCGAGGCCGGCGTCCTCAGAGTCCGAGATCCACTTCTCCTCGGGCTCGGTGCCGAGGGCCTCTCGCCAGCGATCGGACTCGGCCTCGTCCCATTCGCCGATCTGGCCGATGGTCTCCAGGACGGGGTCGCACTGCTCGAGGGTGATCTTCTCGAACACCTCGGCCACGCCGCCGTGGTTGTACTCGTCGTTGACCTCATCGACGATCGTCTTCAGGTCCTCCGGCAGGCCCTCGTAGACGTCCAGGTTCATCCAGAGGCCGGTGCTGGTGTACTGGCCGATACCCGGATCGGTCCAGTTGGCGAGGATGTCCTTGAGCTGGAAGGAGACCAGCCCGTCCATCGGGAACCCGGCGGCGTCGGCGATGCCGCGCTCCACGCCCTCGTAGGTCTCCGGTGCGGTCAGGGCCACGTTGCTGCCGCCGGCCTTCTCGATCGCCATCTGGGTGTACGGGCCGGCCATGCGCCAGCGCTTGCCGGACACATCGTCGATGGACTCCACCGGGTCCTTGCTGCCCAGCAGCAGGCGGCCGGCGGGGTTGTGGCCGATCATCTTCAGGCCGTTGCTCTCCCAGAGGGCGGCGGCACCCTCATGCTCGGTGCTCAGCTCCCAGATGGCCTGGGTGAAGGCCTGGTTGTTCTGGGTGAGGAAGGGGATGCTGACCACGGTGGTCTGCGGGAAGAGCTGCGGGGCGTAGTCGGCGATGGTCTGGCCGACGTCGGCCCGCCCGTCCCGGACGCATTCCGGGATCTCATCCGCGCTGCAGAGGGAGGCGGCGTAGCTGATGTCGAAGGTGATCCGGCCCTCAGAGCGCTCTTCGAGCTCTCCGGTCCAGTGCTCCATGACGGCCTCGTCCACACTGCCCGGATTGGCCCACGAGGCCACGGTCAGGTTGACGGTCTCCTCGCCGTTGCCGTCCCCGCCGCCGGCATCGCCGGAATCGCCTCCGGAACAGGCGGTCAGGAGAAGGCCGGCGGCCGCGACGGTGGCCACGGAGGCCAGCATTCGAGAAGGGCGGGGGGTGCCCTTGGTGCGTTGGGTGAACATGACGGTGCTCCTCGATGCGGTGGTGCGGTGCGGTTGATTGACGTACATGATGATTGTACTTACCAAGTGATTAGAAACACAGCCTCATCGACCCCGTAGTAATTACGGTTCCGTCCAGCGGTCCGGCCGGGCAGGCTGGGAATCATGGCGACACGGGGGGTTTCAGGGGACGGCTGGCCCGTCCTGCTGGATTGGCGTGCCGTCGTCGTGGGCTCCGCCGGGAAGAACCGGAACGAGCATGCTCAGGGTGGCCGGACGCAGCGACTGGCGCAGTTCCACCCGGCTGGGCTTCCTGAGCTTCGTGAGGCAGTTGCCCACGTGGTACTCCACGGTGCGCACGCTCAGGAACAGGTCGGTGGCGATCTCCCGGTTGCTCTTGCCCTCGGCGACCTTCACCGCGATCTGCCGCTCCCGGGTGGACAGCCGGGCCAACATCCGAAAGGCAGCCTGTGCCGGAGCCGAGGCCGGCTCGGGCATGCGATCTGCTCCTGGATCGGTGGCCGGGCCGGCCACCGATCCGGAGGCTTGCTCCGCCTCGGCGATGCGGGCGGCGGTGACCAGCTCCTCGGCCTGCTGGTGGAACGGCACCGCACCGCACCGCAGGAAGAACTCCGCGGCCTCCCGCGCCCACCGCCCGGTGGAGGAGTCCAGCCGGGCCAGGTCCAGCGCCAGGAAGGCCCGGGTCAGGGCATGGCCGCCACCGGGGAGCACATCCGGGCCGATGCCGGCCGCATACGGGACCGGCTCGGCGTCCAGCGCAGCCACCGCGGCCTCCAGCCGCTCTCGCGCCTTCTCCGGCTCGGACCGGGCGCGGTGGAGCGCGCCGAGGACGGTTGCCTCCACGGCGCGGAGCACGCCGTCCGGTGCGGAGTCCATGCCCGCTGTGGCGTGGGCTGCCAAGGCCTGCAGCCGGTCCAGGAGTCCGAGCTCGGCCAAGGAGCGTGCGTACAGGCAGACCGTGGTGAAGCCGGCGGTGGCCCACCCCACCCTGGTGGACTCGATGAGCTGGAACTGCCGGACGGCCTGCCGATGGTCCCCGGCGAAGACGGCCCCGAGGGCGTGCGAATAGGCCACGGCGCACACGACCACCTCACCGGAGGCGCTGGAGTCTTCTGCCGCCCTGCGGAGCAGCTGGCCGCCCGTCTGCAGCTCGCCACGAGCCAGTGGCACCAGAGCTGCCGTGGCGTAGGCGGAACGGACCCCGGAATCGGCCGGCAGCATCAGGCAGTGGTCCACGGCCCGGGTGGAATGCTCCAGCGCCCGGTCCCACTCGCCCCGATGGAACGCCAGTTGGCTCAGGGTGGTTTCCACGAACACCCGCTGGTCACGGGGGCCCCGTTCGCCCTGGGCCATGACATCCAGGATTCGGCACGCGGCCGCTACCTCACCCTGGGCCCGAAGGCGCGAGCCGACCACGGACGAGATCGCGCTCCGTACGGCGTCGGTTCCGGGGACGGTGGCCAGCTCCCTCAGCAGGGCCGTCATCTGCTCGGTGAACTGGCCCACCCGGGTCCGGTCGCCGTGCCGTAGCCCGGACCAGAGGGCCAGCAGGGCCTCCACGGAGCGTGCCTCGCTGACCAGGCGCATGGCCTGCGGTTCACGGTGGGCCATCGCCTCGAAGCCGCGGCGAACGGGCACCAGCTCCGTCAGCAGCGCGTCCATCACGCCGCTGGCCGCATCGAACCGTGCCGTGGCATAGGCCGTCCGCCCCGCCGCGGCCAGGGCATGGCCGAGCAGGAGCAGTCCGGCCTGGGCCGGGTCCTCCTCCGGCAGGAGCAGGCCGTGCCGGATCTGGTCCACGGCACCTTCGAGGTCTTCGGAGGCCAGCAGGTCCCAGGCTCGCGCCGCACAGCCGGCGCGGCTCTGCGGCAGCCCGGCCAGCAGGTCTCGCAGCTCGAGGACGAGTTCGGGGCTGCGGGCCATCACGGTGGCGCGCAGGGCCAGGACCAGGGCAGCCGGATCCCCGGTCAGGCGGAGGGCCTGGTGGAAGTGGTCGAAGGCCACCGCCCCGGCTCCACGCCCGAGGGCCTCACCACCGGCCTCCATGAGCGACCGGGCCAGCTGAGGGGTCTGCGCCGGATCCGGCGCCAGGTGCTGGGCCTGGACCCCGTGCTCGAGTGCGGCGGCCCCGTGCAGTATCCGGGCCAGGACGCGGTGCAGAGCCGCCCGGCGCTCCGCCGGCAACTGGGCCGCCACGAGGGTCGCCAGGTGGGGATGGTTCCAGCCCACGGTGCCTGTGGCATGGAAGACCTTCACCTGACCCGAGTCCAGCAGGCCGTGGTCCGGCACGCCAGGGTGGCCCAAGGCGACGAGGGCGCCGCTGAGCTGCACGATGTGGAGCGGGCCGCCGGCCACGGACAGGAGATCGACGGTGTCCCGCACATGCGGGCAGAGGGACTCGAAGGATGATTCCAGCGCACGGGTGTAGAGGTGTCCTGGTGCCGCGTGGACGTCCCCCAGGGAGGCCAGTGCCTCCTGGAGCCGGCGGTGTCCCGGCGGTGCGCTGTCCAGCCAGCGCGCCACCAGGTCCACGAGCAGCGGGACGCCACCCGTGCCGGTGTGCACCCGGTGGGCGGAGTCCTCGGAGACGGGGATGCCCAGCCGGTCCTGCAGGATCTGGCGGCAGTCCGCCACCTCCAGCGGTCCCAGCCGGACCAGTGCCCCGTGGCGGCCGGAGGCCAGGAAGCGTTCGATACCGCCTGTCAAGGCGCCCGGGTGCGGCCGGTAGGTCAAGATGAAGAGGAAGGCGCCGGAGGTCAGGCTCTGGGCGCAGCGCCACAACACCTCGACGGAGAAGTCGTCGGCCCAGTGGAGGTCCTCAGCCACCAGGACGGTGGTGGCCCCGCCGCCCGCCGCCTCCACGGCTTGGAGGGCGTCGAAGACCGCCTGTGCAGTGTCCTCCATCGAGCGGGGCCACGGTGCGGGACGGCGGCCGGTCACGGTGGACAACAGGCGTTGGACCAGTGTTCCGGGAGTGCCGGCGTCACCCGGGTACACCTCGACCACGTGGTGCGCGGTGGACTGCCCGGCCAGGAAGGTGTCCACCAGGGCGGACTTGCCGATTCCGGGTGGGCCCTCGATCGCCACGAACTGGGGGACTCCGGCGCCGACGCGGTCCAGGGCGGCCTGGATCCGGCGCAGCTCGGGCTCCCGTCCCGGAAGCGTGTCGAACTGGGCGTGCGGGTGTTGCGTCATGCCGTGTCCCCTGCTGCTCATCGAATGAAGGGGGACCGTGCGCGCCAGTGGTGCGGCCGGTGTTCCTCCTGCGGCCATGATAAGCAGGGGGCTTGCCTGCCTTTGACCATGTCAGGAGGATGACGGTCCGTCCTGGGCTTGCGCCAGGCACCGCACCGGCCCCCATTGCGGCCATGGTAGGTGCGGCTGACGCCGCGGTCCGAGCGTGGCATCATGGTGTGATGCGTGTTACGTCCGCCATCGGGCGCGCCAAGGAAGGCACCTTGCTGGAGGTCATGGAGATCGTCCAGTCCGACGCCGCTCTAGACGATCGTCGCCTGCTCATGGGGCAGAAGCTGTTGGAACTGCTTCGTGCCGAAGTTTTCGTGTCCTACACCCACGGGCCGGACGGGCCATTCTCGGACCCCGTGGGCGTCAACTTGGGCGCCGCATCAATCCAGGCCTACGACGACCACTTCCGCTTTGTGGACGGCATCACCCCGGCCCTGTCGAAGCGGATGGGTGCGGTCCGCGTCAGCCCGCCGCGTCATTCAAAGGATGAGTTCATCCGGGACTTCCTCCACCAGAGGGACATGCATCACGGGATGAATTTCTTTGCGCGGACCCCCGCGCCCGGGAAGGTGGACCTCCGTGTCTGGCGTGATCGGTCCGCCGGGGCGTTCTCCGATCATGATGTCCGCCTCCTGGAAGGGGTGGGTGGGCTCATTGAACGCCTGTGGTCAGCCACCGTGACTGTGGCCCCTATCGCGCTGACTCCGCGCGAGCGGGAGGTTGCCGGACTGGTGGCGGAGGGGATGAGCGACCAGCAGATCTGCTCAGTACTGCGGATCACCCTGCCTACCTTGCGCACCCATCTCAGCCATGCCTTTGCCAAGGTCGGTGTGCAGAACAGGGCGGGCCTCGCCGCGTATTACGTTCGCATCATCATTAATGACGATGGCACCGACATGACGGACCGCCGAAGCTGGGTGTGACCCAACACACCCACCAAGGAGTCTCGATGACTGCATCATCCCCGATGCTCGCGGAGCGAGCAGAGCTTCTTCGACGAATCGACCGCTTTCCGAGATGGGGCCTGTCCCTGACCTCAGCACTGACGATCGGCCTGGGCATGCTGTTTGTCCAGTACGACATCTTCAACATCAATGTCTCCTTCGTCCAGACGTGCCTGCAGATCGTGGACGGTTGCACGGGGGGCACCTCCGACCAGTTCATCGGACTCCCGGTGTTCGTCAGTCTTCTGGGATACGGCATCGGAGCTTTGGTCCTCGGACCGCTGTCCGATCGGTTCGGCCGGCACAAGTTGCTGATCGTGGCCATGCTCATCACGGGTTTGGGGTCCCTTTACTCCATGCTGTCCATGGACTACACGCATTTTGTCCTTTCCAGGTTGATCACGGGAATCGGCGTCGGCGCCGATCTGGCCATCATCAACGTCTACATCAGTGAAGTCGCACCCCGGCGCCAACGCGGCAAGTACACCGGGCTGCTGTTCATCATGGCCGCCATCGGTTCGGCACTCGGGATCTGGCTGGGCCTGTTCCTCACCACGCCCATGGCGCCCTGGCCCCATGGGCTGCCCATCGCCATGGCCTCCGAGGCCTTCGATTCCGGCTGGCGCTGGGTCTATGCCGTCGGGGCGATCCTGGCAGTGGTCTCCATCTTCCTTCGAGTGGCCCTGCCGGAGTCTCCCCGCTGGCTGGTGGATAACAACCGCATGAAGGAGGCCGGCACCGTCGTCGACGCCATGGAGGTTATCGCCACCCGGAAGGCCCCGCTGCTGGAGGCCGATGAGACTGACGTTCCGGAGCCTTCAGCCGTACAGCACGGACGTCGTGCCTTGACGGAGCTCTTCACCTCGCCCCTTTACCGACGCAGGCTGCTCGTGCTGGGAGCATCCTGGACCTTGGGCTATCTCACCATCTATGCCTTCGCTGGTGCGCTGACCACCGTCTTGGTCAGGCAGGGATACTCCGTCGCAGAAGCCGGCATCGTGTCTGCGGTAGGCCTGTTCGGTTTCATCGCCGCGGCCGTCGTGGCGCGATACGTGGTGGAGCACCTGGAGCGGCGCCTGTGGATGCTGATCGGGGCCGCTATCGCCGTGCTCGGCGCCATCCTCCTAGTGGTCGGTGGGGGCAATCCCACTGCGGTGTTCCTGGGTGCCCTGGTGCTGTTCTTCGGACAGAACCTCTGGGTTCCCGCACAGTATGCACTGACCGCCGAGAGCTTCCCGACCCGCTTCCGCACCACGGCCTATGCCCTGGCGGACAGCATCGGCCATGTTGGCGGCGGGCTCGGAGTCTTCCTCTTGGTCGGCTTGCTGGCGCCCCTTCCCCTGATGACGTCAATGCTCGGCCTGGTGAGTTTCCTGGTGCTCGGTGCCCTGGTGAATCTCCTGGCACCCAAGACCCGGAACAAGACCTTGGAGGAGATTTCGCAGTGAGGCACGAGGTGAACGTTATTGATGGTCCCTCGGCCGGGACCTGGACCGAGGTCGCCTCGGACGAGCAGATCGCTGGCCAGCGTGATTCTGCGCGGAGGAGAGGGAAGGGCAGAGGCTCCGTCCGGGAGCGGGCCTTCGCCTTGGCGGTCAAGGCCAACATCGGCGTCGCAGGATTCACCCGTTCTGCCGGAAGTAAGGTCCTGGACGGGTCTCCCGAGACCGCAGATGCTCCGGTGGTGGCCGCGCTTCGGGCCGCCGGAGCCGTGGTCGTAGGCATCACGAACATGCACGAGCTGGCTTTCGGCATCACCTCTAACAATGCCTCTTACGGCCAGGTCGCGCTGCCGGGGCACGAGTCCCGCAGCGCCGGCGGCTCGTCCGGAGGAAGCGCCGCCGCCGTGGCCGAGGGGTCGGTGGACATCGCGCTGGGCACGGACACTGGCGGATCGGTATCGCTCCCGGCCAGCCACTGCGGAGTGTTCGGTTTCCGTCCGACCGCGGGCCGGTGGCCCACTGCCGGCGTAGTCGGGCTGTCCTGGACCCGGGATACGCCAGGAGTGTTCACTCGGACTGTGGACGACGCCTTCCGGGCCGATACCTGGATCACCGGCGAAACAGCTGTGCCGGCGACCCAGGGAAGACTGCGGCTGGGCCTGCCACGGCAGTTCACCGAAGGACTCGATCCGCACACCGCCGCCGCCCTCGACCGGGCCATCGTGGCACTCCGGGACCGGGCCGACGTCGTGGACGTGGATTTCTCCGGGGTCCTGGACCTGACCGGTCCGGCCGAGATGCCGACCGTCCTGTGGGAGGCTCGGCGACTACTCGGCCAGGTGGCCGCCGAGGTGCTGGACACCACCCCTGCCGAGGGATTCGAGCGCCTCGCCAATCAGGTGGCGAGCCCGGATGTGGCGGCCATCCTGCAATCCCAATGTCACCATCCCATCACGGCCGAGGCCTACGGACAGGCGCAGCAGGACGTGGTGCGGGCCCGCGCGGCTTACGCAGCACTGCTGGCTGAGCACAGACTCCATGCCGTCGTCTTTCCGGCGGCACCGACCCCGGCGCCCCCGGTGGGGACTATGGAGACCGTGCAGCACCTGGGGCAGGCAGAGGACGCGTTCCATCTCCATACCCGGCACACGGGTCAGGGCACCATGGTCGCCGCTCCCATGGTCACGGTCCCGCTGCCTGTCGGGTCGGAGGCACTTCCCGTGGGGCTCACGGTGCAGGGGGCGCGCTTCGCCGACCGGCTGACCCTCGGCGTGGCCCGCGACGTGTCCGCCTGCTGGGCCACCGGGGCCTGACGTGCCGTTCGCAGGCAAAGACGTCAAGGGCCGAGAACGAGAGAGGGGTGAGGACATCGCTATGGAGGCAAGAGAAACCGTGGGCGGGTGGCCTCGGAGGATCGCCGTGATCGGTGCGGCCGGCACGGTTGGGTCGTCCGTCGCTGCTCAGATCGCGATGGCAGGGATCGGCAGCGAGCTCTACCTGATGGACGTCAGAGAGAACATCGTCACCAGCCACGCCATCGACATCACGGATGCCCAGGCCGTGACCTACGTCCCGGGGCCCCGGGCCATCACAGGGCCGCCGGCGGACGGCCCGGTCGACGTGGTCGTGGTGGCCGCGTCCAAACCCGAGGTGCCCGACGGCGACCGGCGGCATTTCCTGACAGCCAACATCGAGCTGTTGGGCCAGCTCCGGCCCCAGATCGAGTCCCTGGCCGGGTCCGAGGGGCTGGTCCTGCTACTGTCCAACCCCGTTGACATCCTGGCCGGATGGCTGGCGCGGAACAGTTCTCTGCCGGAACACCGGATCCTGGGGTACTCACTCAACGACTCCGCGCGGTTCCGTTCCGCAGTGGCCCGCGTTTTGCGGGTCGGTACCGAGCGGGTCGACGGCAAGGTCATGGGCGAACACGGCAACGGCCAGGTTCCACTCTTCTCCAGTGTCCGGCTGGATGGGGAGCCTGTCTCCCTCAGCGCGCCACAGCGGCACCAAATCGTCGACGATGTCCACGGCTGGTTCCGGAGATGGTCGTCCCTGGACCCGGGGCGCAGCTCCGGCTGGGCCACGGGCGTGGGAGTGCGGCACCTGCTGCAGGAGCTGCAGGCCGGTCGACCGGTCGTCACCACAGCTGGCACCGGCCGGCTGGTGGGTTACCCCCGTACCTTTATGGCGCTCGAAGTTCGGCGCGGCGAAGGTCGCATTGAGGTCCTTCCCCCTGACGCCGAAGCGCAGGAGGTCCGGGATCTGCTCGCCGCGGCCCGTCGCATCCACGATGAAGTCGAGGCGTTGGGAACCTCGGGGCCAGGTGGGATCCCGTCACCCAAGTGACGTGGTGAGCGTGAGTCGACCAGGACAGCAGGCGCGACCAGAGCCAGTGAGGACTACCGCATGTTGTTCTGCCTGCGGGAGTTCTGAGGGCTGGCAGAACGCTTTGAGGGTAGGAATGACAAGCCATCCCCACCCTCAAAAGGGAAAGAATTCTACCCGGCCAGGTGGAACGCGACCTCAAAGATGCCGGCGGCGAAGGCAGCGGAGACGACTCCCAGAACGGTCCAGTAGGTGACCTGTTCAGTGGTCGCCGAGGTGCTGGCCGCGGCAGTGGTTTCGGGCAGGGAAAGGGACAGCGGAGTGGACATGATGTCCTCCAAATGAGGGGGTTCCGGGTCTGCCCAGAGCGGGCATCGGGCAGGACACTACCGATGAATCCACTCGAAGGAAACCGCCACGCCGGACGACACGCCGAAGGGGTCCCATTCAGAGTGTTCCGGTACCAAAACGCGCTGGTCAGCGTCCCGATGAGCTGAGTCCTGACCGCCCGCGGAGAGGCCCCCGAACCCGCCTAACCCAGAGCGCGGCTGAGCATCTGAAGGCGCAGCTGCCGGGCCGTGCCCATGTGGGTGCGCATGGCCTCGCGGGCGGCGGCGCCGTCCCGGTCGCGGAGGTGGCCGATGAGCGAGGCGTGCTCGGCGAGCGACTGCTCCCACCGCCCGGGGGTGGTCAACGTGGAGGTCGGGGCGTGGATCTGGTGGGTGGCCAGCCGGTCCAGCAGGTCCCGCAGGACGGGATTGCGGGTGGCCGCCCACAGTGCCTCGTGGAATTCGACATTGGTGGTCAACCGGGTGGTGTTGTCCGGGTCCTCCAGGGAGCGGTCCCGGGCCAGCAGGCCCTCCAGGCGGGCGAGGTCGATCTCGGTGCGCGCGGCCGCGGCCTCCTCGGCGGCCTGGCCCTCGAGCAGGATCCTCAGGTCGTAGACCTGCATGAGCTGTTCCGGGTCCAGGCTGCGCACCTGCAGGCCTCGGGTGCCGCGCTCGAGCAGGCCCTCCTGCTGGAGCCGGCCCAGGGCCTCCCGGACGGGGGTCCGGGAGACGCCGAACCGTTCGGCCAGGGCCACCTCGCGGAACGGCGCACCGGGGGAGTGCTCGCCGCGGAGGATCTCCGCCTTGAGCTCGCCGTGCATCGATGCGGCGTCCGCTTTGCCTGCCACTGGTGTCCCTTCCTCTGCAACCCTCTTCAGCCCTCTTCAACCGCGCCGGCCGGCGCCGGAAACCCGTCAACACCCGGGGCCCGACGCCGGCCGGTCGCCGGGCGCTGTCAGGCCAGCGTACCGGCGCGTCGGCCGAAGACGACGCCGGCCGCGAGGCCGGAACCGCCGGGGTAGTTGCCCGCGAACAGCCCGCCGAGCATCTCACCGCACACGTACAGGCCGTGAATGGGGGAGCCCTCGGAGTCCAGCACCCGGCCGTGGGTGTCCGACTTCAGCCCGCCGAAGGTGAAGGTGATGCCACAGGTGACGGCGTAGGCGTAGAAGGGTCCCTGGTTCAGGGGGGTGGCCCAGTTGGACTTGACCGGGGTGGTCTCCGCGCGGCGGCCGTCCTTGACGGTGGGGTCCCAGGGGATCGAGGTGTCGATGGAGGCGTTGTAGTCCCGGACGGTCTCGGCCATCGCGGCGGGGTCCACGCCGATCTGCTCCGCCAACCCCTCGAGGGTGTCCGCCCGGGCCACGGTGATGCCCGGCATGTCGTACTCCTCGGTGCGCAGCATGGCCCGCAGCGGGGCGTCGAAGATCTGGTAGGCCACCGAGCCGGGCTGCTGGAGGATCTCGCGGCCGAACTTGGCGTAGGTGTAGTTGCGGAAGTCCTCGCCCTCGTCCACAAACCGCTGGCCCCGGTTGTTCACGATGATCCCCAGTGGGTAGGACTGGCGGGTCAGGCGGTTGGTCAGCTCGCGGTTGGACTCGTTGTCCGGGGTGAAGGCATCCCACTGGGTGGAGTGGCAGGTGGACCAGTGCCCGCCCTTGGCGGCACCGATCTGCAGGGCAGCGGCGATCATGTCCCCGTTGTTGTAGGGCGTGCCCCGGACCTTCGCGTTCTCCCAACCCTCGCCGAGGTGCTCGCGGCGCCACTCGGCGCTGGACTCGAAGCCGCCGGCGCCGAGGATGACGGACTCGGCGCGCAGCTCCTGCAGTGAGCCGTCCTGCTGGCGGACCGTGACGCCGTTGACCTTGCCGCCCTCGACGATCAGACCCGCCACATCCTGGCCGTAGCGGACCTCGGTGCCCAGCTCGCCGGCCACGCGGACGTGGTCATGCATCAGGCCCTCGCCGCCGCCGACGTTGCCCACGTGCAGCCCGCCCCAGAACAGGTAGCCGCCGTCCTCGCGCTGGTAGGCCTGGCGCTCGTACATCAGCCGGTACCTCAGGCCCAGGCTCTTCAGCCAGCGCAGGTTCGGGGCGGCCTCGTTCACGAGGACCTCGGTCAGCTCCGGGTCATTGCGGCCGTCCGTGACGCGTTCCAGGTCCGCGGCGTAGTCCGCCGCGGAGTACGGGGGGACCTCGGTGGCGGCATGGCGCTCGTCCGGCTCGATGAAGTCGGCCAGGTCCGTCAGTCCCTGGTGGGCGATGCGGGTGGCACCGGCGGTGTAGTAGCTGTTGCCGCCAAAGGCGTCCTGCGGAGCCTTCTCCAGCAGCAGGACCTTCCGGCCGCGCTCGGCGGCCGCGTGGGCCGCGGTGAAGGCGGCGTTGCCACCTCCGACGACGATCACCTCCGCATCCAGTCCGGTGCCGTGCTCGTCCAGCTGGTCCTCGGTGGGGGCGGTGCTGGTCATGGGAGTCCCTTTCGATCGCTTCACCGCTCATCCACGGTGACTGTGCACGACTGTATACAAATGTGGACAGAGGCGCAAGAAGGAGCGGGACGTCGAGTACTGCCGGGGCCCGGGCTAGCAGGACAGCTAGCGACCGGTCCAGACATAGCGGTGTTCCGGGCGGCCGGCCGCGCCGTAGCGGGGACGCAGCTCCGCCAGGTCCTGGCCGGTGAGGAACTCCAGGTAACGGCGGGCGCTGACCCGGGAGATCCCGCAGTCGGCGGCCACCTCGCGCGCCGAGACGTCGACGCCGGCCCCGGCCCGTTGCAGGGACTCGGTCACCAACTGCAGGGTGGGGGCCGAGAACCCCTTGGGCAGGCGCCCGGGTAGGCCCTGCTCCGCCGGCCCCGGGGCGCCGGCGGGCGGAACCTCCGGCGCCCGGCCGGCCGCGCCGCGGACCAGCTGGTCGATCTCGGCCTGTTCCAGTTCCTGTTGGTCCGGGTCGGTGGCGTCGGCACCCTGGACCAGGGCGGCGATCTCCAACAGCCGGGCGTTGAAGTCCTCCCGGGAGAACGGCTTGACCAGGTAGCCGTCCACGCCGAGGCCCACGGCACGCCGCACGGTGTCCCGTTCGCTGGCGGCGGTCACCATGACCACCGCCACGTCATGGCCGGTGGCGCGCAGGTCCTGGAGCACCTCCACGCCGTTGCGGTCCGGCAGGTGCACGTCCAGCAGCACCAGGTCCACCTCGTGCTCGGCCAGGAACCTGGCCACGGGTTCTCCGCGTTCCAGGACGGCCACCACCTCGAAGCCGTCCAGGGCCTCCACGAAGCGGCGGTGCATGCGGGCCACCGCGAAGTCGTCATCCACCACGAGGGTCTTGATCGTCATGTCGGTTCCTGTCCGTGCTCGGGTGTGGTCCTGGTGGTGCCGAGCTGATCGGCTACGGGGCCGCCGCCCCCGGCCCGTCGGCACCGGGCCCGTCGGCACCGGGCCACCGGGCCCGGAAGCGGGCGCCGCCCAACGGTGAGGTCTCCACGGAGACCCGACCGCGCCGCCGTCGGGCAACGCGGTCCACCAGGGCGAGGCCCACGCCGCGGCCGCCGGCGATGCGCCCGCCCGTGGCCCCATCCTCCTTGGTGGAGGTGCCCCAGCGGAACAGCTGCCGCGTCCGCGCCGGGTCGATGCCGGCACCGGAGTCATCCACCGTGACCTCGAAGCCGCCGCCCCGGGCCACCAGCTCCAGCACCACCGTGCCGCCGTCCCCGGCCGCCTCGATGGCGTTCGTCAGCAGGTTGGCCACCACGGTCAGGGCGTCGTCATCCGCGTTCCAGTCCGGATCCAGCGCGCTGGACCCGGCGAGCGTGAGCCCGACGCCGGCCTCGCGGGCCAGCGCTGCCTTCGCACCGACCAGCGCGGCAAGGGCGGAATCCGCCAGTCCCGTCCGATCGGGGCCGCCAGTGAGGTCGGTGAGGCCGGTCAGGCCGCGGATGTAGGCCTCGGCCTCCTCGGTCTCGCCGAGGGACAGCAGGCCCGAGATCACGTGCAGGCGGTTGGAGAACTCGTGGGTCTGGGACCGCAAGGTCTCGGTCAGGCTGCGTTGGCCCTCCAGCTCCCGCAGGTTGGCCTCCAACTCGGTGCGGTCCTGCACCGTGAGGGTGCGCCCGATGTCCCGCCCCTGGGCCCGGATGGGGCGCACCTGGGCCAGCAGGATGCGCTCGCCGGCCAGGGCGAAGGTGGTCCGCTCGGTGGGCTCGCCGGCGGAGTCCTCGGGGCCGGCTGGGTCCGCGGGGTCGGCCGGCGCGGCCAGGAGGGCCGCCAGGTCCGGATCGAGGACCTCCGAGGCCAGCTGACCCTGGACATCGTGGCCCACGGCGAGCAGTCGCGTGGCCTCGTCGTTGATGAGGATGATCCGGCCCTGTTCGTCCACCCCCACCACGCCGTCGCCCACGCTGTGCAGCAGGGCCTGGCGTGACTGGTGGAGGGCGGACATCTCCTCCGGTTCGGCCCCGTAGATGCGGGTGCGCACATAGCGGGAGGTCCAGGCGGCTCCGGCGGTCCCCAGGCCGGCGGCGAGCAGGATCCAGGGTGCGAAGCCGAGGACCACCTCGAGCAGGTCCCCGCGGATCTCGCTCTGCAGCATGCCCACCGAGACGGAGCCCACCACGGTGCCCCCGTCCCGGATGGGCACCTTCGAGCGCAGGGACACCCCGAGAGGTCCCTCCTCGGTGCCGCGGAACGTCTCCCCGCCGAGGATCGGCCCGTGGTCCGAGGACACCGGTTCCCCGATCTGGTCCGGATCGGGGTGGGCCACCCGCAGGCCGTCGCGGTTTACCACCACCACGAACTCCACGCCGGCCACCCGCTGGGCCAGGTGCGCGATCGGCTGGATCTGCTCCGCCGCGTCCGCCGCGTTCACGGAGGCGATGACGTCCGGGTTCTCGGCCATCTCCGTGGCCACGGTGTGGACCTCCTCGAAGGCCAGGTCCCGGGTGCGGAGGTCCTCGAAGCGCAGCACGATCGCCGCCACGGCCAGCACGGTCAGCAGCACGATGGCCACCTGCAGCGTCAACAGCCGCAGGCGGCGGCCTCGGCGGGATGGTGGCCTGTGCATTCTCGTTGTCAGAACTTTCTTAATGGGCCCTTATGACCACAACCGGTTTTCGGCTGTGCCGTGGATCACAACTCTGCCACCGTGGAGCATCGGTCCACGAACACTAGCGGGCCTGACCCTCCACCGAAGGTAACGAGAGACGATGAGTTCACGCACATTCACGAAGACCGTCCTCGGCGTGGCCGCGGCCTGCGTCGTCGGGCTGGCACTGGTCAACGCCGCCTCGGATGGCGGCGATGCCACGGCCCGGGCCAAGCTGGTGCTGATGGCCCCGGCCTCGCCCGGCGGCGGCTGGGACGGATTCGCCCGCGAGTCGCAGCAGGCCATCAAGTCCGAGGGCATCTCCAACAACGTCCAGGTGGTCAACGTCCCCGGAGCCGGTGGAACCATCGGCCTGGGGCAGTTCGCCCAGATGGAGGGCCGCTCGGACATGCTGATGGTCACGGGCGGCGTCATGGTCGGCGCCGTGGAACTGGCCGATTCCGGGGTCTCCCTGGAAGACGTCGATCCGCTGGTCCGCCTGGCGGACGACTTCGCGGCCCTCGTGGTCCCCGCGGACTCGCCCTACAAGACTCTGGACGACTTCATCGAGGCCTGGAAGCAGGACCCGGGCGGCACCTCCATCTCCGGCGGATCCCTCGGCTCCATCGACCACCTGCTCACCGGCCTCGTGGCCGAGAAGGTCGGGATCGACCCGGCCGACACCAACTACATCGCCTACTCCGGCGGCGGTGAGGCGCTGACCTCCATGCTCTCCGGCACCACGGTGGCCGGGATCTCCGGCTACAACGAGGTGGCCGACCAGGTCGAGGCCGGGAACCTGCGGGCCCTGGCCGTCTCCTCCGAGGAACGGCTGCCCGGGGTGGACGTGCCGACGTTCAAGGAACAGGGCGTGGATGCCTCCATGGCCAACTGGCGCGGACTGGCCGCGGCTCCCGGGGTATCCGAGGAGGACCGCGAGGAACTGCTGGAGATCGTGGACGAGTACCGCCAGACGGAGCAGTGGCAGGGCGCCCTCGAACGCAACAGCTGGACGGACAGCTACATGACCGGGGACGAGTTCGAGGCCTTCCTCGACGAGGAGATCACCCGTACCGAAGACATCGTGGAAGGACTCGGACTGTGAGCGAGCAGCAGACCATCACCCCCGCCTCAGGGGCACAGGCCGCCAGCCGGCCTGCGGGACCGGACCGGCCGACGTCGGGCACCACCGGCCCCCGGAAGCAGGGCTTCTGGTCCGGGCGCAGCGAGCTGATCATGCCGCTGCTGGTCGGTGGCCTCGCCACGTGGCTGGCCATCGAGACGGCCACCATGAACGTGATGGGCGATTCCGTCCCGGGCCCCCAGTTCTTCCCGACCATCGTGTGCATCGTGCTGTTCGGGGTGGCGCTGATCCACACGATCCAGATCCTGCGCCAGCCCCGGCTGCCGGACCCCACCGACGAGGCGGACAACGCCGACTGGTCCTCCGACATGCTCGGCGACCTGGCCCGCGCCTCGGAGCGCGGCCGCGAGCGGATCGCCGGCCGCACCCCGGAGGCCACGCTGCCGAAGGACTGGAAGACCTACACGGACTGGAAGACCGTAGGCCTCGTGATCGGCGGGGTGGCCGGGTTCATCCTCGTGCTGCCCGTGCTCGGCTGGGTGCTCTCCGCGGCCGGCCTGTTCTGGGTGGTCTGCAAGGCCCTGGGCAGCAAGCGCCCAGTCTTCGACCTCATCATCTCGCTGGTGTTCTCCTCCGTCATCCAGCTGGCATTCAACGCCGGACTGGGCCTGAACCTGCCCGGCGGCTTCCTGGAAGGACTGATCTGAGATGGACCAGCTGAACCTGTTGATGGAGGGCTTCGGTGCCGCCCTCACCCCGATCAACCTGCTGTGGGTGCTGATCGGCGCACTGCTGGGCACCGCCGTGGGCGTGCTGCCCGGGCTGGGCTCCTCGATGGCCGTGGCCCTGCTGCTGCCCATCACCTTCACCCTGGACCCGACGGCCGCGTTCATCATGTTCGCGGGCGTCTACTTCGGCGGCCTCTTCGGTGACTCCACCGCCGGCATCCTGCTGAACACCCCCGGCAACTCGGCGGCGATCGCCGGCTCCTTCGAGGGCCACCGGATGGCCAAGGACGGGCGGGCCGCCAAGGCCCTGGCCACCGCGGCCGTGGGCGCCTTCACCGGCGGGCTGATCGCCACCACCCTGGTGGTGTTCTTCGCACCCACCCTGGTCAAGATGGCCACCGCCTTCGGCCCGGCCGAGTACTTCGCCCTTGCCGTGTTCGCCTTCCTGGCGATCTCCTCCGTGGTCTCCGAATCCGTGGTGAAGGGCCTGGGCGCCCTGGCCATCGGGCTCGTGCTGGCCATGGTGGGCGTGGACGGGCCGTCCGGCACCGTGCGGTACACCCTGGGGATGCCCCAGCTGTTCGACGGCATCTCGATCGTGGTCATCACCGTGGGGCTGCTGGCCCTGGGCGAGGTCCTGCACATCGCCGGGCGGATCCACCGCGATCCGGACTCGGACCGGATCACCACCCGGGGCCGGGCCCGGCTGGAGCGCGCAGACGTGCGCAAGGCCCTGCCGGCCTGGCTGCGCGGGACCGCGTTCGGGGTGCCGTTCGGCATCATCCCCGCCGGCGGCGCCGAGGTGCCCACGTTCCTGGCCTACGGCACTGAGAAGCGGCTGGCCAAGCGCCGCGGTGACACCGAGTTCGGCACCACCGGCTCGATCAAGGGCGTGGCCGCCCCCGAGGCCGCCGGCAACGCGACCGCCGGCACCGCCATGGGCGCCCTGCTCGCCCTCGGCCTGCCGACCTCCGCCACCGCCGCCATCATGCTGGCCGCGTTCCAGCAGTACGGGATGCAGCCCGGGCCGTTGCTCTTTGAGCGCAGCGGTGAGCTCGTCTGGACCCTGCTGGCCTCCCTGTTCATCGGCCTGGTGGTCCTGGTCATCCTGAACATGCAGTTCGCCGTGCTGTGGGCCAAGCTGCTGCTGATCCCGCGCCACTACCTCTATGCGGGCATCACGGTGCTGTCCATGCTGGGCGTGTACGCCATCAGCTCCGCCACCCTTGACCTCTGGGTCCTGCTGGCCGTCGGCCTGCTCGGCTTCGTGATGCGCCGGTACCAGTTCCCGCTGGCCCCCGTGCTGATCGCCGTGGTCCTGGGACCGCTGGCCGAGACCGAACTGCGCCGCGCCCTCACCGTGGCCGAGGGCGACGCGTCCATCCTGGTCTCCAGCCCCGTGACCATCATCCTGTACTCCGTGCTGGCCCTCACCCTGGCGGTCAGCGGTCTGCAGCATCTGCGTCACCGCCGCCTGAAGGCCGCGGAGGCTGCGGAGGCCGCTGGCGGTACCGGGGGCTCGGGCGGCTCCGGCGGTTCCGGCGGGGGTCCCGGCCAGGGGCCCGACGCCGGCCCGGGCGGGGATCCGTCGGACTCGGCCGGTCCGTCCGGTGTCACGCAGTCAGAGCGGGAGGTCACCCGGGTCTGAGTCTCGAGCCCACTGGCCGGCGCCCGAATCCGCTGCGGCGGGTCCGGGCGTCGGCCATGCGCCGTGGCTGGTGCGATGCTGACGAAAGTCGAGAAGGGGCGTTCATTCGGTGGTCACTCGGCGTGCGGAGGGAGTGGCCACAGATCTGCGTAGTCTCCGAACCCGCGTACGTCGGCTCTCGAGCGGCGTTATGCTGACCGGGAACTGGACGACGTCGCAGTGAAACCGCGGGTCAGCCAGCAGCAAGGGGGTAAGGGTGGACTGTGTCCTGCTGGAGCGCCGGCTGACGGCCTTGGCCGAGACCGTCCCGTTCGCCATGCAGTACGCCGTGGAGCCGATCGCCTCGGTGGATGAGCCGGGCCGCATCACCCGCGGGGCCGACGTCGTTATCCCCTCCTTCTCCACGCGCAAGGTCAGCATCCTCTGCGCCACCCTCGCCCTGGCCCGAGCCGGGCGGCTGGACCTGGGCCAGCGGCTCACCGTCACGGCGGACCATCGCGAGGGGGTGCAAGCCGGGATCCTGCGCAGCCTCGCCCCCGGGATCGAGCTGACGCTGCACGACTGCCTGGTGCAGATGATGTGCACCTCGGACAACATCTGCACGCAGCTGGTCTTCGAGGCCATCGGGGCCGCCGTGCAGGACCTGCCGCAGGACGCCCTGCAGTTCGTCAACGACTACTGTGCCTGGGCCGGCATGCGCTCCACCTTGCACCGAGAGGTCTTCCCGCGCACCGGCGGGCTGGAATGGCACCACCCGATCGACGGCCTCACGGTGACCACCGCTGCGGACCAGGCCCGGCTGCTCACGATGATCGGCCGCGGTGCCGGTGGGCCGGGCGCCCTCGAGGCCTCGGCCGGCCTCCAGCTCACCCCCGCAGACTGCCGGTGGGCGATCGAGCTGATGCGCGGCATCCACACCCCGCGACTCGGCGCCGCCACGACCCGCATCACCTTCGCCGAGAAGAACGGCCGCGGCCTGCGCTCACTGTCCCAGGTGGGGCTGGCTCTGGGCGCGGAAGGAGAGCCGCTGGCGGCCGTGGCCGTCTACGCCGAGACCGTCCCCACGGCCCTTCCGGACGGCGTCCCCGGCCGCAACGCCGTGTTCGCCGCCTTCGCCGAGTTCGGCCGGGCTGTGGAGGACTGGGCTGCTCCGGTGGTGACCGCATGAACCGCCCGCTGCCCGTGGTCCGTTCCCTCCCGCTGGCGGATCTGAGTGCCGCGTACCCCCAGCTGCGCTTCGCCGTCCGGTTCGCGGACGGTCACCAGCAGGGGCACGACGCCGGCGCCCGGCACCCGCTGGCCGGTATCGGAAAACTGGTGCTGGCCTGCGCGGTGGCCCGACTGGCCGCGGGGAACCCGGATCTGCTGGGCGAACGCCTGACCCTGACCGGCGTCCGCCGAGTGGACGCACGATCGGGGACGCTGCGCCTGATGAGCGGTGAGCTGACCGTGACGGTGGATGACGCGATGGCTCTCATCGTCGGCACCGGGGATGCGCGATGCGTGCTGGCCCTGCTGGACCACCTGCGGGATCGGGCCTATGACGTGGTGGGGGAGGCCCGGGCCCACGTGACCGCACTCGGCCTTGAAAACACCGAGATCATGGGGCTGGAGACGGATGATCACCCGGACGGGGCGCACTCCGGGCGTGCCAGCTGGGGCGAGGGCCTCACGGGAACGACGACCCCGGCGGACCTCTGCACCGTGCTGGCCTCGCTGCCCGAGCCGGTGCTCGGGTGGATGGGCGCGGCCTTCGAACCGGCGGGACTGGCCAGTGGGCTGCCGGGCTTCGGCCCGCGCACCGTGCCGCATCGGACGGTGGCCGGCGGTGCCGGGCCTACCGGGGAAGCGCCCGGGTGGGCCTCTGTGCTCGTGCTGCCGGGCGCCATGGTGGCCGCGCGCCTCGCCGCCGAGCATCCGGATGGCACCGCGGTCACGCCGCTGGAGGCGTCCGCCGCCCTGGGGACGCTGGGGTTGGCGGTCTGGCAGGGCCTGAGCGCCTGAGCTGATCCGACGGATCAGAGCTCGAGCGGCGCCCCGGGCTCGGGGACCCGCAGCACATCCTGGAGTCCGGCCTCGGCGAAGGCCCGGGTGACGTCCTCGACGCCCTCGGAGAGGTGCTTCCAGGAGTCCGCGTGCAGCGGGGCGGCGACGCGGGCCTGGAGGATGCGGGCAGCCTCTGCGGCCATCGGCCCGGTGAAGGTGAGGGGTGCGTTGTCGAAGATGCCGAGACGGGCAGCACCGGCGAACAGTACGGCCACGTCAACCGGTCCGAAGTCGGCGGCTACCTGCTCGACGGCCTCCAGGGAGGCGTTGTCGCCGCTGATGTAGACCGTGGGGGTGCTGTCGCTGCTCAGGATGAACCCGGTCACGGGGCCGGTGTAGGGCTCGCAGCCTTCCGGGCCGTGGCGCGCCGGCACCGCGGTGATCGTCACCGGGTCGCGGCCCGGGGCCGTCAGGGTGTGCTGCTCTCCGGTGACCAGGCCCGTCATCGTGGGGACGCGCGCGGCGGAGGCGGGGTTGCCCAGCACCGGAACGGAACCGGACTCGACCAGGGCGCGGCCGGCGTCGTCCAGGTTGTCGGCGTGCTCGTCGTGGGAGAGCAGGATCGCATCGATGGTGGGCAGGTCCGCCACGGCGATGGCCGGACCGAGGGTCTTCTGCAGGGTGCCGGCGGGGCTCTCGTGATCGCCGGGCGCGTCGAAGGTCGGATCCGTCAGGAACGTGTATCCGGCGTAGGTGAGGAGGGCCGTGGGGCCGCCGATGAGGGTGAGCTGGATGGTGGACATGCCAACAGTGTCCCGCTCGGCCCGGAGCCCGACAAGGGATGGTGAGCAGGCCGAACGCCTCCGGTAGTACTCGGGGGTGCGCCGCCTTGGAGCGGGCTGGACAGGCTCTGTGGATCCTCTCCATCACCGCGATTCGGTTTGACGGCGGTGCCCGGTGCGCGGGACGGTCGAAGGTATGTCCAGCTACGCCCGAACCATGCAGACCCGTCCGCCCGAGCCGAAATCCCCCGAGGAGCGTGCCGCCGAGGCGCTCGCGGCCCGGGGCGACCACGCCGAGCCCCGTGGCCTGGAGTGGGCGGAGTCCGGCGGTGGGCCGCTGCGCCGCCGTCCGCCCGGCGCCGCGTCCAGGCCCGCGTCCGGCCAGGAGGCGGGTGGCGCAGCGGAGGAGCACGAGTCCAGGGCCGGCGCTGACGGCGACGTGGTCCCCGTCCCCCAGCTGGTGCGGGACACGGTGTTGCTCGTGGCCCGCGTGGTCCTCGGGGTGGTGCTCGTGGCCCACGGCCTGCAGAAGGTGATCCAGGGGGTGTCCGCCACGGCCGAAGGTTTCGGGACCATGGGCATCCCCCTGCCCGACGCGGCCGCCGTGGTCACCATGGCCGTGGAGCTCGGCGGCGGGGCCCTGCTGATCCTGGGTCTGCTGACCCCGATCGCCGGCCTGCTCTGCGCCGTCATCCTCGCGGGTGCCATCGTCTTCGCGCACCTGGGCAACGGGATCTTCGCCGCCGACGGCGGCTGGGAGGTGGCTGCGGGACTGGGCGTGAGCGCCCTGGTGCTGGCCGTCGTCGGGCCCGGCCGGTTCAGCCTCGACCAGAGGCTGCTCCGGAACCGATAGGGGCGGGCGTAAGGTGGCGGCAGCAGCGGATCGACCCACCAGACCAGGAGGCATCATGTCCGGAAAAACCGCAGAGTTCTCCGTGGGGGACCACGTGAGCTGGAACTCCGAGGCAGGCCGGGTCTCCGGCACCATCACCAAGGTCCACACCAGCGACTTCGACTACAAGGGCCACCCCCGGTGGGCCTCGAAGGACGAGCCGCAGTATGAGATCAAGAGTGACAAGACCGATCACATCGCGGCGCACAAGGGCAGCGCGCTGTCCAAGGCGTGAGCCACCACCAGCCCGCTCCGGCGTCTTGACGGCAGGGCGGACCGAGGCTTTTGCCCTCATCTGCCCTCACCGTGAGGGGGCGTCCTCTCCGTCCACCAGCGGGAACAGGCTGAGGTAGAGCCGCACCCGGCGGGACTCGGCGCCCTCGGCCGGGGCCTTCCCGGATGAGCCGAGGGCCGTCTGGTGGCGCTCGATGACCTGCAGGAGCTCCTCGCCCAAGGCCCGTTCCTGCTCGAGGGTCATGGTCATGGTGGTGGTCGTGTCCACGGAGGCGTCCACCCAGGCCCGCGGTTCGGTGGGCGCGGCATCCAGGTAGCTGCTGATGGCCTCCATGCGGCGACGCAGCCCTTCGTGCAGGACCGAGTGCATCACCCTCAGGTTCGCCGCGTCCTGGCCCAGTTCCTCCACGTGCATGCGGTAGCCGAGCGGCTTCCACCAGCGCTCCCGCCCGGAGCCCCGGCTGGTGTCCTCCTCCACGAGCCCGTGCTTCTCCAGCTGGCGCAGGTGGTAGCTGGTCTGGCCGGTGCTCTCCTGCAGATGCTTGGCCAGGGACGTGGCGGTGGCCGATCCCACGTCCGAGAGGCGTGAGTACATCGCCATCCGCAGGGGGTGGGCGAAGGCCTTCATGGTCTGGGCGTCCATGGACCGCTCGGCGATCACTGGGTGCACAGGGTCGGCGTCGGCCGGCGGATGGCCGAGGTCCTGCCGCGCATCGGACGCCGGGGTCTTGTCATCAGTCATGTGCAGAGATACCTTTGCATAGACATTAATGCAGAGAAACCTCTGCATACTCCTCTTGGCAACAGTCTACGAAGGCGGCGGACCATGTTGCGCACCACCTCTGACACGCCCCACCTCTCCACCGGGGCGTCCTCGGCCACCAGACCGGTCAGCACGCCCGTCGGCACGCCCGTCGGCACGGTCACCACGGCTGCCGCCACGCCCGTCGGCACCGACAACACCCCGGCCGCCACGCCGACCAGTCCGGCTCCTCCAACGGAGCGGCTCGGCCGGCCCTTCCACGTGCACCTGTCCACCGTGGCCCTGTCCAATCTCGTGGACGGCATGGTCCTGGTGGGCGTCCCGCTCCTGGCCGTCTCGCTGACCCGGTCCCCGCAGGAGATCGCCTGGCTCTCCACCCTCTTCTGGCTACCGTGGTTGCTGTTCGGGCTCGCCTCCGGGGTCCTGGTGGACCGTCTGGACCGACGGATCGTGCGGCTGACCGCCCTGGGGGTGCGCGTGGCCCTGGTGGGTGTTGTCTCGGTCCTCGCCGCCACCGGGCACCTGAACCTGGTCCTGCTGCTCGTCTTCATGGGCCTGTACGGGCTCACCCAGGTGGTCGTGGATCTCTCCGCCCGCACGATCGTGCCCCAGCTGGTGCCCGGGTCCCGGTTGGCCGCCGCGAACGGGCGCACCATGGCGGTCGAGCGGGTGTTCGACGATTTCATCGGCCGGCCGGTGGGTGGCCTGCTCGTGGTGGCCGGAGCCGGCTGGCTGTTCGGTGCCGCAGCCGCCGTGGGCGTGGCGGCCGTGCTGCTGCTCGCCCTCGGTCTGACCGGAAGGTTCCGCCCCGGGGACGCCCTGCCCGGCGCCGCGGCCAGCGGAACCGGGGCCGAGGGCGAGACGTCCCCGGCCGGCGTCGTGCCCGCGGAACGCACCGGGGCGCTGCGCGAGGTGCGTCAGGGACTCGGATTCCTGTTCGGCCACCCGGTGCTGCGGCCGGTGGCGATCATGGCCTCCGTGGCCAATCTGGCGTCCTCGGCCTATATGGCGGTGTTCATCCTGTGGGTGGTCGGGCCGGGGTCGGCGATCGGCCTCACCGCGGGCCAGTACCCGCTGACCATGGTGGCGATGGCGGCCGGGGCCATCCTGGCGACGGTGGTGATCGAGCCCCTGAAGAACCGGCTGCCCGAGGTGCCGCTCATGCTCGGCGGGTGGATGGCGCAGGTGCCGTTGCTGGTGCTGCCGGTGCTGTTCCCGCGCGTGGACGTGCTGCTGGCCGCCTGGTTCCTCAGCGGCTTCTGCAACATGACGGGCAACGTGCTGGCCATGACCCTGATGCAGCGTCTCACCCCCAACCGGCTGCTGGGGCGTGTCAACGGGGCCACGAGCACCCTGGCGTTCGGGCTCATGCCGTTGGGAGCCGTGGCCGGCGGGTTCGTGGGCGAACGCCTCGGACTGCCGGTGGTCTTCATCGGCTCCGCCGTGCTACTCGGTCTCGCCGTGCTCTACGCCATGCTCACCATCCCGCGCCGGGAGGTCATGACCACCGGGACGGTTCCGGTGACCGGGCGCGACCTGCGCCCCACGGACCCGACCGTCCAGCGGGTGCTGCGGGCCGGCGTCGTCGGTGGGGGACCGGGGTTGCGGTGACGGCTGCTCCGCAACCGCCCAGGGCAACCGACCCGGCACCGCGACTACCCCCGGATGCGCTCGCGCACCCGGTCGACGATCTCATCGGCACGCGTGACCAGGGTGCCGGCGTCCTCGATGTCTCGGCGGATGCGGGCCCGGGCCTCCTCGTCCTTGAGGGGCGCCAGATCGGTCTCCAGGGTCAGCGCCGCCGCGATCAGCGTGCCCCGCACGGCGGCCGTGCCGGCGCCCACGTCGCTGAGCACGGTCGCGTTGCAGTCCGCGAGGATCTGCTCCGCGATGGTCAACGCCTCGCGGCTGGCGGCGACCAGCGCCTGCGGGGGGCCGGCGGCAGCCGCCGTCTCCTGCTGGATGCGCTCCGACCGTTCCTGTTCCTGCCCGTCCGTGTCCCGGGGTAGGCCGAAGGCCTCGGCCACGCCGGCGAAGGCCTGCTCGTCGTCGTCGGACACGGACAAGGCGTGGGAGGCGAGGGTGGTGGCTTGGCCGGCGAGTTCCTCGTGGCTGCTGAACCGGGCGGCCATGGCCAGCAGTCCGGCACCCTGGGCCAGCAACAGGGCCCCGGTCGCACCCCCACCGGGGGTGGGCTTGCCGGAGGCCAGCCGGTCCACGTAGTCCTGGATCGTCTCGTGGCGGATCATGCTCCCAGACTATTCGGTTCAGGGGCGGATCGGGGAGGGATCAGGGAGGGATCAGGGTGGCCCCGGAGGGTACGGCGTCCAGGGGCCGCCGTAGACTCACGGACGTGGATACTGCAACAGCCGCGGACCGGAGCCCCGGCGTGACCCCCGACTCGACCGTGCACCGCACCTGGCCGCGGTTCCTGGTGATCGTGTTGAGTCTGGCGGGCCTGGTGATCACGCTGGAGTTCGTGCAGGGGCTGCAGGCGATCGTGGGTCCGGTGTTCCTCGGGCTGAACCTGGTGATCATCGCCTATCCGCTGCAGGCCTGGCTGATCCGGCAGGGCGTGCACCGCTTCCTCGGGGCCACGGTGACGGTGGCCGTGGTGGTGGTCGTCCTGCTGGTGTTCATGGGGCTGGTCCTCTGGTCCGCCTCCGAACTGGTGTTGGCCCTGCCCCAGTACGCGCAGCAGTTCAACGAGATCTACAACAGCATGATCACGTGGATCGGCAGCTTCGGGGTCACCCCGGACATGATGCTGGAACAGCTCTCCGGACTGAACATGTCCACCGTGGTGTCCACCGTCACCGGGATCGTCACGGCGCTGCTCTCCAACGTCACCGCCATCCTGGGGCTGTTGGCCACCGTGGTCATGACCGTGTTCTTCCTGGCCATGGACTCCGTGGCCGTGGACCGCCGGATGGCCCTGCTGAACACCGCCAAGTACGAGCTCGGCACCGCACTGACCGCCTTCGCGGACGGGGTGCGCCGGTACTGGGTCGTCACCACCATCTTCGGTCTGATCGTGGCGGCGCTGGACGTGGCCGCGCTCGCCATCATCGGGGTGCCGATGATCTGGGTGTGGGGCGTGCTGAGCTTCCTGACGAACTACATCCCGAACGTCGGCTTCATCATCGGCATGGTCCCGCCCGCCCTGCTCGGCCTGGTGGAGGGCGGCTGGGGTGCGTTCTTCGCCGTGGTCGCCGCCTACTCCGTGTTGAACTTCGTCATCCAGGCCATCATCCAGCCGAAGTTCACGGGGGAGTCCGTGGGCGTGATCCCCACCGTGTCCTTCCTGTCCCTGCTGTTCTGGGCGTGGATCCTCGGCCCGCTCGGCGCCATCCTCGCCCTGCCCGCCACCCTGTTGTTGAAGGCCCTCATGATCGACGCCGATCCGCAGTCACGCTGGATCAACTCCTTCATCGCCTCGGACCTCAAGGGCATGGAGGCGCGGATGACCAGGGCCAGGGGTACGACGGCGGCCTCGGCAGGTTCCGTGGAAGCGCCGGCCGGGGCTGTGGCTGGGCCGGCAGCGGAGACGGAGACCGAGACGGGGACCGATGGCTCTGAGGCGTCCGGGTCTCCCCAGGCTGCCGGGAGGGTGCAGGCCGAGCCGGCCGGCCGTCGTCGGGAATCAGGCGAAGCTCAAGACACCTAGGCGTCCAGGGTGACCGGGCGGCCGAAGAAGGCGGCCTGCACCCGGTCCTCGATCATGCGGTACAGCCAGGACGAGTCGGCGGGCCACAGCACGATCGAGTCGGCATTCGCAGTGTCCGCTCGGACTTGGAAGTGTCCACGTGGACCGGCATTGAGGGCGAAGGCATCATCCAGGGACCGTTCGCCCGCCCAGGTATTGATGTGCCACAAGTACAGTGATGTATCGGGGTCGAACGCCTCGAGGCGCACTGTATCGCCAGACACGATGCGGTCCACCAGGTCGGGTGAGGTCAGCACGGGGGACTCGTCGTCGGTCCACGCCGGGCCGAGTCCGAGCCATCCACACACGGTCGAGCTGAGTTCTGCCGTAGGGATGACGGCTGCCCCCGACCGGCGCTCCGAGGCCTCCCCCGGATGGCCATAGGCGAGCTGGCCGTAGCTGGGCCCCCACAGCACGGCGGTGGTCTCCCCGAACATGGCGCAGGTCAGGGCAGATTGGCGTCCGTCACGGTACATGGTCACCGAGAGTCCGGCGTCGGCCACCTGCAGGACCTCCGAGAGGAAGAGCGCGTCGCCGGAAAGTCCGCCGGGCCCGAGGAGTTCTGCCCCTGTGAGGTCTCGGAGCAGGTCCGCGTCGTCCGGGAGGACGGGGTCTTCGAGATCCATGGATGCCAGGACCTCCAGGGTGTCCGGCTGCAGGCTCACGGCTTCCGGCCTTGTCCATGCGGCACGCTCCCGCCATGGCCCCAGATCGATGCGGTTCTGGTGCCCTGTGGCCGAGGTCCCCAACGGCACCGAACCCGCGAGGACGGTGACAGCGTCCTGGGAGGTCGGGGTGCGCAGTATGGACAGACCACGGATGCCCTCCTCGAGGAGGGCGTCCATGATGAACCGGTCCTGTGGGGTGGAGGTGGTGGTGACCTGGATGGCCCACCCCTGGGCCACCGCCAGGTAGTCACGTCCGAAGACGACTCGCTCGTCCTCGCCCGTGGTCTGGGTGTAGTCGATGACGCAGCCGGTCTCCTGCGCATTCCAGGAGGCGGGAGGCTCCCAGTCAGCCACGCCGATGATGTGCGGGGACACGAGATCGCGCTCCAGGCCCTCCAACGCCGATCGGGTGAAGAGAGGCTGGCTCCCCTCGTAGCCGAAGACGGTGGCCACGAGCGTGGGAGTGTAGCCCTCACGCGTGTTGACGGCGGCTATCAGCTCCACCGGCAACGGGTCCTCGCTCTCGTCCACGATCGCCGTCATGCGCGGCGGGACGTCGAGGGCAAGGACGTTCTGCCGCCCCCTCACGGTGTTTCCGGGTGTCTCGCCGGCACCTGCTGAGTCTCTCAACGCCGTCCTTCCGCTCGTTCCTTGTCCGTGGGCCAGGGGTCAGTCTCCTGGGGGCCGCCCCACGTCAGCCAGTCGCGGTACCACCGCGGTGTCAGCGCGGCCGGCCACCAGAACACCCCGATCAGGCTGACGAAGATGAGTGCCGCACCGATCACGTCGTAGACGTCGTCCGACCCGGGGATGATTCCCAGGTCGGCAAAGATTCCGAGGCTGATGAAGATGATGCCGGGGCCCAGAAAAGCCAGTCCCAAGGTGTACCTGGTGGGGACCCGCGTGAGCATGCCGTAGGTCTTCTGCCTCGCCCATGAACGCCAACGGCCGGACCATGCCAGTACTCCGGCGAGCGTGATGGCAGCGCCGATGATGACGAGCCCGTATTGGAGCAACCATGTCACCACGGACATGAAGACGTCGTTCTCCACCAGATCGTCCTCGTTCAACGCCTACCCTCCACTCGTTCGTCCTCCGCGGCCCAGTGGATCCATCCCTGGGGTTCAGCTCCACGTCACGGTGGAACGAGATGCTTCCGGGAGGCTGACCCTCACGAGAACAAGCCTCCCACGAAGTCCTTGGCCTTCTCACCGAATGAGTCTCCGTCACTGTGCCGGAAGGCGTTGATGCCCTTGCCGACCTGTCCGCCGACGAAGCCGCCGACGACGTTCCCGAGGAATCCGCCGGCAACAGCACCCACGGCTGCTCCGACACCGGGGATCGGGATGATGGCCTGCCCGATCGCGGCACCGGCTGAACGGCCGACCACGCCGCCCACCTTGGCACCCACGGCGCTGGCACCGGTCTCGATGGTGGCGTCGACGGCCGCGTTCTTGACGTGTTCGCCCGTACTCGCCGTTGGGTTGCGCTCAACGGATTTGTTGTAACCGTCCATGGCAGAGCCGGCGAAACCGAGGGCGCCCAGCCCACGCCCGCCCCATTTCGCGGCCTTCGCCGCCTTGCCCCACTTGCCCGCGTCGGCGTGCTTGAGGGTCTTGTTCCGATTCTTGCCGTGGGCCTTGGGAGGGACTCCCTTGGGATCCTCCGCGATGATGCGCGCGGAGCCATTGGCTTTGACCTTGCCGTTCGGGAGGTTCGTGCGTTCGATACTGACGTGGGCGTCCTTGAAGCGCCGTTTCAGCCAGGGGCTGCGGGCGAACATTATGCCCAAGGCAGACTTGGGATCCACCTTGTCCACGGCTTTTTCCCAGTCGGCGACCGACAGTCTCTTCCCGGTCTCCGGGTCGAAGACGTTCGCATACTTGTTGACATAGGAATCCGGCATGCCCAGCTTGGACATGACCTTCGTGGAGATCTTGTGGCCCTTGCGCGGGATGGGCTGGGACACCTGGAGGTTGATCCGACCGTTGCGGACCCGCACGAACTTCACCTTGGACTTGAACCACGTCTCGGTGGTCGTCAAACCCACGCCGACGCCGAAGGTGACGCCGGCGGAGATGGGGAACCCCGGGACCGGGGAGGGAGTGCCGTCCCGGACCTTCTTCTCGCACCGTTCCACGGCCTCGTCGTACAGCTGCCCAACGGCCTGGACCTCCGCCGCCAGGTCAGTTTCCTGCTGGTCGTAGGTCGCCCGGTGGGGATCATCTTCCGGAGGGCGCTGCCAGTCATTGTGCTCGGAGACGTCCTCGCGGACCCGATCGTAGCGGGCCTTGAGATTGTCGATGTCCGAGGCGAAATTGTCCAGCCCCGTGGTGACCGGGCCGATCGACGTGGTGATGTCGTCGGTGAAAGGCTTGACGAGCGTGTTCATCGCCGATTCCACCGTGGCGGTATCAGGGGTGTTGAATACGCTCCCGACGCCGGACAGCTCTGTCTGAGCATCGCCGACCAAGGTGCTGGCCTTCTCTGCCTGGGTGGTGATGTCCTCGGCGGCCGTCGTGATGGCCGCGGTGTCCGGGAGTTTCTCCGGCAGTGCATCCGTGTAGACCGTCATGGTCAGTCCTCACCCCTCGGGATGTCATCCATGGAGGCCAGCGCGTCCGTGCCCATTTGTTCGTCGGAATTGACGTAGGCCCGCACGGCCTCCTCCAACTTGACCAAGACGTAGTTGCCGGCGTTGTAGGAGGCGTCGTAGAGCGGGCTGACGAAGGTCTGCAGCACGGTGTCCAGCATGGAGCCGATCGCCACATGATCACAGGCAGTTGCCGCATCGCTGAATGCGGTCACCATGTCATCTGCGCAACCGGGCAGATCGTCAATGGGTACCAAGGTCTTGGTGATGACGCCTCGGGTGCCCGCTGCGTCCACCGTCCAGCCATTGATCGCCATATCGCCCTTTGTCCTCTGTTCTCCCCTGGAGCGCTGACCATGGTCAGTCAGCTCGCTCACCGTTGCCGTCCGCCAGCCTATTCTGACGCAGCTCGGGCCCGCGATGGGGACAACTACCCATCCCGGTGGGGGTGTCGGTCGACCAGCCCTGTGGACACCGGCTCCCGCTGTCCGCAGGGCGTGAAACGATGGTCTGATGCGCGGTTCCTCCTCCTTGCCCTACATCGCCGACCAGGACATCTCCCGGTTGGTCGGCTCCCAGGCGGCTGACCGCGGCAAGGCCTACGCGCGGCAGGGGGCCGTCTCGGGTTTCATCTGGGAGCCCACGGACGGGGCCGCCGCCACCGACCGGTCCCCGGCCACGCTGTTCGGCGAGGTGCAGGGCAACGAACCGCTGCCCTATGAGACCTTCGTCCTCCTGGTTCCCGGCAAGGCGCCCTCCCAGGTCCTGCCCCGGCACTGGACCCCGCTGCGTGGCGGCTGTACGTGTCCGGTCCGCAACGACTGCAAGCACGCCGCCGCACTGCTCTACGCCGCCACCACGCAAGCGATCCGCGAGCACCTCGGCGGGCCGGGCGGTCCGGGGGGCATGGCGCCGGACGGGATGTTCGCAGGGGACGCCGCCCCTGAGCCCCGGGGCTGGGGCGAGGTGGAGCGCTTCACGGACGGCGCCCTGATGTCCTCGCCCGGAGGCGCGGGTCCGGGCCAGCAGCCGGCGGACTGGCGCTCGGTACTCGGTGAGCTCACCGGTCAGCAGGACGAGCCACAGGCCCAGGAGCCGGTGGGGATCGGGGTGGAGCTACTGGCCGAGCCGCGCAGCCAGATGCGCCGCCGTTGGGGTGCCGGTGAGGCCTCCGTGGCGGACGTCCAGGAGGGGGCCGCACTGCACGTGCAGTTGCGGCCGATGCGCCGTGGCACCCGGAACAACTGGATCAAGGGCGGACTGACCTGGAAGAAGTTCCAGTACGGGGGGCTGCGCCACCAGTTGCGGGAGGAGCAGGTGGAACTGCTCGGGCAGCTCTACCGCCTCCACCTGGCGGAGCGGCCGCCCTCCCACGGATACGGATCCGACGAGACGATCCGGCTGGACACCCTCACCGGGCCCGCCGCCTGGCAGCTGCTGGTCCGTGCGCAGCAGGCGGGCGTCGAGTTCGTGGGCCAGGGGATCGTCAGTGAGGTGCTGCTCGCCGAACCCGCCACCGTCCGGCTGGACGTGAGCGGCCCGGAGGCGGACCTCGCCGTGACGCCGGTGGTGGAATCCGGCGGGCAGGTGGTCCCCGGTGCGCGGGCGGCCGGCTCCGGCGGGTTCGTGGCCACCGAGGTACTCAGTGACTCCTCCCGGCGTCTCACCCCCGTGCGGCTGACGCTCGTCCCGGCGGCCGAGACCGTCCCGCGCGCCGTGTTGGACCTGCTCGCCCAGCCCGAGCCGCTGCGGATCCCGAAGGCGGAGTCCGAGGAGTTCTTCTACGACGTCTACCCGCGGCTGTCCCGCATCCTGCCGGTGGACAGCACGGACGGCACGGTGTCCTTCCCCGAGGTGCCGGCGCCCCAGCTGCAGCTCTCCGTCACCCACCGCCGTCACCACGAGACCGCCCTGGAGTGGTCCTGGCTCTACTGGGGGCCCCGACGGGAGCTGCCCGTGGAGCACCGGCGCTCCCACACCCGGGGCGGATGGTCGCCCACCGGCTACACGGGCCGGGCCCGGGGGGTGGACGTGGACCGGGACATCGACCACGAGGACGCGGTGCTGGAATCCGTCCGCGCCACGGCAGAGCAGGCCACGGACGGCGTGACCGTGCTGCCCGGCTACATCCGCAACACGCACCTGCACGGGGCGGACACCGCCCGATTCGTGGAGTACGTGCTGCCGGAGCTTCAGAAGCTGGACCACGTCATGGTGGTGGAACACGGCACGCGTCCGGATTACCGCGAGCTGACGGATGACCCCCAGGTCCGCGTCACCCAGGTCCAGGCCGCCAACCCCCAGGACAACGACTGGTTCGACCTCGGCTTCGAGATCACCGTGAACGGCCAGCTCATCCCCTTCACCGCCGTGTTCAAGGCCCTGGCACAGGGCAAGAAGACCCTCCTGCTGAACGACGGCACCTACTTCTCCCTGGACAACCCGGGCCTGAACCGTCTGCGTGAGCTCATCTCCGAGGCCGAGGCCATGGGGGAGTGGAAGCCGGACGCCCCGCGGATCAACAAGTATGACGTGGCCTTGTGGGAGGAGTTCGAGGACCTCGCCCACGAGGCGGTGGAGGCGGTGGCCTGGCGCGAGTCCGTCGGTGCCCTGAAAGACCTCT
The DNA here is from genome assembly GCF_051842835.1 of Microbacterium sp. A93. Classification (NCBI taxonomy): domain Bacteria; kingdom Bacillati; phylum Actinomycetota; class Actinomycetes; order Micrococcales; family Microbacteriaceae; genus Microbacterium; species Microbacterium sp. A93. The sequence goes on from NZ_JBPXMT010000009.1 coordinate 361,151, forward strand.
CCGAGATCACGACGCCGGCCGTCCCGGTGGGCCTGGACGCCACCTTGCGTCCGTATCAGCTCGAGGGCTTCGCCTGGCTGTCATTCCTCTACGACCACCACCTCGGCGGGATCCTGGCCGACGACATGGGCCTGGGCAAGACGATCCAGACGCTGGCGCTGATGCTCCGGGCACGGGACCTGAGCCGTCCCGGTCCCAGCGAGCACGTCCATGACGCCATGGCCGCCCAGTACGCACAGCTCCACGGTGAGCCCGAGCCGGCCCCTCTGGTGGCGCCGCCGTTCCTGGTGGTCGCGCCGTCCTCGGTCCTGTCCGTCTGGAAGGACGAAGCGGAGCGCTTCGCACCGGGGCTGGAGCTGCGCGTGCTGGACACCACCGCAGCCAAGCGCGGCACGCGCGTCGCCGCCGAGGTGGCCGGGGCCGACGTCGTGGTCACCAGCTACACCCTGCTGCGCCTGGACTCGGATCAGTTCACGGAACTGGAGTGGGACGGGCTGGTGCTGGACGAGGCGCAGTTCGTGAAGAACCGGGCTGCGAAGGCGCACCAGGCGGCCAAGGCCATCCGGGCGCCGTTCCGGCTGGCGATCACGGGAACGCCCATGGAGAACTCGCTGTCCGACCTGTGGGCGCTGCTCTCCTTGACCGCCTCGGGACTGTTTCCCTCGCCCACGGTGTTCCGTGCCGAGTACACCAAACCGATCGAATCGCCGGACTCCTCCGACGACGGCCGCCGCCTCGCTGCGCGGCGGATGGCCCGGCTGCGGCGCCGGATCCGACCGTTCATGCTGCGCCGGACCAAGGCCCTCGTGGCCTCGGACCTGCCCCCGAAGCAGGAACAGGTCAGCCACGTGGAGCTGGTGCCCAAGCACCGGCGGCTCTACGACCAGGTGCTGCAGCGCGAACGCCGCAAGGTCCTGGGCCTGCTGGAGAACATGGAGGAGAACCGCTTCGTCATCTTCAAATCGCTGACGCTGCTCCGGATGCTGGCCCTGGACCCGGCGATCGTGGATGAGAAGTACGCCTCCGTGCCGTCCTCAAAGATGGAGGCGCTGATGGGCCAGCTCGAGGAGATCGTCTCGGAGGGACACCGGGTCATCATCTTCAGCCAGTTCACCTCCTTCCTCACGCGGGTGGGGGACGCCCTGGCGGACCGGGGGGTGGCCTTCGCCTACCTGGACGGCTCCACGCGGAACCGGGCGAAGGTGATCGATGAGTTCAAGACCGGGACGGCGCCGGCCTTCCTCATCAGCCTCAAGGCCGGTGGCTTCGGCCTGACCCTGACCGAGGCCGACTACGTGTTCCTGCTGGACCCGTGGTGGAACCCCGCCACCGAGGCCCAGGCCGTGGACCGTGCGCACCGGATCGGGCAGGACCGCACCGTGATGGTCTACCGCATGGTGGCCGAGGGCACGATCGAGGAGAAGGTGCTGGCCCTGCAGCAGAAGAAGGCCGCCCTGTTCTCCTCGTTGACGGACGGGGATGCCGCCTTCTCCTCCACCATCACCGCCGACGACGTCCGCGAGCTGTTCAGCCCCGAAGCCGACTGACCGGCTGCGGTTGGCTGCAGGCCCACGTCACCGCCCGCACACGAACCACCCTCATGCGCCGGGGCCACAGCTATCCTGCCGAGTCACCCTCATGCGCCGGGCCACAGCTATCCTGCCGAGCCACCCTCTTGCGCCGGGCCACAGGCATCCTGCCGAGCCACCCTCTTGCGGCGGGCCACTGGCATCCTGCCGAGCCACAGCGATAATTGCTGTAGCTCGGCAGGATGACTGTGGCTGGCCCGACGGGTTTCTATGACCGGGCTGGATGGTTGTGGTTGAAGCGCTGGTGGCCGACGACAGCGCGGGGGACGCCGACTCGGACCAGTTTCGCCGCGAGTCGTTGCGGCGTGGTCAGGTCGCTCCACATCCAGCGGACGACACGAATCCCCTCCTCCTGGATGCGTTCCATCCTCAGTTTCTCCTCGCGGATCACGTCGTCGATGTCCCTCCCGGAATAACTGGCCCCGCCGGTGTACTTCCGCTTGCCATCGAACTCGCCCGCCAGCCGCAGCTCCTTCCACCAGAAATCGACGATCCCCAGGAGCTTCCCGTGGGCATCATGGATCTTGTGTTGGAGCTCAGGTGGGTGGAACCCCAGCTCGTCGATGCAGACCCTGCTCAGCGATTCGCCCGGAGACTCTGACAGCGGCGAGGCGAAACCGGCGATCCATCGGAAGGCTGTCCTGGCCTTCTGGGTCAGACAGAGGTCGGCCAGTCCGAGAAACTCCTTGCTCCCCATGGGGGTGGCCATGAAGGGATGTTTGCCGTCGTCGGCGAGACGCCTGCCGCTGAGTACGGCATCGGCCACCATGATGGCGCTGCCCGGAGTCATATGGGGAAGGCCGTCGGCCAGGGCCAGCTGGAGGTCTTCGACGCGGAGCGCGACCTCGCCATCGATGAGTAGCGAGGCGGCAGGACGGTCCGCGTAGGTTGAGTCCGCCCATGCCTTCGGATAGACCAACCGGCGTTCCTCGAACAGCGGCCGTTTCGAAGCCTCGGGCTGCAGTCGTTGAATGGTCCCGGCGGCGCCGACGCTGGAAGCCCGGAGCTTCACCACTGTGGGGATTCTGTTCAGGGGGAGCCGGTGGAGCATGAGCGCTCCCGCGCGAACACCGGCGGCTTCCGTGACGTCATGGCGATGGAGAGGGCCGAGGCGAGATGCCGCTCACGGGAAAAGGCCCTGTTCCAGCTGGTGGCCTCGGCGAATGCACCGGGGCGGAGCCGAATCGCCGTTCCCATAGCTGCGGACCGGTGCAGCTGGTGCCCCCAATCCACCTCCGATCGCTCTGCCGAGGACAGCATCAGCGGGATGTCCCACGCCCTGAAGGCACCGGGACCCGTGTGGCTGACGGGGTGGGTGGGCAACGGGTGTAGAGGCAACGGGGCCGGTTCCGGGGAATCCATGACGTCCACTCCACCCGGAGAAGCAGCCACAGCGTGCAGGCGTAGTGCCCATCTGTGGAGCCCGTGCCGAAGACGGTCCGGTGTGGAGGAGGGCAGCTGGCCTCGAGGCCATCGGGTGGGCCGGAGCCGAATTTCACGCCACAGTCTTCCTGCCGAGCCACAGCGATAATTGCTGTAGCGCGGCAGGATCAGTGTGGCTGGGCTGTTGGGCCGCTGTGGCGCGGCAGGATCGGTGTGGCCAGGGAGGGGAAGCGGCGGGCCATGTCGCCGCGACGCAGTGAGCCGTGGAGCCGTGGAGCCGTGGAAGCGGCGGCTTCAGCCCTGGCGGGAGGGCTGGGGGAGGGCCACCTGCCGGATGCCGACGCCGCGCCGGTACAGCCGCTGTGCGGGGATGGGCACCACCGTGCGCCCTGGGAAGGCGGCCTGCAGCAGCTGGTGGGCGCCGTCGTCGTGCGGGTCCTCGAAGGAGGGCACCACCACGGCGCCGTTCACGGGCAGCACGTTGACGTAGGACCAAGCCAGCGGGCCGCGCTCGTCCTGGCCGGCCAGGGGAGCCGTCACGGTGGCCACGTTCAACGGGCGGCCGCGCGCGTCCGTCTCGTTCTGCAGGATCTCGAGCGTGTGGACGGAGACCTCGTGGTCCGGGTGCGCGGGGTTCTCCTGCCAGTGCAGCAGCACCACGGAGGGGGAGGCGAAGGCCACGAGTTGGTCGATGTGACCACCGAAGCCGAAGCGGCCCCGGTCCCGGGTCAGCCCGCCGGGCAGCCAGATGATCTTGCGGATGTCCGTGTAGCGGGTGAACTCGGCCTCGATGTGCGCGCGGGACCAGCCGCCGTTGCGGGCCGGGTCCAACAGCACGGACTCGGAGGCGATCAGGGTGCCCTCACCGTCCGTGATGAACGCCCCGCCCTCGTTGACCAGGAGGGAGAGCTGGCGTCTGGCGCCGGTCAGGTCGGCAATTGTCCCGCCGGCCACATCATCCAGCTGGTAGTCCATGCCGGGGCGCCGGCCGAAGCCGTTGAAGACCCAGTCGATCATCCCGAGCGCCCGGTGGCCGGTCCCTCCGTCCACGGGACCGAGGGTGAAGGTCGGGCCCGTGAGGCCGAGGAAGGGGTTGTCCATGGTGAGCGGCACCACCGGGATCATGGGGTCCACGTAGGTGTGCACGATCTGCCGGTCCGCCGGATCCACCAGCAGGGTGACCGGCTCATAGTCCATGACCGCGTGCGCCACCCGGGTCCAGGCCCGCCGGGCCCCGGAGAGTTCCCAGAGCGAGGAGCCCATCTGCGCGTAGTCACGGGGGAAGGCCATCCACAGCCGTTCCTGCGGCTCGGTGTCCGCGGGCAGGTGCCAGAGCGCCGTGGACAGGTCCGCCGACGCCTCAGCCCGCGGCAGTGTCTGCGGGTCCTGGCGCATGGCTCCCTCTCCTCAGCTGCATCACGGGTGTTCCGGGCATCAGTCCTGACCTTCGCTACAGCGTGGTGGGCCGATCTCCGACCTCCCCATGCTAAGCGAGGGCGCAAGGCCCCCACCCCGGAACGCCCGGTCCCGGCCGGTTCGTTATGGGTCCGTTCTCATATCCAGCCGGCCCACGGCCGCCTCCAGCGCCTCCCGGACGGCGACGACGGCCGGAGACCGGGCGGACGAGGACCGGATCGAGGTGAAGACGGTGCGCAGGGGACGCCCGGCCAGGGGGATCCGGCGCAGGCGGGCCGCATGGTCCACGAGGGTCAGCCCCGGCAGCAGGGCCACCGCGTTGCCGGACTCCACGAGCCTCACGTGCGCCTGCAGGTCCGCCGAGACGAAGCGGACATCCGGCTCGTGACCGGCGGAGCGGATCAGCTGCTCGGCCCAGTGCCGGGTGGCCGTGCCATGCGGTTCCATCACCCAGGGCAGCGGCCGGTGTCTCAAGAGTGCTGCCAACTCCCCGCCGGGTGGCAGCGGCCCGCCCTCCACCGTGAGATCGGCCGGCACGGCCAGCTGCAGTTCGTCCTGCAGCAGCTGGCGGCGGTCCAAGCCGGGCCAGTGAGGTGCGGAATGCCCGGGGTACTGCTCGGCGACCACCACATCGAAGTCCCGCACCCAGGCCTCGTGCAGGGCCTGCTCCGGCTCGTAGTGGACCAGCTCCAACCGCAGCTCGGGATGCTGGGTGCGCAGGCGGGTCAGCGCGGTGGGGACCACGGTCAGGGCCGCGGACTGGAAGGCGGCCAGCCGGACCCGGCCGCTGATGGCGCCGCCCGCGGACGTCAGAGCCGTCTCCGCCTCCTCGAGGGCATCGAGGATCGGCTCCACCCGGCTGACCAGGGCCAGCGCCGCCTCCGTGAGTTGCACGTTCCGGCCGACCCGGCGCAGCAGCTGTGTCTTGGTCTCCCGCTCCAGCAGGGACAGCTGTTCGGAGACGGAGGAGGGGGCCAGGTTCATGGCCCGGGCCACGGCGGAGAGGGTGCCGCGGATGGACAGCTCACGCAGCAGCACGAGGCGGCGGACCTCCAGCATCAGTGCCCCCTCCCGCCGGCATCTCCCGGCAGCTTTCCGAGATCATTCGGGTCATCCGAAGGGTACCGTGCGGAAACGTTCGCTGGTCACGCACGGTGTGACCGAGAACAATGGCTGCATGAGCACCCTGAACCCGGCGATCCCGGACCCTGACGAGTTGCGCACCCTGGCCCCGGCCGCCGTCGAGCAGGTCAAGGCCTGGCTCCATGAGGCCCGGAAGCACCCCTCGAACTTCTCGGCCCAGCAGCTGGCGGGCGTCCTGAAGGACCCGGCGGGGCTGGACTTCACGGTGGGCTTCGTGGACCGCGTGATCCGCCCGGAGGACCAGCAGATCGCGGCCGAGGCGCTCGCCGACCTGGCTCCGCAGACCCCCGGGTTCCTGCCCTGGTACATGCGCTCGGCCATGAGCGCCGGCGGGCGGCTGGCCCCCGCGCTGGCCCCGATCGCCGTGCCCGCGGCCCGCAAGGTGCTGCGTGAGCTGGTGTCCCACCTGATCGTGGACGCCACGGACGCCAAACTCGGTCCGGCCATCGCGAAGCTCCAGACCGAGGGCATCCGCCTGAACATCAACCTGCTCGGCGAGGCGATCCTGGGCCAGCAGGAGGCGGACCGGCGGATGGACGGCATCCGCGCGCTGATCGAGCGCGATGACGTGGACTACGTCTCCGTCAAGGTCTCCGCAGCCACCGCCCCCCACAGCGCCTGGGCCTTCAACGAGGCCGTCGAGGAGGTCACCGCCGGCCTCCTGCCGCTCTACGAGCTCGCAGCCTCCCAGGCCGGTGCCGCCGGAACCCCCGCAGCACCCACCTTCATCAACCTGGACATGGAGGAGTACCACGACCTCGATATGACCCTGGCCGTGTTCATGGCCCTGATGGACACCCCCTCCCTGCGGGACCTCGAGGCGGGGATCGTGCTGCAGGCCTACCTGCCGGATGCCCTGGACGCCATGATCCGCCTGCAGGAGTTCGCCGCCCGCCGGGTGGCCGCCGGTGGGGCGCCGCTGAAGGTCCGCGTGGTCAAGGGCGCCAACCTGCCGATGGAGCACGTGCAGGCCTCCATCACGGGCTGGCCCGCCGCCACTGTGGACTCCAAGCAGGCCGCGGACACCAATTACAAGCGTGTGCTCAACTACGCCCTCACGCCGGAACGCACCCGCAATGTTCGGGTCGGCGTGGCCGGTCACAACCTCTTCGACGTGGCGCTGGCCTGGCTGCTCGTGCGGGAGCGCGGCCTGAGCACCCGCTGGGAGGACGGCGGCCGCGCCCCGGACGTCGAGTTCGAGATGCTGCTGGGCATGGCCACCGGCCAGGCCGAGGCCGTGCGCCAGGACGTGGGCTCGCTGCTGCTCTACACCCCCGTGGTCCACCCGCACGAGTTCGACGTGGCCATCTCCTACCTGATCCGCCGCCTCGAGGAGGGGGCCAGCCAGGAGAACTTCATGTCCGCCGTCTTCGAGCTGGACACGGACCCGGAGCTCTTCGCCCGCGAGGAGGCCCGCTTCCACGCGTCCCTCGAGGACCTGGACACCGAGATCCCGACGCCGGCCCGGAGCCAGAACCGGCAGCGCGCTACATCCACGGCGGATCTTGACGTGGCTCGGGGACCGGCCCCCGAACCGGTGGACGGCTTCGCCAACACCCCGGACACGGACCCGTCCCTGGCCGCCAACCGCGATTGGGGCCGGGCCATCACCGCCGCCATCCCGGGATCCACGCGGGGGATCGAGACCGTGGCCGCAGCGCAGGTGACCTCACCGGAACAGGTGCGGGCCGCCGTCGGGCAGGCCGTGTCCGCCGGTGAGGCGTGGCGGACCCTGACGGGGACCGAGCGCGAGCGGGTGCTGCATGCCGTGGCCGACTCGCTGGAGGCGCACCGGGGTGCGCTGCTCGAGGTGGCCGCCGCGGAGACCGGCAAGACCTTGGACCAGGGGGACCCCGAGGTCTCCGAGGCCATCGACTTCGCCCGGTACTACGGGCGGCTGGCCCGCGGCCTGGACGAGGTGCAGGGGGCGCAGTACCACCCGGCGAAGCTGGTGCTGGTGATCCCGCCGTGGAACTTCCCGGTGGCCATCCCCACCGGTGGCGTGCTGGCCGGGCTGGCCTCCGGTGCGCCCGTGGTGTTCAAACCCGCCCCGCAGTCGGTGCGGACCGGGGCTGTTGCCTACGAGGCCATCCGCGAGGGCCTGACGGTGGGACTCCGGCAGCTGGACTGGCCCGAGGAACGGGTGACCGGGACCGCCGAGCACCTGGTGAGTCTGGTGAGCATCGACCCGGACCGTGAGGCCGAACTGGGCGAGGGGCTCATCACCCACCCGGACGTGGAGCGGGTCATCCTCACCGGCGGCTATGACACGGCGAAGCTGTTCCGTTCCTTCCGGAAGGACCTGCCGCTGCTGGCCGAGACCTCGGGCAAGAACGCGATCATCGTGACCCCGAGCGCCGACCTGGACCTGGCCGCGAAGGACGTGGTGAACTCCGCGTTCGGGCATGCCGGGCAGAAGTGCTCCGCCGCCTCGCTGGTGATCCTCGTGGGCTCCGTGGCCACCTCGAAGCGCTTCCACCGCCAGCTGTTGGACGCCGCGCACTCACTGACCGTGGGCTACCCGGAGGATGCGCGCTCGCAGATGGGACCGGTGATCGAGGAGCCCGGGGAGAAGCTGCGGCGCGGACTGACCGAGCTGGGCGAGGGGGAGCGCTGGGCCCTGCAGCCGCAGCCGCTGGATGACACGGGACGGCTGTGGAGCCCGGGGATCCGCGCGGGCGTCCGCCCCGGATCGGACGCCCACCTGACCGAGTACTTCGGCCCCGTGCTGGGCGTGATGACGGCCGAGACCCTGGAGGACGCGGTCGGGCTCGTCAACGCCGTGGACTACGGGCTGACCTCGGGGTTGCACTCCCTGGACCCGGACGAGATCGGTCAGTGGCTGGAGACGGTGCAGGCCGGCAACCTCTACGTGAACCGGGGGATCACCGGGGCCATAGTGCGCCGGCAGCCCTTCGGTGGCTGGAAGCGCTCGACCGTCGGCGCGGGCACCAAGGCCGGCGGCCCGCACTACCTGCACGGGCTGGGCACGTGGACGGATGCGCCGGTGGCTGCGCAGGTGGACGCGCCGGCCCACGACGGCGGCCCTGCGGCGTCCGCTGGCGGGTCTGGTCCGGCGTCGGACCAGCAGACCACAGGCATCCTGTCGAGCCACAGCGATAATCAGCGTGGCGCGGCAGGATCAGTGTGGCCCGCCGCAGCCTCCACCGCGTCCGCGGCATCCACCGGGGCCTCCACCGCGGCATCCACCGCAGCCTCCGCCGCGTCCGGGGCCGGCCTGCGGCTGGCCGAGGCCGCCGGACTGGATGCCGCCGAGCTGGACTGGCTGGTGGGAGCCGCCGCTCTGGACGACACCGCGTGGCGCGAGACCTTCGGCGTGGCCCGGGACATCTCCGGGCTGATGGCCGAGCGCAATGTGCTGCGCCACCTCCCGGTGCCGGTCACCGTCCGCTGGGAGTCGGGCCCGCTGGTGCACCTGCTGCGCGTGCTGATGGCCGGCCGCCGTGCCGGGGCGGAGCTCTCGGTGAGCGTTCCGGAGAGGCTGCCGGCCGGCGTCGGGCGTCTGCTGGCCGGGGACCCGGACGTGGTGGTGCACGTGGAGGACGCCGCGGCGTTCCACGCCCGGGCCGCGCAGCTGACCGGGCTGCCGCCGTCCGCGCCGGGCGCCGGGGACCCGCGAATCCGGTTGGTGCAGGACTGGAGCGACCCCGGTGTCGAGGCCTCCCGCGGCAACCTGCTGGCGCTGCACGAGGCGCTCGGTGGTTCCCCGGACGTGGCCGTGTATGCGGGGCCGGTGGTCTCGGCCGGTGACGTGGAGTTGCTGCCGTTCGTGCACGAGCAGGCCATCTCCGTCACGGCCCACCGCTTCGGCACCCCGGACCACCTCACCGAGCATCTCCTCTGACCCCACCACCCCAGATCACCGCCGCAGTACACGTCGAAACACGCCGGGCAGATCGACAGTTGCCGCTCTCATGTTCGGGGCGGGGCGGGGATAGAGTCGGGCGCATGGTCGAGGTGTCACGCTCCGTTGAGGTCCGTTCGCAGGTGGTCGAGGCCGCCGTGGAGTTGTTCAGCGAGCGCGGCTTCGAGGGCACGAGCGTGGATGACCTGGCCCGCGCCGCCGGGATGTCCCGGTCCACCTACTTCCGTCAGGTGGGTGGCAAGGAGGATGCGGTGTTCGCCGACCACCCTCGGCTCATCGAGGAACTCGGCGCGTGGATGGACGGCCAGGCCTGGGCCGAGGAGCCGGCCGCGGCCGAAGCTGTCGAACGGATTGCCGCCTGGACCTCGGGCCCGACCTCGGGCCGATCCGCCGACCCTTGGGCCACCGTGTGTTCGGCCTCCGAACGCGTCTTCGCACACCTCTCCGCAGACCTGGACCTGGCCCGCCGCCGCTACACCCAGGTCCTGGCCGTCCGGGCCCTGCGTGACCGGGAGATCATCACCGAGCGCGGATACGAGCGGCTCTTCTCCGACTACCTGCGGCGCAGCGTCCCGGGCCTGGACCTCGTGGACGCGATCGGTTTCGCCGCCCTCGTCACTGCCACGCACAACCACTTCCTGCGCCAGGCGGTCCGGACCGAGTCGGGCGAACCGGCGGCGCAGGTCCGCGACCGCCATGCGGCGGCCCTGGGCCGGGCCCTGACGCGGGTCCGGCTGCGCTTCGGTGTCGGTGCGGAGGCCGCCGCCGGACCGGGCCGCGGTGACGGCCCGGAAACGGCCCCCGCCCAGGTCCTGGTGGCGAGCTTCCCTGTGACCATGCCGTCCGGCGAGGTGCTGCGCCGGGTCCGCGACGCACTGGACGTGGAAGCCTGACGCGGAGGCCTGACGAGCGGCCGACCCCCCAGCCGTTCTGACACTCCGTACCATTGCACATGGAACTGAGTGTCGCCTACTATGGGCCCATGACCGAGACCTCCGCTTCCTCCCCGTCAGCCCCGTTCCCCGGCGCCACCGAGCCCGCCTATGACGTGATCAGCCCGCTGGATATCGACTACTTCGACGCGTTCCGGGACATCCCGGCCGCGGACCGCGCGATCTGGGACCGGGCGCGGAAGGCCGCGGCCGCCGTCGCGCCCCAGATGGCGGAGGGCTGGGACCGGCACCTCTACCCGGTCCAGGCCGCCGTGACGCTGGGTGAGCACCAGCTGTTCAACGACGGGCTGGTCCACCCGGACCTGGAGGAGTTCTCCCCGCTGGCCACCGGGCTGGTGAACATGGAGGTCTCCCGCGTCGACGGCTCCCTCGGCACCGTGATCGCCGTCCAGGGCGGACTGGCCCTGCGGACCCTCGTCTACTGCGGCAGTCGGGAGCAGCAGGCGCAGTACGTGAAGCCACTGGCCTCCGGCGAGGTGCTCGGCTCCTTCGCGCTGACCGAGCCGGACCACGGCTCCGATTCCTCCGGGCTGGCCACCCGGGCCACGCGCACCGCCGCGGGGTGGACCCTGCGCGGGGCCAAGAAATGGATCGGCAACGGTGCCTCCGGCGGCATCACCTTCGTCTGGGCGCGGGTGGAATCCCCCGGGGAGGAGGACCACGGGAAGGTCCGCTGCTTCCTCGTCCCGCAGGACACCCCCGGCTACCGGGCCGAGGTGATCTCCGGCAAGGGCGCCCTGCGCGCGATCGACCAGGCGCTGATCCACCTGGATGACGTGGAGCTTCCGGCGGATGCCCTGCTGCCGGGATCGAACTCCTTCAAGGACACCTCGCGGGTCCTCTACGCCACCCGCGCCGGCGTCGCCTGGTCGGCCCTGGGCCATGCCACCGCCTGCTTCGAGTCCGCGTTGGCCTACTCGCAGCAGCGCGAGCAGTTCGGCAAGAAGCTGGCCCAGCACCAGATGGTCCAGGAGAAGCTGACCCGGATGCTCTCCCACCTGGTGGCCATGCAGATGTACTGCGTGAACCTGGCGCAGCTGGAGTCTGAGGGCCGGTTGCGCCCCACCCAGGCGTCCCTGGCGAAATACCACAACACCCGCACCGCCCGGATGATCGCCTCCGAGGCTCGGGACATGCTCGGCGGCAACGGGATCCTGCTGGAGAACGGCGTCATCCGGCACCAGATGGATATCGAGGCCATCCACACCTATGAGGGCACCGAATCCGTCCAGGCCCTGCTGATCGGCCGCGACCTCACCGGGTTCAGCGCCTTCGCCTGAGCGTCCGCCAGCGAACTGGCGAACTACTGGTCAGTAACTTGGCGTGACATGATGGAGCCATGCACCTGATCTTCCGCACCCTGTTGGTGCTCCTCAAGGCCCGCCGCCGCTCCAAGCTGAGCGTCTGGGAGACCTCCTCGCTGCCGTTGAAGGCGCTGCCCACGGACATCGACTTCGCCATGATCGTCAACAACGGGATGTACTTCTCCCTCATGGACCTGGGCCGGTTCGACCTGCTGGCCCGCAGCGGTTTCTGGGACCTGATGAGGAAGCGCCAGTGGACCCCCGTGGTGCAGTCGGAGCAGATCTCCTTCCGCAGGTCGATCCGGCTGTGGCAGCGCTTCAGCCTCGAGACCCGGATCATCGGGGTGGATGAGAAGTGCATCTGGATCGAGCAGCGCTTCGTCCGGGACGACGAGGTCTACGCCCGGGGCTACCTGGCCACCCGCTTCGTGGACTCCCACGGTGCCGTGGCGCTCGAGGAGGTCCTCGACGTCGTCCGGACCGAGCTGGGCCAGGCCCTGCCCGAGGACTTCACCGTCCCGGACTGGCTGCACGAGTGGCGCGGCAACATCGCCCTGCCGGGCACCCGGAGGCCGGCCCCGCACCGCTGGTAGGGCTACCCAGGTGAGATGAACGACGCCGGCCGCGCGCCGTCGTCGTGCCCCTTCCGATCCGCTGGCTCGGCTCGAAGGCGCGGCGACGTCCAGCGCCGTCCGCACCACCAGCCGTGCTGCGGCCGTGCGATCTGTGTCACAGGGGTGCAGGATGGAGGGTATGAACAACCGCCTCCTCATCATCGGGGGCTGGCCACACTCGGGCTGGTCCTCGTCATCGCCTATCTGGTCGGGTTCTGGGCATGGATCTTCCTCGGCGTCATCGCCGTGCTGCTGGCGATCCTCGCGATCTGGGATCTGACCCAGAAGAGGCACGCCATCCTGCGGAACTTCCCGGTGATCGGGCACGCCCGCTACCTGCTGGAATCGATCCGGCCGGAGATCCAGCAGTACTTCATCGAGCGGAACTATGACGGGCGCCCCTTCGACCGGGATACCCGGTCCATCGTGTACTCGCGGGCCAAGGGAGCGGACGACCACAAGCCCTTCGGCACGGAGAAGGACACCGGCAGCATCGGCTACGAGTTCAATGCTGCACTCCACCGCGCCCGTCCCCCCGCCGGAGAAGATCCCCACCGTGCGCGTCGGCGGGCCGGACTGCCGCCAGCCCTACGACCTGTCCCTGATGAACATCTCCTCGATGTCCTTCGGCTCGCTGTCCAAGAACGCGGTCATGGCCATGAACAAGGGTGCGGCGATGGGCGGGTTCGTCCATGAGACCGGCGAGGGCGGTCTCACCAAGTACCACCAGGGCAACGGGACGGACCTGTTCTGGGAGATCGGCTCCGGCTACTTCGGCTGCCGCACCCATGAGGGGCGTTTCAATCCGGCGACCTTCACCGCCAAGGCCACCCTGCCCGAGGTCAAGGGCATCACCATCAAGCTCTCCCAGGGGGCCAAGCCGGGCCTGGGTGGGGTGCTGCCGGGGCCCAAGGTCACCGCCGAGATCGCCGAGGCCCGGGACGTGCCGGTCGGCGTGGACTGCATCTCGCCGGCCTCCCACTCCGCGTTCTCCACCCCGCGGGAGATGGTCCTGTTCATCGGCCAGCTGCGCGAGCTCTCCGGCGGCAAGCCGATCGGCATCAAGTTCTGTGTGGGTTCGCGGACGGACGTGCTGGCCATGTGCAAGGCGATCTGGGAGGAGCGGATCGCCCCGGACTACATCATCGTGGACGGTTCCGAGGGTGGCACCGGCGCCGCCCCGCTGGAGTACTCGGACCATGTGGGCACCCCGCTGACCGAGGGGCTGATGCTCGTCCACAACGCCCTGGTGGGCACCGGGCTGCGGCACATGATCAAGATCGGTGCGGCGGGCAAGGTCGCGTCCGGCTCGGACATCGTCAAACGCCTCATCCAGGGGGCCGACTTCACCATGTCCGCCCGGGCCATGATGATGGCCACCGGGTGCATCCAGGCCCAGAAGTGCCACACCAACCACTGCCCGGTGGGCGTGGCCACCCAGGACCCCCGCCTGGTGCGGTCCCTGGACGTGGAGGACAAGTCCAAGCGGGTGCACAACTACCAGAAGCTGACCGTCCGCGAGGCGGTGCAGATCATGGCCTCGATGGGACTGAACCATCCCTCGCAACTGAACACGCGCATGCTCCGCCGGCGGGTGGACCACCTGAACACCCGTTCCTACGCCTCGATCTACCACTGGCTGCGCGAGGACGAGTTGCTCAACGAGCCGCCCCGGGGCTGGGCTGCGGACTGGAAGGAGGCTGACGCAGACCACTTCGGCGAGCGTGCCCCGGTGGGTTACCTGACGCAGGCCGACCCGCAGTGGCGGGATGAGTTGGACGTGCAGACCTCCGCCATGTCCCTCGGGGAGTTGCGTTCTACCCTGCGCTCGGGGGATGCGGTGACCACCGCGCCGGCCAGCGCCGCGCCAGCCAGCGCCACCCCGGCGGAGGCAGGCTCGGATGCCGTTCCGGTGGGGGCCAAGCGCGAGACTGACTCGGCGGGGGACCGTAGCGGGGGGCAATGGGCCGGTGAGGGCGAGCCCCGTTCCGGCGGCCAGCCGCCCGAGCGCAACGCCGACGAGAAGAACACCGACGGCGCCCGCCCGCGGCGGTCACGCAGTGAGACCGGCTCCACGCCCGTGGTGAGCGACGCGCCCCGCCCGGAGGGCCAGCTGGGTTCCTGAGGTGGTGACTCCGGGTGTGTGATCTCCGGGCGCTGCCCTGCCCTTTAGCATGTAGGGCATGTCACAGTTTCTCGCCGGCTCCGCCGGCTCCGCCGATCCCACGCGCCCCGTCGACCCGACCCAGCCCGCCCCGCCCCGGCTCGAGTTCCTCGCCACCGTGGCCGTGGAGGTGGACACGCCCGTGGAGGTTGGCCGTACCCACCGCGGGCAACGCCGGATCATCCCGATCACCGGTGGCACCGTCACGGGACCGGAACTCAACGGCACCGTCCTGACGGGTGGGGCCGACTTCCAGCTCATCCAGTCCGAGACCTCCTCGGACCTGGACGCGCGCTACGTCATCGAGACCGACGACGGCGAGCGGCTGTACGTCATGAACGCCGCCTACCGCACGGGCTCGGCGGAGGACATCACCGCTCTCGCCCGCGGCGAGCGGGTGCCTGCCGAGCGGATCTACTTCCGCTGCGCGCCCCGGTTCGAGGTGGCCGGTGAACGATGGGCGTGGTTGGATTCCACGGTGGTCATCGGTTCGGGCCGCCGCGAGCCGGAGCGCGTGCTGATCGATCTCTGGGCGGTTCGCTGAGCCGTCCGGCCGTCCGGCCATCCGGCTGTCAGGCGGTCCGTCCGGCCTCAGGCCGGCTGGTCCGCCCGGTAACTGGTGCGTGCCTTCTCCGTCAGCGGGGCCGGCTGGACGGTGACGCGGATCGGTACCTGCACGTGGTCCTCCACCTGGGCCTTCGAGGACGGGGTGTCCTCGCCCCAGAGCAGGGTCAGCTCGGTGCCGGGCTCCGCCAGGTCGGCATCGATGATGGCCAGGGACAGGATGGCGCGTTCATTGGCCGAGTACCCGGTCCAGGTCGAGAAGCCCGCCGCCCGGCCGTCCTGTTCGACCCGGTCGAAGTGGAAGGTGTCATACAGGGCCATCGGGAGGTTGATGAACTTGGCCCCGGGGCCCGGATGGAACATGGAACCGTAGGCCTTCGCGGTGTCCTCCCCGTTCCACACCAGCGTGACCTTCTTCCGGCGCGTGGTGGTGCCCGCCTGCTCCATGGCCTGGAGGGCTTCCTTGCCGATGAAGTCGTGGTCGAACTTCACGATCCGCCCATAGTCGAGTTCATAGGGCGTGACGTAGTAGTCCGCGATGTCCTGTGAGTGGAACGAGCCACCCAGTGGGGCGGTGGCCTCATAGGACGTCGAGCTCAGCCATTCCCGGTAGCCCTTGAGCTCGTCCCCCGAGTAGATGGCCGGCAGGGGCCGAGGCAGCCAGCCCGATTCCAGGGCGTTGGTGTGGTAGGCGCGGCCGCCCACCTGCGTCAGGCCGAACTGCTGGCCTGCCTCGAGGAGGGCGGCGTGCACGGCCTGGTTGTCCTCCCAGGGGCCCCACAGCTCCAGCCCCGGCTCCCCGGCCATGCCGTGCCGCAGGGCGCGGACCTCCTTGCCGGCGATCGTCAGGCGGGTCATGTGGAAGAACTTCAGCGTGGGAGGCTCCTGCCCCGTCGCGGCCTGGATCACGTCCATGGCGCCGGGCCCCTGGACCTGGTAGCGGTAGAGCCGCGGGTCACCCTTGCGGTACAGCGAGTTGTCATCGCGCCAGACCTCGACGTCGTACCCACCGGTCTCAGCGTGATACTGCAGCCAGTTGATCGAGGGTGGGATGCCCACCGCCTGGTACTCGTCCTCCTCGAGGTGGAACAGGACGTTGTCCCCGATCACGTGACCGGAGGGGCTGACCGCCACGTACTGCTTGGCCATCTCCACCGGGAAGTTCGCCACCGAGTTGACCGCGGTGTCGCTGATGAGCCTCAGGGCATCCGGACCTTTGATGTTCAGGTCCGCCATGTGGTGGGACTGGTCGTAGAGGACGGCGGTGCGGCGCCAGGCGAGCTGTTCGTCCCGCCAATTGGTGAACTCCGGCACCACATGGGGCACGACGGCGGGCGGAGACTGCGACTCCCACAGCAGGTTGACGGCGCCTCCGGCCTGGGCGATGGCGTCTTCGAGATGGTCGACCATGATTCCTCTTCTCAGATGGGAGTACAGACCTGTTACTGCCAGTGTGGTGAACGCCATATCGTCTGTAAAGTCTCTTTTGGAGCCAATCATCCCAAGGAGAACTGCGTTATGGAACTCGAGGCGATGCTCGAGGCCGGGCCGCAACTGACCCTCCGCCAACTCGAGCTGTTCGTCGCCGCCACGGAGCACGGCTCATTCACGGCCGCGGCGCAACACGCCTATGTGACGCCGAATGCCGTCTCCCTCGCGGTCGGCGAACTGGAGCGGGTACTCGGGGTCACCCTGCTCGTGCGGCACCGCGCCCGCGGGGTGACCACCACCCCGGCCGGCATACAGCTGGTCGAGGGGGCGCGGGCCCTGCTGCGGCAGGCGGCCGATCTGCAGCTGACGGTCGGGGACCACGGCACGAACCTGTCCGGGCCGGTGGCCCTCGGCTGTTACTCCACCCTGGCGGCCACTGTGGTTCCCGAGCTGTGGGAGCGGCTGGCGGAGCGGCATCCGGAGATCGAGCTGTCCATCACGGAGGGGACCACCGAGGACCTCGTGGGCCAACTCCACGAGGGTCGGCTGGACTGCGTCATCGCCTATGAGGTGGCGCTGCCGCTGGGCCTGGCGGTCCGCCGGCTGTACGGTGCCCCGCCCTCCGTGGTCCTGCCGGAGTCCCACCGGCTCGCCGGCCGGGCCGCGGTGGACCTGGCGGAGCTGGACGGGGAGCCGCTGGTGCTCTTCGACCTGCCACCCAGCGGCCAGAACACGCTGCAGCTGCTGCGCAGCCGCGGGATTCGCCCCCGGGTGGCGCACCGCACCACGAACTTCGAGCTCGTGCACTCACTGGTGGGCCGCGGCATGGGATTCGCCGTGCAATACCAGCACTCCGGGGTGGAGGTGAGCCGGGAGGGCCGCCGCCTCGCCTTCCGGCCGATCACCCCGGAACCGGAGTCCGAGCCGGTCATGGTGGCCTGGCCGGAGAGGCTGCCCCTCACCTCGAGGGCGGCGGCGGTGGTCCGGTTGGCCCAGGACTGCCTGCCCGTGGAAGAGACAGCTGGCTGAGACCCCCCCCTCCACACCCCTTGGTGGGGCGGCAGGGTCAGAGGTCCAGGTTGAAGACCCGGGTGGCGATGCCCTCGAAGAACTCGAACTTCTCCTGGTCCGTCAGCGGCAGGTTGTCCTGAAGCTCCACCTCGGACGGCTCGTACTGGTACGGGTAATCCATCGCGTACATCACCCGGTCCGCGCCCATCATCTTCCGCACGAACATGATCTCGTCCTCCCAGGGCATGCCGCTGGTGGTGATCCAGACGTTGCGGCGGATGTACTCCGAGGGCTTCAGCGGCAGTGGCTTCACATGCGGGTAGCGGCCGGTGGCCACCTGCTTGCCGTACATGTAGTCGATCCGGTTCAGCCAGAACGGCACCGCCTCACCGAGGTGACCGACCACGAGCTTCAGGTTCGGGAAGCGCTCGAACACCCCGGAGACCACCAGCCGCATCAGGTGCAGGCCGGTCTCCACGCCGAAGCCGTACATCGAGCCGTCCAGGCCCCGATCGTGCAGGGGTTTGAACAGGCCGGCGGAGGGGGCGTTCGGGTGCAGGTAGACGGGCGCCCCGAGGGACTCGGCCGCCTCGTAGAACGGCAGGAACTCGGGGGCGTCCGTGTAGCGGTCCCGCACGTGGGAGTTCAGGATCGCGCCCTTGAGTCCGAGCTCGGTGACGGCCCGTCCCAGCTCGGCGGCGCCGGCGTCCGGTGCCGTGAACGGCACGGCGGCCAGCCCGGAGAACCGGTCTGGGCGGTTGCGGACGATCGCCCCCAGATGGTCGTTCGACAGGCGTGCCAGGTCGGTCGCCTGGGCGGCGGCCAGGGGATTGGTCCCCGGTGCGGTCAGAGCCAGGATCTGATGGTCGACGCCGGCCGCGTCCATCTCCTGCAGGCGAATCCCCTCGGTGTCCACCATGCGCTCGCGGATGAACCGCGGGCGGTCTCCGTCACCGAGGGCGTAGTAACCCATCAGACTCATGAAGCCGGGGTCGTCCTCGGGGTTCTCGCTCAGGATCTGGCGGAAGAGGTCGAACATCTCCGGCGGCGCCCAGGCCTCCTCGGTGGCGATGCGTCGGTAGGGGCGGGGGGCTGAAGCTGGGTTGGTCATCTTCGGGGTCCTTGTTTTCTCTCGGGGTGTGGTTCGCGGGTGTGCTCGGGCTCAGTGGGCCGCAGGGGTGACGATGTCCTCCACGGTGATCTCCTCGTCCAGGAGTCCGTAGCGGACCATGCGTTCGTTGAGGAACTGCAGGGTCTCCTCGTCCACGGTGGCGTTCCAGACGGGCAGGTGGATCTGACCGGCGAGGTCGGGCTCGATCGTGGTGACCTCGGGCAGGGCCTCGCGGAACGCGTCCGGATCCTCGGCGATGGCCTGGCCGGTGGCGTCGATGCCCCGCTGGAACGCCTCCACCACCTCAGGGTTCTCGGCGGCGTAGTCCTCGGAGGTCATGTAGGTGCCCACCATCATGTCCGCCCGGGACTCGGCGTACGGGCTGGCCACTTCCACGGCCCCCTGGTCCACGGCCATGGTGACGAAGGGCTCGATCAGCAGGGCGCCGTCCACCTGGCCGTTGGCTACCGCCGGCAGCATGTCGGAGAAGCCCATCTCTGCGAACTTGACCTGGGTGCGGTCCGCGCCGGCGTCCTCCATCAGCGTCATGATGACCACGTCGTTGATGTTCTCCAACGTGTTCACCGCGATGGTGGCTCCTTCGAGGTCGGAGACGTCCTCGATCCCGCTGGAGCTGGAGGCCACGATGCGGGCGAAGTCCTCGGCGGGGTCGGCCACGGTGCGGGTGCCCGCCGCCACGATGGTGATGGGCAGCCCCTTGCTGGCCGCCAGGATGGCACTGACGGTGTTGGACCCGGCGAACTGCGTCTCACCGTTCACCACGGCGGGCACGGCTGCTGCTCCGCCGATGCTGACGTCCACGGTGACGTCCAGCCCCTCGGTTTCGAAGAAGCCCTCGTTCACCCCGTACTGCAGGAAGGCCGAGGGCATCCCTGCGGTGTCCGCCACGCGGACGGCTGTGGTCCCGGTGGTCCCCGTGGTGCTCTCAGTGCTGCCCGTGTCCTCTGCCGGTGCGCCGTCCTGTGGGCCGGAGGTGCCGCCGCCCCCGCAGGAGGACAGCAGCAGTGGGGCGGCCAGAAGGGGTGCCAACCAGCGGGTCCGGCCGGTGATCCTCGTGCTGCGCTTGGTGGTGCCCTGCGTGCTGGTCCTCATGGTGATCTCCTGTGCGGTGGGGATAGGGAGTGGTGATGTCTTCTCCAGAGCGTAGGATGCAATCTCAACAGACAGAACAGTTAGGCATTTTGTTCTGCTGTGGCGAACAGCAACGAAGTACGAGGAGGAGCTGCCCGATGTCCGAGATTCGGTCCGTGGTGCATGCCCTGACGGTGGTGGACCAGGTGATGAGTGCCGGCGGGGTCCGGGTGCGAGAGGTGGCCGAGGACCTCGGCATCGCCCCCTCGAGCGCCCACCGCCTGCTGAGCACGCTGGCCTCGAGGGACTATGTGGTCCAGGACCCCCACACCCGGATCTACCGGCCAGGGGCAAAACTGCTCGGCCTGACCGGCGGGACGGTGGGCACCAGAGAGATCCGCCACGCGGCCCACCGGCCCATGGAATCGCTGGCGGCGGCCACGGGGGAGTCGATCTCCCTGTCCATCCTCGTGCGGGCGGAGGTGGAGTTCGTGGATGGCATCGAATCCGGCCATATCCTCCGGGCCTCACCGCGGATCGGGGCCCGGCTGCCGGCCTACAGCACGGCGGGCGGGCGGGTGCTGCTGGCCGAGCTGGGGCCCGAGGACGTCTCCGGTATGTTCGGCGCACGCCTGAAGAAGCTGACGGATCGCACCGTGGACACGATGCCGGAGCTCGGCGGGATGCTCGCTAGGATCCGACAGGCCGGCTATGCGGTGTCCCGGGGTGAGAGCACTGCGGGGATCTCTGCCGTGGCGGTGCCCGTCCGCTTGGCTGGCGGCCGGGCGGTCGCCGGGCTGGCCGTCGTCGCCCCCACCGAACGGCTCCCGGACACGGGACTATCCGTGATCATCGATCAGTTGCTGCGGGCGGCCCGGGACATCGCCGTGGCCCTGCCGCCCACGGCCGGGTGGGACAACAGACTCGGGAATGAGGAGCGCAATGACTGAGGGAGCCCCCGCACAGAGACCGTCCGCGCCACGGGCCGGCACGGCGCTGCTGACCGTGCTGCTCATCGCCATGGGCGTGGGACCGCTGCTGAACTATGGACTCTCAGCCACCTCGGATCTGCTGATCCATGAGCTCGGGGTCTCCGCCGGCCAGTTCGGTCTGCTCGTCACCGTGCTGTTCATCAGCGCCGCCGTCTCCTCCATGGTGATCGGCCGGCTGGCGGACGTGCTCAGCATCCGCAGCCAGCTCATCTTCAACTACGGCGGCACCGTGGTGGCGCTGCTGATCTCCGCGATCGGTCCGGCGTACTGGACCCTCATCCTGGCCTGCATCATCGTGGGGCCGTCCCAGGTCATCGCCAATCCCACCACCAATCGCGTGATCTACTCGGCCGTCCCCGCCCCCAAACGGTCCGGGTGGATCGGGGTCAAGCAGTCGGGCGTCCAGGCCAGTCAGCTGGCCGCCGGGCTGATGTTCCCCGCCGTCGCCCTGTGGGCCGGTTGGTCGGGGGCCGCCGTGGTGGCCGCCGTGGGTGTCCTGGTGCTGCTGTGGTGGTCGCTGCGCCACATCCCGGCGGAGGAGCCCACCGACTGGACGGAGTTCTGCCGGGTGCTGACGGACCGGTTCCGCCGTGGCCGGGGCGTCGCCACGGCCTCCCTGCCCCTGCAGGTGTGGCTGTTCACCGCCGTGGCGTTCGCCAACGGCGTGGGCACCCAGGCCACCAACGTCTACCTGCCCCTGTTCGCGGTGCGGGACCACGGGTACAGCCTACTGATCGGCGGACTGGCCGCCGGGCTCTCCGGCGTGGTGGGGGTGTGCAGCCGGGTCTACTGGGGCCGTGCGCTGGGCGCCGGCCGGAAGCCGGGCACCCTGCTGGTGATGATCGCCTCCGGGGCGCTGCTGGGCATGGCGAGCATGGCGGCATCCTCCGTCTGGGACCTGCCCGCCCTGTTCTGGACCGGGGTGGTGCTGCACGGGCTGACGGTGCTGGGTACCAACGTGGTGGTCAACGCCGGAACCATGCAGGCCGTGGACGCCACCCGCATCGGTGCCGCCAGCGGCACCACCACCATGGGGATGTACGCCGGCTTCGCGGTTGGCCCCGTCGGCATGGGGGCCATCGTCGAGCTGACCGGCGGCTTCGTCCTCGGATGGATCCTGGTCGGAGTGACCTACGCCGTGCTGCTGGCCCTCGCGGTGGTCATGGTCCGCACGGCCCGCCGCCCCATCGCCTGAACGTGGTCCGCGCTGCAGCGCCGGGCGCCCCGCACGCCTAGCATCGAAGCATGGACCTTCCCGACGCCGGCCCCCACGATCCCGCCCACCGCACCACCCGCTGGGCGGACGCCGCACCCGCCGGCGGTCCTCTGGGGGCGCGGGCCCTGCTGATGGTGGTCCCGGCCGTGTGGCTGGGACTGGTCATCGGCATCTCGCTGATCGAGGCGCCGCTGAAATTCACGGCGCCGGGCATCACCATCCCGCTCGGGCTGGGCATCGGCCGCCGGGTGTTCATGGCCATGAACCTGGTGGAGGTGGTGCTGGCCGTGGTGTTGCTGGCGGCCCTCTGGCGGAGTCTGGGCCGGCCCGGCCGGAGCCGGCTGTGGCTGCTCAGCTGGGCCGCCACCGCCGTGCTCGTGGTCAAGATGGCCGTGATCAAGCCCTTCCTGAACCGGCGGACGGACGCCGTGCTGGCCGGGGACTTCGGGGGCGGCTCCGGCACCCACTACGTCTACATCGCGGCCGAGGCGGTGCTCATCGTGATCCTCGTGCTGCTACTGCTCACCGCGGCCCGGGCGGTGTTGGGCCCGGCGGCCGTGGGCCAGCCAGTACACCCCCATGGTCAGGACCACGAAGCCGGAGAGCCCCAGGTACATGCCGGAGAATCCGGTGGCCGGCAGCAGGGCGCCCAACAGGATGGGCCCCAGGCCGATGCCCACGTCCAGCATGAGGAAGTACGTGGAGGTGGCCACCCCGATCTGGAACGGCGGCACCACGGTGGCGGCCACGGACTGCAGTGACGTCAGCAGGGCACCGAAGCCGAAGGCGCACAGGACGGCCGCGATGAGCAGTCCCGGAAGGGCGGGCCAGAGGGCCAGGACCGCCATCGCCGCCGCCAGGCAGGCCAGCAGTGGGAAGACCACCGCGTTGTCCCCGTACCGGTCATGGGCCGGCCCCACGATGAACCGGGAGAGCACCAGCACCACGGCGTAGACCACGAAGAACAGGCTGGCCGAGGTGGGGCTGATGCCCTGTTCCCGGGCATAGCCGTTGAGGAAGGCCAGCACACTGGAGTAGGCCAATCCGGACAGCAGGATGATCAGGGAGACGGGCACGGCAGACCGGGCGACGATCCGCAGCAGCGAGAATCCCGGGCGGGATCCGTCGGCCGGGCGCGGTGCCGCCGGCAGGTGGACCAGGCAGGCGGCGACGAGGCCGATTCCGGAGACCACGGTGCACAGGATGAACAGCGAGTCGAAGCCGAAACGGTCCGTCAGCTGGAAGGCGAGCAGGGGGCCGATGGCCGTGGCAACCGTGGTGGAGGTGCCGAACCAGCCGGTGCCCTCACTGCGCCGGTGCGGCGGGATCATCCCCTGGACGGCGGTCGCCACCACCGTGCTGGCTGCGCCGAAGGTCACCCCGTGCAGCACCCGGATCACGATCAGCATCCCGAGGCTGTCCACCAGCAGGTACAGCGCCGAGGCCACCAGGAACAGCGCCATGGACACCAGCAGGGTCCTGCGGCGTCCGATGAACTCCATGGCCTGCCCCGTGAACAGCCGGGCGAGCACGGAACCGAGGACGAATCCGCTGACCGCGAGCCCGGACATCACCTCGGAGGCCTGGAACTCGTTGACGGCGTACAGTGCCATGGCCGTGACCAGCAGGTAGAACACCAGGGACTGGAACAGGTTGGTCAGGGAGACCAGGATGAAGTTCCGGCTCCACAGCCGCGAGGGAGGCTGCGGTGTGCTGACTGCGGAGGACACGGACGGGGACCGGCTTTCTGGGCGGGGCGGGCGGAGGAGCGGGGCGGCGGGGGACTGGCGGGGTGGCGCAGGGACGGGCGAGGCACCGGCACGGGCCGGGAGTGCCCGGGCGATTCTAGCCCTCGTGCGCGCGGCGGGCCGGGGGAAGTCCGCGGGCTACGCTGGTGGTCATGGCGAAACGCGGCGATCTGAGCTGGCTCTGGATCATGATTGCCGCAGCGGTCCTCACCCAGACCGCCCTGAACCTGCTGCGCCCGGTCACCAGCTACAAGCTGCTGGTCCTGGGGGCCGGGGAGACCTGGGTGGGCCTGGCCACCGCCGCCTACGCCATCCTTCCACTGGTCTTCGCCATGGCCCTGGGCCGGCTGACCGGGCGGCTGCCCACCCTGCGCGGCATGATCGCGCTCGGCGGTGCGGTCATGGCCCTGGGCGGCCTGGGTCTCGCGTTCGGCGGCAGCATCGCCGTCATCATGGTCTCCTCGGCCGTACTGGGCATGGGCCACCTGGTCTTCACCATCGCCGGCCAGACCGTCATCGGGCGGCGGAGCACACCGGCCACCATGGACGCGGCCTTCGGGTGGTTCACCGCCGCCTTCTCCGTCGGCCAGATGCTCGGGCCGCTGATCTCCGGACTCATCCTGGGCAACGTCACCTTGGGCGAGGCGTCGCACAGCACGGCCTTCGCCGGCCGCATCGACGCCTCCCTGTGGCTGGGTGCGGCCTGCTCCCTGCTGGCCGTGCCCGTGATGTACCTGATGAGGGCCGACGGCGGCCGGCGGCCCCGCGCGCACCCGCCGGCGCCCGGGGTGGCACCGGAGCACCGGACCGGACGGCGCGGTGAGACGGCCGCGGCCGGGGCCGGGCCGGCGTCGGGCTCCGGGGTGGGTTCGGAGAAGCCGACCATGCTGCGGATCTGGCGCGTGCCGGGGATCCCCTCCCACATGATGGCCTCCTTGGCCCTGCTGGCGATGCTGGACATCCTGACGGCTTTCCTGCCGCTCGTCGGTGAGGCCGCCGGGGTCGCGCCGATCGGGGTCGGAGTCCTGCTGTCCGTCCGCGGCGGGGCCTCGTTCGTGTCCCGCATCGTGCTGCCGTGGATGTCCCGGCGGTGGTCCCGCCACGGGCTGGTGTTGGTGTCCCTGCTGGCGACCGCCGTGGCGTTGGGCTTCGTGCCGCCGGTGCTGCAGGTGTGGGGCGCCTCCTGGCTCGCACTGAGCCTGATGGCCGTGGGCGGGCTCGCCCTCGGGATCGGCCAACCGCTGACCATGTCACTCGTCTCCCAGGCCGTGCCGGTCCCGTGGCGCGGCCCGGCGCTGGCGGTCCGCCTGGTCGGAAACCGCGTGGGGCAGGTGGTGATGCCCGTGGTGGCCGGCCTGGTGGCGGCACCCCTCGGCCCGGCCGGCGGCATCTGGTGCGCCTGCCTGATCCTGGCGGCCTCCGGCGCCGAACGGCTGGTGTCCGGGCGCCGGAGGTAGAGGTTCTCAGGCCTCAGGCCTCAGGGCCTCAGCGAGGTCTCCGCGGCGCGGGTGGTGCGGGCTGTGCGGATGGTGCGCCTAGGGGGCTCAGCGGTCGGCGTCGTCGTTGCCGCTGTCCTCGTCGTCCTCGAGGCCGTCCCATTCCGAGTCCTCGTCCGGGATATCCTCGTCCGTACTCGCCTCGGCTTTGCCCTCCTGGTAGTCCGGGACGCCGTTGTAGTCCTGGTCCCCGTCCAACAGGAAGGTGTCCCGGCGCAGTGGGTCGATGGCGTCCAGGGTGTCCGGGTCGTCGGAGGAGCCGATGTCCGTGGTGCCGTCACGGCCGTCGGCCGGCTGCTCCAGGTCGTTCTCCGGTTCCTCGATGAATTGCTGTTCCAGTTCGTCCTCGTACCGGCTCAACGCGAACCTCCTCGATGTCGGGCGGCCCACGGGGCGGCGTTCCGTCCCAGCGACCGCATCGTCCGGCCAGCCTAGTCCCGGTGGCCCGCGCGGGGTAGGGCGGCTGCGGCGAGGCCGATGAGCACCAGCATCAGGACGCCCACGCCGGCGAACAGCCAGATGGAGGAGCCGGTGACCACCGCGGTCCGGTCAGTGGCCGCCGCCGGGGTGCTGCCGGCGTCTTGATCCTGTGGGGCCGTGCCGTCCTGCTCGCCGGCGCCGCCCTCGGGGAAGCTCCCACCGCCGGGGTGTGAGGCCATCCCGGCAGAGATGCCCTGGATGAGCGTACGGGCGTCCTGAACGGCCTGCAGCGAACACGAGACCGTGGTCTCACGCGTCAGGTCCCGTAGTCGCTGGGTGGCGGTGTCAGCCTGCGGTGCCGACCCGGAGGGCGCTGTCCCGTCCGGCGACCCGGCGCCACCGCCCGAACCGTCCGCGGGACCGGAGGTGTTGCCGCCCGGGGTGCCGGGGGCCGTCCCCGAACCGCCGTCGCCGTTGCCGTTTCTGCCGCTGGTGCCACCGTTCTCACCGTCGCCGTTGGCGCCGCCGGTGTTCCCGCCGGTCGGCACCTCCGTGGGATCCGTGGAACCAGGGGTGGACGGGGCCGGGGTCGGCTCGGCCGTGGGGGCCGGCCCGGAGGTCGGCTCCTGGCTGGGAGCCGGGGTGGTCCTGGTGGGCGAGGGGGCCGGCGTCGTGGGCTGCTCCGTCGGTGTATCCGTGGGCGTGGGGCTCGGCGAGGTGGTGGGGCTGGGACTCGTGGGGGTCGGGGTGGGGGTGGGATCCGGCTGTGCCTCCACCCGGATGGACAGGTCGCAGACGGCCACTCCGCCCTGGCCGTCGTCCGCGGTGACCTCGATGAAGTCGTGGCCGGCGAAGCCCGGCGGGGCCGTGTAGGTCAGGGTGTGGCCGGTGACCGCGGTCTCGGCACCCGACGAGGAGCCCGCAGCCGTGAGGGTGATCCGGTCGCCGTCGGGATCCGTGACCTGGAAGCCGATCGACTCCGGGACGCCCGCCTGGACGATGATCCCGGGGCATTGGAGGAACTCGGGCGGGGCGTTGCCGCTGGGGGAGGTGGAGGGCGAGGGGGCCACGGGTTGCGTGGCTGTGGCTGAGGGGGATCCGCTGGGGCTGGGCAGGGTGTCCGCTGCGGCAGGGCCCACCGGGCCGGTCATGAGCAGCAGGACTCCGGAGGCGGCCGTCAGACCGCGGCCGAGGCCCGTGAGGGCATGGCGCGGACGGGGAAGGTCAGCAGTATGCCGTGCCCTTGTGGTCATGCTCAGCCCCCCCTGATGGCGCTTGACCCCGTGTTGCCCGCTCCGTCCAGCGGAACGGGCAACACCGGCTGACTGTGATCATACCGTGATACTTCAGGATGTCCAGATCACGGCGTGATCACAATCTGGGGCTGGTCAGGCCACGCGTGTCTCCGGGACGGAGACCAGGGAGGGGTCGTCCGTGACGATGTGCCCGATCGCGGCGTCGATGGCGCGCAGGGTGACGTCATCCAGGGTGAGGTCCAAGGCTTTCACGTTCTCGGCGATCTGTTCCGGCCGGGAGGCTCCGACGAGGGCGCCGGCGACGTTCGGGTTGGCAAGGACCCAGGCGATGGCGAGCTGGCCCATGGTGGCCCCGAGTCCGTCAGCGATCGGACGCAGCTTCTGCACTGCGGTGAGCACCTCATCGGACATCCGGCTGGCCATGGTGCGGGCGCCGCCCTCGGTGTCCGCACCGCGGGAGCCCTCGGGAGGCTGCTGGCCGGGCAGATACTTGCCGGTGAGGATGCCGCCGGCCATGGGGGACCAGACGATCTGGGAGAGCCCGAGGTCCTCGCAGGCCGGGATGACCTCTGACTCGATGACCCGCCACAGCATGGAGTACTGCGGCTGGCTCGAGATGAGCTGGAAGCCGAGCTGGGACGCCATGGCGTGGGCTTCCCGGATCTTGTCCGCGGGCCACTCGGAGACCCCGATGTACAGGGCCTTGCCGGCGCGGACGATGTCCGCGAAGGCCTGCATGGTCTCCTCCAGCGGCGTCTCCACGTCATAGCGGTGGGCCTGGTAGAGGTCCACATAGTCCATCTGGAGCCGCTGCAGCGAGCCGTTGATGGACTCCATGATGTGCTTACGGGAGAGCCCGGTGTCATTGTGGCCCTGGGGCCCGGTGGGCCAGTAGACCTTGGTGAAGACCTCGAGCGACTCGCGGCGCTGACCCTGCAGGGCCTCGCCCAGGACGGACTCAGCCTTGGTGTTGGCGTAGACATCCGCCGTGTCGAAACTCGTGATGCCCTGGTTCAGGGCCTCCTTCACGCAGGCGTGTGCCGTCTCGTTCTCCACCTGGGAGCCGTGGGTGAGCCAGTTGCCGTAGATGATCTCTGAGATCTTGAGTCCGCTGTTGCCGAGGTATCGAAATTTCATGGATTCACCCTAGTCGGCCGGACGCCGCACGTCGCCAGGGGTTCAGCCCGGGTCGAGCTCGGTACGCCGCCGCAGCTGGTCCAGCTGCCGGCGCTCCCGCTTGGTGGGGCGTCCGGCCCCGCGGTCCCGGCGCGGCACGGCCATCAGCTCGCGGGGGACGGGCTCCGGGGAGTGGTCGATGTAATGACGGACGGCCTCCGGGGCGCCGACGCGTTTGGCCAGCAGGCCGGTAACCTCGAGGATGCGTTCCCGGCCGGGCTGGCGCAGGCGGATGGTGTCCCCGGGCCGCACGGCCTGGGAGGCCTTGGTGGGTTGCCCGTTCAGCCGGACGTGCCCCGCCCGGCAGGCGGCGGTGGCCGCCGAGCGGGTCTTGTACATGCGCACGCCCCAGAGCCAGGCGTCCAGACGGACCTGGGCGGGAGGGGTGGGTGGTGGCATGGACGTGAAGCCTACCTCCCGTTACTGGTTGCCCTACTGGTTTCCCTACTGATTGCCTTCGGCGGTGCGCAGGTTGCGGAACGCGGAGCGGTGGAACACGATCGGCTCGTGCTCGGAGGAGTGGTCGTGCACGCCGTGGACCTCCAGCAGGACCATGGTGTGGTCCCCGGCCGGCAGTTCGGCATAGACGGTGGTGTCCAGCCACAGGGCCGCACCGTTCAGGAGCAGGGCACCGTGATCCGTGGAGCGGACGTCCAGTCCGGCGAAGCGGTCTCCCTCCTTGGCGGCCAGCTGGCGGCACACGCTGGTCTGGCCCTCGCCGAGGATGGAGATCCCGATGCGTTCTGCCTGCTTCAGCCGCGGCCAGGTCCGGGAGGTGTTCTGCACGGCCACAGACACCAGCGCCGGCTCGAGGGAGACCCCGACGGTGAAGGACGAGGCCACGAGCCCCTCCTTGACGCCGTGGGCCACACCGGCCAGCGCTGCCACGCCGGAGGGGAAGTGGGAGAAGGCGGTGCGCAAGGTCTCGGTGGACAGCTCGCGATTGAGGTCACGGTCCAGGGCGGGGGTCGAGTGCAGTTCGTGGGTAGCCAGAGCGGTCATGTTCGGTCCTCCATTCGAAGGCGGATCTACTCGACGGCACCCACGGAGAGTACTCCGAACGGCACCAGCAGAAACGCGGTACTTGCCTGCCGGGACGTCCGGGAGGCCGAATCCTCACCTGGAGCACCCCACTACTGCGTGAAGAGGGTTGCCGTCCCGCAAGCCAGGGCTGTAACAGCGGGAACTCGTGATTCTGTGTCCAGACTAACGACGCCCGGCCCTGACGGTCAAAGGGTTTCTCGAACTATGAACCCCTGTGACCTGCATGATGTCCATGACCTCAGGAGGAGTCTCAGCGGAAGCGCAGGGAGACTGCCTCGCCGTGGGCGGGCAGGCCTTCCGCCGTGGAGAGGGAGGCGATGTTGGCGTCCAGGTCCTTCAGGCCGGTCTCCGTGTAACGGATCAGCTGTTGCAGGCGCAGGAAGCTCACGGTGTTCAGCCCGGAGGAGTACCGGGCGGAGCCACCGGTGGGCAGCACGTGGTTGGAGCCGGAGGAGTAGTCGCCCAGAGGCACCGGGGAATACGGGCCCACGAACACGGCGCCGGCGTTGCGCACCCGCCGGGCGGTGGCCAGCGCATCCACGGTGTGGACCTCGAGGTGTTCGGCGGCGTAGGCGTCGGCCACGGCCAGCGCCTCGTCCAGGGTGTCCACCAGCAGGATCCCGGACTGGGGGCCGCCCAGGGCCTGGCGGATCTGCTCCTCATGGAAGGAGCCGGGCACCTGTGCCTCGATCTGCGCGGTCACGTCGCGGGCCAGCTCGGGGGAGGTGGTGATCAACACGGAGCCGGCCATCGGATCGTGCTCGGCCTGGCTGATCAGGTCCGCGGCCACCCAGCGGGCGTCGGCCGTGCCGTCGGCCAGGACCGCGATCTCGGTGGGTCCGGCCTCGGCGTCGATGCCGATGGTCCCGAGCAGGGCGCGCTTGGCGGCCGCCACGAAGATGTTGCCCGGCCCCGTGACCATGTCCACGGGGGCACACACCGGGGCGCCGGCGTCGTCCGCCACGCCGTAGGCGAACATGGCCACCGCCTGGGCGCCGCCCGCCGCGTAGACCTCGTCCACGCCGAGCAGGGCGCAGGCGGCCAGGATCGCGGGGTGCGGCAGGCCGCCGAAGTCCTTCTGCGGCGGGGAGGCCACGGCCAGGGACGGCACCCCCGCGGCCTGGGCCGGGACCACGTTCATCACCACGGAGGAGGGGTAGACGGCGCGGCCGCCGGGCACATACAGGCCCACCCGGTTCACCGGGACCCAGCGGTTCTCCACCACGGCACCCTCGGCGAGCTCGACCTCGGACCCGGAAGGGAACTGGGCGGCGTGGACGGTGCGGGCGCGGGTGATGGACTCCTCGAGGGAGGCCCGGACGGCCGGGTCCAAGGTCTCGAGCGCCTCGGTGATCCGCGCGGCCGGCACCCGCAGGGACGGTGGGCGGATGCCGTCGAACTGCTCGCCTAAATCCAGCACGGCGGTGGCGCCCTCGGTGCGGACCCGATCGAGGATCGGCAGCACCCGGGGGACGGCGGCGGCCACGTCGACCTCAGCGCGTGGCAGCACGGTGGCCGGATCGTAGTCTCGGCCGCGCAGGTCCGTGGTGGCAAGCAGGGCAGGCATGGGAGTGGCTCCTGAGATCTTGAGGGGTTCAGCAGGTTCAGCAGGTTCAGTGCCCATTCTGCCCCTGTTGAGGATCGCGCCAGCACGGGATGTCAGACTGGGCCACATGCTCAGTCCGTCCCCCCTTGCCGAGTGGCCCGCCGTCCTGACCGCCGCGGGGGGTGCAGCGGAGTCGACCGCCGATCCCACCGGAACCCCCGGTCCGGCCCAGGAGAACGTCCAGGACAGCGTCCGGGAGGGCGCCGAGGGCGCGGTGGACTCGCTCGGCCCGTTCTGGGGCATCCTGTCCACCGTGGCGATCTCCGTGGCGATCGCGGTGGCCGTGGTGGTGGTCGCCTGGTTGCTGCTGAACACCGTGCTGCGCCGCAAGCCCGGGATGCGCGGCCAGGTCGCCAAGTGCCGCGTCCCGGTGCTCGCCGTGGTCGTGCTGCTGGCGGTCCGCATCGCCCTGGGCCTGACCGCCTCCGGTTACCCGTGGTTCACCGGGGTGAACTTCCTGCTGATGGCCGGGATCGTGGGTTCGCTGGCCTGGCTGGCGCTGCGGGTGGTGCAGATCGTTGAGGAGCGGCTGCTCGGCAAGTACGCCTCCGAGAGCGTGGACGACCGCCGCGACCGCAAGATCCGCACCCAGACCGTGCTGCTGCGGCGGGTGATCCAGGCTGCGATCATCGTGATCGCCGTCTCCGTCATCCTGCTGACCATCCCGCAGGTCCGTGCGGTCGGCGCCGGGCTGCTGGCCTCGGCCGGCGTGATCTCCGTGGTGGCCGGCCTCGCCGTGCAGTCCACCCTGACCAACGTCTTCGCCGGGATCCAGCTCGCCTTCACGGACGCGATCCGGGTGGGCGACGTGGTGATCGCGGACGGGGTCTACGGGACCATCGAGGACATCACCCTGTCCTACGTGGTGGTGAAGATCTGGGACGGCCGCCGGGTGATCTACCCCTCCAGCCACTTCACCACGACCCCGTTCGAGAACTGGACGCGCACCGGCTCCGCCCTGTCCGGGACCGTGGAGATCGACGTGGACTGGAGGGCGCCGGTGAACGCCGCCCGCGAGCGCCTCAAGGCACTGCTGGAGTCCACCGAACTCTGGGACGGCAAGGACAGCTCCATCCAGGTCAGTGAGGCCTTGAACGGCACCATGAAGCTCTGGGTGGCGGTCTCCGCCCGCAACGCCGGCGACCTGTGGGACCTGCGGTGCCTGGTGCGCGAGGACCTCGTCACCTACCTGCGCAGCGAGCACCCTGAGGCCATCTACGCCCAGCGCTTCGCCGAAGCCCCGCCCCTCGCGGCCGTCGGTGCGGTTCCGGCAGCGGGCGAGGAAGCTGGAGAGGCCGGAGCAAACGGAGAAGCCGGGGACGCCACGAGCGCGCCCGGCACCACCGGCTCCTTGCAGGATCAAGGGCAGGGACAAGGGCAAGGACAGGGGCAAGGGCACGACGCCGGCCCGGCCGGTTCCGCGGCCGGCGCCGGTACCGCGCCCGGCACCGGCGCCGGGACGGGCCAGCAGCCTCGGACCCCCACCAGCCCGTTGCCGTGGATCGAGGCGGGGACGGGGCAGCAGTCGGCGGTCACCGGCGCCACTGCGGCGGTCACCGGCTCGACCCCGTTGACGAAGTCCAGCGAGGACTCCTCCGTGTTCACCGGTTCCATCAGCGCGGTGGAGCGCAACCGTGAGTTCGCCGGCCCGGGTGAGGCCGCGTTCGCCGAGCGCAAGGAGAAGGCCGCCCAAGCCGAGGGGGTCGAAGGGACCGATGAGGTCGACGCGGAGTCCGGCACAGGGTCCGGCGAGGAGACGCCGCGTCGGCGCGGTCCGGATGAGGGCCCCGGCGGCGGCCTCGACGGCAACTGAGGCTGCCGGCCCCGGTTGAGTGGGGCCGCCATCCGGCCCCATCTTGCGTGGTCCGGGGGCACCCCAGATCGAGTAGGGAGGGCTTGTCGAGAACCTCACCGGTCAATTCTGCAAGCCCTCCCTACTCGATGGGTGACGTGTTTCGGGCGACCAGGTGACGCTCCACATCAGGCGCGACCCGCCAGTGCGAGCTTCAGATCCTGCACAAATTGTGCCCACCCGATTTCCGTGAACACCTCGCCCGTGACCCGGAGAACGATCCACCCGTCGCTCTGCATGGCCCGGTCCCGGCCGGTGTCACGACGGAATTGATCCTTGTCCGTACGGTGGTGATCGCCTTCGTACTGGATGCAGATCTTGAGGTGGGTCCACGCGAGGTCGGGGCGCATGATGGTGCCTTCTGCCAGTCGGATCTGCGGATTGACGGTCGGGTCGGGAAAGCCGTCCTGGACCATCCGCTGCCGGAGGACGCTTTCCGGGCGGGAGTCGACTCCGGGCCGAAGCCGGTCCACTGCGGCCCGGGCGCGTTGGATGCCCCGGATGCCCGGCCGTTGCTCTGCGGTGCGGCGGAGCTCATCGACCGTCGAGAGCGGATGCATCCCTGGTTGGCCCTGACCGCTCGGACCATCGTGGCGTTGTAGAAGGCTGTCGCCGTCGGCGATCAGATTCTCGTCGGACAGATGCGTGCCGGCCAGGTCGAACCACGTCCATGCGGGCGCCGTCACTCGGAGCCCGTTGATGGTTCTGATCACGGCGGCCGCGGGCAGGACGTGTCCCTGGACCCCCTTACGCCGGGGGCTTCCTCCGGACTGGCGGGTCTTGGACAGGTGAATGGGGTTGTGGCCGGAATCCTTCCAGGGCAACCACATGCCCCACATGTCGGCGGCGCTCAGGTGACTGAACACCCCGTCTGGATGGATGTCCTGGAGAACCGAGGCCAGATGCCACTGGTCTGGGGCATCGAGCCTCCGCATCCGGATCCCCTGGCTGACGATGACCGCGAGGGGGCCATTGATCTGCTTGCGAACGAGTCCCCGTTGTCGTGCGCGGGACGCGGAGAAGTACGTTGGAAGGCCCTGGGGAAGCGTTGCGCGGCGTCGTGGCATTCCCCCAGCCTCAGGACTCGGAGCCCGTCCGGCACCCACCGATGTGGGAACTGTGGATCAGTCCGGCGATCCGGCCAGTTGTGCAGTAGGGCCGGCTTTCGAGAATGCGAGTGGGCCGTCTTCTGACCATGCGAGTGGTCCAGCGTCTTCTGAGGTCGAGGGGCCGCTCTGGGAGGGGCTCTGGACACGACGGGGGG